>CAZMMX010000009.1:61033-86088 GCA_964567485.1 uncultured Prolixibacteraceae bacterium | reverse complement strand
CCTGGGCGTCAATCGCCTGACTCACCATGAAAATTAGAAGAGCCAGAACAAATACCGTTTTTTTTAGTCTCATCTGTCTAAATTTTTTTTGCTATTCTGGTTAATCACGCAAAACACATGCATTACCCATGTGGCTAATCATCGCTGTTGGGGCATAATAACTTGAATAGGTATTTCATCTTTTTATTATATTTAAGAGAATAAAATTACATATTATTTTTTATTGTGCACAGTTTATGGAGAGTTCGTTTCGGTTTAAAGATGATGTTCCCTTTCTCCAAATTTCATGCCACTCCGATGACTGAAAGGGCGCTTATGGGGGTGCCTTTTCAAAGATCTTTTTTGATGAAGTAAAAGGGAATTCTTTTTTACAAAAAAGGACCTCTATCGATCATGGAAATGGGACCCCTGCAGGGAGCAGTCTGCCCGGGAGCAGACACAAAAAAACATCCCGTAGTGTAACGATTGGTAAATACCAGAGTCCAATAAGAAAAATCAACTGCTAATGAAACTTCTGTCGAATGGGTTAAAAGGGTCGTTCTTCCTTTTTTCCCTGTTTGTTTTCCTCCTGAGCCCTTACTTTCTCAGGGCTCAAAAGATGGGAAAAGCGCTTTCTGTGATTACCCCTGAACTGATGGAACAGCACATCGGTTATCTTGCTTCCGACTCCATGAAAGGGCGGAACACCCCCAGTCCTGAGCTTGACAGGGCTGCTGAATACCTCGCTGCGGAGTTTACCTCGCTGGGCATTGCCCCGGTAAGGGGTCTTCGTTTTCAGGAGGTACCCCTGCAGACCACCAACCTTGACCAGGAGGGGTGTCTTTTTTCCATTGCCAGGGAGGGCAAAACCCGAAATTTCAGGCTGAAAAGCGACTATACCCCGTTTGACCTGACTGCCGACACCTTGGTTCGTTCATCGCTGGTCTTTGCGGGGTATGGCATCACTGCGCCGGAGTATGGTTACGATGATTACAAAGATGTGGATGTCAAGGGGAAGATCGTTCTGATCATGAAACATGAGCCGGGGGAGAAGGATTCCACTTCCCGCTTCAAAGGCCTTGAGGAGACCTCCCACTCCCTGTTTGCCGTGAAATTGGAGAATGCCCGGAGCCATGGTGCCATTGGGATCCTTCTGGTCACCGATCCCCTGAACCACATGCTGTTGACACCACAGGGGTACCCCTGGCCGGGACTCTCGAAATTCCTGCCCAGCAATAACCTCCCCGTGGAACTCTCCGGGAAAAGTGAACACCTTCCTTTTGTTCAGGTCGGGGAAACGGTCATTAAAGCCCTCTTCGGGAACATCGATTCTCTCAAAAACATACAGCGCCTGATGGATGCCTCGCTGGCTCCCCACTCCTTTGAATTTCCCGGAACGGAATGCACCCTGAGAACAGCACTGACCCTTGAACATTTCACGGCCAGGAATGTGGTGGGCATGATCGAAGGAAAACACCGGAAACTGAAGAACGAAGTGGTGGTGGTCGGAGGCCATTACGACCATATAGGGTTTCTGAAAAATGCCAAAGAGGGGGAGGATCCCATTTTTAACGGAGCCGACGACAACGCCTCAGGAACTGCCGGAGTTATGGCCGTGGCCCGCGCCTTTAAAACCATGAAGAAAAGACCCTCACGCAGCATCCTCTTTATCCTTTTTGCAGGGGAAGAATTGGGCCTCTACGGATCAAAACACTATTGCCGGAACCCGCTGCTCCCTCTCGATAAAACCGTGGTCATGCTTAACCTCGATATGATCAGCCGCAATGGAACCGATACCCTTCAGATCAGCGGGATGAAACATAATCCTGACCTGGCAGAGATCCTGCTCCGGGAATCGGAGAACCTGGGGTTGAAAAACACCCCGGAAGAGGAGGACCACTTCACCAGAAGCGACCACTATAATTTTTTCAAAGAGGGTGTTTCCGCGGTCAATATCACCACCGGAATACATGACGATTACCATAAGGTCAGCGACGACCCCGCCTCTGTCGATCCCGAAAAGGCCGCCAGGGTGGCTGCCCTTACTTTTTTAACCGCCTGGAAGATCGCCGGGGATAATCTCACCCTTGAGATCAATCCATGACGGGGAAAATTCCGGAAGGATTTCCAGAAATTTACCAAATTAAAGTTATAATTTAAAAAACATGAAAAATTTACTGAGTTCTTTATCATTTCTTGCGCTGATGCTCTTTGGCCTGTCAGCCGTTTCCCAGGAATCCGTCATGCTGAAATACGGAATGAAAGAGGGAGACCGTTTTCTCCAGAAAATTGAGATTACCCAAAATACCATGCAGTCCGTGATGGGCCAGGAGGTCAAGGTATTGGGTGAAATCTCAGGAGTTAGCCACATGGCGGTGGAGGCCGTTACGTCGGAAGGAAATGCCACTGCATTGCTGTCAGTCGAAGAGTTAACGGTACACCAGGCCGCTATGGGGAAGGACACCACCATGACTCTTAAGGATATTAAGGAGTCCTCGCGTATCGTCGTTTCCCCCACCGGAAAGGTGATCTCTTCCGCAAGGGTCGACTCATCGGAGGTGGCCGCACTGGTCAACCAGATGGAACCCGGAAGACTCAGGTCCCTGCCTGGCAAGGAGGTGAAAGTGGGGGAATCGTGGAGCGAAAGCTATACCGAAACCAAGAATTCCACACCCGGCACACCCTTTGGCCTCGAAATGGCCATCGAGAATGAATATACCCTGGTGGGCAGGGAGAGCCGTGATGGAAAGGAATACTTCAAAATCACCAGCACGGGAACCATCGGCGTGACCGGAAAGGGCGAACAATCGGGTATGGAAATGTTTGTCGAGGGGAACGCTAAAGTGGCGGGGTATTCGCTCTTCGACCCGGAACTCTCGATGATTGTCTATACCGAGGATGATACTGAGATGGAATTGAGTGTGGCCATTTCCGGCCCTCAGAACATGACCGTTCCCATGACCCAGAGCATTAAAATCATCATCAAATTTTCAAAGGAATAGGGAACGTAAGATTTACCTTCTTTTAAACTCACGGCAGCGCGGTTCGGTTTTCCCGGACCGCGCTGCTGCCGTTTCTCCCGGCCCCAAAAATTTCAGGCACTGTTTTTGACCTGAAATCCTCCGGTTCATGGTTGCAGAAGATGAATTCCCTCATCTCCAGCACCCCTGAACCCAATTATGCGTATATTAGAAAATGGGACAAAACATTGATTCATATGCAAAAACTGGTTTTGTGTTTGCTATTCACCTTTATGGCACTTGGTATGATGGCACAGAAAGATGAAGCCGCCCGATGGAATGAGGTGGATACCCTTATCAGCCAGGGACTCCTGCAGTCGGCCCTCGACAAGGTGACCGTAATTTATGAGGAGAGCAAAAGGGCGCATTCAGACGGTCAGGCCATCAAAGCCCTTCTGATGAAGGTCAGCCTGGAATCCTCCTTTCTGGAAGAAGGTCCCAAAAAATCATTGGAGTTTGTCAGGTCGGAAATGGAGGCCGCAGGGAGCCCTGTATGGCAGATCCTCTCTTCAGTGCTGGCGCAGCTCTATGCCGGTTATTACCAACAAAACAGGTGGCTGATCGACCAGCGAACCCCGGTGTCGGGGGATCTTCCTGAGGATATGGCATCGTGGGACGGCAAAATGTTCATGGAGACGGCCGCACGTCATTACCTGCTCTCTCTTTCTGAAGCAGACGTGCTGCAGAATACCAGCGTGGAGGAATTCGGGGAAATCCTGGAAGGAGAGGTGGATACCCGGAAATTACGCCCCACCCTGTATGACCTCCTGGCTTTCAGGGCCATCGGATTCTTCACGGCCAACCATCCCTCGACCCGGCAGGGTGCCGGGGATTTCAGGGTAGATCAGGAATTCTATTTTGCCCCGGCCGGGCAGTTCGCCCGCCAGGTGGTTCCTGCTCCGGATCCCTTATCCTTTGATTACATCGCCCTGGAGATTTTCCGGGAACTCCTCCTTTTCCGGGAAAAGGGCCCTGTGGCAGCCTTTATCGATGCCGACCTTCAGCGGCTCGCGTTCGTCCACCAGAAATGTACCCTTCAGGAGAAGGAGCAGCTTTATATCGGGGCTCTGCGCCACCTGGCCGGTCAACATGAAAACATTCCGGAATATGCAGAAATTGTCTATCCCCTGGCTCAACAAATTCAGCAGCAGGGGTATAAATACAAGCCGCTGATTTCTGACCTTCACAAGTGGGAAGTCAGGGAGGCTTTGGAGCTGGCAGAAAGGGCAGCCGCCCGTTTCTCCGGAACCACGGGAGCCCGCAACTGTCTGGCCGTGGTCAGCCAAATAAAATCGCCCCTTCTGCAGATCAGCGGCCTCGGGGAGGTGATTCCCGGGCAGCCTTCCCTGGCTTCCGTCGAATACCGCAATGTGGAGACCCTCTTTTTCAGGATCGTCACCCTGGACCCCGGCAAGAATGGCCAGCACCTTCAGATGACCGGGAATGATAAACTAAAATCCGTGTTGGGAAAGAGCCCCCTGGCACAATGGAGCCAGCCGCTGCCTGGAGACGGTGATTTTCAGACCCACCGCACCGAAGTCAGGATCCCCGCTCTTCGCCCGGGATTTTATATGCTTCTGGCGTCGACGTCGGAGAATTTTGCAGAAGAGTCGGAAATCAGGTGGTACACGCTCTGGAGTACCCGCCTGACCCTGGTGACCCGGCAGCAAAACGGCAGCCCTGATAGGTCCGGTGAGTTGCTGGTCCTCGACCGTCTTACCGGGGAGCCTGTTCCGGGAGTGACCATTCAGCCCTGGTTCATGAAATATGACCAGCGGGCCCGTAAACAAGTCGCCCAGCCTGGACCGCGCACGGTCACCGATAAGGAGGGGGCAGCACAACTCTCCTTTCCCGCCGATACAAGGGTGAGCTCCTGCTATTATGAACTGACGGCACGGGGGGAGACCACCCTGTCGCCCTCATTCTACAGGGGGTACCACACCATCTCCCCGCCGGAAGAGGAGACACAGGTATGGTTTTTCACCGACCGCTCCATTTACCGGCCCGGACAAACCATCTTTTACAAGGGAATAGTTATCAGAATGAAGGGTGACCTGAGGGAGATCAGAAGTGGGTTCCCGGTGACTGTGAAATTCACCGATGCCAACGGCCAGCTGGTGACTTCCCGGGAAATGATAAGCAATGATTTCGGCTCTTTCGAAGGCTCCTTCGTAGCCCCCAAAGGGGTTTTGACAGGGCAGATGACCCTCTCGTGCGACCATGGCAGTACCACCATCAGGGTGGAGGAGTACAAGCGGCCCCGGTTCGAGGTCACCTTCTTACCTGCCAGCGGTACCTGCCAGCTCGGGGAAACGGTGACCACGCAAGGGAAGGTGTTGAATTATGCCGGCAATGGCGTTGACGGCGCCCAGGTGACATTCAGGGTGGTACGCCATGCCCGGTTCCCTTTCCCCCGGTGGTGGGATCCCGGATTTCCTCCAACGCAGTCTGCGGAAATGGCCTCCGGCGTCACCCATACCTCTCCTTCCGGGGAGTTTACCATTCTTTTCACCGCTTTCCCCGATCCTGAGCTTTCTCCTTCCTCATCGGCTCTCTTTACTTATACCCTCTATGCCGACGTGACCGATATCACCGGGGAAACCCACAGCGGGGAGACCTCCGTGGTGGCTGCCTTTGCGCCCTTTTTGGTCAGCACCAGCCTCGGTGAACTGGTTAACGCCATTTCCGGCAGAGAGGTTTCCCTGATGGTGACCAATCCCGGCGGAGAAACCCTTGCGGCCCGGGGGTCCCTTATCATCAGGAGCCTGAAAAACCCCGGCGGGGTGCTCTTTAAACGCAGGTGGGCCAGGCCCGACAGGTTTACCATGACCAGGGAGGAGTTTACCCGTTCCTTTCCGGGGGAGAACTACGACAACGATGATGACGCCACCACCTGGCCACAAGGTAAGGTGGTCTTCAAGGCTTCTTTTGAGACTCCCCGTGATTCGCTCTTTTCGATTCCTGCCGGCCTCAACCCCGGACACTACCTGCTCGAGATCAAGGCCAGGGATCTTTCGGGGAAGGAGGTGGTCCACTCGCAGGTATTCCAACTTTTCCGTCCTGAGGAGGGAAAATCAACCCTTCATGACCCCCTGGTGGCCATGCCCCTCAGAACAACGGCAGAACCTGGAGAGACGGTACCCTTTCTGGTCTCTTCCCCCCTTGCCCGGGCTACCCTCCTTCTGGTAGCGGAATCCAAAGGGGGCGAGATCATGAGAAGAACACTCCGCCCCAACGGGCGGCAAATCATCGTCCCTATTCCGGTCACCGAAGCCGACAGGGGCGATATCGTCATTTCCACGGTGATGGTGAGCCATAACCGCCTCTTTAAGAAGAACACACGCATCGTGGTTCCCTTTACCCATAAAAAACTGGAGCTCGTGGCGGGGAGTTTCCGCAGCGCCCTGGAACCCGGTTCGGAAGAGGAGTGGCAGGTCACCATCCGCGACAGCAAGGGAAATGCGGCCGTGGCGGAACTCCTGGCAGGAATGTATGACGCCTCCCTTGATGCTTTTACCAGCCATGCCTGGCCTTTCTCCCTGTATGGAAGTTTCAGTAATCCCGTCACTTGGGAAGGAGCCGGGTTTAATCCCGTCTGGGCGCAAAGAAACTATTTTCCCCATCCCGATCAGGCTCCCGTGCACAGGCAGTACGAGCAGCTCCGGTGGTGGAATCATACCCTGGGGGGCATAAATGGCCACCTGCTGAAACGGGGGGTTCAGTCAGGCGGTAATATCAGGATCCGTGGGGTGCAGACCATGTCATCGGTGGCTGAAAGCGAGGAGAGTGATGAGTCTGCCGTTTTTTACAGTGTGGAGGAGACCCCTTCCGTCAGCGATGCGGCTTCCGGTCCCGGCAGCGGGGAACCCCCGGCCATGCCGCCGGCCAAACCCCGCTCCGACTTCAGTGAGACGGCTTTTTTCTTTCCCCGGCTGATGACTGGCAAAGCGGGAGAAATCGTCCTCAGGTTCAAAATGCCGGAGTCGCTGACCCGCTGGAGGATGATGGCCCTGGCCCATACCAAAGATCTGCAGACCGGCACTCTGGAGCACTTCCTGGTCACCCGCAGGGAGCTGATGATCTTTCCCCATCCTCCGCGTTTCCTCAGGGAGGGCGACAGCATGGCCTTTACGGCTAAAATCTCGAATCTCTCAGGCCGTTCCCTGAGGGGTACCGCGGAACTTCACTTTTTTGACGCCCTGACCATGGAACCTGTCGATCATTTGATGGGGCTCCGCTCCACTGTGGTCCCCTTCAGCGTGGAACAGAACGGCAGTATTCCGGTGGAATGGCCAATCGTGGTTCCTGAGGGGTTGCAGGCGGTGGTTTACAGGATCACCGCCACGTCAGGATCTTTCTCCGATGGCGAAGAGGCGCCCCTGGCGCTCCTTCCCGACCGGCTCCTGGTCACCGAAACTCTGCCTATGCCGGTACGGGGGAAGAGTAACGCCACTTTTCGCTTCGACCAGTTGGCCGATTCAGGAAAACCAGGGAGCACCCGGCGTAATTACAGGATGACGGTGGAGTTCTCCTCCAATCCCGCCTGGTATGCCGTGCAGGCCCTTCCCTACCTGACCGATTATCCCTATGAATGCTCTGAGCAACTCTTCAGCCGCTTTTATGCCCATTCCCTGGCGCAGCACATCGCTGCCAGCGATCCTGAAGTCAGGCGCGTTTTTGATGCCTGGAAACTTCAAGAGGGTGGCGCCCTCCGTTCCCCGCTGGAGAAGAATGAAGAGCTCCGTTCGGTACAACTGCAGGAGACTCCCTGGGTCAGGGAAGCCTCCGGTGACCGCGAACGCCGGCATAACCTGGCCCTGCTCTTCGATGCCACACGCATGGCCACGGAACAAAAAGAAGCCCTCACCAAACTTCAGCAACAACAGGCTCCCGGTGGCGGATGGCCCTGGTTCCCGGGAATGCACGAGAGCGAGTATATCACCCGGCATATTGTAGCCGGACTGGGAAGGATGAGCAGCCGCGGGGTTATCAGCAGGGAGCAGATGCCGGTTACCCGGGAGATCATCACCAAAGCTGTGAAATACCTCGATGGGGAGATGGTGACGAAATTTTCGAAAATGAAAAAGGAGGAGAAGGATTACCTCACCACCAACCATTTCGACCAGGAGGTCATCCACTATTTCTATGCCCGTTCTTATTTTACCGGTGATCATCCTTTCCCCGCCGGGATGGCGGAAATGGTGGCTTATTACCGGTCGCAGGCTGCCCGTTACTGGACAGGCACCAACAACTATATGAAGGGGATGACGGCCTTGTTCCTTCACCGGATGGGCGATAAGAAGCTGCCTGTTATGATCCTGCGTTCGCTGAAGGAAACCGCGCTCCACAGCGACGAGATGGGGATGTACTGGCGTAATGAGCCCCGGGGCTGGCGGTGGTATGAGGCTCCCGTGGAGAGCCAGGCCCTTCTTGTCGAAGCTTTCGACGAAGTCACTGGCGACAGCCGGTCCGTGGAAGAATTGAAGGTGTGGCTTCTGAAGCAGAAACAGACGCAGGACTGGCGCAGCACGCGGGCTACCGCCGAGGCCGTCTGGGCTTTGCTGATGCGGGGCGGCAACCTGCTGGCCGGGGAAGAACCAGTGAGCATTACCGCCGGCGGGCAACAGATGAATCCGTTACTTTCCGGGGGTGCCCCCACGGAAGCCGGAACAGGATACTTCAAGGTCACCCGCCAGGCCCACGAAATCTCCCCGGACCTGGCACGCCTGGAAGTCCGTAATCCCAATCCCGGTGCCGCCTGGGGTGGGGGCTACTACCAGTATTTCGAAGAGGCCGGCAAGGTCACCCCTGCCCACTCCCCCCTGGAGGTGACCAGGGAATTCTTCAGGGAGATCAACACCCCGCAGGGACCGGTACTGGAACCCTTTGGCGCGGAAAAACCCCTCAAAGTGGGCGATAAGGTGGTGGTGCGCATCATTGTAAAAAGCGACCGCGACATGGAATATATCCACCTGAAAGAGATGCGGGCCTCAGCCCTGGAGCCTGTCCACGTCTTGTCGGGGTACCATTGGCAGGGCGGATTGGGGTACTATGAATCGACCCTCGACGCCTCTTCCAACTTCTTCATCAGTTACCTGCCCAAAGGCAGTCATGTCTTTGAAGTCAGGATGCACGCTACCCGCAAGGGAGAGTTCTCAAACGGCATTACTACGGTCCAGTGTATGTATGCCCCAGAATTCTCGGCCCACTCGGGAGGAAGCAGAATCACCGTGGAATGACCTGATTCAGAAAGGAAGGATTTTAACGTTGCAGTTCAGGTGTGACCCCTCCCTTCAGGAGAAAGTGGAGGGTTCCCGGGGACAAGGAAAAACGCCGCATCAGAATGCGGCGTTTTGAGTGAAATTTGCTGAACTATCAACCGAGCATCGTCCTGTTGCTATATATACAGCTGGTCGACGGGCAGGAAATACTTAATATAATATAAGATATTCAGATACAATTTACGTTAATTTATCGGAATATGCAACTGTTTGAAAGAAAAAATGATCGCTTTTCCCGTGATTTTGAGAAAAGCGATCATTTCACTCTAATGGAGCCGGCCCCTTCAGATGACGAGGTGCGGTTATTCAGGGCTGACTTTTTGAGAAAGGATTATCTGGCCAATTGGTAGATTTCGCTGCCCGCCAGGAGGAATGCGCCGAGACCGTAATCCTCGAAGTTGGGCATGGTGTCATATCCGACGGGTTGGCTGGAAGCGGGTTCTTTGCCGGTTCCCTGCATATATCCAATAAAGCCGTTTTCGTGGAGGGCCTGGTTACACAAGGCGTTCCAGCCCTTAAGGAGTGCCGGGAGGTATTTCTCTTTTTTGAGATAACCATGGTTGATTCCCCAGGCCATGCCATAGACAAAAAAGGCCGTTCCTGAGCTTTCGGGGCCGCCGTAATTTCCGGGGTCGTGAAGGCTGACGTTCCAGAATCCGTCTTCCCGCTGTACTTTCAGAAGGGCTGAGGCCATATTCTTCAGCATACGGCTGTACTCTTTTTTGTGTTTTTCTGACGGGGGGTTCTGTTCCAGTACCCGGGCCATGGCGGCGATCACCCAGCCGTTGCCCCGTGACCAGTAACAATCCTCACCGTTGGGTTCCCGGTAGGGGGGTACAAAATCCTTATCCCTCCACCAGAGGTGGTCTTTGCGGTTGTATAACCCTTTTCCTCCTTCCACATTGCGGGTGTGCATATACATGGTGTACATGCGGTCCCAGTACTTATCGTCGTTTTCGAGGGTGCCCAGGCGGGCAAAGACAGGCATGGCCATTTGGAGGGCGTCAATCCACCACCAGTCGTCGACTTTTTCGGAGGCGCACATTTTATCTATGGCATCCTTAATGCGCTTGATTCTTTCAGGCTTCGGATCGATTCTGTATAGGTCGATATAGGTCTGGCCGCAACCCATGTCGTCGGCATTCCGGTTGTCATTTTTCCATGCCAGTCCCCACTTGTGGGCTTCACCCCATTGCACGGCATAGTCGATATACCGTTTGTCGGGACTGATTTTATACAAAGCCATCAACCCCTCATAATAGGAGGCCCTCGTCCATATGTTACTGGGGCGTACCCTCTCCCCCACGATGGGAGCTCCGGGGTCAGGCCACTTCTGCATGAAATAGTCGTTGGCCTGGATCATTTTCTGCAAGACACTCTCCTTTGCCGGGAATGGTTGCGCCGCGGAAATGGCATTGATCATCAGCACCATTGCCATAAGGGTGATTTTTCGTCTCATTTGTGGAAATTTCTAAAGGATTAAGTCGTCTCCCAGGTTGAAATCCACGAAATTTGCTCCCCATTCCTTCCGGAATAAAGCGATGGCCTGGTCTCCCGTACAATGTGACGGGGCCAGCTTTTCCACCCCTTCCTGCCGCAGGAGCTCCGATATTTCCAGAATTCCCGCGTCGTTTTCACTCCCCAGGTGAAATCCTCCGGCCACCAGGGCAATTCTCTTTCCGGGGAAGGTCTGGTTTACCCTTTGTACGATTTCGACAATTCCCGGATGTGAACAGCCGGTAAGAAGAACCAGCTTGCTGCCGCGCACAAAGATCAAGGCCTGTTCGAAGAGGTCGGCTCCTTTATAGGTGGTTTTCAGGCTTCCGGTACTCCATATTCCGGGAGAAATCTCCGCAGGACCCGAAATGCCTTTGACCCTGCCTCCGGGGTATTTTTGCGCATAATGGTCCGCCACTTCTTCCGGGACCAGGATTTCGGGGCTGTGAGATGAGGCTTCGAGGATGTAATCAAGGCCGTTTCTATGATCCCAGTGATCATGGGAGATCACGATGGTGGAAATTCTGCCGGGTTCGAGACCGGCATGTTCTATGTTGTCACGTAAGACCGAAGCGTCACCGCCGGTGTCAAACAGAATGACCCCGTTTTCCCCTTCAATCCATACCGCAAGTCCCCATGCCCCCTTCAGCCCGGGTGATTCTCCAATATTGTTGTAGATCATTCGCAGCCTGAGGGGGTTGTCCTGATTTTTCATTTCTCCTGTTTTTATCCGGTTAAAGATAAGAAGTCCCGAACTGAAAACCAGCGTCTGCAGAAAAATTCTCCTTTCCATTAGTGGGCGAAAATGGCGGTTACTATTTCTCCTGTTGATCGTATATATCCCCGGAACATTCCGGGGGTATTGAAGGGCATGGTGATGTTTCCGCGGGTGTCCAGGGCAATGCATCCGCCGGTGCCTCCCATTTGGGTGAGCTTATGCAATGCCCCGGAGGCTGCTTCTTCAAGATGGGCGCCGCCATATTCCATTCGGGCGGCCACTTCGCGGGCGACGCCGGCGCGTATGAAAAATTCGCCGTGGCCGGTACAGGAAACCGCACAACTGATATTATCAGCGTAGTTGCCTGCCCCGATTAACGGGGCGTCGCCGATGCGCCCATACCGCTTTCCGGTCATCCCTCCCGTTGAGGTTCCTGCACAGAGGTTGCCGTATTGGTCGAGGGCCACACAGCCCACGGTGCCATGGTTGTCGGCCTGTTCCCTTTCCCGTTTTTTTTTCTTTAGCGCCTTTAGCTGGTCATACCTTTCGCGGGTGTAAAAGTGACGGTTTTTTACCAGAGGGAGTTTCTGTTCCCGGGCAAATTCAGCGGCTCCTTTGCCACTGAGCAAAACATGGGGTGAGTTCTCCATGACCGCCCGTGCCGCCCTGATGGGATTCCGGATGGTGGTTACTCCGGCTACTGCTCCCGCCTTCAGAGTAGCCCCGTCCATGATGGATGCGTCGAGTTCATTTTTCCCTTCCCAGGAGAAAACGGCTCCCTTTCCGGCGTTGAAAAGGGGGCACTCTTCCAGGACCATTATGGTGGCCACCACGGCATCCACTGCCGTTCCCCCGGTGCGTAGCACAGAATCCCCGGTGTGTAAAGCCCGGTCAAGATGGAAAAGGTATTGTTCCTGCCGTTCCGGTGACATCTTTTCCCTGTCCATCACCCCCGCGCCTCCGTGGATCGCCAGACAATGGGGCTGTTGCCCGGGTGATGAAAGGAATACATGGATGAATATCATGAGTATCGCGGGAATCAAATGGTTTCTCTTCATGAGCCTTCTGTTTTTATAAATACAAGTTACAACAAATAGGGTAGAAAGCCAATTCCGGGAGTGATTTTGCGGGGTTTATTGCCTGAGCATCAGCCCCGTCTTAATGCTCTGGGAGGTCAGGTGAACTATCCTGGCTGAAGACCAGGGAGAGCAGGTCTCCTTTCCTGAGGGAGAATGTCATGAATATCCCGTCGGTGGTGATTTCGGTGGGTTTGCCGTTAATCGTGGCGGTGGGCAGGGTTTCCCCGGTGCACCTGATGCGTGCTTCCGAGTCACAGGAAGCTTCGATAAGGGCCTTCAGTAATTTTTTCTCCTTCCAGTTGGCCGCAACGGTGAATCCTCCGCGGGCGCGAAGTCCCCTGAAGGATCCTTCACTGAACTGGTCGGGTAAGGCCGGGATCAGGTGGATAAAGCCGGCGTGGCTCTGCAGGAACATTTCGGCAATGCCCGCGCACCCACCCCAGTTTCCATCCATCTGAAAGGGAGGATGTGCACAGAAGAGATTGGGGTAGGTCCCTCCATTGCTGGTATAATTAAGTTCCGTGTCAAAAGCGGGTTCCAGCAGGTTCCTGAGAAGGGAGAAGGCGTGGTTTCCGTCATGGAGGCGTGCCCAGAAATTGACTTTCCAGGCGCGTGACCATCCTGTGCCGCCGTCACCACGACGTTCCAGGGATTTGCGTGCTGCCGCGGCCAGGTCAGGGGTCTGTTCCGGAGTGATCTGGTTCCCCGGATGGAGCCCGTACAAATGGGAAGAATGGCGGTGGTGCGGCTCTTCCTCTTCATATTCTTCCAGCCACTCCATCAGGCGGCCGTCACTGCCGATGCGGTTGGGAGGCAGCTTGGCAGAGGCTTCTGACAGGCGTTGCGTCAGGGAATCATCCATGGCCAGAAGTTTTGCTGAGGCCATGGTATTCCCGAACAGCTCCCTGATGAGCTGGTTATCCATGGTGGAGCCCATACATATATGGACAGGTTTCCGGCTTCCCGGCATCAGAAATGCATTTTCAGGAGAGGTGGTAGGGGCCGTCACCAGCCACCCATGATGCGGTTCTTCCACCAGCATGTCGAGGAAAAACTGCGATGCTCCCCTTAATACCGGATAGATCTCACGAAGGTAAGCGGTATCCCGGTTGTAGTCGTAATGTTCCCACAGGTGGGCGCAGAGCCAGGCTCCCCCGGTATTGGTGGCCCCCCAGGAGGGATGTTCCCCGGGCGCCGTGAATCCCCATACATTGGTCATCATATGGGCGACCCAACCGTCGGCGTTGTAGAAGATCTTTGCCGTTTTACTGCCTGGTTTCACCAACTCTTTGGTCAGCCCGATCAGGGGCCGGTGCAGCTCTGCGAGGTTGGTAATCTCCGCCGGCCAGTGATTCATCTGAACGTTGATGTTGAGATGATAATCCCCGTTCCAGGGGGTATGGATGGTATTGGCCCAAAGCCCCTGCAAGTTGGGCGGTAACAACCCGGCATGGGTACTGCTGATCAGCAGGTAGCGCCCATACTGAAAATAGAGGTTCACCAGGCCATTATCCTCGGGATTTTCGGCGAAGGCCATCAGCCGGTCAGGGGTGGTCATTAATTCCCGCTCTGGATTTACGGGAAGGTCCAGTTCAACCCGGTCAAAGAATTCCTGATAAGCACGCTGGTGTGCCTTTTTATTGCTGCTGTATTTGGCGGCTGTTGCCCGGTCCAGTTTTTCCCGGACTGCGGTTTTAAACGCCGGGTTTTTAAAGTTGGTACCCGCCGAGAAGTAAACTTCAGCTTCATGGGCACCTTCGACCACCAGGCAGTCGTTGTCGCTCCGCAGCTTGCCCCCTTTGTTTTTAACCGTCACCAACACCTGATATTGCATTCCCCTGCCGTCGGTGCCGTTGTTTAATTGTCCCTCCATCTTCAGCAGGTTTCCTTCAGCACCCGTCGTAAATTTCTCAGGACGGTCAAGCCTGATTCTGAAGCTGACCTTTCCCTTTTCGCTGGCCGAAAGCCTGATGACCCCCACATCGTTGGCGAAACTGGTGAAATACTCACGCAGGTGCTTGACCCCGTCGAGGGTAAAGGTGGTATGGGCCGTGGCATCGTCAAGAGAGAGCCATCGGCTGTAATCATCAGGGATGGCTTGAGAATCTGTTTTGAATTCTAAATAGAGGTTTCCCAAGGTTTCAAAGCTCCCATAGGGAACCTTGGTCCCGTTGCCGAAGCCCGAACCAGCTCCCTTGCAGCCGAAGGTTTGGTAGACCAGCTCCTGGGCCTGGTCATTTTTCCCTTCGAAGAGAAGTCTGCGGATTTCAGGAAGGTGTTGGGCCGCCTCGTAATTATCGGCATCCTGTACCCCTCCTGACCATAGGGTGATGTCATTCAGACCTATTTTTTCCCGGAGAATACCCCCATCGGGCATCATCCCGATATGTCCGTTACCCAGGGGCAGTGTAGCTTCCCAGATCGTTGCCGGTTCCCGGAACCAGAGGCGGAGTTTCCCGGCTTCCGGCTCCCTCTCTCCCTGGCAGGTCCAGAAAATAAAAACCGGAAAAAGGAGGCTCAGGCATCCCGGAAGGCTCAATGATCTCAGGCATCCCGGTGATTTCAGGCGGCTCAGGGATCTCAGGCGGCTCAGGGATCTCATAGATGTTGGTGAATTATGGGTTCATGGTTTTATAACCTTCCTTAATTTCTGGGTATTCCGGGCTTTTTGACATCAGGGAGTTCCGTATCTGTTTAGGGTGTCATGCCCATGGCGCGGATGTAGCCTTCGTTTTTGGTGCAGTTTTCGAATTTGCAATTCTCAATAAGGTCGAGAAGGGCTTTGCGTACCATTTCCTGGTCGGGTCTGACGTTGCGGATTTCCCCGAAATGGAGGCGCTGATGCTGGGTGAAGGCCACTATGGAGTCCCAGTTTTCGGGGGTGGCGATGTTCAGCACGGAACTGGGATTTCCCATCCGTTTATAGGGCCAGTAATGGTAGCCGATGTTGTTGTTCTCCATCAGGCGGGTCCAGGCGGCGATCCACTGGTCGCTATTTTCGCCGGTTTCCCCCATGTACATGGGCAGGTTAACGCTGTCGCGGAAATCGACGAAATCCTGGATATTGGCTTGCAGGGTGTCGCTCCAGTAACGGTGGCAGGTGTACATGATTTTGTCGTCGAATGTCGCGTCGGTGAAGAGCTTGAAATTCCCGTTCCACTGGGCGCCTCCCAACACGACGATATGGTTTTTGTCTACTTCGCGGATGGCAGCCACGGCCTTTTTGTAAAGGGGTTCCAGTCGTGGGTTGAGAAGGTCATATTCACTGGCGAAGTAAGTGGCGATGGGTTCGTTGAGAAGGTCGTACCCCAGGATCACCGGTTCATCGGCATAATGTTCCGCGATCTTCTGCCAGATTTCCACAAAGCGCTGCTGGCTTGGTTCACTGACCAGCAGCCAGGGGTAGCCATAGCTGTCGTCGATGTTGTCGCCGGTTTGTCCGCCGGGGGCATCATGCATGTCGAGGATGATGTAAAGTCCTGATTCGCGGCACCATTCCACCACGCTGTCGAGCCGCTGGAAGCCATCCTGCTGAGCATAAAGGCCCATATAGTCCTCATCGGTGAAGAGCTTGTAATGGAAGGGCACCCTGATAGAATTCATGCCGGTGCTTTTTATATACCGGATATCCTCGCGGGTGATGTAGTTGTCCTTGAAGAGTTTCCAGAATTCATCGGTAAAATCAGGTCCCACCATTTCGCGGAATGCCTGGTCGATCAGGCGGGCGCTGCTGGTGCGGCTGAAACGGAACATATACCCCTCGGGGTTGAGCCAATTGCCCAGATTGGTCCCCCTGATGAAGAATTTCTCTCCGTCGGGAGTATAGAGGTCAGGACCGCTGATGGTGATGAATCCGGGTTTTGATGCCGGGGAGACAGGGGTGTCGCACTGTGTAAAGGCCCAAACCAGCATAATTGAAGCCAGCGCCGGGAAGAGGAATTTTCTCATTGCACTTCGGAATTTTGTCATTTCAGAGTGCAAGGTAGTGAAAAATCGAGAAAGTCAGCTTCCGGGGACCAGATCCATGATGTTGCCTGAGATTTGAAGGAGGGAGATTTCGGCAATCTTGGTTTGGTATTTCACCGAGATCAGGCGTTCTTCGGCGTCGAGGAGGCTTTTCTGGACTTCGCGGAGTTCTATGCCTGCGAGGCTTCCCAGTTTATAGCGCTCCATGGCGATTTCCAGGTTCTCGCGGGCTACGGCCAGGTTTTGTTCTTCGAGGCGCAGCAGACGGAGGTTGTTTTCGTATCCGTAAAAGATGGTGATCAAATCGGCTTTCACGGCCTGTTCGATTTCGCGGTATTGGTATTCCCGGTTTTCCATTTCGATGCGGGCATTGGCCTGCTGCCGTTTTTTATTATAACCGTCAAAAATGTCGAAGCCCAGGGTAACGCCGTAATTCATGCCCCTCACCTGTTGGTTTCTGAGGGTAGAGGCTTCATAGCCGTTGTAGTTATAGGCATATCCTGTGGAAGCCGTCAGATAGGGATAGCTTTGCGACTGGATGATCTTATAGTCGAGACCGGACACTACCTGGTTTTTGGCGGCGATCAGCAGGCTGGTATTCAGCCTGAGCGTGGCCTCCAGAAGCTCCTGATAGTTAAGATTTTCGTTGATGGAGATGGCGGTATCACGGGGGAGGATGTGTTTCCCGGGGTCACCGGTGGCCATGAGTTCATTGAGCCGTACCTGGGAAGTATGCAGAACTTCGGTCTGCTTGTCGAGGCGGCTGCTGTCGGCATTGAAATAGACGATGGACTGCAGCAAGTCGAGTTTGGAGGAGGCTCCCAGGAGGTATCGTTGTTCGTCGATGCGGACCCTTTCGCGGGAGAGGGTCACCGCGTAGGCCAGATTGTTATACAGGCTGACCTGCTCCACGTAAAAGTAATATTCCGAGGCAATTTGGGCTACCAGGTTTTCCATGGACATTTGGGCATTCAAAGCGCCGATGTTTTTCAGCTCTTGCAGTTTCTGGTAAGTGGTTTGCACCTGGAAGCCCCGGAAAATATTGATTCCCAGGTTAAGTGCGGCTGACCCCGTTGTATTATGAATGCCTTCGGTGGTGATATTTCCCCCGTCACGCAGCGACTGGCTGGTGGTGTTCAGGGTTCCTCCGAAACGGTTGGTGAGGGTGACTTCCGGAAGAAATCCGGCATTTCCGCGGGTGAGGTTATTGTCGGCAATGGTTTGGTTATTGCGGGCGATCTGCACGTCGAAGTTGTTCTCCAGTCCCGTGACGATGCAGGAAGCCATGTCGACAATCACCTGTTCCTGTGCCGCGAGGGTTGGTGGTAACAGGGCCAGGCTCATCAGAAGCAGGGCATATCGGCTAGCTGTTTTCAATTTCGGCAGGACGTGGTTCATTGCTGATATTTTTGGATTCACTGGAGATGTACATATAAATGGCCGGAACGACATAAAGGGTGAGCACCATGGAGAGGGTCATCCCGCCGACGACGGCGATACCCATGGCTACGCGGCTTTGGGCGCCTTCGCCCCAGCCCAGGGCCAGGGGGAGGATTCCCAAAATGGTGGAGAGGCTGGTCATCAGGATAGGCCGGAAACGGGCCGCTGCGGAATAACGGATGGCGTCGGCCTTGTTATAGCCGGCTTCCTTGCGCTGGTTGGCGAATTCCACGATGAGGATCCCGTTTTTGGAGACCAGACCGATGAGCATGATGATGCCTATTTGACTGAAGATGTTCATGGTCACCCCGAAGGTCCACATGAAGACCAAGGCTCCGGTGAGGGCCAGGGGCACGGTCATCATCACAATGATGGGGTCTTTGAAACTCTCGAACTGTGCGCTAAGGACCAGGAAAATAAGCAGGATAGCCAGCAGGAAGGCAAACATGAGGCTGCTGGAGCTTTCGGTAAAGTCCTTGGAGTCGCCCGCCAAGGCAGTGCGGAAGGTGTCGTCGAGCACAGTGGCGGCAATTTTATCCATTTCTTCGAGGCCCTGGCTGATGGTCTTTCCTTCGGCAAGGCCTGCCGATATGGTGGCGGCCACGAAACGGTTGTAGCGGTATAATTGGGGAGGAGCCGTGGTCTCGACCAGGGTGACGAAATTGTCGAGCTGGATCATGGCGCCGTTATTGCTTCTGACGTACAACGATTTCAGGTCAAGGGGTTTGTTGCGGTCTTGTCGGTGAAGTTCCCCGAAAATCTGATATTGTTTCCCGTTCATGATGAAATAGCCGAACCGCTGTCCGCTGAGGGCCAGCTGTAGCGTTTGCCCGATATTCTGGGTGGAAACACCCAGCAGGTTGGCCTTATCACGGTTGATTACGATCTGGAGTTCGGGTTTGGTGAACTTCAGGTTGACATCGGCCATCACAAAGGTGGGGTTTTCGTTCACAGCAGCCATGAAGGCGGGAAGGACCTCCCTGAGTTTTTCAATACTGGTGGCCTGCAGCACATATTGGATGGGTAGTCCGGCTCTCCGGCCTCCGAAGGTGGATTGCTGCATCACATTGGAGCGGGCTTTGGTCTTTTTTCGCAATTCCGCGGTGAGCTGATTGGCAATTTCCTGCTGTGACCGTTCCCGTTCCGAAGGATCCTTGAGGACAACCCGCACAAATCCGCCGCCGCCGCGGATCATAGTGGTTACCATCTCTGCCTCAGGAACGGTCTGCTCCACCAGGTTGCCCAGGTCTTCCACATACGCCAGGTTGAATTCATAGGTCGAACCTTCCTGTGATGTGATGTTGATATTCATTTGTGACCGGTCTTCCAGGGGGGCCATTTCTGCAGGTATGTTGCTCCACAAGTAGAAAATCAAACCTCCGGAAATCAGCAGGATGACCACTGCCCAGATTTTTTTTCTGAGAAATGCGTCGAGTGTACTCTGATACACGTTGTTGAGCTTAACAAAATACTTCTCTGACCAGTTGAAAGCTTTACTTCTTTTATGCCTGGTCTTCAGCAGTTTTGTTGAGAGCATGGGGGTAAGGGTCAGAGCCACGAACGAGGAGATAGCGACGGCACCGGCGATCACGATACTGAATTCCCTGAACAAACGGCCGGTCATTCCCTCGAGGAAAACGATGGGAATAAAGACGGCCACCAGGGTGATGGTGGTGGCAATGATGGCGAAGAAAATTTCGTCAGATCCTTTTAATCCGGCTTCCAGGGGGGTCATACCCTTTTCAATTTTCACATAGATGTTCTCCATCATCACAATGGCGTCATCAACCACCAGTCCGATCGAAAGCACGATGGCCAGCAGGGTAAGCACGTTGATGGTGAAATCGGCGAGGTACATGACGAAGAAGGCCCCTACCAGGGATACGGGGATGACCAGGATAGGAATCAGGGTGGTACGCCAGTCGCGGAGGAAAATGAAAATTATGATCACCACAAGTACGAAGGCCAGGTATATGGTGGTCATCACCTCTTTGATGGAGGAGCGGATGTACTCGGTATTGTCGAAGCCGACTTCGATGACCACATCGTCGGGAAGGTCTTTTTTGATATATTCCAGGCGTTCATACACATCATCGACAATATCGATGTGGTTGGCACCCGGCTGGGGAACGACTACGGTGGCCACCATGGGGATGCCGTTCATCTTCATGATGCCTCGCAGGTCCTCAGGACCCAGTTCGGCGCGGCCGATGTCTTTCACCCTGATCAGCTGATCGCCTGACTGGCGGATGATCAGGTTGTTGAATTCCGCGGGGGTAGTCATCAGTCCCAGGGTACGGATGGTCAGCTGGGTGGTATTCCCTTCAACGCTGCCAGCGGGGAGTTCCACGTTTTCCCTCTGTATGGCATTCCGGACATCGAGGGGGGTCATCTGGTATCCGGCCAGTTTGGCCGGGTCGAGCCACAACCGCATGGCATACCGTTTTTCACCCCAGATCATCACGGCACTGACGCCTGAAATGGTCTGTAACTGCTCCTTAAAGGTAAGTTCAGCAATTTCAGAAAGTTCGAGCAACGAGCGCTTTGGGCTCTTCACGGCGATCATCATGATGGGGCTGGCATCGGCATCGGCCTTGGAAACGGTCGGCGGATCACAGTCACGGGGAAGGAACCGTTGTGCCTGGGAAACCTTGTCGCGTACATCGTTGGCGGCGGTTTCCAAATCGACCGACAGCTCAAATTCGACAGAAATATTGCTGCTTCCCTGGCTGCTGCGGCTGGTGAGCGTTCTGATTCCCGGGATCCCGTTGATGGACTGTTCCAGGGGTTCGGTAATCTGGGTTTCTATAACGTCGGAGTTGGCTCCCGGATAAGAGGTGCTCACGGAAATGATGGGCGGGTCGACACTGGGGAATTCCCTGACTCCCAGGTAGGTGATCCCGATCAACCCGAAAAGCAGAATGACCAGCGAAAAAACCGTCGCCAGTACAGGACGCTTTATACTGGTGGAGGCAATGCTCATAAGGCGGGGATTTCAGGATTTTTGTTGGTGACCAGGGTGTCGAGCTGAACCGGCAACCCCTCCCTTAACTGCAGAATGGCCGTGGTCAGCAGGGTATCCCCGAACTGCAACCCCTCCCGTACCTGAACATGCGATTCAGTGCGTAATCCCAGAGAGACTCTCCGTTGTTCGGCTTTGCCATTTTTGTAGACAAATACCCGCTCTCCGTCCATTTCAGGAATGACGGCTTCCGTGGGAATGGAAATGGCTTCGGGAATTTCCGATAATTGTGCCCTGACACTCGCAAACCGGCCGGGTTTGAGTTCTTCATTCCGGTTGGAATACATGGCCCTGACCGCAATCATGCGGGTATCGACATTCACCTTGGGGTCAATGGCGTATACGCTGGCAGAGAAGGTTTGCGATATGCCGTCAACTTCGAAGGTAATGGGATATCCCACGGTGATTTGGCCGGCATATTTTTCAGAAACGGAAAATTCGATTTTCAGCGGGCTGATTTTCACCAGCTGTACGATTTTTGTTTGGGGAGTGGCATATGCCCCTTCGCTGACTTTGCGTAATCCTACCACGCCGTCAAAAGGTGCGCGTAGTTCGGTTTCGGCAATCCGGGCTTCAATCAGCAAAATATCGGCTTCGAGGGCTTGGAGTTCCGTGGCCACCTGGTCGTAGCTCTCCCGGCTGATGGCGTCGCGGTCAAGCAGTTGCCGCTGGCGGAATTCCTTCTCTTCCGTCAGCTTTTTCTGGGCTTGCAGTTTGAGGCGCTGGGCCTGCAGTGGACGGTCGTTGATCTTGGCCAGCAACTGTCCTTTATTGACCCTTTTCCCCTCGGTGAAATAGATGGCCACAATTTTCCCGGAAGTCTCAAACGAGAGTTCCACCTCTTCATCGGGCAACAGGGAGCCGGTGGCATAGATCAGCTCAAACATGCGGGTGGGAACCAGCACATATCCGCTGGCCAGAGTTTGTTGAGCCCCCTGTCCCCGCATGCCGGGGCCTCCCCCCGGGCCCCTTTGTCCCATGACCGCTCCATCTTTATCTTTTGTGAAAAGGGGTTTGATTTTTGGAAAAAAAACAATCCCTGCGATCACCAGTAACGTCAGTACCAGGGTGACCCACCTCGTAATTTGCTTGTTCGTCAGCGCCATCGAAAAATTTCTGTTAATAACCCTTCAGCTATGAAAAAGTTCAGTCAATACTCTTTGACTGCTATGAAGTGCAAAAGTAAAACGGATAACCCTTTTTTTTTCATAACAGGATGTTAATGAGTCCATTTTATCGTGGCTCAGTAAGTCATCATCAGAATATGCCCCTCCGGGTCTAAAAACTGCCGGCTGAGAGGAGGTGAAAAGGGGTCATGGACAGGCTTCTTCCATTGGGAGGGTAGGTGTGGCCTATTTGTAGCGGGTCACCCTTTCGTCGTCAATAACCCCATTCCAGTTCATTCCAAAGGCGAAGTCATAGCGGTTCCCTTCGGTATCAAAATAGCATTTCATGTCGCGGGGCACATCTTCGGCCTGTTGTTCGACGGTGGCCATGTCTGCCGGCATTTGGAAGGGGAGGAGCGCTGAGGGTTCCCCCGCACCGGTGAGAAGGTCAAGCAGGGCCTGGTCCTGGACTCCCATGTGGACCAGGATCGCTGATGCGGCGGGTTCCACTTCGGCGAAGACCATGGGATTGGTAACTTTGACCACCACGATGACTGGTTTGTCCTTCATCCGCATTTTGGTGTCGTTTACCGTTTTCATGTCGATGGCATTGGCCGTTTGTATGCTTTTCCCCTTGGTGGAGCGGTTGGTGAAATTTTCAAACGGGCTTCCCCCGGCCAGGGAGGGGTCGCGGGCTTCGGTGGCAGTATAGGGAGCGTATTGGAGCGAAATGGGGAGATACCCGGTTCCTCCGCTGGCCGCATCTTCCGGGGAATAACCCGTACCTCCCTTTGGGCTGTCGATGCATACCACGGCCAGGTCGGCCTCTTCCGGGTTTTCGGTCAGCGTGAAGTATCGCCCGGCAACGGCGGGGTTCAGCGCGTCAACCCACTTTTCCGGGGTTTCCATGCCGAACCAGTTCCTCCCCCCGGGGATGTATTTCTTGGGGAGGTACACCTTCAACCCCTTGTCCAGGGGAAGCACCTTATCTTTGTTTTTCAGCATGACCACTGACCTGAGCTGGGCGTCATAACCAGCTTTCATGAATTCGGGTTTGCCGACGGTTTGGGCGGTTTCTGCGGCGTCGAGGTACGGATTTTCAAAAAGGCCAGTGCGGAAGATGTTGCGCAAGAGCCTGATGGCTGACTTTTCGAACCGCTGGCGCATGAATTCTTCACCGTGTTCTGCCACTCCGATCTGGTAGGCTTCCATAACGGGGCCCATTTCGTTGTTGCCGCCGAACTGGTCGACCCCGGCCATGATGGCTTTGTAATGGCGTTCTGCTTCGGAAAGGTTTTCGACACCCCAGCACTTGCCTTCAAAATCGTATACATTGTGGGCGTCTTTAGTGATCATCCAGTCGGTGCATACCACGCCGTCGTAGCCATATTTTCCGCGGAGCAGATCCGTGATGAGGGTTTTGTTGTAGGCATTGCCGACATTTTCGCCGTTGATGGTGTCCTGGTTAAAAGAGATGGTATAATAGGGCATGACCGCCGAAGCCATGCCGGTGGAGCCTTCCAGTTTAAAAGCTCCTTCGGTGAAGGGTATCAGGTGGTCTTTCAGGTTATTGCCGGGGTATACGGCATAGGCGCCGTAGCCGAAGTGGCCGTCGCGGCCGCCCTCTTCGGGGCCACCGCCGGGCCAATGTTTGACCATGGCGTTGACACTGGCATATCCCCAGCCACCCGATATTTCATCCTCGCCCGTGGAAGTCTGGAAGCCGTCGGTGTAGGCCCGGGCCATGTCGGCTGCCAATTGGGGGTCTTCTCCCATGGTGCCGTCAAAGCGGCTCCAGCGGGGTTCTGTGGCCAGGTCGATTTGGGGTGACAAGGCCGTGGTGATTCCCAGGGCCCGGTATTCCCTGGAGGCGATATCGCCGAATTGCCGCATCAGGGCGGGGTCGAAGGAGGCGGCAATGCCCAGGGTACCCGGCCACATGGAGATCTTCCCCCCAGCTCCGGCGTTGTATTCGGCATAGGAGTCGCTGCCATGACGCGGGTCGGAACTGTTATTGGCGGGGATGCCCATCCCGATACCCTCGACCAGGGCCTGGGCGTTGTTGTTCCAGCGGGCGGCAATTTCCGGAGTTTCTACCGAGGTGATCAGCACATGGCGCAGGTGGTCTTCGGTAAGGAATTTCCTCTGGGAATCACTGAGGTCGGAGGCGGCGGCTCCGCTTTCAGGGAAGGGTTTCCCGTTGTAGGTAGCCCCGTAACGGCCGCCGCCGGCCATGGGAATAGACTGGTGCCCGCTGTAGAGCATCAGTCCGGCGATCTGCTCCACACTCATCCTGGCTGCCAGATCCGCAGCACGCTCGTCAGCGGTGAGCCGCCAGTCCTCATAAGGATCGAGCTGACTGTTACGGTTCAGGTCCTTGAAGGTCAGACGGTTCACGGTGAGCAACGGCACACCCGAGGAGGGCGAATATCCCAGGTCAGGGCCTTTGGGCTGGCTTACCAGGATCCACCCCTCTTTTTCAACGGGTGTGGTAGACGGGCCGCACCCGGAAACTGCCAAAACTGCTGCCGCCAGCAACAGGAAAAAACCGCCCCTTCTGCGGGGCGGTGTGAGGTATGTCTCTTGAAAATGCATCCTACGGAAGAATTTTTGTTAATAGAGTCTGCTGCATGAAATCCTGATGTCGTGCTGGAATTCCATCATTGGGGTGATAGTTCCGCGAAAAGGTAAGGCAATCCTTCGTTGAGTTTCTGATTACCTGTGTGACAGACGGCTGATGGGAACTTGCGGCGCCAGGGCTTTGATGACTTTTCCTCCATCGATATCCTTGCCAATGGTGAAACTGGCGCTTAGGGGCAGGTTGCGCGATGAGTTTCCGGCCCTGAGGGTATACATCCCGGCTTCTGCGACCCACCCCGATATGGCTTCATCAAAGGCGGCGAAGTCGCGGGTTTCGATGGTGAAGCTCAGGGTTTCGCTTTCTCCG
>CAZMMX010000009.1:26074-60933 GCA_964567485.1 uncultured Prolixibacteraceae bacterium | reverse complement strand
AAAGGCGGCGAAGTCGCGGGTTTCGATGGTGAAGCTCAGGGTTTCGCTTTCTCCGGGCTGCAGTAATTTTGTTTTTCCGAAGGCCACCAGCACCGATTCCGGTTTTTCCAGAGTTCCGGCGGGGGCTGTCAGGTAGAGTTGAACCACTTCACGTCCTGCCCGGCTGCCGCTATTCTTTACGTCGGCGGTGACGGTCAGCTTGCCTGAAAATTCGGGGCTGTCGGGTTTCAGATTGGAAATCTCAAAGGTGGTGTAAGAGAGGCCGTACCCGAATTCATAAGCCACGGGAATCCTGAAGGTGTTGAAATAGCGGTATCCCACGAAGATATCTTCCTCGTAGACGATCTGCCAGGGAACACGCTTCATCATGGAAAATCCCGAGAGATCGCCGGTTTGGTCAGCCTCTTTCACTTCCGGGAGCGGCGTTCCGGGGAAGTTAATGGCCGAAGGGCAGTCGCTGTATTTCAGCGGGAAGGTAGCCGCCAGTTTTCCTGAAGGGGATACCTTCCCTGACAGGAGGTCTACCACGGAGTTCCCCCCTTCCTGTCCGGGTTGCCAGGCCAGGAGGATGGCATCGGGGAGGTCACGCCAGGAGGCGGTTTCTATAACCCCGGCAATATTGAGGATGACCACGGTTTTTTTGCCTTTGGCGCGGAAGGCTTCTGAGACATTTTTGATGAGTTCTTTCTCGGTGGCGGAAAGCAGGAAATCGCCTTCGGTGGCGGTGCGGTCCTGGCCTTCTCCGGCATTGCGGCCGATGGTCACCAGGGCTATGTCGGCTTTTTCAGCCATTTTGGCGGCCACGGCGGCATCAAGGGGCATCTCTTCGAGAGGCTGCTTACCCCCCATAAGGGCGGCCAGAATGTTTTTGGGAGGGCCTTTCTTTTCACGGGCGGCCTTCATGAATTCCGTATAAACAGTCATGAGTTCTTCATCGGGAGAATAACCGCCGTTGAGGAGCCCCTGGGTGAGGGAGATGGTGTAGGCTTCGTTCACGTCGCCGCTGCCGGTGCCTCCTGAGATGAAGTCGTAAGAAGTATTGCCGAAAGCAGCCACTGTTTTCACCTCCGCCGCAAGGGGGAGGGTGTTTTCTTCATTTTTCAGGAGGACCATTCCGTCGGTGGCTGCCTGGCGGGTCACCAGGGCATGGTTCTGGAGGTCGGGTTGGTTGCTGTATGTATGGTTGTTATAGCGCGGTGTTTTGAACATGATCTTCAGCACCCGGGTGATATTCTGGTCGAGTAAGGCTTCATCGAGTTCTCCGGCTTCCACGGCCGCCACGATGGCGTCGACCTGCATGGGCGTTCCGGGCATCAGCACATCATTTCCGGCTTTCATCATGGCTACGGCGTCGTTGCCGCCACCCCAGTCGGTCATCACATAACCTTCAAAACCCCAGTCCCCGCGAAGGACGGCGGTCAGCAGGTCTTTGCTTTCCGGGGCATATACGCCATTGACCTTGTTGTAGGAGGACATGATGGTCCAGGGTTGCGCCTCTTTTACCACCATTTCGAAGCCGCGGAGGTAAATTTCGCGGAGGGCCCTTTCGCTGACGATGGTGTTCACCGACATGCGGTAGGTTTCCGAGTTGTTGGCAGCGAAGTGTTTTGGAGAGGTGCCCACGCCGTTGGACTGGACCCCTCTGACCATTGCTGTGGCCATGGTTCCTGTCACCAGGGGATCTTCGGAGTAATATTCAAAGTTACGTCCGCACAGGGGATCACGCTGGATGTTCAGGGCGGGGCCCAGAATAATGTCGGCTCCGTATTCGAGGACTTCGCGGCCCATGGCTTTTCCCACTTCTTCGACCAGCTGTGGATCCCATGAGGAGGCCAGGAGGGTGGCGATGGGGAAGGCCGTGCAGAAATAGGTGCTGTCGTCGCCTTTCCGGCGGGGCGAAATCCGCAGTCCGGCAGGTCCGTCGGCCAGAACCTGGCATGTCACACCCAGGTCAGGGTATTCCATGGTGAATCCCGCGGCTCCTGGCAGGTATTTTCTGATTTTATCCACCACGGCCGTGTACAGGGAGTCCTGCGGAGGAGCGGCAAAGGGATTCATCATTCCCCCGCCGGGGGGAGTGGGTTTGGCATCACTACTGTCAGCTCCGGCGGTGGTTTTAGCATCTTTTTTCCCGCCGGCTTGTCCCAAAGTGGCGGCGATGAGTTGCTCAAAACCTTCGGGAAGGTCAAGGTGCATTCCGGTACCTACCAGCAGGCGTGCTTTTTCCTTCACGGTGAGGGAATCGAGGATGGCGGCTATTTTTTCATCCTCGCTCATGGGATTCGTTTTTTGGGTACACTGCCATATGGCAGAAAAAGCCAGGAATAGCAATCCCAGGGGGATCGCCACCCTTGAGAAAGTCCGTTTTTTCATAATGGATGATCATTAGGTGGTTAAGGTGCAGTTCTTTTATAAGTATTATAATAACTGACGAGCCTCCCTGTCGGGGTCGTTTTTCACCTCGCAGGTATCGTTGAGGATCATGGTTTCCCCGTTTTCAGGGGTATAACGTGGCCATTCGGGAAGTCCGGCCCCGTTGGGATTACCGTTGCGCATGAATTGCAGGAGGGTGCCGCTCATTTTTTCGGAGAGGGCTCTAGGGCGCTGCCCCCCGCCGGTATGGGTAAGCATCAGGTCGGTGTTGGCGTACCAGAAGCAGATATCGAGGCAGTGGAAAGCCCGCATGCGGTTGTTGAAGAGGGGAGGTTCCCATCCGAACCAGGCGAGGTATACGGGTGCTGGCTGAGTGGCTTTGGCATTGGCGGTTTCTATGGCTCCTTTGCGGTTACTGGCGGCCAGGGTCATGATTTCCACGGGTTTGGCCTGTGGGAAAATGCGGGCGTAGGCCTCATAGACCTCCGCAGCCTTGTCGCCGAAGCCCCCGCGGAAGCCGCTGCCTCCTTTCATCATTTCAATGGCTTTTTCGGCAGTCAGGGCTTCGATTTCGGGGTTGGTACGGGCCATTCCCCATTCATGGAAGGTGGTGCATATGAGCATGGGCACTTCCGAGGAGAGACCGGCCGGGTCGCTGTAGAATTTTCCTTTGGGCAGGATGATGCCGTCGGCCACGGGGGCAAAGCCACCGCGCATGCCGGGAGAAGGCTGTGCTTCCGCCATCTTCCGGGCTGCGGTTTGGGCCATCCCCAGATACTCCTTCCAGGGGATCTCCTGTAGTTTATCGACCTCTGCAGACGAAAGGCCTGCCTCGTTGAGGATATATTCACCCAGTTTCCGGGAGTATTCGGGGTTGAGGGCTTCTGTAGAGCTGCCGCTGAGGGGGACCGCCTTGTGGATGAGGCCACGTGCTGAAGGCATGGCGGCGAGGACGCACACCTTAGCGCCGCCACCCGACTGTCCCATGATGGTCACATTCCCCGGGTCACCGCCAAAGCCGGCGATGTTGTCGCGCACCCATTCCAGGGCAGCCACCATATCGAGGGCCCCGACATTCCCCGAGGAGGCATATTTCTCTCCTCCCACTCCCGAGAGGTCGCTGAACCCGATGGGCCCCAGGCGGTGGTTGATGGAGACGAAAACGATGTTGCCCTTGCGGCTCAGGTTTTCACCCATGTAACCATCCTGCTCGATGCCGTTGCCATTCGTGTATCCGCCACCATGGAGCCATACCATCACGGGCCTGAGGCCTCCGTCATCGAGGGCGGGGGTCCAGATGTTCAGCCGCAGGCAGTCCTCGCTGACATCGTCATAATTCCAGTGGTCGACAAACGAAGCCCAGGCATTGCCGTAGCGGTTGTCCATGTTCTGGGGGGCTGTATTTCCCCACCATACCGCCGGAAGGATCCCCTCCCAGGGTTCCGGGGGCTGCGGGGGCATAAAACGGTTCTTTCCCCCGGTGTCGGCACCATAGGGGATTCCCCGGAAGTTGTAGATACCCCGGAGCAGGAATCCCTGCACTTTCCCATATTGTGTGGCGGCAATGGCCACATCATCGCCGATGAAGAGCTGCTGATCGTCATTCCCGGCAGCGGAGGCCTCCACGGGGGCGGCACAGGAGTGTAAGGATAGTACGGGAGCCAGACCCAGGCCTGCTGCCCCGGCTCCTGCGGTTTTGAAAAATGATCTTCGGTTGGTTGTCATATGGTTAGTTGAATTGATTTGGGTTGAAAATATAGATTATTACCGGTTCACCTTTACTTCAGGGTGATTTGTTTTTTGAGTTTGATGTCCTGAGCTGAGGCGCCCGCCTGCAATTCGATGTTGCAGAGGTCATCGTTCCAGGCCTGGAGTGTTTCATCCCAGTACTGGAGGCTCCTGACGGGGATTTCGAGGGTCACGGTTTTACTTTCACCGGGGGCCAGGGTTTCGCGTGAGAAGGCTTTCAACTCCTTGGTGGGCCATTCTACGGAAGGGTTGATGCGGTGTACATACACCTGCACCACTTCGTCGGCCGCCACCTGACCGTTGTTTTTCAGTTCCAGGGAGAGTTTGATGACATCGTTTTTTCCGTATTTTTCCCGGTCTGTGGTAAGGTGCGTATAACCGAATTCCGTGTAGGTAAGGCCGTAGCCAAAGGGATACATGACGGGCAGGTTTTTGGTGTCAAACCAGCGGTAGCCCACGAGTGATTCTTCAGAATAGAGGGCCGTATTGGGGTCATTTTTCAGATCTTTTTCCGTGGTTTTTTCTTCCGGTTTTTCCGTTTTTTCGGTTTGGGCCACCAGACCGGCAAATACGTCGGTTCCTTTAGCACCCTGCGGGTAGTTTCCCAGGGCATAGGCGGGGGAATCTTCCAGTTTTATGGGGAGGGTAAAAGGCAGGCGACCACTGGGGGAGATGTTTCCGGTGAGGACGTCGGCCAGGGCGTTACCACCTTCGGTGCCGTTGAACCAGGAAATCAGCAGCGCTTTGGAGAGGGGTTGCACCACCGTGAGATCGTTGGGGGCGCCGCTGGTCAGCACGGTGACGATGTTGGGGTTGACATGGGCTATTGCGGTTATCAGCTCATCCTGGCCCGAGGGCAGTTTAATATCCCTGCGGTCGCTGCCTTCGGTTTCGACAGCCCTGTTGTTTCCTGCGATGAAAAGGACCATGTCGGCTTTTGAAGCCACGTCAACGGCTTCCTGCAACAGTATTTTTGCTTTTTCTTCTTTCTGACGGGTCTCTTTCTCCCTTTCTTCAGGGGTTCTTTTTCTGAACATGTTGCCGAAGCTGAAGGTCACCGGCTCATACCCTTGTGCATAGATGATCTCCGCTTTGTCCCTGATTTTATTTTTGAGGCCTTCGAGGGGCGTCACCTCATACAGGGTTTTTACCCCGGCTCCCAGACCGCCCTGTCCCATGGTCTGTACGGCGTTGGCCCCGATGACCGCGATGACCGGTTTTGCAGAGAGATCCAGGGGGAGGACTCCCTCGTTCTTCAACAGAACGATCGATTTGGAGGCCACATCGTAGGCGATTTTCTGTTGTGGCGATTGAGAGGTGATCTCTTTGTTGGCCATTTCCGGGGGAATGGGATCAATGGCCATTCTGACGCGGAGGATTTCGCGGACCCGCAGGTTGACCACCTCTTCAGGGACCAGTCCTGCCTTTACAGAATCGATCAGGGCGTCACCCAGGAATATTTTGGTGGGCATTTCCACGTTGAGGCCGTGTTTGATGGCGTTCACCGTGCTGTGAGTGCCGCTCCAGTCGGAGATGACCATGCCGGCAAATCCCCAGTCATCGCGGAGGATTTTGTTGAGCAGGAGGTCATTTTCGGCGCACCACCATCCGTTGACCTTGTTGTAAGCGGCCATGACCCCGTAGGCGTCGGCTTCCACGACCGCGGCCCGGAAGGGAGACAGGTAGATTTCATGCATGGCGCGTTCTCCGACGATCACATTGACGGTTCCGCGGTTATTCTCCTGGTTGTTAAGGGCGTAGTGCTTGAGACATGCTGCGGCACCGTTCTCCTGCACCCCTTTGGTGTATCCCACGGCCAGACGGGCACTGAGAAACGGGTCCTCGCTCAGGTATTCGTAGGTCCTTCCTCCTGTGGGGATGCGCTGGATGTTGATGGCCGGACCGAGGATCATGTCTTTGCCGCGCAGGCGTGCTTCCCGGGCCATGCCGGTACCGTAGGCATAGGCCAGCTCAGGACTCCATGTGGCCGCCAGAGCCGACCCGGTGGGGAAAAAAGTGGCTTTGTCGTTTTCCCATCCCAGGGGCATCCACCCGTCGGGCTGCATCTCCTCCCTGATGCCAAAGGGACCGTCGGCATAAATCATGTCGGCAATGCCGAGGCGGTCCACCCCCGCTGAAACAAACATGTGCTTGGCGTGCAGCATATTCACCTTTTCTTCCAGGGTCATCTGGGCGATGATTCCGTCGATCTTTTTGTCGTACTTCAGTAAGGCAGACTTGTGCACCGGGGAAACAGCACAGCTGCCCATCATGATGGCCATGAGGGCGACCACTATCTTTGGGTTCCGATTTACAATGAGCATATTTTTTCTCTTATATAATTTGTTCATCATGATATTAAAACTGGGGCTGATTTGCCCACTACCGGTGGACTTATTTAAAAATCAGTTTTGAAAATTCGCTGAGGTATACCCTCCAGTTGGTCCAGGTGTGGCCTCCTTCGGTTTCCAGATAGGCATACTTGAAACCCATGCCATCGAGTTTTTCCCGGAATTCCAAGTTGTTTTTGTAGAGGAAGTCGGTTTTTCCGATGCCGATCCAGTAGAGGTTCAGTCCGTTTTCCATTTGTATTTTCAGGGTTTCATCAAGGTTTTGGTAAACCTTTGAGGTGGCTTGCTCATTGGGAAGGATGGCGGCGGAGAAGAGGCCCACATATCCGAAAGTATGGGGGTAGTAACGTGAAATATGGAGGGAGTGGTACCCGCCCATGGAGAGACCGGCGATGGCACGGGACTCTTTTTTTCTGATGACCCGGTAGTGGCTTTCGATGAAGCGGATGACCTCGGGGAAGGTCTCCTCGAATTTGCCATCCATGGTGTGGGGGAGTTGCATGGTGGGTTTGGTGAACCCCAGGGCCGATTCTCCGGGGGCGGCTTCCTGGGCGACATTGCCGTTGGTCATCACCACGATCATAGGGGTGGCTTTCTTTTGGGCGATCAGGTTGTCGAGGATCTGGGCGGTACGCCCCAGGGCGATCCAGGCCTCCTCGTCGCCTCCCATGCCGTGGAGGAGATAGAGAACGGGGTATTTCTGTTTTCCCGACTCATACCCTGGAGGGGTGTAAATGGTCATCCGGCGCATCATGCCGTTCCCCGGGGAGTTATACCAGCGGCGGGTCACACTCCCATGGGGCACATCGTCCACCTTATAGAGGTCCCCCTTGCCGTTTCCGGTAATGAAAACATTGAAAACGGAGGCCACATCGCGGATCAGGTAGACATTGGCAGGGTCGGTACTCCGGAGTCCGTCGACAATAAACCAGTAGCTGTAAAGATCAGACCCCAGGGGTTGCGTAGTGAAGCTCCAGACTCCCTTTTCATCACGCGTCATGGCCTGTGACCCGGGAACCCATCCCTCAGAGGGCATCCAATCCCCTGAAATTTTCACCTCCCGGGCATCGGGGGCCATGAGCCTGAAAGTGACGCTGTTGTCATTATGAATTTCGGGAGAGACAATTTCCGGTCCTCCCCATAAAGCCTGTTGGGCCATGGATGCTAAAGCCGTAAACATAAAAATCATGATCAATGGGAAAATGTTCTTTTTCATGCTTTCTTTGCAATTTAGTGTATTGTAATTCAATGATATACCTCAATATGGATTTGCGATTGTCCTTTCTTGCTGACTGTTTTTATCGCTGGGAAGCTCATCAGCCGCGATAGTCGTTTCCCCAGAATTCTTCCGGTTTGGTTTATCCTGTTTGACATTTCTTTCGTTTGCTGGTTTAATCTGTTCTGCCACAATTTCTGCCCTTAATGGCCCGGAGATCCTGAAGGATCTCCCTATTGCTGCAGAATCGTAAAAATAGCCATTATCTTTCAGGTTTTTACCCTAAATACTCCTGATATTGGAAAAAAAGCCCCTATTTTAGGGGTTTCATTAGGGTATGAGAAAAATGTGGGGGGTTATAGCCCTGTGGGCAGGATTGCTGATGATCTCGGTGGTTTCACGGGGAATGGGCACAGATCCCCGTTGTTACCGCTCCACCGAAGGCACTGAATTTTGGTTTGGCTTCATGGAGGGAAGAAATACGATTGACCACTATGTGGAGCTGACGGTATCCTCGCGTGTAGGAGCCAATTTTCAGTTATTTATCGGGAATTCTCCTGTTCCTTATAACAACCAAACCTACAGCGTTTCGCCCAACAGTGCCCTGCAGTTAAGGATTCCCTTTTCTGAAGTGGAGCCCCAAGGATCGGAAAAGATCCTCCCCTTGGGAATGCACCTGATTTCCGACCAGCCCGTTAACCTCTATTTGCTGAACCGTGACAGGAATTCCTCCGACGTGGCGGTCATGTATCCCGTGGGATCACTGGGAACTGACCATTATGCCATGTGTTATACTCCCCATGTTGATTACCAAAACCCTGATCACGGAAGAAACAGCGAATTTGTTGTGGTGGCTTCTGCAGATTCCACGAAGGTGGAAGTGACGCCTTCGGCGGAACCCGATGGAGCCGCCAGAAAGGGGGAGTCTTTCACGATAGACCTCAACAAGGGGGAGCTTTACCAGGTGCAGTCGCTGGCCGGTGACCTTACGGGAAGTCACATCTCCGCCGACAAACCTGTTGCCGTCTATTCGGGGTCTCTCAGTACCACGATTCCTCTTTCGGCGACAGGGGGGTGGGACCATATGTATGAACAGATGCCGCCTGTAAAAACCTGGGGCAGGGAGTACTATACCGTTCCTTTATACGGAAGAAGCAGAGACTTCTTCAGGGTGATGGCCGCCAGCGACCACACCACATTTTACCTCGGCAATGTTCCCCAGTCCCCATTGAACAAGGGAGAATTCCAAGAATTCACCCTGAATGCCCCTACACGAATCACTTCTGACAAACCCATCCTGGTCGCCCAGTACAGCCAGTCCAAAAGCAACGACAATGTGCGTAATGCCGATGGTTTCATGTTGATCCTGAGTCCGGTGAGCCAGGCACGTAATGATGTCACCTTCGTGGCCTATCAATCGACAGAAGTCCGGGAATATTTTGTAAACATCGTGATCCCTGCCGCTGATGCCGGGAGTATATATCTTGACGGATTGCCGGTTTCAGCCGGGTATTTCCGCTCCTACAGCAATGGTAAATACGCCAGTGCCTCCATTCCCCTATCTGCGGGAAACCACCGGTTGCAGAATATCAAATCAGACCGCGGTTTTATTGCTTATGTATATGGGTATGGGGGATATGAAGCTTACGGCTATGGGGTGGGTTTTAACCTGAATCTCGTCCTCGACCTGAGCGATGGTCTGGAGACCAGGCCCAACCTGAGTTTCAACGGCGATTCCATCGTTATCTGTGAAGGCTCCCCACTGGTCCTGGATGCCGGTCCTTTTTTCGACGATTATGCGTGGAGCACAGGGAGTAAGGATACCCTGCAGGAGATTACGGTCAACAGGAAAGGGTGGTACCGGGTGGTAGCCTCCACCATTGACGGTTGTCTGCAGAAAGACTCCATCTTCGTCGACGTCAGCAATCCGGTTACCTCCATCGGAAATGATACCCTGGGATGCCCTCATGTAAAAATAATCTCCCCGGAAGGCCTTTTCTCCTCCTACCTGTGGAGTACCGGGGAGACCACCCGGGATATTTCCGTTTCCACTCCGGGCAAATATCACGTGACCGCTTTTGACCGTTTTGGCTGTAGGGCAGAAGATACCCTGGAGCTTGCCTTTTTTCCGGTGCCTGAGGTGACGATCGATGGAGAGCGGCTGATATGCGGAGAACAATCAGGAAGTCTGGAGGCCGTGGTGACAGGAGGGGAAGGAGCCTGGAGTATGAAGTCCTATTCCTGGAGTTGCCAACCTTCGGCAGGGGCTCTCTTCACGGAAAAAAAGGAGAGATCTGCAGAATTCACTGTTCCCGGGTGGGGCCACTACACTTTCGGGTATACGCTGACTACGGCACAGAATTGTGTGGTCATGGATACCCTGAAGAGCGCTCTGTTTCAGATTCCGACCTCCGGTTTCCGCTTTGTCGATGATCCTGGCGATCCCTGTAAAGGGTACAGCCGGGAAGTATGGTACACCGGAAACGGATCTCCGGCAGCCACTCTGGAATGGGATTTTGGCCATTGCACTTTTGACCTGACGGAGTGGAACCGTGCCAGGGTATCATTTGCCCCCTTTGGTGCCGGCCAGCCCTATGTCTCTCTTCAGGTGAGTGAGAATGGCTGTACCGGGGATTCTATCATTCTCCCCTTTGGTGCCGCGCCTGATTTTACCATGACCACCGACCGCAGCCAGGCCTGCGACTCCGATATCATCCGGTTTTCCGGGAAGCTGAATGTCCCCGATGCCCTCACTTTCGATTGGGACTTCGGGGATGGCATCACCAGCCAGGATCAATTTCCTGTCCATAGCTATAACCAACCGGGGTTTTATGATGTCAGCCTGCTGATTACCAATCCGGTGACTGGTTGCCAAACCGGGTTCATCATGGAAGAGATGGTGAAGATCTATAGAACCCCGGTGGCCAGGTTTAGCGTCGATTATCCTGTGGCTCTGCTGCAGCAGGCCGACCTTTCCTTCACCAACCTGACCGAATCGGGAGAGAAGTACCATTGGGATTTCGGGGATGGTGGTTTTTCAGATGCCGAACACCCACGCTATACTTATGAGAAAGTGGGAGAATACGCGGTTTTTCTGGAAGCGGTTTCCGGAATGGGATGCAGGGACACCGCATCGCTGTATGTTGAAATATTGCCCTATAATGTCCATGCTCCCAACGCTTTTCGTCCCGACAGCGATATTCCCGGGAACCGGACCTTCCTTCCCTTCACCCTGGGGGTGGACCCCGCCCGGTTCCATATGCAAGTTTTTAACCGTTGGGGAGAGATGATCTTCGAGTCCCACTCCACGGATCATCCGTGGGATGGAAGAACCCGCAACGGCCGGGAGGCTCCCATGGGCAATTACATCTGGAAAGCAGATTATGTAGATGTTCAGGGATTTTCACACTCCCGGAAGGGACAGGTGGTCCTGGTCAGGTAGGATCCTTCAGGCTTGGTGTCTCCTCCTCAGGAGGAGGAAGGCCGAAAGGAGGGCCCACCCAGATATCCCGTTAGGGATCAGCTCTCCGGAATTTTATGTGGGCAGAAGAGGAGGGTTACTCTCCAATGTTATCCTGGTAAGGGCGGTAAAAGGGGAATGCTGTGTGCCGTGACAAATCTTTGAGCAGAAAGGCCAGGGAGATTTCACTGGTGCCTCCCGACCGTGCTCCCAGTCCCGATACCGTGAAGTCATAGCTGTAGGTGAAGTGCCAGCGTTTTTTCATGTATCCGACCAGGAAAATCAGGGCGTCGTAATGGAATGCCTGATCCTGGCGGAACCATGCGCCGCCGGTAAATCCCCTGTAGTTGGCCAGCATGCCGTAGTTGAACTGTCTGTAGGGCCCTTGCTGCATGAGGACCACCTGGGGCGAGAGGTCAAAGGTCTTCCTGGCGAAGCCATGGCCATGTACCGGTATGCGGGTGCCAAAATGGAGGGAGTACCTGCGGTTGAGCCGGTCGCTCTTCTCAGGATTCCGGTACCATGACTGGGCCGGCTGGGAGAGGTGATGGATGGCCATGCCGGCAAACATCCGCTCTCCGAAAACCAGGACTCCGGTGGAAAAATCGGCGAAATGGAAGGTGGGGTCTCCCGGGGGAGTTTCCGCCGTGGGCCGGTGTTCCCCGTTATAAGGATCTACGTTGTCGGCAAAGATCAATCCCGCCCAATCGATATCTTTCCGGTGGTATCCCACTTCCAGGGCTCCTGAAAACATCAGTTTCTCTGACAGGCGGATGAGGGAGGTATAAATGAGGCCGGCCTGAAGGGTGTTGAGGAGTCCGCCGGCCTGGGCATCCCTGACCAGGTTGATTCCGATGCCACCATAGAGTTTTTCCACAGGCATATCGAAGGAAACGGACTGGGTGACATAAGCATCGGGGAGGCCATGCCACTGGTCACGGTAGTGCATATTAATCCTGGGAACTCCCAGGGAACCTGCGAAGGCAGGATTCAGATAAAGCGGATTGGAATAAAACTGTGAAAAACCGGTATCCTGGGCAGGCAGACTCCGGGAAAGGAGGATGAGGAGAAAAACCAGTCCATATTGCCGTAATGGTTTCATTTCTTCAGCATCCTCACTCCGAATACCGGTCCAGCCCGATGGCCCTCTTTGGGGACGAATTTCACCGTCACCGTGTTGCCCGTGATGCGCAGGTGGGCAGGGAGGTTGTATTCCCTGGTGAAAAACTCCCCGGGGCGTACATTGGAGATATTTTCAGTGGCGATCACCGTGTTATTCACCATGATGTCAAAGGTGCGCGATCCCTGGTACCCGCCCCAGTATTCGACACCCAGGACCAGGGGGTGATGGCGGGGGGCCTTCATCGTGAAGGAGAACCATCCTCCACGGTCAGCTTCTCTGAATTTTCTCCTCCGGAATTCATTCACCCAGCTTTTGTCGCTGCCGAAGCGATGGTCCCGTTCGGGCTGCATCTCCCCGGGTTGGAAAAAGTCGAGGGTGCGGCTCTCGAGCCTTTTTTTCTCTTCCAGCCGGGCCTGATAGTCGGACTGGTATTTCTCCCACTGCTCTTCTGTGAAAAGGTCAAAATAGACGGAATAGCGGTGGTCATAGACTTTATAAAAGGGTTTGAGGAGGAGTTCCCGGGGTCTTCCGGTATTGACGGTGCGGAAACTGTTGGCCATTCCCTCCGCCGCGACGGTCCAGGTCGCCGGATTGCGGTCGTTGGTCATCAAGACGGGGACATATTCGGGGTGAACCGCCGCTGTGTCGTCGATGGTTCCCAGTTCCCCGGCAAGCACCAGGGGACCATACATCACGGCCACCCGGTTGGTGTCGTCGGGCATGCTCTCCAGACGCAGGGAAAAAGGAAACTCCACGGTCAGCACATCCCCGTTTTTCCAATTTCTCATTACAGGCACGAAACTGCCGGGTTTTCCCCGGTGGTGGTGAACCATGCCATTGACCCTGATCATCATCCCATTTTCTGCCCATCGCGGAAAACGAATCATCATGGTCAGGGTCACCGGATGGGGACATTCGAACTGCAGTGACGTCGAGGGTTCCTCAGGATAACGGGTTTGCTGGACGATTTTCAGCTCCCTCTCCCTCCAGTTCAGTTCCGAGGCGATATATTGGGCGACGAAGAGCTCCTCATCGTTATGGTAATAGATATTTTCACCGTATTTGGAATGGTTTTCCATGCCCGTTCCTATGCAGCAGGTAAACCCGAGGGGATCCTGGAACTCCTTGTACCCCCCCATTTCGAGGGAGAGGTTATAGACCACCCTGCCATCGCCGGGGTGCTGTGAGGCGAGAATATGGTTGAAGAGGGCCCTTTCGTAGAAGTCGGCCACTTCGGGGGAGGCTTCCCAGGTAAAGAGATGGCTGCTCAGTTTGAGCATGTTATAGACGTTGCAGGTTTCTGTGGTTTCATTGCTCAGCCGGTCGCGCAGGGTGTCGGGAGCCCCGAAGTATTCATGGTCGCCATGGCCTCCCGTCACATAGGAGTGGTGATGGACCACCCTCTCCCAGAAGAATTCCACCGCTGCACGGTCGGTTTCATCGCCCGTCAGCTCATAGTGCCGCGCCAGTCCCACCAGCTTGGGAATTTGGGTGTTGGCATGTTTTCCGGGGAGGATATCCCTGCCGATGGCCAGGGAGTCGAGGATGGCACGGTGGTGAAAGACCTCCGAGAGGCGGAGGAATCTCTCTTCTCCGCTGGCGGCATAGAGTTCCGCCAGGGCTTCGTTGATCCCTCCATGTTCACAATGGAGCATCTCCTGAACCTGGTCATCGGTGAGATCCCTGACCACCGTTTCCAGCCACTCCCCGAAACGGAGGGCTACCTCGAGCGCTTTTTCATTTCCGCAGCGGTAATAAGCGTCGAGCAGTCCCATGAGGAGCTTATGCTGTGTGTAAAAGGGCACCCAAATGCCGTTCAGGTCAAATCCCTGGGAGCGGATATCCCCTTTGGCCACTTCCTCTTCGAGGATTCTCTTTCCGTCGGGGAAGGCACCGAGGTATCCGTTACCGCCGGCTTCCTGGCACAGGGCCAGTTCTTCGACGATGTAATTCACCCTGTTCTGGAATTCCTGGTCCCCTGTGCTTTGGAACATCAGGGCGCAGGCACTCAGGTAATGGCCCAGGCTGTGGCCGGCAATGGTATTTTCCTCCCACCCCCCATAATGCTTAGCGCGGGGTCTCAGGCCCGCTTCGCTCCTGAATTTTGCCAATAACCTGTCGGGTTCGTAGTTGAGCAGCGAGACCACGTTCAGTCCGGTGGCCTGTAGAAAGGGGCCATCGAGCAATCTGACGTCAGTGAGGGGGAATTTGACCGCCCTGAAAAGCGTCACCTCCCGGCCTCCGGGAGTCGTGGTCTCCTCCGGAACCGGCCGGCAGCATGGAAAGGCGAAAAGGAACACTAATCCGGTGAGTGCCAGTTTTACAGAACTCTTCATAGCGAATGTTGATGCGTGGTATTTAAAATTGCCGGCTCTCCCTGTTCCCCGGACTGCTGTTGCCGGAATCCGCGGCCCGGCAGGCCGGTGATGGCCTTACCCCGGCGAAACCCGGAAGCAACGGGCAAGGTGGTGAGCTGACTGTTTACTTTTTCGTGGTGGCGATGACTCCCCGGAAATAGCCGATCGACTCGGCGATGCCCATGAATGGGTCCTGCATCTCCTTTTCGTGCTCGAGGCTGCAGACTCCTGTATAGCCCACTTTTCTGAGCATTTTGACGAATGCCGGAATGTCAATGACCCCGCGGCCGATCTCCACCGAATAGCCCTGTTTTGTGGTTCCCGTGACATCCTTGATGTGGATGTCGAAAACACGGGAGTGGTATTTTTTGAGATCTTTCACGGGATCCTTGCCGTTGCGGGTGTCATGGCCGATGTCAAGACACATGCCGATTCGGGGATCCAGCTCTTTCACATTGTTCCAGACATCGTCGGCATCGGGATAGAGGGGCATGTCGGGACCGTGGAGGTGGATGGCATATAGGAAGCCGTATTCCTTGACTTTCTGGTCGACGTAGGGCAGCAGTTCATAGTTCGGGACTCCCACGATCATTTTTACGCCCACTCTTTGGGCATATTCGAAGGCATTGTCGATCTCCTCTTTGGTTTTCATATAAATGGGCCCCACGGCATAGCCGGTCACCCCTTTGGACTTGAGCTTGGCATGGAAGGCGGCGATCTGCTCGGGTGTGCTGTTCAGGGGAAGATGAAAGTCCTTGATGCATAGATTGTTGACGTTGGCTTTCTGCATCACTTCCAGGGTCTTGTCCAGGTCGAAGTGTCTGAAGGTATAACCGGCCATTCCCAGCCTGAATTTCTCTCCGGTTTCGGGAGCCGGCTGCTCCCCGGGGCGACCGGCCTCCTGGGCTTGGAGAACCATCAGGGGAGACGCCGCCAGTAAAAGAATCAGAAAAAAACGTTTCATATCGCTACTTCAAATTTTTGGTTGATTCGGCACAAATTCCCCCATCATTTCCGGGTACCTTTTAGACCTCCCGGCCGGTATGATGGCCTTTTTGTGGTGATTGCCGGTGGAGGAGGAAATTCAGCAAAACTATCAAAATTGGCGCTATTATCCAATAAAGTACCCGTTCTGTTCTTTAATAAAATGGGATGGTATGCCGGGGTTGCTCAGAAAGGCGATGCCCGTGCAAAAGAGCCGGGTAAAGTGGGTTTATCTTTTAGTTAAGCCAGTAGGTAAGTTTGAGGACCAGGGCGCGGTTACGCTGGTTCCAACTGTCGGGGAAGTAATTGTCGGTATAGACGATAAAGAGGTCAGACACCGGCTGGTATCTCCATTGGAAGCGCATGTTCAGGTTGAGGTTGTCGATCTGTTCATTGTATTGTACAAAGGTGGAGAGGAAGAGTTTATCGGTGAAGGTAAGGTCCAGTTTCGGGGCGATAAGCCAGAAGTGTTCCCTTTGGAAGGGTTCCGGCAGGCGGAGGTCGTTCCAGGCGACATTCAGGGCGATGCTGGCGTAGGGGGGAAAGCGGTAGCTGAGGGTTCCGTCGAAATAGTTCATGTGGCCGTTGTAAAACTCACCGGCGCCACCTTTCAGGTTGCCCTTGAGGAGATTGCGGCTGTCGGAAGTCATTTCGGCAAAACCATAGAGGAAGCGGTAGTCGCTGCCTGCGGGAAGTGCCGAAGTACTCACATGGGTGGGGTCAAAATCTTCGCCCAGAAGGATATAGTTGTCGTAGATGCCGGCCTGCAGGGTGACGGTATTGCTGAACTCCATTTTATAGCCGAATTTCCAGAGGTGGTCGAGGAGGGAGTAGCCCGCATCGTAGTAGTTCTCGATATTGGCGAAGGGGCCGTGGGAGACCACTTTTTTGTTGGGAACGAAAATAAGCGCCAGGTCGGGCCCCAGGAAGTTATATCCCCGGCGGCGGATGTATCCCGTTTCTGCCAGGAAATTCTCTCCCACGCTGGTTTGTGACATGCGCAGGCTCAGATGTTTGCTGTTGTAAGCCAGGGTAGCGCCCTGCGAGTGCTGTTTTCCGGGGTTCCCGGGCTGGAAGGAGCGGTGGTAGAAAAATTTGCCGGTCCAGAAGTTGCTGCGTCCCGCAAGGTTGAAGTCGGCACCGGCCACCCTGTTGAAGCGTTCCGAGGTGTCGGGTTGCTGCAGGTATTCCTTGTTAATGAAAATGAAGCCGATGTTGGAGCGGGCGAAGACCTTTTTCTGAAGAGAGGCCACGGTAAAATTACGGGCGAGGTGTTCGTCTGTTTTTTCGGTGGTCATGTTCATCACGCCGATGCGGGTGTTGTTGCCTATTTTCCCGCTCAGACGGGCCCCTGCCAGCACCGGGGCGTCGAGGCCTATCCTCCGTGAAAAGAAAGGGGTGACGGTATTAAAGCCGAATCCTGAAAAGAGATCGCTGTTTTCCAGGAAGAACTGTCTCTTTTCAGGGAAGAAGAGTTCGAACCGGTCGATGTTCATCTGTTGCCGGTCCACTTCCACCTGGGCAAAATCGGGATTGTAGGTGAGGTCGAGGTTCAGGGAGGAGGAGAGGCCCAGTTTGGCGTCGAATCCTGCATCACCCCTGAGTTGCGCGGAGGTGCCGGCCTCCCTGTCTTCGTGGAAATTGGCAAAGAGGTAAGGGATGACCGAGATGGCCGGACGGGGGCGCGGCAGGGTCTCCTCAAAGTCGAGCACTCCTGTGTAGGCCAGCGAGGCCGTGGGAAACTGCCGCGGCACAGGAGCCCACGATGATTTTTCATTGCTCTTCAGGTCAAGACGGCCGAAATTGACCAGCCATTGCCGGCTGTCACGGGGATAACGCACCGATTTGAAGGGAATCCTCATCTCGGTGACCCACCGGTCGGCATAGTGTCTGGTTTTTGACTCCCACTTGGTATCCCAGTCGAGGTTCATGGTCGACCCGCTGTGCATCATCCCGTCCCACACCGCCCCCGATGCCGACACCCCAAAGGAGAAACCATTGGTCTGGTCCAGAAAGGTATCGAAAAAGGAGAGAAAATTGTCGTTGGTTCCGAAGTTGAAATCCCTGCGGAAGGATTCCGAAATGCGCTTTCCGGGAATGGTGTCGTAAAAGATGATGGCCATGTAAAAAGCCTTGTCGTCGTAAGTCAGCATCACTTCCGAGGGCTGTCCCGCCGTCCCTGTATCGACCGGAAGGACCAGGCAGAAGTCGGTGGCTTTCTGAGCCACCTGCCAGTCAGCATCATCGGTCACCCCGTCAATGCGGATCACGGAGTCCATTTTCCGGGCATGGTAAACAAAATCCTTATTATGCAATTCGGGAAGGGGCCTCTCTTTTTTCTGGCCGGACACCAGTCCGGAAACTAAAAGAAGCAGGGAGACCAGGGCTGCAGGAAGGAATTTCATATTGTTCACTATAGTTTTGGCTTAGCGCAGTAAATATATCATAATTTCCGTTTTCAGTGAAAGAGGGGTTTTTCCCTGGTGATGGCTTCCTGTGCCCATGAGGTAGGGATGATCTGCCAGTTGTCGCCGGCTTTCGGGGTGATGGTGCCGAGTTTTTCGAAATGGCTGATCATGATAGAGCGCAGTTCCCGGGGTGTGGTGGTGAGGATTCTGTCTGCCAGTTTTTCGCGGGGGATGCCGGCGCCTGCGGTGAGGTGTCCGCCGCCGCCGCTGCCCCTGTATGAGTTGACGGCCACGTGGTAACTCTGCCCGAGGTCAAAGGGGGCTCCGTTTTCAAACCCGGTGATGGTGATTCGTTCCCCGGGGGGCCGGCTAACGTCGACGGTATAGCGGATGCCGGCTGCCGAATCAAAATTGTAGTAGGGGTTAGCCAGCCGGGAGGAGTTAGCCCCATCCTCCCGGTAAAGTAACAGGTTATCCTCAGGGCAAGTCATGGTGTTCATCCACAACCCGTAGGAGTATTCCAGGTGGTTTTTGATTTCCAGGCCTGTCAGCTGCATGGTATAGAGGAAGTTTTCAAAGCGGTAGATGCGGAAAAGGTCTCTGACGTGGAGGTCACCGGCGGGGATGGTTCCGGCGATGGAGAGGGGGGCCGCCAGGGAGAGGTCGGCACCGGTGGCTTCGAGTTGAATGTGGTGGATCAGGTCGAGAAACGGGGAGTTTCCGAAGAGGGCTTCGGCGCCTGTCAGGGGGTGTTCCAGGGTTCCCACCCTGCGGTTGGAGAATTCCCTGATGGCCTGATGCTCTTTGCGGAAACGCCGGGTGACCCGGTTATGGGCGGGATTTTCGGGAACCTTCAGCAACGCTCCTTCTGCTGCCACAATCCGGGGTTTTCCCCCGTCACCCTTCACCAGGGAGAATTGCGCCACAGCCAGGTGGGTGGCCCCGTTACCGGGATTGAGGATCAGGACCCTGCTGCTGTCGCTGCGGGTGAACCATTCATTTCGTCTGCGGTGGTCATGGCCGAGGATCACCAGGTCAAACCCCGGTATTGTTTCAATCAGGGAGCGCCCGGCATTCTCCTGTGGCTTGATTTCGGGTTCTCCCGTGCCATACCCCGTATGGAATAATCCGACAATGATGTCGGGGTTCTCGTTTTCTTTGATGATCTCCACCCATTTTCGGGCTTCGGGGAGCATGTCGGCAAAGGAGAGCCCTTGCCACAACTGCGGGGGAAGCCATTCCGGAATCGACGGGGTGGTCATTCCCAGTACGGCAATGGTAATCCCTTGTCTTCTGATCACCGTGTAGGGTCTGAAATGGGGTTCTCCTGTTTTGTCGCTGAGGATATTCGCCCCCAGAAAGGGGGCCCGCAGTTCTTTTGTGACCCGGGAGTAAACTGCAGGACCGGCTTCGATGTCGTGGTTTCCCACGTTGGCGGCATCGTATTTCATCGTGTTCAGCACCCGCGGAAAGAGGTTGCGTCTTTTTTGCTGTACGAAATTGGCATAATAGGCCACGGGGGTGCCCTGCAGCAGGTCGCCGTTTTCGAGCAATAGCAGTGCGGCACCGCTATGGCGCAGTGAATCGGTCAGATGGTGCACCCCCGCCAGGGAGCCTCCACCGGGGCGGTCCTCTTCATAATCATAAGGGAACAGGGATCCGTGGACATCGGAGGTGGCGGCCACCACGATTTTGACCTCCTGCCCCTGTGCACAAAGAATGGGCAGCAGGGCCAGCAGCAGGGTCATCACTAGGGTCAGGGGACGACGGATTACTCCGGGGGTCAGGGAGGGTCCTGTTTCCGAAATGGTGAATCGATGACGGATTTTTGCGATGGTGATGATATTACGGATTCCCGTCATGGTTGAAGAATAAAGGATTTCCGGGAAGGGACGAGGCCGTTGATCATGCACTCGCATGGGTGGGGTGGTTGTTATGGGCATCAATCGGGTTTAAATTAGGTTATGGTTATCGGTTTTCACAGAAGTCAGGATGCGCCGGGGCGTATTCCGGGGGGCGAAGGCCTTCTTGTTTTTACTAATGATTGTCTGTTTGCGGGAGAATCTCCTCCAGGTCAGGGCCATGGCGGTGAGGATGAGGAGTTCGCTGGCGATGAAGAGTGCCCAGAGGAACGGACCGGGGAAGAAGTGGCTGAGGGCTGGTATAAGTTGTTCTGCCCCTTCGGTGATGCCTGTGGCGCCGGGGACCCTGTTTCGCAGGATCAGCAGCGTATAATCGCGGATATAGGTGTATAGGATGAGAAGGGCTCCCGACACAGTGAGCAGCCATTCGGCAGGGCGGAGGGTCAGCGGGGGATGGCGCCTGTCGAGGGTATGCCAGAGCCATGCCATGGTGATCATGGTCAGGGAGTTGATGAGCGGTGCGAGTACGGGGCCCACCCAGGTAACGGGAATCAGAAAAAGGATGTCTGGGGTGAGCAGGGAGTCGGGCCAGCCCAGGAAGATCTTCAGGGCTGCATAATAGAGGATATCCCAAACGGCAAAGGCAAAGAGAAAAGCCCCGAGGCGCTGAAGGTGGTTTCTGCCGGCCAGCCGGGCCACTGCTCCCAGCATCACCAGGGTGGCCACCTCCCTGACCAGTTCGGCCCTGAAGATGTCAGGCGTCATCGGCGCCAAGGGAAAGGTGAAACCATCAGGGTAATAAATGGCACGCAGGTAGACCACCACGATGGCTTCGAGAAAGCCCATGGCTGCGGCAAACAGCGCCACCACACCGAAGGGGGTGGTGGCGCTCCCTGATGCTCCTGTGCGTATTTTGATCATATTCCAAATCTAGAAAAATTCAGGGAGACCCCCATCCCCAGAAAGCAAAATGATGGTATGTCCCCTGGGAAAAGCCTGTAACCTCGTGACGGCTCCTATAAAAGCCCAAAAAAAGAGGGGCCCCGGTGTTTATTCCGGGACCCCTGAGATATACGGGACTTAAGACTATTTCAATAGCCACATGATTTTGTTGATCTCGTCATAACCGTCGTATTGCCGTTGAAGGGCCTCTTCGAGGTTTTCACGGTTATAGTTGGTTTCGGAGGAGGGATAGAGCCACCGCATGGGCAACCCGTTTTTGTTGTTTTCATTCAAGCTTGTCGCCGGGTTGATGGGGAACACGGGAAAGCCATGGCGCCGGTATTCGAAGTAGCTCGATTGGGCATCCTGCATGAACTGGAGGAGGTAGCGCTGCATCCATATCTGTTTCAGCTGCTCTTCCGTGGTGGCCTTAAAGGCGGCTTCTCCGGTGAAGTAGTCGTTGATGTAAGCCTGGTCGATGGGCTTGCCGTGGGCATAGGAGGCCTTGGTGGCTCCCACGGCGGCCAGGGCTGCTTTCACCCCCGACTCATAATAATCCTTGGCATTTCCCGTGGAAATCCATCCCTTGATCCGGGCTTCGGCCAGAATCAGCTGTTGCTCGGCATAGGTCATCACCATGCGTGGTTCTGTGGCTTCTTCGGTGAGGTACCTCTTGTTGAGAAGAGAATAGAGGTTAGCGCTGTGACCGGCATTCATAGTGGCATAATCGATCGAGACATCGAGTCCGACAAAGGCTTCGGGGTCGTCGTCGGTTTTTCCGGCAGCAATTTGCGCCCCTGCAGGCTCGGCGAAATAATACATCCTGCGGTCGTTCAGGTTTTTCAGGTTGTCGATTAAAAGGGAGCTGATGACCGTACGGCTGGTGAAGAGGTCATTGGTTCCCGACAGCGGATGCTTGTTTTGTGTGGAGTAGTTCAATCCCAGGAACCCGGTGTTGGCTTCCAGAAGCTGTCCGGATGCCACGATGGCGGCAAACCGGTTTTTGATGTCGAGGGAAGCCACGCTCTCTTTTTTGCTGAGCGTCATCAGTACCTTCAGCGAGAAAGCGTTGACGGCCCTTCTCCATTTGGCGGGATCTCCGTTATAAGGGGTGGGATCCCCGGTAAAGGTCTGTCCAACGGCAAAATACTGGTCGGCCTCTTTCAGCTCATCGAGGACCCCTTTGAAGACCTCCTCCTGGGTATCATACCCGGGACGGTAAAGACCTTCGGCTCCCTGGTTGGTTTCGCTGTAGGGGATGTCTCCCATTTCCATGGTGAGCCTGAAGAACAGGTATGCTCTGGCAAAACTGGCCACTCCCTTGTAGGAGTCTTCCATCACGCTTCCCTGGGCATATTCCAGCATCTTGTCGAGGTTGGGGAGCATGGTCATTCCCCCCAAACTGCTTTCTCCGATTTTGTTGTACTGTTCGCCCATTTGTCCTTCGTTGGCATACCCCACATATTTGGGTAGGGCATTTTCAGCGACCAGAACCTTGGCATCCCTGCCACTGAACCTGGTGACCTGTAAAATAACATTGGTGCATAACATGGAAGCGCTGACCTGCGTGGTGGTATCCGGGTTGGTGTTGATATCCTCAAAGTTATCGCATCCTGACAGAAGCGAGATGATGAGAAATAATCCGAGTACTATTTTTAATTTTTTCATATTCCTGATGTTTTTTTATTTATCTTAATTTCTACAATCGATTTCATTATTAAGGCTTTAACTGTTTTCATTCCGGAAATGGTTCCGGGATAAAACGGAAGTGGATCCTCAGAAGGTCACTTTCAGGTTAAAGCCGAGATAACGTATCGACGGGTCGCTGAAATTCTCACTGCCTCCGTCGGGGTCGGAATACTTGAATTGTTTAGCCCAGAGGAATACGTTCTGGCCGATGGCGGAGATGGAGGCTCCCTTGGCGGCAAAGCGGCTGGCGATTTGCGAGGGAAGGTCGTAGGTCAGGGACATTTCCCTGATTTTGAAGAAGGTCGTGCTATAGGCATCGGCAGGAGAGGGGGCTCCACCCCAGGCGGTTCCCTTATGGAGAGCTTCGATATAAGTCTTGTAGGTCGCTGCCACGTCGTTGGGGGCATACACCCTGTTGTCGCTGGTGATGTTACCGTAGGTATCGTAGGTGGCTGCTCCGGAGACGACTTTCACGCCCTGGCCGATATAGTTCTTGGTGCCGGGATTGTTGGCATCGAGGTACCTGGCTTCTACGACCGATGCGGGGTGGGACCCTGCCCTCCACATGTACATTTCGGTGGTCGTTTGGGCGATTCCCCCCACGCGGCCGTCGACCGCCAGGGCAAAGGTGAGGTTTTTATACCTGACCGAGGTGTTGGCACCCCAGATCCAGTCGGGATCGGAATATCCGAACATGGAGTCATACGCTGAATAGAGCGGCAAACCGTTGTTGTGAATGGTATTTCCCTTAGGATCTTTCTGGTAATCGCGGAGGATGTAGTGGTCTACCCTTTTGCCTTCGGCTACCCAGGGTTTGTCGGCCGAGAAGAGAGAGTCGAGCTTGGTGTAGTAGCGGGCATATTTCGACCAGTTAAGGGAGATATCCCATTGCCACTCCCTGCTCTTTACAGGAGTGCCGTTGGCGGTGATTTCCAGCCCTCTGCGGGTGATCTCCTCGTCGATGTTGATATAGTTGGCTGAAAAACCCGAAGCGGGGGTGATTCCTGTGGAACGCAGGAAATCAAACATCTTCTTGCTGTAATAGGAGATGTCGAGCGATGCCCTGTTCTTATATAAGTTGAGGGCGGTACCCACTTCGAAAGTTGAGGAGGATTCGGGACGGACATCGACCCCGCGGATGGTGCTGGGATAGGTGGCCGAACTCAGGGTTCCCCAGGCGTTGTTGGTGATCGAGTATACCGAATTGATGGTATAAATGCCTGCCGGCGTTTTGGAAGAGGTCCACGATCCGCGCAGTTTCCATATCGAGAGCCAGTCCATTTCAGGAAGGAGTTCCGAAACTATGAAACTCCCCGAAAAGGAAGGATAGAGGTAGGAGCGTGTCGATTCCGGAAGGGTGGAACTCCAGTCGTTACGCAGGGTTCCCTCGGCAAAGACCAGGTTATTCCAGGAGAGGGAGAGACGTCCGAACAAGCTGTTGACCTGCTGCCGGTAGAGACTGGAGGCGACAGCCACGGGATTGATGGAAGCCTTCAGCGAGTAAAAGGCAGGAATGGAGAGTCCTCCCTGGGTGCGGGCTTCCATGCCGTCATCCTGACGGAAATAGAGGGTCCCCCCGGCGAAACCGTCGACCGTGAAATCTCCGAAGGTCTTATTTCCGGAAATCAGCAGGTCGTTGTTCAGGCTGTAACCGCGGCCCAGTCCCATGTTGTAAGAGCCCTTCTGCGATTCTCCCCAAACCTCGGTGCCATTCTGAATAACCCGGGCACTCCCGGCACCCTGCAGGGAACCCTTGGAAATGGTGATCTCCTGGCGGTCGCTGTAGGTGTCGAAACCGGTGCGGAAGGTGGCCTTCAGCCAGGAGGTGAGGTCATAGCTCAGGCTGACATTACCGGCAAACACATCGCGGTTAATGCCATGCGTTCTTTCGTAACGGTCGAAATAGGGATTGTTATTGGTGGCAGTATAGCTGTTGTTCTGCACTTCGTTGGGTACCAGCCAGTAGTCCTTATACTGGCGGACATCGTAGTCAGGGGCTGCCCACACCAGCATATTGTACATGGGGTCGTAGCCGGTATAACCGCCAAAGCCCTTGTTGGGAGAGAACTGTTTGTTAAACGACATGTTCGAGGAGAGGGTGAACTTGTTGATCTTCATGTCACCGCCGATGGCATAGGTGATCTTGTCGAACATGGAATTGGGGTACTGTCCCTTGTTTTTCACCCAGGTCGCCGAAGCCCGGAAGCTGCCGAATTCGCCCTGCTGGACCATGTTGACGTTGTTGTTCAGGACATAGCCGGGTTCCAGGAAGTTGGAGAAATTATCCTTTCCGATGGGCAGATAAGGCATGGGTTTGAGGCTTTTGGAGATGGGATCCCACTGGATCACCTCTCTGCCGTCGAGAGGAACACCCCAGGAGCCGTCGCCCGAGCGGGCATAGGTGTTGGTGCCCGTGTTGACCACGCGGCCGAAGGAGGACTGCATTTCAGGAATGGCCAGGTAGCCTGAGGCGAACATGGTCCCGCTGTTCAGCGTTACCGACAGCCCTTTGGTTGCCGATCCCATTTTGGTGGTGACCATGATGGCTCCGCTGGCCCCCCGGTATCCATAAAGTGCCGATGCCGTGGCTCCCTTGAGGATGCTGATGCTTTCGATATCATCGGAGGGGACATCCCTCAGTTTCATATTGCCATAGGGCACCCCGTCGATGACCAGCAGGGGGTTCTCTCCGCGGATCTGGATGTCGGGTTCGGCGGTGAATTCGGTGCTGTTTTTGACCATCAGACCAGCCACCTTACCGGTGAGGGAAGTCCCCATATCGACCCCCTTGACGGTCTGGAGACCTTCACCCGAGACTGCCTGAACGGCATATCCCAGGGCTTTCTCTTCCCTTTTGATGCCGAGGGCGGTAACCACCACCTCGTCGACTCCGAAAATCAGCTCCTCAAGGGTGACATTGAAAAGCGATTTTCCGGCCACGGGAATCTCCTGGGGTTTCATCCCCACGAAGGAGAAGACCAGGATCCCGTTATCGGGCACATTTGTCAGGGTGAAATTGCCGTCGAAGTCGGTAATGGTCCCGGTCGTGGTTCCGCGAATCACCACGGTGACCCCGGGAAGCGCCCCTCCCCGTGAGTCGGTGACCTTACCGGAAACCGCCACTGGCTGCTGCCCCGATACCGTCTCAGAAACCATTTTCCCCGGATAAAGCAGGATCTGCCTGTCGGCTACCGTAAAGGTCACTCCCGCTTCATCAAACATCTGATGCAGCGTCTCATGAATGCTCTTTTTCTCGGCGATCACCGATACCCGGCGGTTCAGGTCAATATATTCCGAACTGTAGGCAAACCTGAATTCGGTCTGCTCTTCAATCTCTTCCAGAATATCAATGACCCTTGCATTCCTCAAATCAAGTGAAATTTTGGTGTTTTGGCTGTAAACACCTGCCGAAAGCTGCATGAGGCCCAAAAACATAAAGAAAAAGGTCAGTTTCATAACTTTAAGCCATTTGTTACTGAACAGAGGCAACCCCCGTCCTTTCCGTAAGTTTTTTTTCATAATTTTACACGATTTGGTTATCAAAATCTATTTATCATTTGCAGATGGTAAATACCGGGCCGGAGGTGTTGCAGCACCTGCCGGCCTTTTTTTATTTACCGTTACTGCGCGGTACTGCTTTTCCTTTCCTGAAGGTGATCACATTTCCTTCCTGGATGGCTTCTACGGGTGTTATCTTTTCAATCAGGGCGATGATATCCTGCAGGGATTCATTCCTGATCGTGAAAGTGTATAGGAAGTCTTTCACCTCATCGTTGACCACAAATTCCTGGTTATAACGGTTATTCAGCCTTTGGGCCACCTCATCGAGGGTTTGGTCATAGATGTGGATAATGCCCTCTTTCCAGGAGGTGAAACGGCGGGTATTGGTGGAGGTGACGATCATTTTTTTGTTGTTCAGGTCGAAGGTGGCCATATCCCCGGGTTTCAGGGTATAATGAAAGGTGCTGTTTTGTGGCCTGAGGAGTTCAACGGAGCCTTCTTCGAGGACCACGCTGATGGCGGAAGTGCCGGGGATGGCGCTGACGTTGAAACGGGTTCCCGTCACTTTTATCATCAGTTCGTTGCAATCGACCACCAGGGGGTGTGCGCTCTCTTTGGCAGCATCAAAGAAGGCTTCCCCGGTGAGGGCGATTTCCCGGTTTTTCACCCCGAAATCCCTGCCATAACTGATGGCTGAACCCGAATTGATCCACACCTGCGTCCCATCGGGCAGCACGGCCCGTGATATCTGTCCGTTATCGGCCATGATGGTGGTGGTGACCTCCTGTTTTGTTAGTCTCCGCTGCGACCACCACAAGAGGGAAACCCCCAGGGTAGTGAGGAAAAAAAAGATGGCAGCGTATCTGAGGGTTTGCGTGAGCCTCCTCGATTTCTGCCATCCTTCAGCACTTTTCTCTAATAAACCTGACTGGATCCGGAACCAGGTTTCCCTGCCGCCGGCAGGATAACTCTCCTTTTCCAGCCCCTTTAACCAAACTGATCTATGAAATTGAAACGATTTGCGGTTTTCTTTCTTTCGCAGCCATGCCAGCAACTCTCCTTTCTCTGCGTCGGTTGCCCTCTCTTCAAGATATCTGATAATAATTTCTTCCATAGGTTACTTCTTATAGGAGTACAATGCGGAAGGGGAAAACCCTACCCCGGGAATCTTATTTTTTACAATTTCAATGCTGTTTCCGCTACGGGGTGGATTTTGGTATAAGATCTGCAGGAGGCTTCTCTTTCTCCGGAAAGGGTAGCCGGCCTGGTTGCCGTGGAGTGTTAACGGAGCAGCAGGGTGATTAGAAGGGCCAAGGCCGGGAAACGATGGCTCAGATCGGCGGAAATGCGCTCTTTGGCAGCAGCAATCTGTTTTTCCACAGCTTTTACGGTGATGCCCATTTCATCGGCCACTTCCTTCTGTTTGCGGCCTTCAACCTTGCAGAGGATAAAAAGCTCTTTCATCCGTGGCGGCAACCCGTCGACAGCCTGATGAAACGCCACTGCCAGCTCCTCTTCGAGGCTCTTCTCCTCTTTTTCCAGAAAATCGAGCTGATAGAGAACCTGCAATTCATTGACTTCCACGCGGGCTGCTGGAATGGTCCCCTCCTTCATCCGCAATTCCTTCAGGTAATTGAAGCACCGGTTCCGGAGCATCACGAACATCAGACTCTCTACGGCCTTGTCGGGGTCTATCTCTCTTCGCTTTTCCCATAGGGTGAGAAAACACTCCTGAATGAGATCCTCCACCTGGTTCTCTTCATGAATGAAGAGGCGGCAATACCCTTTCATCCGGGGGTATATCCTCCTGAAAAGCTCACTAAAGGCTTCAGGATCCCCGTTCTTTAAAGCAAGTTTCCGATCTCTCCCCCACACGATGATTGGCCTTAGGAAGGCCGAAAGTAGTAAATTTCTGCTATTTTTGAACAGGAAAAAACCTGTATAAAAGCTGAAAAGAGATGAAAGCAACGATTTTTCCCCTGCTTATAGTCATTTGTATTCTTTTCGGTGTTGATGCCGTTGGGCAGACCCGGAGCGGGTACTTGCTGGAGAAGGGGTGGAAGTTCACCCGTGAGGAGTCTCCCGGGGCCATGATGCCGGGTTTCAGTGATGCCTCGTGGCAGAGTGTGACGGTTCCTCACGACTGGGCGATATATGGTCCCTTTGATGCCCATAACGATTTGCAGAAGGTGGCCATCACCCAGGACGGGCAGCAGGAGGCGTTGGCCCATGCCGGCCGCACCGGGGGACTTCCCTTTATCGGGGTGGGTTGGTACCGCCTGAAATTCACGGCTCCCGTATTCACTCCCGGTAAGAGAGCCTTTATCCTCTTCGACGGGGCCATGAGCAACGCCAGGGTGTATGTCAACGGTAAAGAGGCGGGGTTCTGGCCTTATGGCTACAACTCCTTCTATTTTGATATCACGGACCTGATGGAGGCCGGAAAGGAGAATCTTCTGGCGGTGCGCCTGGAAAACCTGCCGGAATCGTCGCGCTGGTACCCGGGGGCCGGTATTTACCGCAACGTGCACCTGATCGTCACCGGCGGATGGCACATCCCCGTTTGGGGAACACAGGTCACCACGCCCATGGTCAGGGACGATTTTGCCCGGGTAGTGGTGCGCACTGCCGTTGAGAACCAAGGGATAGGTGACCTTTCCGTGGTATCCCTGGTAACCGACATCGTCGATGCGCAGGGACGCAAAGTGGCTTCTACGAAAAGCGGACTCTCCCGTTTTGACGAGGGCGTCATTGAGCAGCTTCTGGTGGTGGAGAAGCCTTCGCTTTGGGATCCTGAAAGCCCTTTCCTCTACACCGTTGTTTCCCGCCTCTATGATGGGGAAACCCTCAGCGATGAGGTGACCACCCCCTTTGGCATCCGCACTGTGGAGGTCATCCCGGGGAAGGGGTTTTTCCTCAATGGCCGCAGGACGCAATTCAGGGGGGTATGTAACCATCATGACCTGGGTCCATTGGGGGCTGCCGTCAACGATGCAGCCATCCGCCGTCAGGTGCGCATCCTGAAGGAGATGGGGGTCAACGCCATCCGCACTTCCCATAACATGCCGGCGCCGGAACTGGTCAGGGCTTGTGATGAAATGGGCATGATGATCATGGCCGAGAGTTTCGACGAGTGGAAGGCCCCCAAGATGAAAAACGGATACCATATCTACTTCGATGAATGGGCAGAAAAGGACATGGTGAACCTGGTGCGCCATTACCGCAATAACCCCAGTGTGGTGATGTGGTGCATCGGCAATGAGGTTCCCGACCAGGGAACCCCCAACGGGGCCAAGATCGCCCGGTTTCTCCAGGACATCTGTCATCGCGAAGATCCCACACGTCCGGTGACCCAGGGGATGGACCATCCCGACGTGGTCGTCAGCAACAATTTTGCGGCGGTCATGGACGTGGCGGGTTTTAACTACCGCACGCACCGCTACCGCGAGTCCTATAAAAAACTACCCCAGGAGATCATTCTGGGTGCCGAGACCGCCTCTACGGTGAGTTCCCGCGGAGTCTACAAACTTCCGGCGGTACGCCGTTCCATGGCCAAATACGATGACCACCAGAGTTCCTCCTACGACCTGGAGCATTGCGACTGGTCTGACCTTCCCGAAGATAACTTCATCCAGCACGAAGACCTGGAATATTGCATCGGGGAGTTCGTGTGGACCGGCTTTGACTATCTGGGGGAGCCCACCCCATATTATACCGACTGGCCGAGCCACAGTTCCCTGTTTGGTATCGTCGACCTGGCAGGCATTCCCAAAGACCGCTTTTACCTGTACCGCAGCCTGTGGAACGATAAATCCCCCACGCTTCACCTCCTGCCCCACTGGAACTGGCAGGGCCATGAGGGAGAGGTCATTCCCGTGATGGTCTACACCAGCTATCCTTCGGCGGAGCTCTTTATTAACGGCAAAAGCCAGGGGCGCCGCACCAAGGAGTTCTCGGTCACTCTGGAAGGAAGTGAGAACAAAGGCTCACAGGAGTCCCTTGACCGCCAGAAAAGATACCGTCTGATGTGGATGGAGACGCGCTATGAGCCGGGAACGGTGAAGGTGGTGGCCTATGATGAGATGGGCAGGGAGGCAGAAATGAAGGAGGTGCATACGGCCGGCAAGCCCCACCATATTGAGTTGTCGGCTGACCGGAACGTCCTCGGCGCCGATGGCCGCGATATCGCCTTTGTCAATGTCAGGGTGGTCGACAAGGCGGGAAACCTCTGCCCCGACGATAGCCGTGAGATCTCCTTTTCGGTGAAGGGCGCCGGTAGTTATAAGGCTGCCGCCAATGGCAATCCTGTATGTCTGACCCCCTTCCAGTCGGTGGAAATGCCCCTGTTCAGCGGTCAGCTCACCGCCCTGGTGCAGTCGTCGGAAACCCCCGGCGAGATCCTTTTTGAGGCCTCGGCAAAGGGAGTGAAAAAAGCCCGGCTCGTGCTCACCTCGACTCCCCTGGCCGTTCAATAACGGATGTAATGTTAACATTTGCTTCCATGAGAATGACCCGCTACTGTTTATGGCCTCCATCGACGCCTCCTGTATCGTCATCGACTGCCTTCCCAATGTCACGGCAGCCCAAATGAGAGAGAAATATGTCAGGTTCGTGCAAATCATCAGGGAGAAACATCAGGAGACTCCCCTGGTCCTGGTCGAAAACCTGCACTTCTCCTCCATTTATTACGACCAGCACATGGCTTCGGTGATCGGTGAGAAGAACAAGCTGCTGAGGGAGCTGTATAAGGAGATGAAGCGGAAGGGGGACCGGCACCTTTGGTATGTCAGCGCCAAAGGGCTCACTGGTAACGACCTGGAGGAGAGCGTCGACGGGGTTCACCTCACCGACCTGGGTTTCTACCGTTATGCACAAAATATCTATCCCCTTTTGAGAAAGATTATCAGGCGTTAAGCTTCAGGGCAACCAGGCGCTTTACGAGTTCCACACCGGACTTCTCTTCCATCTTTAGGGAGATGGGGCGTATCTGACCGTAGGAGCGGGCCGTGAGAAAGTCTGCCCTCATCTGTTCCGGAAGTGCGGAACCGGCAATCAGCGCCTCCAATTTCTTCGGAAAATAAAAGGTGATCCGGTAGGTGTCAGCCATCACCGCCAGCCAGAAAATGGTGGTTTTTTTCTGCATCAGCCGGTAAAGCCACTGTTTCCCGTCGTTGTAATATTTCCAGACTTCCGTGACGTGTGGATAGTTACCCGTCACATGGTCACGGATTTCCATCCACCAGTCATATTTCTCACTGAGGACCTCCTTCAGGAATTCCGGGGAAGGCTCCACCATCGGATCGGTGAGGATATAGGTTTCTTTTTCGTCCATAGAAATGGCTTTTTAGTTTTCCGGTTCAATAATTCGCCTCCCTAAAGTTAATCATTCACGACCTGCCGATTCCGGCTCAGGGCAGTCGGTGTTGAAAATCTGCTGGTTTTTACGGAAAAAAGAAACCGCCCCGGGATAGGAGCGGCTTCCGCGAAAAATTTCATGTAAAATATCTCTTGTGGATACTAGAGTTTATAAGATAGTTTGCCTGCTTCAGCCAGGTCGTCGCCGGCTTTGACGGGGCGCATGATGAAGGAGTAGTGGTATTCTTTGGCGGTGAGGCGGTATTGGGCGTGGGTCCAGGCGCCCCAGCTGTTGTCACCGCCCACCCCCATCTGTTTGAAGTCGATGTTGACCGAGGTGAACTCGCGGGGTTTGACATCGTTGATATGGCGGTTGACGACCTTTTCACCGTCGACATAGCGGCCCACGGTCTTTACGGGTGATTCGAAATCTTCCATGATCTGGTGATGGGCGGTCACCTCGAGTAATGGCAACCCCTTAAATAGAAGGCCGTTACCTGTGGTATCGGTGATAGCTGCCCAGCGGATGTCGGTACGGTTTCCGTTTTCCTGTGGGCGTACATAGGGATATCCGGTCTCGGCCACAGGCATCTTGTAGAGACCCACGAAAGCGCCGGTACGGCGGTCCTGGTAATTCTCCTGGGGTCCACGGCCCAGCCAGGTGATCTGGTCATAGTGACGTGGCATGATCAGATTCATGCCCATGCGGACGATCTCGGGTAATCCCTCCCTGGTCATTTTGAAGTGGTTGTCGACCCTGATCTCTCCGGAACCATAGACGGTATAAGCCGACTGGTAGGTGGCTATGGCCTCCTGGGTTTCGTTCACCAGGTCAAAATCGAGGGTGACACGGGCGACGGAGCCCCGGTGCATCACCTTTACTGCCGCGATCTTCCGGGTTTCGCCGGCTTTACGCCATACCCGGCTGCGCTTGTCGAGGCCGTTGCCAAAGTCATTGTCGGTGGGAGCCCTCCAGAAATCGGGGATGGGTCCCAGTTTCAAAAACTCGGCATCCCCTATTTTATAGCTGGTCAAGATGCCTGTGCTTTTGTCGAAGGCTATGGTAAACCCTTCACCGGAAATGGTCACCGTGGTCTCATTCTCCCCGACGGTTACTTTTGGGAGTTTGTCGGAAGGATGGAGGATGGGTTCCAGGGAATAGGGGAGTGCGAATTGTTCAGCGGCAGCTTCCCAGCCTGCGGGAAGCACTCCCTTGGTCTCGCGCTGGTTTGCCCTGAAAGTCAGGAAGTACTCGCTCCCCGGTTGTTGGTCGATAGAGAATTCAGGTCTGACATGCACCACTTCCCCCGGGGCTGCCGTCACCGGAGGAAGGGTCCCTGAGGAGATCACCTTACCATCGCCGGTCACTTCCCAGGAGATGTCAAAGTCGGAAAGGTTACGGAAAGCGTATTTGTTGACAATGGCGATTTCTCCGGTGGCCAGGTTAACAGGGCGGAACCCGATGTACTGGTAGACTTTTTTCACTTCCAGGAGGGAAGGCTTGACCCCGCGGTCGGGATCCACCAGTCCGTTGCAGCAGAAATTCCCGTCGGTGTAGATGGAATCGGGGCCGAAGTCGCCGCCGTAGGCCCAGAAAGGATGACCCTCCTCATCTTCGGTGAGCAGTCCCTGGTCCACCCAGTCCCAGATGATCCCTCCCTGAAGGGCGTCGTATTTCTCGATCACGTCCCAGTAGTCCTGGAGGTTACCTACGCTGTTGCCCATGGCGTGGGCATATTCGCATTGTATCAGGGGGCGCTGCGGATTGCCCTGGGCATATTTTTCCATCTCTTCGATAGGCATGTACATGGGACAAACGATATCGGTGTTACGGTCCTGGTGGGCCTGCTCATACTGGACTGGACGGGTGGAATCCACCGATTTGAGATAATCGTAGGTGGCGTAGAAGTTGACCCCATTGCCAGCTTCATTGCCCAGCGACCAGATCACCACGGAAGGCTGGTTTTTGTCACGCTCAAACATGTTCCGGGTACGGAAAAGATGGGCTTCTTTCCAGGTGCTGTCTTTGGCCAGGGAGTGGGGGCCGTAGCCCATGCCATGCGATTCGATATTGGCTTCGCCGACCACATAGAGGCCATATTGGTTGCAGAGCTTGTAGAAAAGTTCAGGCTGGGGATAGTGGGATGTGCGAACCGTATTGAGATTGTGGCGTTTCATGAGCTCGATATCCTTCATCATGGTCTCCCTGTCAAGCACATGGCCTGTTTTTTCATGGTGTTCATGCAGGTTGGCTCCTTTGATATAGACATATTGTCCGTTGATCAGAAGGCGTCCGTTTTTGATTTCGCTGGTGCGGAAACCGACATCCTGGCGCAGTATTTCCAGGGTGTCGCCCTTTTCGTTTTTCAGGAATATGAGCAGTTCATAGAGGTCTGGAATTTCTGCCGACCATCGTTTGATGTTGGGGTAAGTACCGTTGAATTCTACTTTTGTGGTTCCAGGGGCGGCATTGACCTGGGTGGTGAAGCTCTCCAGGGCGCTGGTTCCGTCACTGAGTAACGCTTCCACCGTCAGGGGGGCATTCACCTCTGTCATGTTGGCCAACTCAATGGCGAGGTTGAAGGTTCCGTTCTGATAGGTGGAATCGAGTGAGGCAATGGCCCTGAAATCACGGATATGATGGGGATCACGGGCTTGCAGGAAGATGTCACGGGTGATGCCGCTCATTCTCCAGAAGTCCTGATCTTCGAGGTAGGAGCCGTCACACCAGCGGAAGACTTCCAGGGATATGGAGTTGCTTCCCTTTTTCAGGAACCGGGTGATGTTGAATTCGGCAGGAGTCTTGCTGTCCTCGCTGTAGCCGACAAAATCGCCATTGATCCAGAGAGACAGGTTGGAACTGACGGCCCCGGCGTGAAGGAAGATCTCCTTATCCTTCCACCCTGCAGGAAGTTCAAAGGTGCGCTTGTAGGATCCTACCGGATTGTGGTCGCCTTCAATCACCGGGGGGGTGTGTTTGTGAGGATAGACCACGTTGACATAAATAGGGTAGTCGTATCCCTGCATCTCCCAGTTGGCCGGTACTTCTATCTCATCCCATCCCCTGGTGTCGTAGTCATCCCTGAAAAACCAGAAAGGCCGTGAATCGGGATGCTGTGCCAGCTTAAATTTCCACTTTCCATTGAGCGACATAACCAGGGGAGAACTCCACTTCTGGTCTTCACGGGCTTGCTCTACGGTGGTGTAGGGAATGAAGTGGGCTCGTGGTGCTTCCCTGTTGATCTGGTTGACCAACGGGTTTTCCCACGCTTTCTGGTTGGGTTCCTCATACGGGACTTTTGAATAATCCCTGAACTTCGAGCAGCCTGACAAGATGGCGGCCGCCATGAGAATGATTATGATCTTTCCTGATGACATGGGACAATGGATTAATGGTTTACCTGATAAGCAAAAGTAGCGGTTTTTGTTTAATCCACGAAACCGACTTAAGGGAAAGCGGAATATCCCGATACCCGAATGTCAGAATAC
>CAZMMX010000009.1:0-25974 GCA_964567485.1 uncultured Prolixibacteraceae bacterium | reverse complement strand
CACGAAACCGACTTAAGGGAAAGCGGAATATCCCGATACCCGAATGTCAGAATACCGGAGTGTCAGAATACCGGAGTGTCAGAATACCGGAGTGTCAGAATACTGGAGTGTCAGAATACCGAAGTGGCTGGACAGTGGCCAGGGTGGTAGTGAAGTATGGGGCCTTGTTTACTTAACGGTCAGGGTTCCGGAGAGGCGGTGGTCGGTCGAGGAGCTGCCCACGAAAAATTCCACAGTGCCCTTTTCCAGGGTGAAGGCCTTAAGGCGGTCATCCCAGTATTTCAGCTCTTCGGCTTTCAGGGGGATGGTCACCCTGCTGCTCATACCGCGGGGGATGGTCACTCGTTGGAAGCCCTTGAGGGCGATGGGAGCTCTCTCCACCGCAGATTCCGGGAAACGGACATAGAGCTGGGCCACTTCATCGCCGTCACAGGGGCCGGTATTTTCCAGGGTGAAGGTGATGTCCATCGTTTCCCCATCGCGGAGAACCGGGTTGCCGGTTTTCAGTTCCGACCATGAAAAGGTGGTGTAAGAGAGGCCGTGACCGAAGGGAAACAGGGGTTCATGGGTGGTGTACATATAGGTCCTGTTGTTGCGGATGTTGTAGTCGAGGATGGGGGGCAGGTGTTCGATGGAAGAGGGCCAGGTCTGCACCAGCTTTCCTGCGGGGTTGACCTTTCCCAGGAGGACGTCGGCCAGTCCGTTGCCCAGTTCCTGGCTCGACTGGCTAATGTGGAGGATGGCGGGGACATGCTCCTGAGACCAGGGCATGGCATAGGGAAAGCTGGACACCACGACGAGCACGGTACGGGGGTTGGCCTTGAGGACCAGTCTGACCAGGTCCTCCTGTTCCAGGGTGATGGCCTGGCGGTCGACATCTTCACGGCCGTCGCTGGCGACGTGGTTCTGGCCCCATCCCAGGCTGTACCCCAGGGGATGGTTGCCCACGCATACGATGGCCACGTCGGCACGTGAGGCCAGGAGTACGGCACTGTCGGCTTTGTTGCTCATGGCATAGGTCACCTCAACCCCATCGCCCAGGCCTTTTCTGATTCCCTCAAGGGGGGTCACGGCATAGGGGGGCGTGCCGCCGTACCAGTCGGAGATCACCTGATGGGCACGGGGACCAATGAGGGCCACCGATTTAATTTTCTCCCTGTCGAGGGGGAGGAGATGGTGATCGTTTTTCATCAGGACCACTGAGCGGGCTGTCGCCGTCCTGACCAGTTGGTGGGTTTCGGGTTTGCTCCATGGGGCGATGGTGTCCTTGATCCCGATGGAGGCATAGGGATTCTCAGGAGAGTCGTCGAGGAGCCCCAGCCGCAGGAGTACCCTGAGGTTCCCCCTGATGGCGTCTTCAATCTCCTTCTCTGTCACCCATCCGGCGTCGAGGGCTTTGGTCAGTGGTTCCCGGTAGTTGTCAAGGAACATGGTGATTCCGGCCTTGATACATCCTGCGGCGGCCATCATCAGATCGGGATAGTACTGATGGGCCGACACCAGCAATCCGAAGGCTCCCCCGTCGGTGGCGATGATGCCGTTCTGGCCCCATTCGTTCACGGTGGTATTTTTAAGCACGGGATGGACGGTGCAGGGGATGCCGTTGTATTTGTTGTAGGCGGCCATGTAAGCCCGGGATCCCCCTTCGGTGATTCCCTTGTAGAAGGCATACCCGTAATACTCCCTGAAGAGACGTTCGTCAAAATCGGAGGAGTTGATGGTCCGGTTATTTTCGTTGCTGTTGGCCAGGAAATGCTTCATGAGGGAAGCGGTTTTCCAGTATTGGGGGTGGTCTCCCTGGAGGCCTTTGACGAAAGCGGTGGTGAGGGTGGCGGCCAGGAAGGCGTCTTCCCCGAAGCACTCTTCGGTGCGGCCCCAGCGGATGTCGCGCCCCAGGTCGGCATTGGGGGCGAAGACGATTAGTCCGCCATTACCAAAACGTGCATTCTGGGCCAGATAACGGGCTTCTTCAGCCTCGAGGGAGGCGATTTCCCGCAGCAGCTGAGGGTCCCACATCTGTGCCAGCCCGATGGCCTGGGGGAACGTGGTGGTGGGGGTGGCAAATTTCCCCTTCACGGCCCAGTTGGCCGGACCGCTCCAGGCCACTCCGTGCAATCCCTCGACCGTGCGGGTTCCCCGGATGCCCAGCCGGGGCAGGGAAATGCGGGTGGCCAGGGCGGCGATTTTTTCTTCCCTGGTCATCAGGGAGATCAGGTTGTCAAGACGTTCCTCCTCAGGTAACCGGGGATTCCGGAAAGGATAGGACTGTGCCGCCACATGTAGCTGCAGCAGGCAGAGCAACAGGCAAAGGGTGATGGGTTTCATAACAGGTACAGGTTTTCAGCAAATATAGGCTGAAATCTGTGAAGATGAAGAGCGGGCGCGTCAAATTATGGTTAATTGAACAGGCGTCTGATGGCGGTTTTGACTTCATCGGGGTCGGGGTCGGCAGGGAAGGTGAGTGCCGGTTTCAGATAGTGAAGCGGGGTGCCGGCTTTGAATTTTTCTTCGCCACCCCCGGTGATGTTGAGCATGATGAGGGCCTCGGGGTCGACGCTTTTGTTTTTTACGGCTTCTGCAAGGGCGGCGGCAGCCACGGCAGAGGCGGCGTGGATGTCGATTCCTTCGGTTTCCTGGAAGAGCCTTCCGGCTTCGCGGGCCTGTTCGTTGGTGGCGACCAAGACATGGCCGCCGGTGGCGGTGAGGGCATCAAACAGTCCTCCATAGATGGGATAGGGAGGTTTTCTGTTGGAGAGGACCTTGGCGTCGATGGAGTTGGCGCTGTCGCGGGCTTCCTGGTCGTCGAAGGGGAGCAGGCTCCTGGAGCCTGCCTTCCAGGCATCGTAAATGGGCTGGAAGGGGGCATTCTGGACGACCATCAGTTTCATTTTTCTGTTACCGTAACGGCCGTCGTTGATAAGCCTCAGGTTGGCCTCATAGGCAGCGATGGCGCCAGTGCCGCTGCCCACGGCCTGGAAATAGTAGTCAGGGATCTCCCCGATGGAGGTGACTGCCGAGAGTACCGTCGTTCCCATGCCGTCGCGGCGGGCTACATTCTTGGCGCCCCCTTCGGCCACGAACCCATCAGCGGAGGCCACGATGTTGGAGAGGTGGATAGCGTCGAAATAGTCGCTGCCCATGGCGCTGCATACCAGTTTCACACAGCTGTTGAGTGGTTTGTCGAACCAGAGGGCGTCGAGGTTGACTTCGGGAACGCACAAAAGAAGGGGGATGTTGTTGTCGGAGCATACCCTGGCGAAGGAACGTGCGGTATTGCCTGCCGAGGCCACGACCAGGACCCTGTCATCGCGGGGGTCGAGGCGCCCGCATACCGAAAAGGCTTCCGTTTCCTTGAAGGAACAGGTGGTCATGTGAGCGCCCTTTTCGGGCCACCAGCCGCTGAAGGTGATGAAGAGTTTTCTGAGTCCCAAGGCCTGAGCGAACCCCTGGCTTTGGAATGTGACGGGTGCTGAAGAACCCTCGAGGACTCTTCCGATGGGAAGCCAGTCGGCGAATTTGTACAACCCGGGAAGATCCTCCCGGAGGGTCAGCTGCCGGTGTTCATAAACGGCACGAACAAGGGTGGGATCACTTTCTCCGGGAGCGTCAAGGGTCCATCCCTGATCGGGGAAGGTGTTGCCGGATTTTACCGACTGCAGGAAATACCTGGTCTTCTCAAAACTCATCTTTTGTTCTGTTATGTGAGGGCAAAAATAGGAAAATCAGGGTAAAAACCAATTTTTGGGGGCGGTCACTGGCTGTTTGTGGCGGGGTATTGACGTTTGATGACAGCGAGGATCAGCACTCCCAGGGTGAGGCTGGCTGCTGCGTAAGGCCAGTATCGGGCGCCGGCGCCGAAGGACTCGACGGCAGGGGAGAGGCTGTCGTGGTCGATGAGCCACATGGCGATGACGGCTCCTGCATTATTGACGAAGTGGGCCAGGATGGGCAGCCACAGGGATCCGCTCCACACCAGGAGGTAGCCGAAGATGGCCGCCAGAAGCATCCGGGGCAGGAAACCGTAGAATTGCATATGGAGGGCGCTGAAGAGGGCGGCTGCCAGCCAAACGCCCCAGTGGTGGTTACCCGTCCATGCCGTGAGTTGTTTCTGAATCACTCCCCTGAAGAGCAGTTCTTCGCCGAGAGCCGGAAGAACGGCGACCATCGCCAGGTTGAAGAGGAGTCCCCCGAAGGTGTCGACATCCAGGAATGCCTTGGTGAGCCGCTCGGCATTTTCCTCAGCCGTGCGCATCCACTCTTCCAGTCCCTCTAACCACGCCGGGAAGTGCAAGCCGGCATTGAGTTCTCCCGTGAAGTTGATGAAAGGGTTGATGACGAAAATCAGCAGGGTGACCAGCAAGGCCGGCAGCAGAGGGGTTCCCCGGTCCAGGGAGAGGTATTGGGCGACATTCCCGCTGAAGAGATAGGCAATCAGAAACGAAGGGGCAATGAAAAGACCCAAAGACTGTACGGTTTGGAAATATTTGAGCAGGCGGAGGGCCTCGGGGTCTTCTGTATTAAGGCCGTTGAGGAGCCCTGCCACCCGGGGCAGCCCGAACAGGGGAATAGCCAACAGTGCTGCCAGGAACTGGATAGCCAGGAAAACGACAACGATGATGAAAGCGCTGAACATGAGTTGGGAAAGGGGCTTCATGCCCCTGAAAGAGAGTAATTTCATAGCTTCACCGGGGTTCTTTTCCTGTCATTAAAACGGATGGTTTCGTGATATCCGTTTTTTTTGAGGAGGTGGACCGCCTGTTGGAAATGGCGGGCGATTTGTGTGGGGTGGTGGGCATCGGAGCTGAGGGTCACCGGAACATCGTGATTGCGGAGGATTTCCAGCCATCGCGGGGAGGGATAAAATTCACCACATGGTTTGTCGAAGCCTCCGGTATTGAGTTCCACAACCAGCCCTGACTGACTGATGATGGCTGCGGTCTCCTCATACAGGCCCGAGAGGTCACTCTCGGGATAAATGGCGAATTTCTTGATCAGGTCGAGATGGCCGATGGTGTCGAAGAGCCCTGAACGGGCAGCTTTCTGAACCAGCCTGAAATAGATCCTGTAGAGGTCGTCATTGCTCCATTTGCCATAGAAAGATTCGTCGCCGTCGAAATTCCAGTCGCCGATGAAATGGACCGAGCCGATGACATAATCGAGGGGAAGGGAATGGATGATCCTGGCGATCTCCGCCTCCTTCCCCTCGAAAAAGTCCATTTCTATGCCATAGCGGATGGTGATCAGGTGGGAGTATTTCTCCCTGACTTCCATGATTTGCCGGGTCATCACCGGCAAGTCGACTTCCTGCATGGCCCAGACCACCGGCTTCAGGCAGACGTGGTCGCTGAGGCCGATTTCATCCAATCCCTTTTCAATGGCTGCCAGCACCATCTGCTCATAGGAGGTGGCGCCATCGGAGAGGAGTGAATGGGTGTGGTAATCTGCCCAACCCTGCATGACTGTTTATAATTCCCTGATCTTGATATTTCTGAAAAGGGTAAGGCCGCCGTGGTCCTGGAGGCCGATGTGTCCGATCTCGGCAATTCCGTAGGTGGGCACTTCGGCCCATTTACCGGCGGCCTTGCGGGTATTCCAGTCGTCATTCCAGAGTTCGTATTCTACCACTTTGGTGCCGTTGAGCCAGTGTTCCACATGGGTGCCGTTGACCAGCAGCCGTGTTTCATTCCACTCATCAATGGCTTTGACTTCGGAACCTACAGGTGCGTGCATCCCGTAATTGGCGCCGCTGTATTGGTTAGCATCAAGCGGATCGGGCCACCCTTTGTCATCGATAAGCTGGTATTCCGGGCCGGTCTGGTAAATCGCCTGGGCGACCCCTTCCTGCACATGGAAGAAAATCCCGGAATTGCTTTTGGGAGCCACCTGCCATTCTATGGTAAGCTCGAAGTTTTTGTACTGGTCGCGGGTGATGATGTCACCCCCGAAATCACTGCCCACGCCGGAATTTTTCAAAATTCCGTCTTCCACTTTCCACCCCGTCGGTTCCCCGCCGTTGTAGAGTTTCCAACCGCTCATGTCGGTACCGTTGAAGAGGAGCTTCCAGCCATCGGCGATCTCTTCCTTGGTCAATGTGTTGATGGGTTGCTCTTTGGAGCCGCACGACACCATGAAAACGGCCATGGCGGCAATCAGTAAAAATTGTTTCATTTATGTATTGTTTGAATTTTGTCCCGAAATTAACAATTCCCCCGCAAAAAGTGACCTCCCGGGGTCAACATTATTCACCTTTTTCCCTTTCCGGGGTCTCATTGGGCAGAAAGTGCCGTGTTTTTGGGGTTTCCCAAAGGTAGAGTTGTTCGTTGGTCAGTCTGAATGTTTTTCGGTGGTAGGGGGAGATCCCGGTTCGGGCGATGGCATTACGGTGATCTCCGGTGGGGTATCCTTTGTTTTTATCCCAGTGGTAATTGGGGAATTCTTCATGGAGGAGGAGCATGAGTTCGTCGCGGTGGGTTTTGGCGATGACCGAGGCTGCGGCGATGGCGAGGTAGGTGGCGTCGCCTCTGACCAGGCAGGTAGAGGGGATGGTGGTGCGGTTGAGGAATCGGTTACCGTCGATGATCAGGTGGTCGGGGAGGATTTTGAGTTGTGTGATGGCCCTGTTCATGGCCAGGAAGCTGGCCTGAAGGATATTGATTTCGTCGATTTCTGCGGGGGAGGCCATTCCGGTAGCCCAGGCCACGGCTGAGGATTCGATGATGCCGCGCAGTAGGTTGCGGTGTTTTTCGCTCAGTTGTTTGGAATCGTTGAGCAGGGGATGGAAGAATCCGGGGGGAAGGATCACGGCGGAGGCGACGACGGGACCGGCCAGGCATCCCCGGCCTGCCTCGTCGACGCCGGCTTCCACTCTTCCGGCCACCAGGAATTCGCGGAGGTGCGGTGTTGGTTTTTCTTGGCCTCTCATCTTTTCACGATCTGGAATAGTCATTTCCGCTCATTCTTTGGCTGCGGCCTTCACCACCGATTCCCAGAGGAGGGCGGCAGAGCGGTCCCAGCTGAATTTTTCCTTCTGGCGGAATCCCTTTTCGACCATCAGGTTGCGGAGAGCTTCTCCGGAGCTGATTTTTTGCATGGCCCAGGTGATCTGGTGGGGTAGATGAGGGTCGACGTAGATGGCGGCGTCGCCGGCCACTTCGGGCAGCGAGGTGGTGTGGGAGCAGATCACGGGAATGCCGGCACCCATGGCTTCAACAACGGGAATCCCGAATCCTTCGAAAAAAGGGACAAAAGTGAGGGCCAGGGCGGCTCCATAAATCCGGTGCAATTCCTCCTGCGTTACCCGGCCCGTAAAAATGACCTCATCGCGGAATTTCATGGTGCTGGCCAGGGTGGCCATTCTGCCGGTCCTGAACATTTTACCCCCGACGATCAGCAGTTTTTCCCTGCCTCCGTAGCGGCTTTTGAACTCCTCGAAGGCCGTGAGGAGGCCTTCAATGTTCTTCCGGGGATGAAGAGCTCCCACAAAGAGAAAATAGGGGTGCCCCCCGGAGTAGCGAGCACGCACGGCTTCCTTCTCCTTCCTGTTCAGCGGGGTAAAGGAGGTGCTGCAGGCGTTGTAGACCACGTCGATTTTTGCGGGATCGATGCCATAACTCTTCACGATGTCTTCCTTCGACCATTCGGAAACGGTGGCGATGCGTGCTGCCTTCCGGGCAAAGAGCGGAAAATGGTGGTTGTAATAGCGGGAGATGTGGCGCGGCAGGTCGGCAGGTCGGTGTACGAAATTGAGATCGTGCATGACCGGCAACTGGGGAACTCCGGTGCGCAATGACAGGTAGCCGTCGGGCGAAAGAAAGAGATCGGCCTTGTATTTTTTCAGCACCCCGGGCACCCGGTAATCGAACCAAATCTTCCACAACAGGGGATGTCGCGTGGGCGGAAAGAGAACCACCGGAGTGACATTTCCGGAAAAAATAAATGCCTTATCAAAGGACCTGTCAAAGAGAAAGATAAACTGGTGTTCGGGATGGGCGCGGGTCATCCGGGAAAGGGTTTCATAAGTGAACCAGCCAATCCCTTCGAGCTTCTCCTTCAACAGTAGCCTGGTGTTGACGACGATGATCATCGTGCTGCAGTTTTCAATTCCCGGTAAAAGTACAAAGTATGGCCAAAATAGCTATTTTTAGCCACCAAATTAACACAACTCTATCTTGAGGCAAAAGTTTGTCACCAATCTGCTCCTGTTGGTATTCCTGAACCTGCTGATTAAGCCGTTTTGGGTACTGGGCATTGACCGGACGGTTCAGAACGTGGTGGGTGCCGCAGATTATGGTTTTTACTTTGCCCTCTTCAATTTTTCGATGATCCTCAACATTTTGCTTGACGTGGGGATTACCAACTTTAATAACCGGAACATATCGCAGCACCGCTTTCTGGTGCAGAAACATCTTTCCAACATCATTGGGTTGAAGTTCATTCTGGCTGTGGTCTACGCGCTTTTCAGCCTGGTGGCCGCGGCCATCATCGGTTATAGCAAGATTCAGTTTTTCCTTCTTTTCTTTCTGATCCTTAATCAGTTTCTGATCTCCTTCACCCTTTACCTGCGGTCCAATATCAGCGCTCTGCAGTTTTTCCGCACCGACAGCCTTATTTCGGTCCTTGACCGGACGCTGATGATCATCGTTTGCAGTGTGTTGCTTTTTACCAATATCACGGGGGGGGTCTTCCGGATTGAGTGGTTCGTGTATGTGCAGACCGGGGCATACCTGGTCACCATGATCGTCACCCTGTTGGTGCTTCTTGCCAAAACGGGCAGGGTCACCGTGCGCTTCAACCTCCGGTTCTGCCTGGTGTTTCTCAAGAAGTCCTATCCTTATGCCCTGCTGGTGTTGCTGATGGCCTTCTATAACCGTATCGATTCAGTGATGCTGGAGCGGTTGTTACCCGACCCTGTGGGAAAACAGCAGGCTGGCATCTATGCCCAGTCGTTCCGGCTTCTTGATGCCGTGGCCATGTTCGGCGCCCTTGTGGCTGGCCTTCTGCTCCCCATGTTTTCCAGCATGCTGAAGAAAAAGGAGAACATCGCCCCCATGGTGCAACTCGCCTTTACCCTCCTCTTTATTCCTGCGGTAATTGTTGCCGTCTCCTCTTTTCTTTATGACCGTGATATCATGGCGTTGCTCTACAATGCCCATATCGATGATTCTGCCCATATCCTGGGACTGCTGATGGCGGGATTTCCGGGGATTGCCGCCACTTATATCTTCGGAACCCTGCTTACTGCCAACGGAAGCCTTAAACAGCTCAACATCATGGCGTTCGGAGGAATGTTGCTCAATGTAGCCTTAAATTTGTGGCTGATTCCGAAGTACTATGCCTTGGGGTCAGCATTTGCCAGTATGGTTACCCAATTGGCCACAGGATTCACCCAACTGGCCATTGCCTTCCTCATTTTCCGGCTGAAACCCCCGGGAGGCTACATCATTAAACTGGTTATCTTTATTCTGTTTACGGTGGCAGCAGGATACCTCTCCCTGTTGGTTGACCAGCGTTTCACCGGCTACATCATGGCCATTGTTCTCCCCCTGGTCTTTGCCCTGCTGATCCAGCTCATCAATATCCGCGATATCGGGAAAATCATCGTCAGCAAATCATAAGATATATAACGTTATAGCCACCCAGTTTCTGGAGGTACATATCCAATCCCTTGTCGAGTTTGGGACAGGCAATCACCGCCACTTCATCGTAGGCCTCGGCCTCGCGGGATTCTATGGTGATGGCCCCTTCATGACAATCGGGCACACAAACACCGCACCCAGTGCATTTCTCATCATCAATCCTGACTATTTCCCTGAGCATAAAAAGAGGTTTATATATCAGGATAAAAGCATCTTTAAATTTTTATTTTTTCTCCTGATCTGGAGTTAAATATGTAGCGTTAATAATTTTTAAACCGACCTGCTTTCTGCCATAAATGAACAAAACCACTATCTTCGCAAAATAAAATGCTGCCGGTGAGGCCGGGAGCAGGAACCGGAAAATTTTCAGTGACGATGAAGCAATACAATCTGTACAATTTGATAGCCGGATGGGCTGCCTTTTTGATTTCCGCAGTCGTGTATCTGTTGACCATAGAGCCAACGGCGAGTTTTTGGGATTGCGGGGAGTTCATCACCACCGCCACTAATCTACAGGTGGGGCATCCTCCGGGGGCGCCTGTGTTTATGATTGTTGGTCGTTTTTTTACTATTCTGGGGGGGTCGCCGCAGAATGCAGGTCTGATGATCAACATCATGTCGGCCCTGGCCAGTGCCTTTACGGTGCTTTTCCTGTTTTGGACCATCACCCATTTGGCGCGTAAGCTGATCACCAACGGAAGTGAGATGACCACCGGTCAGATGGTTACCATTCTGGGGAGTGGACTGGTAGGGGCCCTGGCTTATGCCTTCTCCGACACTTTCTGGTTTTCCGCCGTTGAGGGCGAGGTCTATGCCACTTCCTCCTTTCTGACGGCCCTGGTTTTCTGGGCTATCCTGAAATGGGAAAATGTGGCCGACCAGCCGCATGCTAACCGCTGGCTGATCCTTATCGCTTACCTCATGGGGCTTTCCATTGGGGTTCACCTGCTGAACCTTTTGGCCATTCCCGCCATCGTCTTTGTTTACTACTTTCGCAAATATGAAGTCACCACCCGGGGAATCATCAAGTCGTTGTTGATTTCGGTGGCCATTCTCGGAGGCATCATGTACGTGATTGTTCCCGGCTTTGTGAAAATCGCCTCCTGGTTTGAGCTTCTCTTTGTCAACACTCTGGGACTTCCCTATCATTCAGGGTCGTTCTTCACTATGATACTGCTGGGTGGTGCCCTGGTGTGGGCCATTTGGTGGACTGAAAAGAACAACAAGGTATGGCTGAACACCCTGGCTGTGGCGGTGACCGTCATCATGATCGGTTACTCTTCCTTTCTGCTGATCATTATCCGTTCCAATGCGGGTACTCCGATGGACCAGAACAGCCCGAACGATACCTTCAGCTTGCAGGGATATCTCAACCGTGAGCAGTATGGACAGAGGCCTCTGTTTTACGGGCAGTTTTATAACTCACCGCTGAATCCCGCCGAACGGTATATTCAGGGGAGTCCTTATTATTCACAGCGTGACGGGAAGTACGTGATCACCGATTACCGGGTGGTTCCCAACTACGATGACAAATTCAAGATTCTGTTTCCCAGGATGTGGAGCAACCAGGATCCCCAGCATGGACCCGAGTATGAAAGCTGGGGCAGGGTGAAGGGGCGCCGGATCCAGCACATCAATGAACAAGGAGAAAAGGTGGTGATTACCAAGCCCACCATGGGTGAGAACCTCCGTTTTTTCTTCCGTTACCAGGTGGGACATATGTATTTCCGTTATTTCATGTGGAATTTTGCGGGTCGTCAGGATGATGTTCAGAGCCATGGAGGGCTTCTGCACGGGAACTGGATCACGGGGATCAGTTTTCTTGACAATGCAAGACTCGGGGACCAGGATTCCCGTCCGGCATCGATGCAAAGCCGGGCCACCAACAAATATTACCTGCTTCCGCTGATCATGGGACTGCTGGGGATTTTTTACCAGTATAACAAGGGCAGGGAAGGAAAACGGGGACTATGGCTGGTCTTTCTCCTGTTTGTGATGACGGGGTTGGCCATCGTGGTTTACCTGAACCAGTATCCTGTGCAGCCCAGGGAAAGGGATTATGCCTTTGCCGGTTCCTTTTATGCCTATGCCATTTGGATAGGCCTGGGGGTGCTGGCCCTGGTGGAAGCCCTTAAAAAGGTACTTCCCGAAACCCTCAATGCTTCCCTGGTGACCCTGGTGACCTTGGTGCTGGTTCCCGGAATCATGATCGCCGAGAATTATGATGACCACGACCGCTCGAATCGCTATACCGCCCGTGACCTGGGGGCCAACTATCTGAAGACCTGTGCCGAACAGGCCGTGATTTTCACCAATGGCGATAACGACACCTTCCCTCTTTGGTACAACCAGGAAGTGGAGGGAGTCAGGACCGACGTCAGGGTGTGCAATCTCAGCTATCTCCAGACCGACTGGTACATCACCCAGATGAAAAAGCAGGCCTACGAATCGAAACCCCTGCCTTTTTCCCTTCCGGAAGAAAAGTATACCCAGGGAACGCGCGATATCATCTACCTGCTCGACAATCCGCGGATCAGAAGGGAGGCCATAGAATTGACGGAAGCCGTCAATTTTGTGAACAGCGATGACCCCGCCACGAAACTGGTGCAGGCCGACAATGCCGCCTATATCCCTAAAAAAATACTGACGATCAAGGTGGACAAGGAGGCGGTCATTCGCAACAAGGCGGTAAGGCCACAGGATTATGACAAAATTGTGGATACCATGTACATCGACCTGAGCGACAGGGATTTTCTTGCGAAAGATGAGTACATGATCCTTGATATGATTGCCCACAACAACTGGGAGAGGCCCATTTACTTTGCCATTACCATAGGACCGTCGAAATTCCTCAACCTGCAGGATTATTTTCAGCTTGAAGGCTTTGCCTACCGTTTGGTTCCCATCAGAACCGGCAATGGCGCCCCCGACAGGATCAATTTCGGCAGGGCTGCCACAGACCTCATGTATGACAATCTCTTTAACCAGTTCAAATGGGGGAACATGAACGATCCCTCGGTCTATATCGACGAGAACAACAGCCGCATGATGACCAACATCCGGAATAATTTCAACCGGCTGGCCTCCACGTTGGTGGAAGAGGGGAAAAGGGATTCGGCAGTGACGGTGATCGACAAGGGATTTGAGATGGTGCCGGTATCGGTGGTGCCCTATGAGTATTTCTCGCTCGAGATGATTGCCACCCTATACGCTGCCGGAGCCCATGCGAAGGCTGCCGGCCATGTGGAGGCTGCCCTGGCCTCTTTCAGCGAAAATCTCAATTACCTGATGTCGCTACCGGTCAGTTTTCAGTTGTCGGGCGATGTGAATGAGGAGATGCAACGCAACCTCTTTTATATCCAAAGAATGGAGAGGACCTGCCGGGGTGCCGGAGATAACGTGATGGCCACGAAGCTGACCACCGCCATGGAGGAATTTGTCAAGAGGTATCCGGGACAATAAATCTAAGGGGGAACCTGTGGAAGGCCCATAGCGTTCTGACGTGACCTGACGGAAGGAGAAGCCATGGTGGAACCGCTTTTTTTTGAGGGTGTTAATTCTGTTGTATAAGTAAGACAAATCCATGAATGTATTGATCATTGGGTCGGGAGGCAGGGAGCATGCCCTGGGATGGAAGATCAGCCAGAGTCCCCTTCTGAAGCATCTTTTTTTTGCTCCCGGGAACCCGGGAACGACCCTGTTAGGGGACAATCTTGATGTTCAGCCGGGTGATTTTGTCTCCATCAGGCGTGAGGTGCTGGAGAATGAGATCGACCTGGTGGTGGTGGGACCTGAAGTGCCTTTGGTCGAGGGGATTCATGATTTTTTCCTGGGCGACATCAATCTTCAGCATGTGAAAGTCATCGGTCCGTCGAAGAGCGGAGCCCGGCTCGAAGGCAGCAAGGATTTTGCCAAGGGCTTCATGATGCGCCACAAGATCCCCACAGCCCGGTATGCCTCGTTTACCCGTGACACCCTGACGAAAGGATACTCCTTCCTTGAAATGCTGCGCCCGCCCTATGTTCTGAAAGCAGACGGACTGGCCGCAGGAAAGGGGGTGGTCATTCCCGACAACCTTTATGAGGCCAAGCAACTGCTCGGTGAAATGGTAAATGGAAAATTCGGCAGTGCCGGTGATACCGTGGTTATTGAGGAATTCCTCAGCGGAACGGAACTCTCGGTATTTGTCCTCACCGACGGGAAAGACTACCTGCTTCTTCCCGAAGCCAAGGACTACAAAAGAGTGGGGGAACACAATACCGGTCTGAATACCGGGGGCATGGGGGCTGTCAGTCCCGTTCACTTTGCTGGAAAGGAGTTCATGGATAAGGTGGAGGAGCGGATCATCAGGCCCACCATCAGGGGAATCAGGGAAGAAGGCATGGACTACAAGGGGTTCATTTTCTTTGGACTGATCAACTGCGACGGGGAGCCTTATGTCATTGAGTACAATGTGCGGATGGGCGATCCTGAAACCGAGGTGGTGATGCCCCGTATCCAATGCGATTTTTTGGAACTCCTTATTGCTGCTGCTGACGGGACCTTAGGCCAGAAGAGTATGGTCACCCTTGACCTGACGGCCACCACGGTCATGCTGGTATCGGGAGGGTATCCCGGGGAGTACGAAAAGGGGAAAATCATCACCGGATATGATCAGGTGACAGAGGCTATCCTCTTTCATGCCGGCACGAAGCTCGAATTCGGGAAATTGAAGACTTCGGGAGGCCGGGTGATGGCGGTCACCGGGATGGGCCCCACCATGAAAGAGGCCCTGGAGGTGTGCTACGAAGGAGCCCGCACCATTGAATATGAGGGTAAGGTTTATCGGTCCGACATTGGTTATGACCTCTGATCATGCTGCTGCAACTTATAAAGAACAGAAGGAACGGATTTATTCTTTTTCCAGTCATCCTTGTGGGGCTTTGGCTGAACCACCTGATGACCCCTTATGGTTATTCCTGGCAGGGAGGAGAGGAAGGGTTTGTCCTTTTCGCTCTTTTTCGCAGGGTGGTGACTGAGGATCCTTTGATGGGGAGCCTGATAGCCCTTATTTTGGTGGCGGTAAACAGTATGATGCTTTTTAAGATTTACCGGGCTTACCTCTTCCAGAAATCCTGGACCTTGCTTCCTGCCCTACTTTTTGTTATGCTAACCAGCGGTTTTGCCGGGTTTCAGACCCTTCACCCCGTATGGCTGGCTTTGCCGTTTCTGATAGCCGCCATCGACATCCTCTTTGGATCCTTTGACATCCGCAAACCCTATAGCCGGCTTTTCAATACCGGGGTGGTCCTCAGTATGGGATCCCTTTTCTGGTTTCCTCTGGTATTCATGCTTCCCGTTTTCATGGTGGGTGGCAATATGATGGCCCGCGATGCCCGCTGGAGGGAAAGCACCCTGCTGTTCCTGGGGGCCCTGGTGCCCTGGATATTTGCCTTTTCCGCAGCTTTTCTCACCGATACGACGCCGGCACTGATTCAACTGACAGGTGCCCAGATCATCACCTCACTCCCCAAATTCGGGGGAAGCCTTCCTGTGATGGCATTCGCCGGTTTGGCAGCCGTGCTCACCCTGGCCGGAAGTACCAGAATCCTTCAGCGTTACGACCAGAAAAAGGTGAGCTTCCGCCGCTTCTACGTTTTTTTCTTCCTTCTTTTCCTCTCCTGTGTGTTGGTTTATGTTCTTGTTCCTGCCGTCACCACCGCCATATTCATGGTTGCCGCTGTGCCTGTGACCTTTCTCCTTTCCAACTATTTCGAATCCTTCCGAAGAATCCTCCCCGCCGAGGTGATCTTTCTGATGGTTTTAGCCCTGGCCCTCTATATCCAGTGGTCCTGACCCCGTGCAGGTTGAAGTGCGAAATGTTACCTTTGTGCAAGAAACGTTGCGTTTAGATTATGGCAAAAATATTGATACTTGAAACGGCCACAGAGGTGTGTTCTGTAGCCTTGTCGGTTGGAGGTGAGATTGTGGCCTTTGAGGAGAACCGTGAAGGGGCGCGGCATTCTGAGTTGTTAACCGTATTTGTGGAAAAAGTGCTTGCTGGTGCTGCGATGAAAGCGTCAGACCTAAATGCGGTCTGTGTCAGCCGGGGCCCGGGGTCATACACGGGTTTGCGCATCGGGGTATCGGCCGCCAAGGGGTTGTGTTATGCCCTTCAGATTCCGCTGCTGGCCGTGAGTACCCTGAATGCCATGGCTGCCCATGCTGTGGAAATCGTCGCCACTTCCGCAAGTATCACCGCCTCGTCGGGGACACTCCTCGCTTCTGCGGGAGACAACAACGTCACTTCCGGGACTGTCACTGCCCCTTCCGGGGAAACGGAATCCCCTCTGCTGTGCCCCATGCTCGATGCCCGGCGCATGGAAGTCTACACCGCCCTTTTCGACAGCCGGGGAAACCAGATCTCCGATATCTCAGCCATGATCATCGACAAGGACTCTTTTCAGACTGAACTGGACTGGGGAAAACTCTTCTTTTTTGGAAATGGTGCCGCTAAATGCAGGGAGGTGATCACCCACCCCAATGCCCGCTTCCTCGACGGTTTCCATGCTTCGGCACGGTTTATGTCCTTATTGGCCCAGGAGAGGTTCGACAACGAAGTCTTTGAGAGTGTGCCCTATTTTGAGCCGTTCTATTTGAAGGATTTCATTGCGACCATCCCCAAAAATAAAGTCTTATAGAAATGGAAAACAGAATGGTCACCTTTTCAGGAAGCGGGAGCAGGGATATTCTCCGGACTTCTGTGACGGAAGAAGGAGCAGTATGGTCAGATGTCTCTTTTTTGCGGAGGATGGCCTGCCCAAAATGGGGCAGCCTGTTGGCAGCGGCGGCAACCCTGAAGCGGTGTATGCTCTTTGCCGTGCTAATTGTTCTGACCCTGACGGGAAGCTCAAAAACGAAGGAACGGCTTGTATTTGACCTGAAACTGGGGTTCATCAAAGGTGGAGAAGCCGTTCTCACCATCAGGGATACCACCTATAACGGCAGAAAGGCTATCGATTATCACCTGAAAGGACGCACAACAGGAGTCACCGACAAACTCTTCAAGGTTGACGATATCTATGAAAGTACCGTCGATGCCGTCTCTTATCTTCCCTACCGTTCAGTAAGGAACATCAGGGAACGCAAATACCGTTACTATAACGAAGTGTTTCATTACCAGGAGAGGGATTCCATTTTCAGCGAAAGAACTGGCGGAAAGAAAGTACCTGATAACCTGACCGATATCCTCACTGTTTTTTTCTATGTGGCCCATAACAACCTGATTGATGTCCTCAACCAGGGCAAGACGGTGGTTTTGCCCACACTGAACGGACACGACATCCAGAACATCAAGATTAAATTTAACGGATACGAGACCATCGATACTCCCATGGGGCCTGTGGAGACCATGGTCCTCTCACCTGTGGTCGATAAGGGCAAGGTGTTGAAGCGTTCCGACGGTATGAGGTTTTATATCTCCAGGGAGGGGAAGATCCCTGTGCAGCTTGATTTTGAGACCAAGGCCGGAACACTGCGTGCCTTATTGGTCAGCTACCGCCTCAACGGTAAGGAGCAGATGAAATAGCCATGTTGCACATCCTGTCATACACTTATGGCAGATTTTACGCAGATTTATCTATTTTTGCGCAAAAAAATCAAAGAATATGGCAACAACAGCAGATTTCAGAAACGGGCTTTGTTTTGAGTGGAATGACCAGCTATGGTCCATCGTCTCATTCCTGCATGTGAAACCGGGGAAAGGACCGGCCTTTGTGCGGACGAAATTAAGAAACCTGAAAACCGGAAGGGTGATAGAGAATACTTTTTCTTCAGGGGTTAAGATCGAGGTAGTGCGCATAGAGCGCAGGCCTTACCAGTTTCTCTACAAGGACGACATGGGCTGCAACTTCATGCACACCGAGACTTTTGAGCAGGTCAACCTCAATCCTGACCTGATTGAGAACAACGACCTGATGAAAGAAGGGCAGATCATTGAGGTGCAAATCCATGCCGATACCGAAACTCCCCTTACGGCGGAACTCCCCCCCTTTGTGGAACTGATGGTGACCTATACCGTACCGGGGGAAAAGGGCAATACAGCGACGACTACGGCACTGAAGCCTGCCACGGTAGAGACGGGAGCCGAGATCATGGTGCCCCTTTTCATCAATGAGGGAGATGTCGTCAGGGTGGATACGCGCGACAGAAGTTACTATGAGAGGGTGAAACAGTAAGTTCTGGTGTGACAGGGTCTGAGGAATAATTACCGTGTGTTACGGGTTTTGAGGAATAAATTAAGAGGGGGTTGGATGACATCTCCCTTTTTTTTGTGGGGGTCTTTGGCAGGAGTCTCCGATTCAGAGGTTAAGGAAGGTCACACGGGGTCTCCGGGGGAACGATTTGGCTCTGGTTTCCCGGGATTTTCGCGTGACCACAGGTCAATGGCGACAATCATGGCGGTAAAGCCCCAGAAGGGAACGGAGGCTTTGTCGGTATCGAGGAAGTTATTCATGAATCCATGTCCCAGATAGGTGATGAGGCCCAGCAGTGCCCCGGTGAGGTATATTTTCATTTTCTGTTCGTGCAGTCTGTTGTAGGTACGAAAGGCCACGTAAAGGATGGTGCCTGCCAGCAGGAGGACGGAAACCATTCCCGGGAGTCCGCTTTCGGCCAGAGGGCCGAGGTATTCGCTGTGGGCGTTACCGGCATCCCCGGCATTGGTGCTGATGATGGTGCGGTCTTTGGTTAGCTGGTAGGGGGCATATTTGAACATATAGGTGCCCGGGCCGAAGCCAAAGAACGGCCGGTCGCTGAACATCCGCAGGGCACAGCTCCAACGGTTGATGCGTTCCAGGTTAGAGGCATCGCTGGTAATGTTGGTCATGGAAGTGAAGTGTTCCATCAGGTCAGAGGAGGACTCCTCGTCATTCCGTTCGAGGTAGGAGACGATTTGCTGCTGGAAGACCACCACCATGGCCACGACGGTCACCAGGGTGATGGCCAGGGTTTTGAATTTGATTTTCAGTTTCAGCATTCCCCAGACGATCAGGGCCAGGAACAGGCTGAGCCAGGCTGCCCGGGTGTAGGAGAGGACAAAGGCCAGCAGCAGAATGGCCAGGACGCCGCCAGCGATCCACCGGTAAAGGGGCCGGGAGACCTTGTGAAAGGTGAACAGGGTGAGAAAAGGGATGAACATGGCCAGGGCGGCTCCGTAAGAGGTGTGGTCCTTGTAAAAGGGATTCATCACGAAGTGGGCGGCCTGCTGGTCGGTCAGTCCGTACCCCAGGTGCCGGCCAATGGTGTAGCCGATAACGATCAGCAGTGCTGCGATGTAGAGGCCTACGAACCTTGTGAAGTTTTCCTGCTTTTCGAAAAGGGGAACCGCCAGGATATAAAACCCGGTGATAAACCACACTTTTACCATAAAAAATTTCAGGGAGACCACGGGCATGGTGCTGGTAAGGCTGGTCACCAGGATCCAGCCCAGGTAAACCCCCAGTACTATCGATACCGGATGGCGGAGCAGTTTTCTGTCGATGGTATATCCCGAGGCCAGCTTCATCAGAAAGAGGATGAGGACTCCAAAGAGGAGGGGTTCTGTGGGCAGGAACATGTCGAACGACAGGCTGGGCATCAGTTCGTGTAGAGGGAGCGACAGAGGGGTGAGAAAAACGGTGAACAGCAGTATTTTATCGAGGGAATAGATGGCCAGGAGAACCACGGCGAACAACACGGGAAGCATCCCTGCCAGCAGGGTATGTTTATGAACAATCAACCAGCCGTTCAGGAGGATGAACAGCAGGGTAACCGCGTAAACCAGCAGGATACGGGCCGTTGGTTTTCCGGGGATGGCCCTCACCTGGTCCTCCTGTAATCGAGCAGGATGAAAAGCAACAGGGCCAGGAAGAGAGCGCTGAGGGTGGTCATGGCCACGATCATCCAGCGCACCGGATAGGCTTTCTTGTCGGCGGGTACCGGTTTTTCCACCACAAAACAGTAGGTAATTTCCTTGGTAGCTTCAGAAAGGTTGACGTCGTACAGGAATTTCAGGGAGTCGATAGCGTTGTTTAACCTCCTGAATTGGTTTTCCAGGATTAAGGCTTCTCCCCCTTTTTCCGAGAGGTTGTTGTAGAGTTCTTTGATTTCCCGGCCTCCCGTGGTGCTCTCCCTGCCTGTGGCAAGGGCTTCCATGTATCCCCGGGTCACCTCCTTTACCTGGGAGGGGAAATCGAGGATCCGGAATTCTCCTCTTTGGAGTTGCAACATGGCGTGTATAGAATCCCTTTCAGCCTTTCTCTTTTCCATGTTATTCTGCAGGATGGTCACCATTTCCCAGTTTTTCACGGTGTGCATCTCTCTGACCTTTTTGTTGTAGAGGTGGATGATGGAATCGCACATGTTGGCTGCACGCTGGGGATCCTGGTCCAGAACAGAAATCTCGACGGTTTCGAATTCCGTTTTATTGGTGGACACATGGGCGTTGTACTCCCCGAGCATATTGGTCATATAATGGGGATCTTCTTTGGGAATTTCATACACCTCATCAAGCCGGAAGACATCAAACATCTTCATCTTTATATCGTTGGAATTGATGATTTCCAGCATCTGTTCCGATTCTGATTCCATGCTGACGGTGGCCAGGTTTACAGGGTAGATTCGGGCGGTGGACCGGAATTGGGGTGTGATGAATGTGGGGGATGAAAAGAGGGCGGCAAGAAGGATAGCAGCGACCCCGATGATTACAAAGTGGAGAAAGTGTTTGCTGATGACCTCAAGAATCCTCCGGTTGTCGAAAATATCATTCATAAAAAATGGTTTGTTACTGTCAGTTTTAGCAAAAACGTAAACCTTCAATCTTTATTTTGTATTCTGCTGAATATTAAGCAGCCTGCGGGGTTTATCACTGTTCTAGCCGGCAATAATAAGGGTATAGTTTTTTTTGCCTTTCTGGGCCAGGAGGTATTTTCCGCCAATTAGCAGGGAGGCGTCGATGATCTGGTCGGGGGAAGCCACCTTTTCTTTGTTGATACTGAGGCCGTTGGCTTGTATGGTACGCCGCACTTCCGCCTTAGAGGGGAAGATGGTTGTTTTTTCTGCCAGAAGTTCCACGACCCCGATTCCTGCCGTGAGTTCGTCAAGGGAGACGTCGAAGCGGGGCACTCCTTCGAAGATGGCGAGGAAAGTCTTTTCATTGAGGTGCCTGAGTTGGTCGGCGGTGCCCTGTCCGAAGAGGATAAGGGAGGCTTCTACGGCCATTTCATACTCTTCACGGCTGTGAACCATTACGGTAATCTCTTCGGCCAGTCTTTTCTGGAGGAGGCGCAGATGAGGGGCTTCTCCGTGCTCCCGGGTCAGCTGGTCGATTTCCTCCCTGGTGAGCAGGGTGAAGATTTTGATATATTTTACGGCGTCTTCATCGGAGGTGTTGAGCCAGAATTGGTAAAACTCATAGGGGGATGTTTTTTCAGCGTCGAGCCATACATTTCCTGATTCGGTCTTCCCGAATTTGGTGCCGTCGGCTTTGGTGATCAGCGGGCAGGTCAGGGCAAAGGCTTCGCCTCCCGTTTTTCGGCGGATCAGTTCGGTACCTGTGGTAATGTTACCCCACTGGTCTGATCCTCCCATCTGCAGTTTGCAGTTTTTATGCTGGTAGAGATAAAGGAAATCGTATCCCTGCACCAACTGGTAGGTGAACTCGGTGAACGACATGCCGGCACTGTTTTCCGAGGAGAGTCTCTTCTTTACGGAATCCTTGGAAATCATATAGTTGACGGTGATGTGTTTTCCGATGTCGCGAATGAAATCGAGGAAGGTGAACTCCTTCATCCAGTCGTAATTATTGACCATTTCGGCGGCATTGGGGGCGTCGGATTCGAAATCGAGGAACAGGGAGAGTTGTTTTTTGATGCACTCCTGGTTATGGCGGAGGGTGGTCTCGTCGAGGAGATTCCGTTCCTGGGACTTCATGCTGGGGTCGCCGATCATACCTGTGGCGCCGCCCACCAGGGCGATGGGTTTGTGACCGCAGCGCTGGAAGTGTTTCAGCATCATCACCCCCACCAGATGGCCGATATGGAGGGAGTCGGCCGTAGGGTCAATGCCCACATAGGCCGAGGTGAGCTCTTTGGTGAGCAATTCTTCGGTGCCGGGCATCACATCATGGATCATTCCCCGCCAGGAAAGTTCTTCAACAAAATTCATGGGTTCAAAATTTTGCGCAAAGATAAAAATAGAATCTTTGGAAGCGTTAAAATTCTGCCTCCTGCTGGCTGTTCTCGCCCCAGAAGTCGAGGAAGGGGAAAACGCCGGGAGCGAAATTCTTGATGGGGGTGAAGAGGCGCGACTGGGTTTTGACATCCTGGTTGATGATATGCACGTCTTTGTCGAACTTGTTGAAGACCACCAGGAGGATACTCAGGATCAGGGCGCCTTTGATGATGCCGAAGCCCAAACCTGCCAGCCGGTTGAGGAATCCCAGGGAAACGGCGTGGACCAGCTTATTGACATAGGAGCCGATAAAACTGACCAGGATGACCACGATGGCAAAAGTGATGATAAAGGCGACGATATTGAGGTGTTCGAAACCCCATCCCAGGCGTTCCATGAGGAATTGCGCCACCCTGTCGGAAAAGCGGAGGGCCGCCCATATTCCCAAAATCAGGGCCACCAGTCCGGCAAGTTCCTCCACAAATCCCTTGACGAAGCCGTTAATGGCTGCCAGGAGGAGAAGAATGGCCAAAACGATATCGAGATAATTCATGCCCAAAAGAATAAAAATTCTGGAGGTTAAAGGTATGAATAATTTATGACGGCCGAAGGGCAGCTAAAAATATTCCTACCTTTGAAAGGAATAAAACATTGTTATGCCGCTCATCAATTCTGTGGTCAACTGGTTGAATTATAAAAGGATTTATCAGATTGATCTTTACAGCAGGCATCCTCATGACATTCAGGAGGAGCAGCTTTTCCAGCTTCTGGACATGGCCCGGGATACCGAATTCGGGAAATTGTACCAGTTTGAGTCGATTCAGAACGTGGAGGAGTTTCAGCGGAGGCTTCCCTTGCAGACTTACGAAGAGTTAAAGCCGTGGGTGGAGAAGCTGAGGATGGGGGAGAAGAATCTCCTGTGGCCCGGGGAGACCCGTTGGTTTGCCAAGTCGTCGGGGACCACCAGTGACAAGAGCAAATTTATCCCGGTGACCAAAGAGTCGCTTGAGAATTGTCATTTCCGCGGGGGCAAGGATGTATTGGCGCTTTACATGCGGAATCATCCGGAGTCCCGGCTTTTCCTGGGAAAGTCGCTGACCCTGGGGGGCAGCCACGCCGTCAATAATTTCAGTAATAACTCCTATTATGGAGACCTCTCCGCCATTTTGATCGAGAATATCCCGTTCTGGACCCAGTTCATCAGGATTCCTCCCGCTGAGATTGCCCTGATTCCGGAGTTTGAGGAAAAGATAGACAAAATCATAGAGACCTCTCTGAATGAAAATGTGACCTCCTTTGCCGGGGTACCCTCATGGTATTTGGTGATGCTCAAGAGGATTCTGGCGAAGACCGGCAAGAAGAATGTATTGGAGATATGGCCCAATCTGGAGCTTTTCATCCACGGGGGAATCAGGTTCGATCCCTACCGTGAGCAGTATCACAGGCTCATCCCTTCAGAGCAGATGCATTATATGGAGACCTACAATGCTTCCGAGGGCTTTTTTGCCATCCAGGATAATCCCAGTCAGCAAGATATGTTGCTGATGCTTGACCTGGGGGTCTTTTATGAGTTTATTCCCATGAGGGAGTGGGGTTCTGATTCTCCGCGGGTGGTCACCCTTGACGGAGTCAATACCGAGGAGAACTATGCCTTGGTCATCAGCACCAATGGAGGATTATGGCGTTACATTATCGGGGATACGGTGCGTTTTACCTCTACCAATCCTTACAAGATCAGGATCACGGGAAGGACCAGGCATTTTATCAATGCTTTTGGGGAGGAGCTAATCGTGGATAATGCCGAGCAGGCGTTAAAGATCGCCTGTGAACGTGAGGGGGCTATCATCCAGGAGTATACGGCAGGTCCGGTATTTATGAGTGAAGGGCAGCAGGGGGCCCACCAGTGGATCATAGAATTTGAGAAAGAGCCGGCCAGTCCCGAACATTTCATGGTACTTCTGGATACGGCGCTGAAGACCCTGAATTCCGATTATGAAGCCAAGAGGCACAAGAACCTGACCCTCGATATGCCCCGGTTGGTCATGGCGCCCTCCGGGACTTTCTACAGATGGATGAAAATGCGGGGGAAAACCGGGGGCCAGAATAAAATTCCACGACTGGCCAACGACAGAACTTATATTGACCAGCTTTTGGAGTTGCTCGGGAAAAAATAGCTGTTATCTTTGAATTTTTAAACCATTACTTATGCATATCGCTGTAGCTGGAAATATCGGTGCCGGGAAGACCACGCTTACCGAATTACTCTCCAAACATTACGGTTGGAATCCCAACTTTGAGGATGTCGATGACAATCCCTACCTCAATGATTTTTACAATGATATGCAGCGATGGTCCTTTAACCTGCAGATCTATTTCCTGAATTCGCGGTTTAACCAGATCCTGGAAATTCGCAAGTCGGGGACCACGGTGATTCAGGACCGGACCATTTACGAGGATGCTGAGATTTTTGCTCCGAACCTGCACTCCATGGGGTTAATGAGCACACGTGACTTTAATAACTATAAAACCCTGTATGATCTGATGATCGGACTGATCAGGCCTCCTGACCTGTTGATTTACCTGAAGGCCTCCATCCCCACGCTGGTCAACCAGATCCAGAAGCGGGGCAGGGAATATGAAAACTCGATTCGTCTCGATTACCTGCGGCAGCTCAACGACCGTTATGAATCCTGGATCAAGGGCTACACCATGGGCAAACTGCTGATTGTCAACGTCGATGATGTCGATTTTGCTTCACGCCGTGAAGATCTGAGTTTCGTGATTGACAAGGTCGATGCCAATATTCACGGCCTCTTCTGATGTTGTGATTTCCTGGGTTACCGATTCCTGATCTCCCTGATGGATAATCTTCGGGCCTTCATTTCAATTCGTCACCAATAATCGACGGTTCAGAATTTTCTGGCCTCCGATAGACCTGTCTTCTGATGCCAAAATCTTCAGTCCGTTATCACCTTTCGGAGATGGTGCCGACTTTGTTCAGGAGTTCCGGCCATTCCGGTTCCGGAATTTTAGCCCCCATGAATTCCACTGTTCTGGCAGAGACCAGGGAGGCGATGTCGCCGCATTTGCTGAGGGGAAGTCCCCGGGTGAGGCCGTAGAGGAATCCTGCGGCATAGCTGTCGCCGGCCCCTGTGGTATCGATGGAGTGGGCTTCCACCGGTTCTATTTCGGTAATTTCTTTATTGTGGCAAACCAGGGATCCTGTTTTGCCGGTTTTGACGATGGAGATGTCACAAATGTCCCCAATTTTCAGGGCCGCTTCCCTGGGGGAAAGGCCGGTGAAGGCATGGGCCTCTTCCTCATTGGCAAAGACGATGTCTACAAAGCTGGTGATCATGCGCTCCAGGAAGTCGCGGTTCTGGGCCACAATATTATAGCTGGAAAGGTCGATCACCACCGTGAGTCCGTTGTTTTTCCCTGTTTTGAGGATCGTTTCGATAAGCCGGTGGTCCTGGACCAGGTACCCTTCGACATAGAGATATTGATAGGGTTGCATGAGGGTGTCGGTGAACTCTTCGGGGAGGAGTTCTGCTGCGGCTCCCAGGCAGGTGGCCATGGTGCGTTCTGAGTCGGGACTGACCATGGCCATAACACGGCCTGTCCCTGAATCGCTGTAGGAAAAATGGGTGGCAATCCCCTTGTCGGCAAACTCCCTGGCAAAGACCTCTCCCAGTTCGTCGTCCCCGATTTTACCGGCATAGCCACATTTTCCGCCAAGGGAAGCCAGGGTGTGTATGGTATTGGCTGCCGACCCTCCGGTGGTCAGACTCTTTTGCCAGGCCAGGGTCGCCTGGTATATTTTCCAGGATAGTGTGGCATCGACCAGGGTCATGCTGCCGCGGGGCAGGTTGAATTGTTGGAGGAGGTTATCGCCGGGAAGGGCGATCATCACATCGACAAGAGCATTTCCAACACCCAGCAGTGTCGGGGGATTCATTATGTTTTGCATGGTCATTCTTTCTTAAATTTATGCAAAAATATTTTTTCTTTCTGAAAAACCTCTTATTTTTGCAGCGCTTTTGGAAAGCCAAGGGCGGGAAATTCCCTAGTAGCTCAGTTGGTTAGAGCGGCGGACTGTTAATCCGTAGGTCGTAGGTTCAAGTCCTACCTGGGGAGCCGAAAAGAACCA
>CAZMMX010000008.1:89950-94603 GCA_964567485.1 uncultured Prolixibacteraceae bacterium | reverse complement strand
CTTTTTAAGAACTCTCAGTTGCTGTCTCCTTTGTTCCAAGGATTTCCGGAAAAACCCACCGGCATCGCCCGCTGCAGAATCCCGGGACAGCCCCTGTTTTCGCGGTGCAAATATACAATTATTTTCAAAAAGTGGGAATTTGTGGAAAAAATAGTATATTGGAAACCTGAATCAACAATACTTATGTATACAACCTTACCGGAAGTCCGTGAAGTAACCATTGCAGCTATGACGAAAAAAACCAAATTACAACTTGAATATCCCATCAATTGCTCGCCCAGGGTCCTCTTTGTCAGGCTAAGCACTCCCTCAGGACTTGCCGAATGGTTTGCCGACGATGTCAGAATGGAAGGCAAAGAATTCACCTTTATCTGGAAAGGCTCCGAAGAACTGGCAGAACTCACCCTCTTTAAAGATAATAAACTGGTCCGCTTCACCTGGAAAGAGGACGACCATACCTACTTCGAATTCCGCATATCTCAGGACGAACTGACCAATGATGTGGCCCTTATCATTACCGATTTCAGCAATGAAGACGAAAAAGATGAGATCATCAACCTCTGGAACAACCATGTCGCCACCCTCCGCTATGTTTTAGGCTCCTGACCCCCTCTTCCTCCGGAATTCCCCGAAAAAGGTTAGATTTGCACTTCAATCAGGGTGACTTCCGGCAGAACAGGAACACGCAGCCCGCCACTGACGGGCAAACGCATTCTTTACTGCTAGAACTTGCATCCTGATGAGGAAATGATCCATAAAAAAGAGTTATTTTGATCGGATGAAACGTTTGCACGGGTATGTGTTCAGGACTTTTATGGGGCCATTCTTCATGACCTTCTTCATCTGCGTCTTCATTCTACTGATGCAGTTCCTCTGGAAGTATGTCGACGACCTCGTGGGTAAAGGGCTGGACTGGGGAATCCTCGCGGAACTCCTCTTTTATGCCTCTTTCGGGCTTCTCCCCTTTGCCTTCCCCCTCTCCATGCTCCTGGCTTCCATCATGACCTTCGGAGAACTGGGGGAAAACTACGAACTGGTGGCCATGAAATCCTCAGGCATCTCCCTCTTCAGGGTCATGAAACCCCTGATCCTCCTGGCCGTAATGATCACCTGCACCGCCTTTTTCTTTGCCAACTACATCCTGCCCCATACCAACCTCCGGTTTACTACACTGCTCTGGAGCGTCAAGCAGCAACGCCCCGAAATGGTCCTTCAGGAAGGGGTCTTCACCAACGAAATCGACGGTTACAGCATCAGGGTCGGCAAAGTCGACAACCACAACAACACCCTCCACGATATCCTTATCTACGACCATACCAACAATAAGACCAACGAGAGCGTTACCGTGGCCGACTCGGGATTTCTCAACATCACCGAAGATAAGAGCTATATGATCCTCACCCTGTTTAATGGTGAGAACTTCTCGGAGGAAAGCATGGAAAGCGGCGGAAAAAACTACCCCTTCAGACGCGACCGCTTTCAGAAACAGGTCCTCAACGTCAGAGTGATGAATTTCGAATTTCAGCGAACCGATGAGAACGTCTTCAGAAACAGCTACCGAATGCTCAACATCAACCAGCTGAACTATGCCAAAGACTCCCTGAGCATCGACTATAAACTCAGAGTCCGCAATTTCGTCCTTAACACCCGATACATGAGCTTTCTGAACCAGAGGCTCACCGCCCGCGTCATGGAAAACGACACCCTCCTGCATACTTATACCCCCGACTCCATAAAATATGCCGACCCCGCACTACTCCTTCCCGGTCAGGAACGATGGAACGGCCAGGAAGTATACCAGAATGCCATCTATACAGCACGCAACAACTTCCAGGAAATCAACAATATAGAGAACAACCTCTATGGACGCAAGCGAAGGATCAACCAACACAGCATGGAATTCCACCGGAAATTCACCCTTTCCTTTGCCGTGCTGATCTTCTTTTTCATCGGCGCTCCCCTGGGGGCCATCATCCGCAAAGGAGGCCTCGGTATGCCCGTGGTCGTTTCAATTCTCCTGTTTATCCTCTATTACATCATCTCCATGATGGGCGAGAAATCGGCCCGTGAAGACGTCTGGAATATGACCGCGGGAATGTGGTTCTCCTCCGCGATTTTCCTCCCTGTTGGCATCTGGCTGACGTACAAAGCGGTCAGGGATTCTACCATCATGTCGGCCGAGACCTACACCGCTCTCTTCAAAAAGCTGCTTCCCCGGTGGCTGATGAAAAAAGTGTTGAAAGATGAAAATCCTGCAGCTGACCAATAAGCCACCATGGCCCGACAAGGACGGCGGCGCCATTGCCATGCTCAACCTCACCCGCGGCTTTTACCGCTTGGGACATGAGGTGACCGTGCTGTCGATGAATACCTCAAAGCACTTCACCCGTTCCGAAACCATCCCTCCGGAAATCAGAAAAATGGCCGACTTCCGCTTTGTGGAGGTCCCGGCACCCATCTCCCCGGTAGCAGCCCTGGCCAACCTGCTCTTCTCACACGACCCCTACAATGCCGTCAGGTTTATCTCCTCTGACTTCCAGAAGGCCCTCACCGCTCTTCTCGGGGAGAAAACATTCGACGTCGTCCAACTCGAGGGCCTCTACCTCTGCCCCTATATCCCGCTGATCAGGGAGCATTCCAGCGCCCTTACCGCCTACCGCGCACATAACATAGAGGCCGAAATATGGCAGCGCACCGCCGCCCTCACCTCCGGAACCCGAAAATGGTACCTTCTCAACCTGGCCAGCCGCATCGCCAGGTTCGAACATCACTGGCTCAACCAGTACGATCTTCTGGTCCCCATCACCGACCGCGACGATACCATGCTTCGCCAGATTGGAAACTCCCGCCCCTCTCTGGTCACCCCCTCGGGCATCGAGCCTCCGGCACCCGAAGCCCCACACCAAAAACCCGAATTCCCCTCCCTCTTTCACCTGGGATCCCTCGAATGGGCTCCCAACCAGGAAGGACTCCTCTGGTTCCTCAAAAACGTGTGGGGCGACATCTCCCGGAAATTCCCCGACCTCAGGCTTTACATCGCCGGAAGAAACGCCCCTGAATGGCTGGTGTCCCGCCTCCGGATTCCCGGAGTGGTCTACGTCGGGGAAGTCGATAACGCCGCCTCTTTCATGCGCTCCAAAGCCGTCATGATCGTTCCCCTTCTCTCGGGCAGCGGCATGCGCGTGAAAATCGTCGAAGGCATGGCCCTGGGAAAAACCATCGTCTCCACCTCCATCGGCGCCGAAGGGGTCGGCGTCACCCACGGCTCCGACATCCTCATCGCCGACGACGCCAACACCTTCATCAACACCCTGGAAACACTCCTCCGGGACGATGACCTCTTCACCACCATCGGCAAAAATGCCGCGACATTCGCCGCCGAAAATTTCGACAACCTGACCATCGCCCGGAAACTGGCCGCCTTTTACCTTCAAAATATCGCCCTATGCTAGCCTTTCTCTTCTGGTTGATGCTCATCGTCCTCGTATACAGCTATGCCGGGTACGGAATAATCCTCTACCTCCTGGTGGCAGCCAAAAAGGCCCTGGGAAAGGCCAGAATACCCGCCGTCACCCCCGGCTACGAACCCGAGGTCTGCCTCTTCGTCACAGCCTTTAACGAGAAGAACTATGTCGCGACCAAAGTGGAGAACTCCTTCACCCTGGACTATCCCCGCGAAAAAGTCCAGTACATCTGGGTCACCGACGGCTCCGACGACGGCACTCCCGACCTACTGCGCCAATACCCCGGCATCGAAGTGTATCACCAGCCCGAACGCAAAGGGAAGATCGACGCCATGAACAGGGGCATCGCCTTTGTCAGGGCCCCCATTGTCATCTTTTCCGATGCCAACACCCGGCTGAGCAAAAACACCATCAATGATATGGTGGCCTGTTTCAGCGATCCCCGCACCGGAAGTGTCGCCGGCGAAAAGAGAATCGCCGGCAAAGACGCCGACAACGCCTCAGGAGCAGGCGAAGGCCTTTACTGGAAATTCGAATCGCTGATCAAGCGGCTCGACGCCGAACTCAACACCGCCGTGGGCGGCGTGGGAGAACTCTTCGCCATACGCACCGAACTCTTCGAACCCGTAGAAAAAGATACCCTTCTCGACGACTTCATGATCACCCTCCGCATCGCCGCAAAAGGTTACCACATCGCCTATACCCCCCATGCCTATGCCGAAGAGACGGCCTCCCTCAATGTCAAAGAGGAACTGAAACGTAAGGTCAGAATCGCCGCCGGAGGAGTGCAGACCATGTTCCGCCTGGGGTACCTCCTCAACCCATTCCGCTACGGCCTTCTCAGCTGGCAGTACTTCTCCCATAAGGTGCTCCGATGGTCGGTGGCCCCCCTCTTCCTCTTCCTTTTCCTTCCCGCAAACATCGCCCTGGTGGCCTCCCAAAATAGCTGGCTCCAGCCCTCCTTCCCCACCCTCGTCCTCTGGCTCCAGATCTTCTGCTACCTCCTGGTCCTGGCTGGCTGGTACATGGAACACCGAAAACTGAAAATGAAACTCTTCTTCGCCCCTTATTACTTCGTAGCCATCAATTACGCCTCGGTATGGGGGATATGCCGCTATTTCAAAGGCAACCAGAAAGTCACCTGGGAAAAATCACGCCGCGCTGCCGACAACTGATCCCCCCGAATGGC
>CAZMMX010000008.1:66186-89850 GCA_964567485.1 uncultured Prolixibacteraceae bacterium | reverse complement strand
AAGTCACCTGGGAAAAATCACGCCGCGCTGCCGACAACTGATCCCCCCGAATGGCAAATGGCGCTGGTCGCTCGCCCCGCAACAGAGCCAGCGGGACTGCACTCACCGGAATCGAATTCCCTTTTTACTTTGATTTGCACGGGGATTTCCCTTATATTTGGCCCCGATTACAACTCATGAGATCATGCCCGATATAGTTTTAAACACCATCCCCGAAGCCATTGAAGCCATTAAGGAGGGGAAAATGGTTCTGGTGGTCGACGATGAGGACAGGGAGAATGAAGGAGACTTCATCACTGCCTCGGAACTGATCACCCCTGAAAAGATCAACTTCATGGCCACCTACGGCAGGGGGCTGATCTGCGTGGCCCTCACCGAAAAACGATGCGAAGAACTCGACCTGAATATGATGGTCGGACAGAACACCTCATTCCACGAAACCCAATTCACGGTGTCGGTCGACGCCCTCCTTCCGGGGGTGACCACCGGAATTTCCGCTTCCGACAGGGCCATCACCATCAAGGCACTGGTCGACCCTTCCACCCGTGCCGAAGAACTGGGAAGACCCGGACATATCTTCCCCCTGAAGGCCAAAAACCGGGGAGTCCTCCGTCGTGCCGGCCATACCGAAGCGGCCGTGGACCTGGCACGCCTCGCCGGACTTCATCCCTCGGGAGTCCTCGTGGAAGTGATGAACGACGACGGCACCATGGCACGCCTCCCCCAACTCGCAGAACTGGCCTCACGCTTTGGCGTCAATATCGTCACCATCAAGGACCTGATCGCCTACCGCCTCCAAAGGGAAAGCCTCATCAAACGCGGCGAAGAAGTGGAACTCCCCACCAAATACGGCAACTTTCACATCGTCCCCTTCCTCCAGAAAAGCAACGGACTGGAACATGTGGCCCTGATCAAGGGAGAATGGAAGCCCGGAGAACCCATTCACGTGAGGATGCACTCTTCTTGCATGACGGGTGACATCTTCGGATCACAACGCTGTGAATGCGGAGAACAGCTCCATCAGGCCATGCAAACCATCGAAAAGGAAGGCAAAGGTGTCATCGTCTATATGCAACAGGAAGGACGCGGCATCGGACTGCTCAACAAGATCGCCGCCTATAAACTCCAGGACCAGGGCCTCGACACCGTAGACGCCAACATCCATCTGGGATTCAAAGCCGACGAGCGCGATTATGGCGTGGGCGCCCAAATCCTCCGCAACCTCGGAGTCACCGACATGATCCTGATGACCAACAACCCCGTGAAACGCGTGGGCCTCGAAGCCTACGGCCTCCGCGTTGTCAGGGTAGCCCCCCTCGAAGTGCAGCCCAACCGCTATAACCAGCGTTACCTCAAGACAAAACGCGACAGGCTCGGCCATACCCTCCGCAGATTCAACTACGACGAAGAGGAGTTTTAAGATAACAACAGCGCGTGGCCCCTTGTCCCATGACCAGCCTCGAAAATTAAAGATTACATAGCTCGTTAACTCTCCGGTACCAAAATATGGCCGATTTTCCTGACGATATTGACTATGGCGGCGACCAACTGAAGGAAGGCGTCGACTTTACCCTCTCCCCGGAAGGATACCGCGTAATGACGGAAGATTACCTCAGACGCAGGGGCTACTGCTGCGCCAACGGATGCCGCAACTGCCCCTACTGGCCAAAGGCCGTCAAGGGAAACAGACGCCTGAAAAACCCGTGATTATTAATCCCCCATCTGATTGACTAACCCGTTAAATGCGGATCTCCAGCAGGGTGACCATAGCCATACAATACCGATGTCCTGACCCGGAAACCAGGTGCCTCGTCATAAGTGACCGGCCTGGCCGTCAGCACAGACTTCTCTCAATGGCCGACAACACAGACATCACTCAACGACCGGCAACAACTTCACTCACTGGCCGACAGCACAGACTGCACTCAATGACCGACAGCACAGACTTCACTCAACGACCGACAGCACAGACTTCACTCAATGGCCGACAGCACAGACATCACTCAACGACCGACAGCACAGACTTCACTGAATGACCGGCAACAAGGACAAAATCAACTGATCAGCAGCGGATTTTTCACCTTTGCCGTCAGAAGGGCGTAGTTCAACACTTCCTGAATCGTCTTCACAAAGTGGAATTTTAACCCTTTCAGGTAAGCAGCTTTGATCTCTTCGAGATCTTTCCGGTTATCGTCAGAAAGAATGATTTCCCTGATGCCTGCTCTCTTGGCGGCCAGGATCTTCTCCTTGATTCCGCCCACAGGAAGGACCTTGCCCCGCAGGGTGATCTCCCCGGTCATGGCCACACCGGCCCTGACCTTCCTCTGGGTAAACGCCGAGGCCATCGAGGTGACCATGGTGACCCCCGCCGAGGGCCCGTCCTTGGGAATCGCCCCTTCCGGAACGTGCATGTGGACATTCCACCGCTCAAAAATGTCGGGATTCAGTTCCAGTTCCGTGGCATGACTCTTGAGGAATTCCAGGGCCAGCATCGCCGACTCCTTCATGACATCCCCCAGGTTCCCGGTAAGGGTCAGGGCCCCCTTCCCCTTGCTCAGACTACTCTCCACATAGAGAATCTCCCCTCCGGCTGCCGTCCACGCCAGTCCGGTGACCACCCCGGCAAAATCATTGCCCTGGTAGGCCTCCTTGTTGTATTCGGTAATTCCCAGGTAAGCCCTGACATCCTCCAGGGTCACCTTAATATTATACTTCTCCCCAAAGGCGATTTTCTTGGCCACCCTGCGCGTCACACGGGCAATCTTCTGGTCTAGTTCGCGAACCCCCGACTCCCGGGTGTAGTACTCAATGATATGGGTCAGCACCTCCGCCGGAATTTCCAGCTGTTCCGGCTTCACCCCGTGGTTCTCCAACTGCCGGGGCACCAGATGACGGCGGGCAATCTCCACCTTCTCCTCCACCAGGTAACCGCTGACCTCGATCAACTCCAAACGGTCACGCAAGGGCTGAGCAATCGTACTCAGCGTATTGGCGGTGGCGATGAACATCACCCGGCTCAGGTCGTATTCTATCTCCACATAATTGTCATGAAATTCGGCATTCTGTTCGGGATCGAGCACCTCGAGCAAGGCCGAGGCAGGATCCCCATGGAACTGGTGCGAGACCTTGTCGATCTCATCCAGCACAAACACCGGGTTCGAGGACTTGGCCTTTTTGATATTCTGGATAACACGCCCCGGCATGGCACCTATGTAAGTCTTCCGGTGGCCCCTGATCTCCGACTCATCGTGGAGACCCCCCAGGCTCATGCGCACATATTTCCTGCCCAGGGCACGGGCAATCGACTTGCCCAAAGAGGTTTTTCCCACCCCGGGAGGACCGTAAAGACAGAGAATGGGGGACTTCAGGTCGTTCTTCAACTTCAGAACTGCCAAATGCTCGAGGATCCTCTCCTTCACCTTTTCCAGGCCGAAATGATCCTCATCCAAGACCTTACGCGCATTTTCCAAATCGAAATTGTCGCTGGTGGTTTCATCCCACGGAAGGTCGAGCAGCGTCTGGCAATAGCCAAACTGCACCGAATACTCCCCGGCGGCAGGATTCAGCCGCGCCAGCTTGTCTACCTCTTTCTCAAAATGCCGGGCCACCTCGTCACTCCACTGCTTTTCTGATCCTTTCTCCCTGAGGAGTTTGATCTCCTGGTCAACGGGATTGCCTCCCAGTTCGTCCTGGATGGTCTTCATCTGCTGGTGCAGCATATACTCCCTCTGCTGCTTGTCGATGTCGGTCTTCACCTTCTTCTGGATGTCGTGCTTCAGCTCAAGCATCTGTAACTCCTTCACCAGGTAACTGATGGCCTGAACCCCGCGATCACGCAAATGGTCAATCTCCAGCAACTTCTGCTTCTCCTCCACGCTGATGTCGGTGTTGGAACAGATGAAATTTATCAGAAAGGTGGAATTCTCGATATTCTTGACGGCAAAGGTCGCCTCAGGAGGAACGTTGGCCGAAAAATGAGCGATCTTGATCGACAGATCTTTCAAAGACCCCACGATGGCGCTGAATTCGGTATTGTCAGCAGGAGCCACATCGTGCAGAACCTCCACCCGGGCCTTGAAATAGGGATCCCCACTGATGAATTCCGCCACCCGGAAACGCCGCTTTCCCTGAATGATCACCGTGGTGGAACCATCGGGCATCTCCAGCACCTTGAGGATCTCGGCCACGGTTCCCAACTGGTAGAGATCCCCGGGCTCCGGATCATCCATCCGCGGATCGGTCTGCGCCAGCGTTCCCAGCATCTTGCTCCCCCGGTTAACATCCTGCACCAGCCGCAGCGACTTCTGCCGCCCTACACTGATGGGTATCACCACCCCGGGAAATAGCACCGTATTCCGCAATGGCAATACCGGTAACACCTCGGGAACCTCAGGACTCCTCAGGGATTCATCATCACCATCGGCAATGATGGGGTAAAATTCTGCATTATTATTGATCAGATCAGACAAATTCCAACTCCTCTGTCCGCCAGTTTTCGTATTTCCCATAACTATCCTCTCTCCTTATGACAAAATGTCGCTTTTCACTTCGGTTACACCAGGTGTAATGTCATGGCAATTGTTGTGCCATGGAGCCCTTTTCTCTTCTCCCGGCCCTGTAAAGAGCAGTTATGGCAGAAAACGGCAAAAAAAAAGCTCCGTCTCCGGAGCTTTTTAACATATCGTTGAGCACTATTTGCCTCTCTTTTCCATGTGGTTCTTGTAGCGGTTCATGAACTTGTCCACGCGACCTGCCGTGTCTACCAATTTCACCTTTCCGGTATAAAACGGATGGGAAGTATTCGAGATTTCAATTTTCACCAACGGGTACTGAACACCGTCGATTTCCACGTTTTCCCTGCTCTGCACCGTTGACCGGGTGATGAATGTGTGACCGTTCGACATATCCCTGAAGGCCACCATTCTGTAACTTGCCGGATGTATTCCCTTTTTCATTTTCTTAATTTTTCTTCAGTTCCTTAAACGGGGGGCAAAGATAGAATTTGTTCCCGAATTTGCAAACCCTGATTCCCGAATTATTTCAATTTAAACAAAGAAATAACAGGTCAGGCTTTTTACCGCATGTCAGAACCCCGGTGATTCCTGTGGTACAGAGGGTTCCCGTGCATCATGCGGGCATCTCCTCCGCCTGTTTCTGGCCGATAATGGGAGCCCTGACGAAGGGTTTATTACGGTCGAAAAGGTAACGCATGGTGTGGTGGGTCTTCATGTGCTTTCCGCCTACCGACTCATAAAGGGCCACGATTTTCGGGTTGAAGTCGCCGGCCCATGAAAGCTCCATCTCCTTATACCACGGCATGGTGTACATGATGGGCCGCAGATGCCAGAAAATCGCCGATTCGATTCCTGACCGCTGATACTTCGGGGAGATGCCGATGATGATCCCCCGGGTGCGGGTGATCACTTTGCTCTTCCGGTACCACATCAGCTTCAGCAGATTCCAGGGATGGAGCTTCCCGTTAAGGCGCCTGAGGATCTGGTTGATGTCGGGAATCATCACAAATACGGCAATGGGCTCCTCTTCGTGATAGGCTAACCAGATGAATTTCTCTTCCAGCATCATCTTCGACGATGTCAGGAAACCGTGCAAGTCATCGCGGTCAAGGGGCTTGAAGTGCTCATGATAACGCCAGGCTTCGTCATAGACATGCGCGAAGTCCTCCACGAATTTGCTGCTCTGCTCCCAGGTAAAGTGACGAAAACTGAACTGCGGCTTTTGGGCCACCCATTCGGCGACTTTCCAGAAGCGGTCGGGGAGTTCGGGCAACGTAATATCGAGGTGATAGCTGAACTGACGGAAATAGGTGCGGAAACCGAAATGCTCGAAGAGTTCCACATAATAGGGAGGATTGTAGGGCATGCCGAATCCCTGGGGCATGAACCCATCAACCAGGAGCCCCCAGTTCATATAGTTCTCCCCGAAGTTCACAGGCCCATCCATGGCCTCCATGCCCCGGGCTTTCAGCCAATCCACGGCAGCCGTGAAAAGGAGTGCCGCAGCAGAGAAGTCGTTGACACATTCAAAAAAACCGCATCCCCCCGTGGGCTGCTCATAGACCAACGCCTTGTCACGGTTGTAAAAAGCAGCAATCCTCCCCAGAAGCTGCCCCTGATCCCCCAGGAGGACCCACCTGATCGCCTCCCCATTCTTAAAGGAGGCATTCCGCGAAGGATCAAAGATGTTTTCCACCATCATCTCCAGAGGACACGCCCAATGCGGATCATCCTTATAGATCAGGTGAGGAACCCTGTGAAAAAGCCTTTTGGTTTTTTTATCGGTAACTTCCAGCAATGGCATAAAGATGGTTTTTATGGCAATATAATGTTTTTTTTGATACCCTCACCCAACAAACTGAAGTCCCTCCTTCAGTTCCCCGGCCATAATCGCGGAGGCTTCCTGTTCTGACTGTATCAGTTCCTCTGCCCACTCCGCAATGAGGTTTCGGAGATATTCTGACCGCCCTGCCATGATCAGCACGGTGCGGGAGATCACCTGTGACAGCGTGGGGTCCTTGGCCAGGGTCGTCAGCTCTTCCAGAAAGGGTTCAAACATCTCGTCGGGTGATTTTTTGTCGGTCATGGCCAAACGCCCGGCCAGATGAACCGCCGTGTAGCGTATGAAGTGCTTCTTTCCGCGACACCACTCCAAAGCCTTGGCATAGGCAAAAAGGGTATGGCACCACAGGTTGGCCGAGGCCTGCTCGGCGATCTCGCTGTTGGTGAAACTATGTGTCCAATAGTCCATCTGCTCCTCGGTCACCTGCGTGGGATCATCGGTCAGCGTGGCCAGAATCATGGTCTCCCGCCACTGTTTATTCCACAGCTTCATCGCCAACAGGTGCGAAGACGGCACCCCGGCAGCCATGGCCCGCAGGTCGGTCAGGCTGACCCCCCAGTTCATCTTGTAGTCGATTCCCCGGTGCTTCATCTGGTCAGCCACCTCACCACTGCGGTGCATGCTGATCTTCTGCAACAGCTCCCTGTATTGCTGCTCCGTCGCCCGGTCGTCTATCCATAGTTCCATACTTTCTCCTTTCTTCAGCACAAAGATAGAAAACATTTTTCCCGCTCCACAAACCAAGGATTCCGGGGATTGTGATATTGCACTGTTTCGGAGAGAACGATATTGCTCCTGCCATGATCGCCGCACCCGAACCTTTCAAGGGGAAGAGCCAATCATTCCTGCGAGGATATCGCAAAACAGACCCATTTTATTACTTTTACTTCCGTTTTTGAAACCCGACGATGACCCGACCCGAAAAAAGGTGGCACAAGCTGATAAAGAGTGATTTCTACAGGAACATCATAGGCCTGTTCTCGGGGATCTTTGCCGCACGGCTGGTCCCTGCCCTCTTTGCCATCCTTATCGCCAGGCTCTATGCTCCCGATGATTTCGGCATTTTCGTCTTATTTCTGAGCATCTCCTCCCTGGTCTCCATCTTCGCCAACGGCGGCTATGAGGGGGCTCTCCTTCTGGCCGGAAGCGCCGCCGAGAAGCAGCAGCTCTTCTCCCTGGGGCTGAAAACCAACGCCATCATCAACGGAATCCTCCTGGCGGCCATGCTCCTCTCCCTGCTGCTCCCCGCCACCATCAGGGGTAACAGCCTGATGGTGATGATGATCCCCCTCCACGCCTTTTTCTTCGGCGCCCTGCAGCTTATCCGTAACAACTTCATCAGTAACAAGCTTTTTAAAAGACTGGCCTCCCTGGAACTCTGCCGCGCCCTGGCCTCGGGAATCCTCCAATCCCTCTTTTTCATCTTTCCGTCGGTAGGGCTCTTCCTGGGCGTCACCCTCGCCCAAGCACTGACTTTCGCCCTCTTTTTCTTTTACCTTCCGGAAAACGAAAAAAAGAGCCTCCCGGAAAAAACCAAACGGATTTTTTCACTTCCCTTCTCCTTCGGAAAGGCTCTTCGCTACACCGATTCGGAAAAAGCCCTGGCCCGCCGTTATGCCAACTTCCCCCGCTTTTCGGTTCCCTCCGAATTTTTCAACTTCCTGAGCAGCCAGCTGCCGGTCTTTATGATCCAGCCCTTCTTCGGAAAAACCATGCTGGGCCTCTACTCCTTTTCGCACCGTTATCTCAGCATTCCCGTGCAGCTCACCTCCATCTCCATCGGAAGTGTGTATATCCAGAAAGCCCGCTCTCTTCAGGAAACCCCCGCCGATTTGGAAACCCTCACCTGGGATCTCTTCAGGAAACAGGTGACTTTGGGCATCGTGCCCTTTACCCTTCTGGCCCTCTGGGGAAAGGAGATTTTCAGCCTCCTCTTCGGCGCGGAATGGGCCTTCTCGGGAAGCCTGGCCTCCCTGCTCTCACCCTGGCTATTCATGGTCTTCACCGGATCCCCCCTCTCCACAATCCTGATCGCCCGGGAAAAACAAAAGGTGTCGATGATCTTCAACATCCTTCTCCTGATCGCACGGGCGGCAGTCCTTCTGGCCGGAGGCTTCCTCCTGAAGGAGCTGACGCTGACCATCGCCCTTTATAGTCTTACCGGACTCCTCTTTTTTGGATTTCTGACCTTTTACTCCCTCCATCTGGCCGGAGTGAAAACCCTCAGGGCTCTCTTTTTTCTGGCGAAAGCCACGGCCCTGGCCGTTGTTCCTCTTCTAATCCTGCGGCTATGGATGACCCGATGACCATCGATACCGGCGCTTACCGCTGGAACAGTGGGGCACTCCCCGGGGCGGGGGGACCCTCCCTTCCCGAAGAACTCAGGGTTACCGGTTTTGCCATCGGAGCACACGGCATGGCTTCTGACGGGGAACTGTGGCACCTCACCCGGAACCACATCTCCTCCTTCGGGGAGTTCCGGCAGTGGGTGGAAACCCTCGACGGACAGTTCTCCCTGATCGCCCTCAGAAAGGAGGAGATATGGCTGGCGTGCAGCATCAGCCGCAGTTATCCTCTCTTTTACCTGACCACAGAGCAGAGGATCATGGCCGGGGACTCCCCGCTGCGGCTCCTGGCGCAGGCAGGCCTCCAGCCCCCCGACGAAGAAGCCTCCCGCTATTTCCTCCATTTCGGGGTCACCCCGGCCGGCAAAACCCTCGCCGCCAACCTCCGACAGGTAAGAGCCGGCGAAATCATCAGAATCAGCCATGAGGGCGACACCGGCCATTTCTTCATTCCTGGAGCCCCACAGCGTCTGAGCCCTCTTCCTCTCTCCCGGGAATGTTCCCCTCCTGATGGGGAAAGCCCTCTGATTTCCCGGGAATCCCCGCCCGTGAGCACCCCGGAAGAAAACGAAATGACGCGGCCACCGCTGACCGCGGAAGCCGCCGCGAGGATCCGCCGGGCTTTCGCATCTTATCGGCCACTGCTGAAAGAGAAAAAAATCCTCCTTCCCCTCACCTCAGGCTACGACTCCCGCCTCCTGGCCTGCCTTCTCAGAGAAACAGGGCATACGAATGTTATCTGTGCCACCTGGGGCCGCCCCGGCAACAGCGAAGCCCCTGCCGCCACCCGCATCGCCCGACAGCTGGGATTTCCCCACCTTACCGTAAATTATGACCAGGCCATGATCGGCCGTTACACCAGCGACGCCATCTTCCATGAGTATATCGACTTCGCCGGCCACCTCTCCTCCATGCCCTTCATGCAGGACTACCCCGCCGTCAGGCACCTCCTCGACACAGGGGTCATCGACCACGAAACCATCGTCATGCCGGGGCATCCCGGCGACTTCCTCAGAGGGTCCCACCTCTATACCGCACTCCCCGGCGACTCCCCCAAAGAACTCTTCAAGGCCATCATCACCCGGTTCGGCACCTCCTACCCCTCCGGGAAAAGGGAATTGAACAAAGTAAGGGAGACTTTCTACAGGGAATTTTTCCAGAATTCCGGAGAATACACCAGCCCGGTCACTTCATTGGCAAATCAACCGGCGTTTCCTCTATCGGGCACCTTCCCCGAAGGACTCACCCCCACAGGGCTATTCCGCAGCTGGGACCTCGAAGAACGGCAGTGCAAACTGATCGCTAACTCCACGCTGCTCTTCGACTTCTTCGGCCTCCGCCCTGTCATGCCCCTTTTCAACAGGGAACTCACGGCGTGGTTCCTCTCCCTTCCCCTGGAGGCTTTGTTGGGGGGAAAACTCTATTACGACACCCTGGCCACCCACTTTTTCAAACCCCACGGGTGCGACGGGGATCTACGCACTGAAACGGCGCCGCGACACCCTTACAGTCCGGCCAGGGAGTTCATCATCCGCACCCTGCCCCACTTCGTTAAAACCCTCTGGTATCCCATGAACGACGACGCCTTCTACCATGAAATCACCACCCTTCTCATGCGTCAGTTTCCGGAGGGCCCCTGGCACCACCCCCGGAAATCCCATTTTTACAACTGTACCCTGACCCAATGGTACCACCACAGGGCCTCCCGCCAGTTGGCCCCCGGCAGCCCCTCCGGTTAATGAAAGACTAGGGCGGCTTCCCCCGAAAATAACCACCGCCACATTCAGTCTGAAAAAAAATATCTTACATTTGAATAAAAAACAGCATGTTCAATATCAAGAACCGCACGCGCAACATCCTGCTTATTTCGGGAGGCGTCATACTGGCTTTCCTGCTCTGGTTCTTTCTTGATATCGTCATATATATCCTTTTATCGGTCATTCTCTCCTTTGTCGGGAAGCCCTTGATGTGGGCCCTTGACAGGGTGAGAATCGGCAAATGGAGCATTCCCCGGTCGGTGGCCGCCTTTATCTCGCTGATCTCTCTCTGGCTCCTCTTCTTCGCCGTATTCAAGTTTCTCATTCCCCTGCTGGTCAAGGAATTTGAGACTTTCTCCTCGATCAATTTCGAGCAGATCTTCTCTTCCCTCCAGGAACCCCTCACCCGGTTTTTCAGCTTCTTCAGCCGGGGCCCCGTGGTCATCACCGACAGCACCTTTATCGACCTGATCAGCCAGCAACTCGATGAGAAATTCCGGATTTCCGACCTGAACCAAATGGTAAGCTTCATAGCAGGCACCGTGGGAGAACTCTTTATCGGCTTTTTCGCCGTCTCCTTCATCACCTTTTTCTTTCTGAAGGACTCCACCATGTTCCGCGATGCCATCCTCTTGCTGGTCCCCACCGACATGGAGGAAAAAGTAAGCAAGATTCTCGATTCCATCTCCTATCTGCTCAGGAGGTATTTCCTGGGCATCGTGCTGGAAATGATTCTGGTGGGGTCGCTCTATACGCTGGGACTGACCATCATCGGCCTTGAATTTAACCACGCCGTCATCATCGGGCTCTTCTGTGGGCTCTTCAACATCATTCCCTATGTAGGTCCCTGGATCGGCGTGACCATCGGTCTGATGATCGGTCTGGCCATACATGTCCACATGGACTTTATGAGTTACACCCTGCCCCTGCTGGGATGGATGGCCGTGGCCTTCCTTTCCGTCAAAGTCCTCGACGATGTCCTTTTCCAGCCCTTAATCTACAGCAGTAGCGTGAAAGCCCATCCCCTCGAGATCTTCCTGGTCATCCTGGCGGCCGGAAGCCTGGGAGGCATCATAGGCATGGTGCTGGCCATCCCCATCTATACCATCCTGCGCGTCATCGCCAAGGAGTTCTTCGATAACCTGAAAATCGTCCGGAAAATCACTCAGGACCTCGACAAACTCGACAAAAACGGCAACCCCTTTACATAACGATGTAATTATTGAACCAAACCGTCTACCAATTTCAAAAACAGCATATGGAATTTTTCACAACCCAAGGAATTCACAAAGTTTACGGCAGCACACATGCCCTCACAGATGTAAGTATTGAGGTGCCCCGGGGCTGCATCTTCGGATTGCTGGGGCCCAACGGGGCCGGAAAAACAACCCTGATCAGGATCGTCAACCAGATCACGGCTCCCGACCAGGGCGAGGTCTTCCTCGAAGGAAAGAAGATAAAACCTGAAGATGTCAGCCGTATCGGCTACCTCCCCGAAGAACGCGGCCTTTATACCAAGATGAAAATCGGGGACCAGGCCATCTACCTCGCCCAGCTCAAGGGAATGTCCCGAAGCCAGGCTATGAACAGCCTCAAATACTGGTTCAAGAAATTTGACATCACTTCGTGGTGGGATAAGAAGGTGGAGGAACTCTCCAAAGGAATGCAGCAAAAGGTGCAGTTTATCACCACGGTGGTCCACAATCCCCAGTTGCTCATCTTTGACGAACCCTTCAGCGGCTTCGACCCCATCAATGCCAACCTGATCAAACAGGAGATCCTGGAACTCCGCGAAAAAGGAGCCACCATTATCTTCTCGACACACAACATGGGCACCGTCGAAGACCTCTGCGATCACATCGCCCTGATCAATAAATCCAGAAAAATCCTCGACGGACCAGTTCACGAGGTCAAGGAAAACTACAAGTCAAATATCTTTGAACTCTCCTATATTGGCGATTTCCAACAGGTTCAGCAGGTTCTCGACAGAAACTTCACCATCCTCGACCACAAGGAAACAGTACGCGAAAACAACATCCGCGTCCAGCACATTGACGGAAACGGAAACAACGAACTGGTCAGGAGCCTCCTCGATGTGGCAGAAATCAGATCATTCAGGGAGATCATTCCCAGTATGAACGATGTTTTTATCAAAGCAGTTGGAAATTATAACCAAGAAAACACCACAATATGAATAAGACCTGGATCATTCTGAAACGTGAATACCTCATCCGTGTCAGGAAAAAATCATTTATCGTCACCACCCTTGTCGTCCCCCTCCTGATGGCTGCGTTGATGGTCATCCCCATGTGGCTGGCCATGCGTGATGACAAACAGGAGAGACTCATCGCCGTTTATGACGAGTCGACACTCTTCTACGACCAGCTGGGTCAGGAAGGATATACCAAGTACCATTTCATCGAGGAGGAGAAATACAAGAGCCTCAAAAACAACCTCACCGATGATGAATTTTACGCCCTTCTTTACATTCCCGCTAATGTTTACACGGTAAACCAGGTGGAACTGCTGTCGAAGAAACAGCTTCCCATGGACTTGAACGAGCAGATTGAGAGGAAGTTGAGTCAGATCATTGAAACCGACAAACGGAACAAGGTGATCGAGGAGACCAGCGTCCCTGATCTGGAGCAGAAACTGGCCGCCACCAAAACCAAGGTCATCGTGAACACCCTGAAGGTTACCGATTCAGGGGAACAGAAGAAGAGTTCCTCGATCGTGGCCTTTTTTGTCAGTTACCTGATGGGGTTCGTCATTTACTTTTTCGTCTTCATGTACGGTTCTATGGTCATGCGCAGCGTCATGGAAGAGAAGAAAAACCGTATTGTGGAGGTGATTGTCTCCTCGGTGAAGCCCTTCCAGTTGATGGCGGGCAAGATCGTGGGTACAGCCCTGGTGGGCCTCACCCAGGTGGGCATCTGGATTATTCTGGGGGTGATCGCCCTGGGGGTGATGCAGAGCTTTTTCACCCCGGAAACGGCGCAACAGATGGGACAGAGCGTCATGGAATCACAGCAGGCCATGGGGCAAAACCCGGCAGCCCTGGCAGGTGGCGACAACCAAATCGCCGGAATTCTCGAAAGCCTGGCCAACCTCAACATCCCGCTGATCATCTTCGGTTTTGTCTTTTACTTCCTGGGAGGTTACCTGCTCTACAGCTCCCTGATGGGTGCCGTGGGTGCCGCTGTCGACAACGATGAAGACTCTCAGCAAATGATCCTTCCCCTCACCTTCCCGCTGATCCTCTCTATCATCCTGCTGGTTTCCATTTCCCGGAACCCCGAGGGAAGTATCGCCTTCTGGGCCTCCATCGTCCCCTTTACCTCCCCGATATGTATGTTGGCACGACTGCCCTTCTCCCCTCCTACATGGGAAATCATCCTTTCCATGGTCCTGCTCGTGGCTACCACGGTGGGAGCCATCTGGGTCGGCGCCAAAATATACCGCACCGGAATCCTCATGTACGGAAAGAAAGTCACCTTCAAGGAACTCGCCAAATGGCTGACGTATAAAGGATAGGTAAGTTGCGTGCCTCAGGGGTTACGGCTCAGGGCACAAGGTATTATAAAAAGGTACGGCCGGCAGCCGGGGATGATTCCTCCCCGATTGCCGGCCGATTCTTATTGAAATACCTTACATTCCCTGCCTTCTGACAAATGTTCTGCCATTATGCAGAAGGGTGGGTCCGTTGGTCTGCCATACATCGAGCCCCCGGGAGCGTATCAGCAGCTCATCGGCGGTGAATTCGGCATTGCGGAGTACGTCATGTTCCAGATACAACTCCAGGATCATCCCCTCCCTTTCCACGGGAAGGTCGAATTCCACCAGAGCCCAATCTTCCTGAAATGCTTTCAGGTGCCGGAACAACTGAAATCTACCCCGCGATATTTCCATTCCCGAAGAGGAGTCTTTGGTGACCACCTCCATCCAGGTGCGCAGTGTGGCATCTTCCTGATAGCGGTAAACCCAGAATCCCAGGGTGATGGCTTCTCCGGCCCTGACCCCCTGTAGGGTATCCACGGCGAAAAGAAGCTTTTCGCGTGCCGGAAAGGTGAAGGCTCCCATTCCACGAAGAGTCACCCGCGACCCCTCGTCATCAAAACCATGCCGCCTAACGAAGGCTGCCGAATCCGACAGCTGCATATTTCCGCGGGAATAAAGCCGTGATGCTGCATAATTCTCAAATATACTACGGCGCCACGTCTCATGCTGGCTTTTTATTTGGGTGACCGGAAGCCGCCAAAGGGCAAACTTCCCGGCGGAAGCCACGGGAGCAGCTCCGCGGAGTAGCCACTGTTCCGCAGGAGTAGGCGTGTAATCCTTCATCACCAACACCAGGAAGGGCTTCTCGGAGGGAAGATAATCCACCAGTTCGAGGCGCTGTAATGGTTCCGTAAACAGGGAAGTGCTCATGAAGGTCTGCGACAGGGAGGTACGGCTCAGCATGGTGGCCACCAGAGGAAGCCCCGTTTTCAGGGAGGCTACCATGGCCGTCTCTTTTCCCTCCTCGGTTCCCTCGATCCAGATATTTTCCGACCCTACATGAAACCATGGCAACGGGAGAATCGCCTGATAATCCCCGGCGTTGATCTCCTTCACCCAACGGTTGGCCTCTGTCACATTTTCCCGGTCTTCCAGTTCGGCAATCCTGTTGTTGAGGTGAACGGCCACCCCCCGGGTATTGTAAACCGCTTCGAGAAGGAGCATGAAGAGTGCCGCCCCCGCGAACGCCTTCCACCACCAGCGGGAGGGGGAGCCCAGGGCTTTGTGGTAGAGGGCACTGAAAACCACCAGATTGATGAAATAGAAAAAGAGCCATGAGAAACGGGCCAGCACCCTGAGTTGCCGGAAAGACCCCACAAAGTCATAGAGCTGTTCCAGTCCGAAGATAAAGGGAATTCCGAAGGAAAAAAGAAGGGCCAGGAATGAGATCCAGAAGAGGAGATTCATCATCCTGTCAGGGGAAACGCGGTAAAAGGGTTGTTTGCGCATTATCCGGCGCCCCATGAAGAAGAGTCCGGCCAGCACCCCTGACAGGGCGGCGGTGCCGATATAAGCATAGGATTCCCAGGAGATATGGCGGAAGACGGTGATGATGCGCGGCACAAAAGCCCAAGGAGCCCCCGAAGGGAGGAAGATGGCCACCGGATGGGCAACACTTCGGTCGTAGCCGAAAGGCCATGCCGTGCGGTCGGTCACATCGTCATTCATCTGCACCAGTAGTTGCAACACCAGGACCGGCAATATCAACTGCAGGAAAATATGAAGAAAGTCGCGGTACCAATAGGTGGAGGCCTTGCGGTACCACAAAAAACGGAAGAGCCAGTATCCCAGGATGAGACAGCCGATAAAACCGGTATAGTAAAAATGGAGGGCTCCGGCGGCAAAGGTGGTGGCTCCCAGCAGAAGGGTGTAGAGGAGCCAGCGGGAGCGGTCGAAACGGAGGATCAGCCAGGCCGTCAGGGGAATCCAGAAGACCCAGGCCAGGGAGAAATGGCCGCCCATCCTTTGGAGCTGCGGCGAGAGAAAGGCCATACCGGCGGCCACAAGGGCGGCATACCACCACGCTACCCCGCTTTCCATGAGGATCAGACAGAGAAAGAGCACTCCCAAAACAATGGAAAGAAGCATCAACAGGTTGATGATGCCCACAGTGTGGTCCCTGATTCCGGGGAATGTGGAGGCTGCCATTCTGAGGGTATTGGTCACGGGCGGCTGGCTGTCGGTGAAGTGGATTTCCTCACCGAAGGGGTAGTTCATGGCCCCGCTCCTTTGCGACAGAGAATCGTAACGGACATGCCAGATCGCCCCGTAGTAAGCCTTGAATCCGTCGCCACCGGTGGCGAAATAGAGCTGGTCAGGGTCGCGAAGCACCGGACGGAAAAAGATCACCAGGAAGAGCAGGGCTATTCCCAGGGAGAACCCGATGCCATAAAGCCTCGATTTCACGACGGAAGGATTAGAAAAATTTCAATTTCCGGGCGGCATATACCGTCATGCGTACCAGCAACCACCCATGCCGGAAACGGCTGATTTGGGTACTTCCGTACTGACGGTCTTTATACCTGACATTGACCTCCACGATTTTCAGGTTGAGTTTGGCCGCCCCGAAAAGCAGGTCAAAATCTCCAAAGGGATCAAAATCTCCAAAATAACTGCGGTTGTCCCTGATGGTCTCATAATCTTTCCGGTAGAGGACCTTGGTGCCACAGAGGGTGTCTTTCAGGGACTGTCCCAACAGGTAGCTGAAGATCATCCCGAAGGTCTTGTTGGCCACGAGGTTGAGAAAACGCATGGCCTGCTTTTCCATGGGATAAACCAGGCGGCATCCGTTGATGAATTCCCCGCGGTTCTTGCGCAAGGCATCATAAAACTTGGGCATATCCCCCGGTGGGGTGGTCAGGTCAGCATCCAAAATAAAGAGCATGTCGCCCGTTGCCTTTTCGAATCCTTCCCTGACAGCATTGCCCTTTCCCCTGCCCGACTGCCGCATCACCTTGATATCTTTGTCAGGATAGCTCTCCTTCACCCTGAGCATTTCCTCCCAGGTGCCATCGGAAGAGTTCCCCTCGACAAAGATGAACTCCTGGTGGCTCCCAAATTCCGGGGTCTGCAAAATGGCATTTTCGATGTTCCCTTTTTCGTTGCGCGCGGGAACGACAATGGTCACCGATGGTTGGTTATTCCGCTCAACAGCAGGCCGCGCCACGATGAAGTTGGTGAGTCCGCTGCCCCTGAAAAACGGCAGGTTGACCATGATACGGTTGAAAAACCACGACAGCAAAGGAATATTCTTGGGAAGGATAATCTTTTTCTCGGTGCGGAAGGTCTCGAAACCCGCCAGGGAGAGAATCGACCTGATATCGGTGATCGAGAGCCAGTTCTGGAGGGGCTGCTTCTGTTTGAAACCCAGGTTCTCGCTTAACTGGATCACCGGCTCCCATAAATAGTTATAGTTGGATATAATAATGCGGGTGCGGTCATGGCTGGCGTGTTGCATGTTTTCGAAGACCTTCTGCACATCCCACAAGGATCCCACCAGGTCGGAGAGGATGATATAATCGAATTTCTCGGAGAAGGGGTAATCTTCGGCGTCGGCCTCCACGAAATGAAGTTCCGGATGGCGGCTGCGCGCCAGCTCCGTCATTTGCGACGAGAAGTCCAGCCCTACGCCATAGCATGGAGCTACCGCCGCCAGAAGATCGCCGGTACCTGACCCCAGCTCCAGGACCCTGGATCCCCGGGGGATGAAAAACTGATAATACTCTTCCAATAAACGGTGATAACTCCGGTTTTTTCTCCTCCACCGGAGAATCTTCCCGGCGGCAGCTTCAAAATAGGCTTTCCGTGACTCTTTATCCATTCTCAGGGATTCTTTTCAGGCAACGAAGATAACCAAAATTAGCAGTTTTGTTAATTTTACCCCAGCTAACAGGGTAATCCATGACGCAACCAGAAACAGGACATCAGAGCTTATCAGATGAAGTGGTCAGCACTGCACCAGAGAAAAACCCCATGCCCCTGTCGGGGAAGGTCTCCGTTGTTTTTTCCGTTTTTAACGAAGAGGGGTCGCTACCCCTGCTGATCAGCGGACTCCGGGCCATGACCGCGCGCCATTCCGGGGAGTGGGAGTTTCTCTTTGTCGATGATGGCAGCACCGACGGCTCTGCGCAGGTGATCAGCCGTTTCCGCGAACAGGGAATTCCCGGTGGCACCATCAGGCTGCTCCGGTTTTCCCGCAATTTCGGCCATGAGGCGGCCATGATCGCCGGCATCGACCACGCCACGGGCTCCCCCGTCATCTGCATGGACGCCGACCTGCAGCATCCCCTTGAAATGATACCCACCATGATCAGCCGTCACCACGAGGGTTTCGCCATCGTCATCATGAACCGCCAATCCAACCAGGGCAATACCTTCACCGGCAGCGTCTTCTCCTCCCTCTTCTACGGAATCATCAACAGGATTTCCTCCGAAAAACTGCAAAAAAACAGCTCCGACTTCTTTCTCATCAGCGGAGAAGTGGCCGCACTGCTGCGCCATGATTTCCGCGAAAGAAACCGCTTTCTCAGGGGCATCATCCAAATCATCGGATTCCCTTCGGCTTCCCTGAGTTATGACGCCCCCAACAGGGTAGCCGGAAAAACTAAATATTCCTTCTTTAAGCTCACCCGCCTGACCGCCCAGGCCATCACCTCCTTCTCCAACGCCCCCCTTTACCTGGGCATATGGTTCGGCTTCGCCTTTTCCCTCCTCTCCATCATCCTCGGCCTCTATTCCCTGGGAGTCTTCTTCTTCGGCCAAACACCCCCCTCGGGGTACACCACCATCATCCTCTTCCTCTCGGTCAGCTTCTCCATCCTCTTTTTCCTGGTGGGCATCATCGGCATGTACACCGGATACCTCTTCGACGAACAGAAAAAGAGACCCATTTATATCATTCAACAGATGGACGGACCTGTTGCTGATAACGGGCATGGTCCATTCCCCGGAGAATCGTGCTGAAGAAAAGTTTTTTAACTCCCCCTACAATTATGTACAGATAACAATAACCCGGTTTTTGATAAAACCCTATATTTGTCCATAAGGAAAAAGCCTGAAAAAAACATCAGCTTTTTACCCATAAAAAACAAAACCATAGATTATGAAATTACATGTCATTGATGTGACCATCATCGGGCTGTACCTCTGCCTGTTAATTTTCATTGGCTTCGTGATGAAGCGGCGGGCTTCGCGCAACCTGGAGTCATACCTGTTGGGGGGCAAGACCCTGCCCTGGTATATGCTGGGGTTGTCGAATGCCTCAGGGATGTTTGACATTTCCGGGACGGTATGGCTGGTCGCCATCACCGTGGTCTACGGTTTGAAGAGTATCTACATTCCCTGGCTCTGGCCTGTCTTCAACCAGATCTTCCTGATGGTCTACCTCTCGGCATGGCTCCGCCGCTCGGAATGCACCACCGGTGCCGAATGGATCGGTTTTCGCTTTGGCAAGGACAGAGGGGCCGTGACTTCCCACTGGATCATCGTCGTCTTTGCCATCCTGGTATGTCTGAGCATGCTGGCCTACGGCTTTATTGGCATGGGAAAATTCATCGAAATTTTCCTTCCCATGAAGGCCATGTTCCCGGCTCTCTCCTTTATTCCTGATGCTTATGTTCCGCATGTGTGGGGGATCCTCTTCACCCTTTTTGCCGTTTTCTATGCCCTGATGGGGGGAATGCTCAGCATCGTATGGGCCGATGTCGCCCAGTATGTTATCATGACCCTGGCCTCCATCGCCGTGGCGGTGATCGCCATGACTCACCTCGATGTCATCAGTTTCTCCTCCCTTCTTCCCGAAGGATGGTACTCTGCAGGCTTCGGCACCCACCTTGACCTGAACTGGACCGGAAAACTGACGGAGTTCAACACCACCATCGCGGAAAGCGGCTACGAAATCTTCTCTCTCTTCTTCGGATTTGTTCTTATGAAAGGGATTTTGGCCAGTATTGCCGGACCGGCACCCACCTATGACATGCAGAAGATCCTCTCCACCAAATCACCGCGGGAAGCCAGCCTGATGAGCGGCTTTGTCTCGGTGATCCTCATGCCGGTGCGTTACCTGATGATCGCCGGGTTTGCCGTGATCGGGCTCATCCTCTTCAACGAAATCCAGCCCCAAATCACCAATGCCGCAGGAAATATCGACTTCGAGTTGGTACTCCCGGCCGTGGTCAGCCATCCCTGGATTCCCATCGGCCTGTCGGGGCTTCTGTTGGCCGGACTTCTGGCAGCCTTTATGTCCACTTTCGCCGGAACCCTCAACGCCGCACAGGCCTATATCGTTAATGACATATACGTCAAATACTTCAAACCCGACGCCTCTCCGAAACAATCCAACAAGGCCAATATCATCGTCGGCCTCGTCGTAGTGGTGATCTCCATCGGGTTCGGCGTGCTGGCCCAGGACGTGAACAGCGTCCTCCAATGGGTCACCGGCGCTCTCTACGGCAGTTACGTGGCTGCCAACATCCTCAAATGGCACTGGTGGCGGTTCAACAGCAAGGGATTTGCCTGGGGAATGGCCGGCGGACTGGTGCCCGCCCTGATCCTGCCCTATGTCCCCGTGGTCGGCGACATGCTACCCCTTTATTATTTCCCCATCATCCTTGTCTTCTCGGTGATCGGATGCCTCTGGGGAACTTATTCCGCCCCCCCCACCGACATGGAAGTCCTGAAGAAATTCTATGCCAAAACCCGCCCCTGGGGGGTCTGGGGCCCCGTCCGCGACCTCGTGATGGCTGAAAACCCCGGATTTAAAGAAAATAAAGCCTTCGGCCGTGACATGTTCAACGTCGCCATCGGCATCCTCTGGCAAACCTGCCTCGTGGCCGCCCCCATTTACCTGGTCCTGAAACAGTTTACCTCCATGGGATACGCCCTGGCAATCGTCATCGTGACGTCCTTCCTGTTGAAGAAATACTGGTACGACAAACTGGAAGACTGACCCTCTTCCGGGGCCATTCCACGAATCTTCCTTTTGACATGCGAAAAGCAGAATACCCAGTGTGTGCATTCATCGTGCCGGCCAGAAAGATTCTTCAAACAGAGGCGACCTCTGTTAGAATATAATACCTTACATTCAACTATTTACGCCAATGCAATACGGACATTTCGACGATAAAAACAGGGAGTATGTCATCACCACTCCCCAGACTCCCTATCCCTGGATCAACTATCTGGGGACTGAAGATTTTTTTAGTCTGATATCGAACACCGCCGGGGGTTACGCCTTTTACAGGGATGCCAAATTCCGGCGCATCACCCGCTACCGTTACAACAACGTGCCCACCGATGCCGGAGGCCGCTATTTCTATATCCGCGATGGGGAGACAATATGGTCGCCGGGATGGAAACCCGTAAAAACACCCCTTGACCATTATGAATGCCGCCATGGCATGAATTACACCACCATCGAAGGATCCAAAAACGGCATCACCGCAAAGGTGCTGTTCATGGTCCCCCTGAAGAGCCGGGCCGAAGTGCAGAAACTGACGCTCACCAACCATTCCGGGGAGGTAAAAACCCTGAAGCTCTTTTCCTTTGTGGAATGGGCCTTGTGGAACGCCTCCTCCGACATGGAGAATTTCCAGCGCAACTTCTCCACCGGGGAGGTCGAAATAGAAGGTTCCGTGCTCTATCACAAGACGGAATACAAGGAACGGCGCAATCACTATGCCTTTTATGCCGTAAATGTTCCTATACAGGGGTACGACACCGACAGGGAGTCCTTCATGGGGTTATACAACGGCTTTGAAGGACCCCGTGTGGTCGCCGAAGGAAAACCGGCGATGAGCGTGGCCCATGGCTGGTCGCCCGTCGCCTCCCATTACCTCGAAGTGGAGCTTCAACCCGGGGAATCGCGTGATTTTATCTTCGTACTGGGATATGTAGAAAACGACCCTGCTGAAAAGTGGGAAGCCCCGGGGGTGATCAACAAAACCCCGGCAAAAGAGATCATGGCCCGCTTCGACACCACCGCAAAGGTGGATGCTGCGCTTTCGGAACTCAGGGAATACTGGGACCGTCTTCTGTCGGTGTTCACCCTCAGCTCGGGCGAGGAAAAACTCGACCGCATGGTCAACATCTGGAACCAGTACCAATGCATGATCACCTTTCTCTTTTCCCGCTCGGCCTCCTATTTCGAATCGGGGATCGGCCGTGGCATGGGATTCAGAGATTCCAACCAGGACCTCATCGGCTTCGTCCACCAGATTCCCGCCAAAGCCCGGGAACGGATCATCGACATCGCCTCGACCCAATTCCCCGACGGCGGATGTTACCACCAGTACCAGCCCCTCACCAAACGGGGAAACAACGACATCGGCGGGGGCTTCAACGACGACCCCATGTGGCTCATCCTCGGAACGGTCAGCTATATCAAGGAGAGCGGTGATTTCTCCATTCTCGAGGAGATGGTTCCCTTCGACAACGACGGGTCGGTGGCCCGCTCCCTTTTTGACCACCTCACGGTATCGTTTGACCATGTGATCGACCACCTGGGACCTCATGGCCTTCCCCTGATCGGCCGTGCCGACTGGAACGACTGCCTTAACCTCAACTGCTTCTCCGACAATCCCGACGAATCATTCCAAACCACCGAAAACAAAACGGAAGGGTCACTGGCCGAATCGCTGATGATTGCCGGACTCTTTGTCATTTACGGCCGCGAGTATGCCCGGTTGTGCCTGCGTCTGGGCAAGGACGCAGAAGCCGCCCGTGCCCTGCAGCATGTCGACGCCATGGCCGAAAAGGTAAAACGCCACGGCTGGGACGGGGAGTGGTTCCTGAGGGCTTATGACTTCTTCGGCAATAAGATCGGAAGCCACGAAAACGAGGAGGGGCGCATCTTTATCGAATCGAACGGCTGGTGCACCATGGCAGGTATCGGCCTCGAAACCGGCATGACAGAAAAAGCCCTCGACGCGGTAAAGCAACATCTCGACTGCGAACACGGCATCGTCCTGAACCACCCTCCCTTCTCCCGCTACTACATCGAATATGGCGAAATCTCGAGCTATCCCCAGGGATATAAGGAGAATGCCGGAATCTTCTGCCATAACAATCCGTGGATCATCATCGGGGAGACGGTGCTCGGCCGGGGCGACCAAGCCTGGGACTATTTCCGGAAGATATGCCCTTCTTACCTTGAGGAGATCAGCGACCTTCACCGTACCGAACCTTATGTATACGCCCAAATGATCGCCGGCAGAGACGCCTTCAGACCCGGGGAAGCCAAGAATAGCTGGCTCACGGGAACCGCCTCCTGGAATTTCTATGCCATCAGCCAGTATATTTTGGGCATTCAGCCCGATTACGACGGTCTCAGGGTAGATCCCTGCATTCCCCGGGAGTGGCAGGAGTTCACCATCACCCGCAAATTCCGCGGCGACACCTGGAAGATCACGGTCACCAATCCCCGTGGGGTTTGCCGGGGAGTCACCGCGGTGACCATCGACGGAAAACCCCACGGCTCCTCGCTCCTGCCCCTCTTCGGCGACGGGAAACCACATACCGCCGGGGTCACCCTGGGATGATCCTGTGATGCCCGGGGATGCCCGGGGATGATCCTGTGATGCCCTGGGATACCCGGTGATGCCCGGTGATGCCCTGATGACAGCACCTCCCGATCTGCGCTCTTTCCCGGA
>CAZMMX010000008.1:56863-66086 GCA_964567485.1 uncultured Prolixibacteraceae bacterium | reverse complement strand
TGATGCCCGGTGATGCCCTGATGACAGCACCTCCCGATCTGCGCTCTTTCCCGGAGAACCTCCTGAAGAAAGAGAAATCGGGAAATAGACAGCCCGGATTTTTAAAATCCGGAAGAGTGAGGTCACTTGAATGTGATATCAATAACGGAATTGCTATTTTTGTCTGATGACGTGCCAGTAAAGTGTTGGCAATGTCAGCATAAGTTATACCTATGGCCTTTCACCACATGCAAAAAATGGTCCGGCTGGTGGCAGATCAAAAGAGACTGCTGCTGTTGCTCTTTCCCCTCTTTTATCTGTTGACGGGTTTCTATTTCCGGCTGATCCTGGAAGATCCCTCCCTGAGGTCGGTAGATCCCGACTATGTCTATTTCTGTACGGGACTAAACATGGCCGAGGGCCATATCAAGGTGGCCCATATCGACCACCCGGGTACGCCCCTGCAATACCTTACGGCCGTGGTCTTCCGCATGGTTTGGTGGTTCCGCGGCGAAGGAACAGGATTCACCGACGATATCCTCAGCCATCCCGACCTCTATCTGGCCATGGTCAACCTGGTCCTTACCCTTTTACTGGCGGCAGCCATGCTGGGTGCCGGCAGGACGGTCTTTCGCAAAACCGGGTCGGCGACCACGGCAATGGTGGTACAGACCATCCCCCTGCTTCCCTTCATCCTCTGGGAAATCATCGGCAGAATAAGCCCCGAACAAATTCTGGCCCTGCCCATCATCGCCCTTTCCGTTTTCCTGATCGGCAAATCACGCTCCTCAGAGCAGGAATTTACCACCGCTGACATCATGGTGCTGGCCCTGATCACCGGCTTTGGCCTCTCCATCAAGCTCACCCTCCTCCCCCTGATGATTTTCCCGCTGATGGTCGTCCCCCGATGGACGAAAAAAGCAGTTACCCTGCTTCTCTCGGTTCTTTTTTTCCTGGTCATTGCCCTTCCGGCGACCCTGCAAATCGAGCGCTTCTGGCACTGGATCCGCGATCTTTTTCTCTTTAGCGGACAATACGGCAGCGGAGAGAAAAACGTGGTCGACCTGGCCCAAATGGCCGATAACTTCCGCCAGATGGTTCGTCTGGAACCCCATTTTTCGATCCTGACCGGCATCATGGCCGTGGTCACCCTTATTTCTCTGGCCGGGACCCGCAGGAAAAACCATCCGGCCCGCCATCGCCGCAACATGATGGCCGTGGCCGTGCTCCTGGCCATCGTCCTCCATGCCCTGATGGCCGGAAAACAGTATGCCCCGCGCTATATTATGCCGGCCATGATGTACGGACCACTGCTCATCTTCCTTCTTTGTGAAACGGTCAGGGAACGCTTCCCCTCCCGTGTGGTGCGGGGAGCCCTTTCATTGCTGCTGGCGGTGTTCCTGATATGGACCGCCAACCGTCAGATCCCCGTCATCCGCTATACCTCGGAAGCCTTCCGCACCCAAATAGACGCCAGGAAAATGACCCGTGAAGCTGCCGCAGCCTTCGAACCCGGAAGCACCAGAATCATCGCCTCGGCCGACTACGGCTCTCCCTTTCCGGAGTACGCCCTGCACTTCTTCACCGCCTGGGCCCCCCAGTCCCTCAAACCCCACTATGCCGAACACCTGGGAAATCTATACCCCGGTACCATTCACTTCAACCCCCTCAACAGCCAGCTCGTTTACTGGGGGGAAGCCTTCGACCCCGCCGCTGATACCGGCGATATCAAGCCGGTATACCTCTTCCTGGAAAAAAACCAGGAGGAACTTTACACCAAAACCATGGGGGCAGTGTTGGAAAACAGGGACAGCATCAAAGTAGAAAAAGAACTTCTCTTCGAGAATCCCGTTAACGGGGAGAGCCTTTTCAGGCTGCGCTTCTCCCCGGAGAACCCTTCCGGAACGGAATCAGCAACGCCGGAGACCCCATCCCCATCCTCATCTTCAATACCCCGCGGGGAATGAAAAACATCAACTTTTACGGTTTCATCGCCCTCTACGGAGCCCTCTTTCTGGTGGTCCTGTTCAAGGTGTTCCATGTGCCGGTGACCATCGACGAACTGCCCACGGTCTCCCACTATTCCGGGTTCAGCTTTTGGGAAATTATGATGTACCCCGACAATATCCCCAACAACCATATTCTGAACACCCTGCTCACCAAGACCACGATGTTTCTTTTCGGGAAGGAGCAGTGGGTCATCAGGCTGCCCAATCTGCTGAGTTTTCTTCTATTTGCCTGGGGTGTTTTCCGGATCCTGACACTGACCCTGCGGCTTGACTCCCCCTGGTTTCTGGCGGGGGCCCTTCTTTTCGTGAATCCTTATCTTCTCGATTTCTTCGGCTTATGCCGGGGGTATGGGATCTCTCTGACCATGGTCACCCTCTCAGTGGGATTCCTGCTGTCGGGATTTGTGGAAAAACGGCATAAGTACATCTGGATGGCCCTGGTCTGCGCTCTCCTGGCCTCCTATGCCAATTTTACGGCCCTGGTCTTCTGGGCGGCCGTGACCATCATTGCCGGCTTCTGGTTTCTTGGAGAATACAGAAAAAAACCGAAGAAACTGGTCAGGCCGCTCCTGCTCATCACCCTCCTCTCGCTGGCCTACCTGGCCCTGATCATGGTCCCCCTGCAGAAGATGCACTCCACCGACGAATTCCAGTACTGGACTTCCGCGGGGTTTTACCAGGAAACGGTGATCTCGCTGATTCACAACTGGTATTACAACTCACCGGTGCTCTCCATGATTCCTCATGGCTGGTTCCTCCTGCCGGTGGCCCTGGCCCTGGGAGCCGCCCTCTTTACCACATTCATCAGAAAGGAGAAGTCAGCCAAGCCCGGAACCCCGGAACCCAACCCTGCCTTTCGCCCCCTCTACGGGGTGGTGGCAGCAGCCCTCGTGCTGCTCCCCGCGGCCATCAATCTCCTGCAGACCGCCATCCTGGGGACTCCTAACCTGAGCGGACGCACAGCGCTCTTCTTCTATCCCCTTGTCGCCCTTCTCTTCGTGGCCGCCCTCACCCTGACCCATCGCTGGCGACACTCCCTGGTTCATAAATCAGTGGCCCTGGCCCTGACCATCCTCCTGGCCGCCAACCTCTCCCACAGAATCTCCCTGCAAAGCGTCAGAGAATGGGAATTCGACGCTAACACCTTGGAAGTCATGGACTTTCTGAAGGAGAAATACAAGGGAAGCCCCCTCTCCCTGAAAACCAGCTGGTTCTTCCACTCCTCCTTCACCTTTTACCAGATCACCGGAAAGGCCCCCTGGATCGACCTTCAGCCTTATGACTACAACATCGATATCGCCACCCCCGCCGAATACTATTATATCTTTGCCGAAGACGCCGATAAACTCAACCCCCGATTTGAAGTGGTCCACAAATTCAGTCCCGGCCGATGGCTGATGAAGCAAAAAACAAACTGAAGGGTATGAGAAAAGTGAACCTGACCAAGAAAAACCTCCCCATGGTCATCCTGGTAGTTTTCGGGATGCTCCTGCTCCTGATGGGAATCGCCAACCACTGGTATTTCCGTACCGTCACCTTCGACTACGGAAATTACAATTTCGCCTTCCGTGATTATGCCCATTTCCGAATCACTCCGATGCCCACCTATCCCGGAAATTTCCTTCAGGACCACTACTCTTTTCTGCTGATGTTTTTTATTCCGGTATATTGGCTCTTCACCTGGCTGACGGGTACCTATACGCTGATTGTGATCCAGGTGGCCATGGTGCTGATGGCTGCCTGGTATTCCTGGAAACTGGTCGCCCTGAAAAGCGACCACTGGTGGCTGGGGGCCGGCGTGATGCTCTACTATTTCCTGTTGCTGGGGAGGTACACCACCTTTTCGTGTGACGTGAACCTGGCCGTCATCTCGGCCTGCCTCATTCCCCCCTTTCTGTATGCCTTCGAAAAGAAAAAATATCTGACCGCCGGAATCCTCCTTATTGTGGCCCTCCTGGCCCGCGAGAATATCCCCATCTGGTTCATTTTTATCTTTATCGTGCTGATCATCAACCACCGGAAGGACAAACAGGCCGTGTTGATGAGCCTGGCAGGTATGGCCGTATCACTGCTTTATTTCATCCTTCTCTTCAAGGTGCTTATTCCCGGCATGGAGAATGAGGATAAGCAGTTCACGCTTTTCAACTATTCCGCCCTGGGGGCTCACCCCGGAGAAGCCCTGGCCTTTGTGGTCACCCACCCCCTGGAAACGGTAAAGCTCTTTTTCGTCAACCATCTCGACGATCCCACGGGCAACGGCGTGAAGGCCGAATTTTACCTGGTCTACCTGGTGTCGGGGGGCATCCTGCTGCTCCTGCGTCCTCAGTACCTGATCTGGTTCATTCCCATCGTCGCCCAGAAGGTGCTCAATGATTCCTATATCCGCTGGGGGATCTCCACTTACTACTCCATTGAGGTGGTGACCCTGCTGCCCCTTTCCCTCTTTCTGGTGCTGGCCTCCCTGAAAAAGAAGTGGCTTCAGGCCAGCCTGGCCCTCCTGGCCTGCCTGGCAGCCCTGGGCATGACCCTTTATAAACTGAACCCCGACCATGTCCAAATCCGCTGGACCATGAATCCTGCCAAGGAGAGAGTTTACAAAAAAGAATTCTTCGCGTCGCCCTACAACCTCAGGGAAGTACATAACATCATCAACTCCATTCCGCCCGATGCCCGGGTCAGCACCACTGACCGCTTCTTCTCCCACCTGGCGTACCGCGACTACATCCGCCTGTTCCCCACGGTCGACAGTGCTGATTACATCCTCTTTTCCGTGTATGATAACTATTTTATGCTTTCCACCCAGGAGAACGAAGAGCGGCGTAACAGCTACCTCACCAGCAATGAGTGGGAGGTGACCGCCACCTCGTTCCCCGTTTTCCTGCTCAGGAAAAGGGAATTCCCGCACCAGGACAGCGAAGCAGGAGCTACCGGGAGCGCACGCTCAGACACCCTGCGCTGCGACTACGAGACGGCCGACACCACACGTCAGATGGTGCTTTTTGACCATGGTAGCGTGGCGGAAGAGGGTAAACGGATCTCCGAAGAAAAAGCCCGCAGCGGCGTCCACAGCCTGCGGCTCAACGGCGCTGATCCTTATGGAAAGGCCGTGGAATTTCCTGATGCCCCGGAACTGGAATATGTGACGGTGACGGTGCACTACCACAGCCCTTCAGACCAAGCCAACCTGGTAGCCACCACGGGAGAGGATTTTTATACCCTCAACAATAAACCTTCGGAAACTGACGACCAGGGATGGAAAAAACTGAAGCTCAGTTTCTGGGTGCCGCAACATGTCGACAACAGCCGCCTGATCATTTATATTTGGCATACCGGTACGGAGCCGGCATGGTTCGACGACCTGGAAATCGTAAAACGGTATAAGCCCAATACGATATCGCCGCGGGCTCCCCAATAACGGCTTCTCAATTTCGTGTAATCCCTCATTTTCTATCAAATCAGTCCCCGGAAGACCTCTGTCTGGTATTCCAGATAACCACTTCAATAACTGTTGATGGTGACCTTCAGGCTTTCCATCAGCAGTTTCTTACGTTTCAGGTTCCAGATATACACTTTAATTTGCGCGGTTTCAGAAATGGCGGCCGACATCCGGGAAACCAGCTGCTGCTGTTTCCACCCCTCCTGGGGTGCGGCCAGGTCGATACTCTCATAGCGGAGGTTCTTCCCCTCCCCGTCGATGGAAAAGACCAGAAAAACCTCATCTTTGCCCAGAACCTCTTCGGGTTTGTAATTCAGGTCGACGGTGACTTCCAGAATTTCAAAGAGCTCAATTTCTCCGGGGTGCACCACCAATGTGGGACTATATTCCTGGCTGTCGTCGATTCGCCAGGCTCTTACGCTGTCGGCTTCGATGACCCGGGGGTCGTCCACTCCTTCAAAAGTGAGGCTTTTCGCGAAATGACCGGCCACCTCCGTGGAGTCCCCTTTGTTGGGTGACTTTTTGAAGATATGGATGCTGTAGTCATAGCCCCCCAACACGGTGATTTTTTCCACCGGATAAAACGACCGTACCTTTTTCAGGTAGGGGTCTTTTTCGAGGTTTTCGAGCGGGACTTCCCCCTCGTTGGGGCCGAAATGGGCATCCCAGACCAGCAGGTCTCCCCATTCCATGATATTCGAGGGCTGCTGCTTGTCAGAGACCCACCAGTTACACTGTTTCGTATCGTAAGGATCGAGTTCCAGATCATGGATGACCAGGGGATTGAAATAAAAGACCTTCTTTCCCTCTTCGTTAAAGCGGATATAATCGGTACTCTTTTTAACCATTTGTTCCGTGGGGTCGGCTTTCAGCAGGATTTTCTGGTCACGGAAGAAGATGACTGCCTGCAGGAGCGCTGCTGCCCCGAAAAGGGCAAGAAGTCCATTTTTCTGAGGGATTAACCTGGTGGCGGGTTTATAGAGGGCCATGGCGGTGAGGACCACCATCGGGGCAATTCCCCCCATCACCCGGGTCAATCCGAGTGAAGCTCCCGTTCCCTGCCACCACACATAGCTGTGGGCAGCGAAATAGGTAATCCAGCTTCCGGCGATGAGGATAAAAGAGATCGTCTCGGGCTTCCGCAGGGAAAAACCTTTCAGCAGGTCATACATCCAGTACAGTAGTCCGGCCACCGTGAGCCATACCAGGGGCCAGCCGAAAATATCGTTTCTTTCCCTGACGAAATGGAAGAGGCTACCGCTGCCATAGTGGCTGGCACCCAGGGAATAGGGGGAATGGGAGATCAGCCAGAAAAGATCGCCGAATACAAAAAGTCCGATGACGGTGAGCAGGAGAGTTCCCAGGGTCAGGAAAAGGAGAGAGCGGTAAGAGCGCTTTAACAGAAGGGCCACCGCGAAGATGGGCAGCAGGATGATCCCCTCACTGCGTACATAAGGGATGAACGAAAGAACGGCAGCCGAGAGGTCAAAGCGGTCGTGAAGAAAGAGATAAACGGCAGCCGCCAGTACACCAGCGAAGAGGATTTCCGTAAGGCAGCTGGGGACCAGGTGGAAAAATACCGGGGTAAAGGCCAGGATGATGGCGGCAAAAAGTCCGCTTCCCGGGGCAAGACGGTCGGAGATCCTGGCGGTGAGCCACAGGGTGACCATGGCCACCAGCAGATTGAAAAGCCTGGCTCCCGCAAACCCGAAGAGGGCGAAGGGAGCCATCAGGGTGGTCAGCACCGGCTTGCCCCAGAGATCGAGGAAGAGCTCAGGATACTTAAAAGCATACCTCGCGATCTGGTAATGGGTGATATTGTCACCCCCTCCGTAGCCGTAAGCACTCTCACTAAAGAGAAGGATGAAAAACTGGAATAAAAAATAAAGGGTCAGGAAACCGTAAAGGCCCTGTTTTTCCAATGATTTCTTCATGTTTGCCCGGTTTATTGGAAGCTGTATTTCAGGATGCACCACATGGCCCTGAAGCCATCGCGCCAGTTGATCTTTTTACCCTCTTCGTAAGTCCTTCCGTAGTAGGAGATGCCGACTTCATAAATCCTGATGCCCGGAATCCGGGCGATTTTTGCGGTTACCTCGGGTTCAAAGCCAAACCTGTTCTCCTTCAAATCGATGCCTTTGATGATTTCTGTCCGGAAGAGCTTGTAGCAGGTCTCCATGTCGGTCAGGTTAAGATTGGTGAACATATTGGAGAGGAAGGTGAGGACTTTGTTTCCGATGGAGTGCCAGAAGAAGAGGATGCGGTGGGGATTTCCGCCGGCAAAGCGGGATCCGTAGACCACGTCGGCGTTATCCTCGAGCAGGGGTTTCAGCAGGTCGTTGTACTCGCGGGGATCATATTCGAGGTCGGCATCCTGGATGATGAGGAAGTCACCTGTGGCTTCGGCGATGCCCCGGTGAAGGGCCGCCCCTTTTCCCATGTTCACCGGCTGATGGAACAACCTGATCTCTTCCTGTCCGTGCCGGGCCAGGACCTTTTCAATGATCTCTACACTGCGGTCTCCCGAATAATCATTGACGAGAATAATCTCCTTTTTCAGATCTCCCACCAGCCTGACGGCAATAACCCTGTCCAGGATGGCTTCTATGGTTTTCTCCTCGTTGTACACAGGGATGACCACCGATAGCTTCAAACCCATTGCTTTTTGATTTAGATCCCCAAAAATAGAAAAAAAAGCGATACCCGTCAGGGAAAGAACCCGGCACTATTTCCGGGGAGTACGTCAGAAGGTGAAAAGCCGCAACATGGTTTTAGGGCTCCACTCCCAGTCCCACCAAACGGTAGCGTCGTACTTAAAGGCAAACTGTACATTGTAAAGGACGATGATTACTGCCAGAACCATCAGGGAAGTTTTCACTCTTCCTTTTTCAAGGGGCAGAATTCTGGAGATCATAAAGGCCAGGGGCACAGCCATCAGCGGGAGGAATTCGATGAGGGCGCGGTACCCTGCCGAGGCGCTGAAGGTCGGGGCCCACCAGCTGCTGACGGTATAAATGATAAGAAGCATGGTGGCCAGGATGGCGGGGCCTGAGAGCTTACGGCGCCAGGCCATGATAAGAAGCGAGGTCATCGCCGCCAGCATCAGCGGGGTGTAGACAAACCATCCTCCCCTTTTGCCGAAGAGGACGGTCATGAGCTGTGGATTTTTCCATAAGGGGAATCCTTCGGACTGGTAAGACCAGACCACCCATTTCCCGGTCACCTGATGCCAGTAGGCCATTTGTGGAAGCCACACGATGACGGCAACGACGGCCATCAGAAGAAGAAGTCTGTAATTCCGGAGGAAAAAGCGGATTCTATGACGGAGTTCCGGCAGTGAGGCCACATCATAGAGAAGGATGAAAAGAGCCACAATGGCCGTGGTGGGCCTGATTAGGATGGCCAGGGCCAGGGGGAGTGCCAGAAGAAGAGCTGTGCGGATCCCTGGTTTTTGGTAAAACCGCGGCACCATCATCAGCACCGCCGACACCATGGCAAAGGAGTAAACATGCGACATTCCCGGCATCATGATGGTGTAATAAAAAAGGTTGGTGCCGTAAAAGATCAGCAGCACCGTCAGCAGGGAGGTATTCCGGGAGAACCAATTCCTCAGAGCCCGATAAAGAAAGGCCATCCCCAGCATAGCATAGAAGAGTCCGGCCAGAAACACCGAAAAATAATACACCGGTCCGTAACCGTCGGCTTTAAGTCGGGCACCCCGGGTGACCCCGTGAGCAGCCAGGAAAAAGGGAGATTGCAGGATGGCGGTACCGCAGGTGAAGACACTTAACGTTTTCCC
>CAZMMX010000008.1:54765-56763 GCA_964567485.1 uncultured Prolixibacteraceae bacterium | reverse complement strand
AAAAGGGAGATTGCAGGATGGCGGTACCGCAGGTGAAGACACTTAACGTTTTCCCATCGCCATAGGGCTTGGCCCAGGGCAGTTGGTTAAAGTCCTCCCAGTCATGCAGGAAAAACCAGGGAAGATACTGATAGTACCCCTCCATGTCGGATCCCACGACCAGCTTCTCCAACGAAGGGTGCTTGAAATATTTGTACGCCCCAAAAGCAAGCAACCCAGCCATATAAAACAGCAGGGCCCCTCTGATGATCCCGCCGGAATAGAAGAACCGTTTGAGGCTATCGAGCGTCATGTGAAGTATTTTTTTTCAAATGTAGGGAAATTCGGAAATATGGATTTCATTTTCACCCTTATCAATAAGATATTACCTTTGGAACGTCACAACATAACGTACACATGGAAAAGATTGCCATTTTCCCGGGATCCTTTGATCCTTTCACCATCGGACACGAGTCTATCGTGAGAAGGGCTACCACTATCTTCGACCGCATCATCATCATGGTGGGGTACAACTCCAACAAAAAGTCGTTTTTCCCGCTTGATAAGAGGCTGAAATGGATCAGTGAGGTCTTCGAATTTGACAACAACATATCGGTGGAAGTCCACGAAGGACTCACCATCGATTTCTGCAAGAAGGTGGGAGCTGGCTATATCCTGCGGGGTTTGCGCACTTCGGCCGACTTTGAATTTGAGCGGGCCATCGCCCAGGTCAACAAGCAGATGTACCCCGAAATCGAGACCGTGTTTCTGCTGACCATTCCGGAGCACACCCCCGTGAACTCCACCATTGTGCGGGATATCATCATGCATGGCGGCGACGCCAGCCGGTTCCTCCCCCGTGTCCTGAACATGGATGAATTCCGCAACGGCGGATATGATAAATGAGATCAGGATGACAACAGGGTTAGCGCTCTTAGGAACAATAAAACGGTTTCTTCAGAGTTAATAATGAGTCGAAGTTTTTGATAAGGATGCGCAAAATTATACTGTTGTTGGCGTTGACTCTGTCGCTTTTTCAGGCCCTGGCGATCAGGGTGAAAGGGTCGGCTGCCGGTTATGCCGGAGAGACGCTGGAATTCTTCACCCTTTCCGATCCGGTGACCTCTACTCCCTGTCCCTTTTTCAGCCTCACCATCGACGCTTCGGGAAATTTTTCCGCGGAAGTGCCGGTAAAATCGACCTGCTGGTGCTATGCCGACTTTGGCATTTTCAGGGGAAGGTTGGTTCTGGAACCCGGGAATGAGGTCACTCTCCAACTCCCTCCACGGCGTGAAAAGAGCTTCGAGGAGAGTAAAAACCCCTATTTCGAGCCTGTGGAGATCTGGCTGAAGAGCGATGCCGGCAGTGGCAGGGAGCTTTCCGGACTGGTATCGCGCTATGATGCGCGGTTCTTTCAGCTGACCGACACCTATTTTACCCAGATTTACCACCGTCAGATGAAGAGATACGTGGATACGATCCGCCACCGTCTGGACAGGGAATTCGGGAAAAACGACAATGCCCTTTTCCGGGAGCATGCCAGGCTACGTATGAGTGGTCTGGAAGCCGATGTGATGCGTGCTGGAAGGGAAAAATTGGCGGGATCCCTGAAGGGCCTCTCTCAGGAAGCCTGGCAGATGCCTGCCTTTGCCGATTTCCTGAACCGGGTGTTCAACAACTCCCTGAGTACAGAGAGCAAATCCCCGGCAGGTTCCCGCCTCCGATTGTGGGTAGCCCGGGGTGATATGAATGCCTTGCGTAAGTGGACCGGGGAGTTCACAGCCTCAGTCTCTCCCCTGGCCGACCTGATATTGCTGAAGATGCTTCACGATGCCTGGTATTCCGGAGAGTTCTCAAAAACCGCCATCCCCAAAATGGTGGCTTCCCCCTATTTTACGGCACACAACACCCCAGCCATCCGTGACATGGCCACCAGAGTAACGGAAAAAATTGCCTTTTTGCTTCCTGGAACTGCCGCCCCTGAAATCTGTCTCCCCTCGGCTGCGGGAACACCATGGT
>CAZMMX010000008.1:32093-54665 GCA_964567485.1 uncultured Prolixibacteraceae bacterium | reverse complement strand
CCTGGAACTGCCGCCCCTGAAATCTGTCTCCCCTCGGCTGCGGGAACACCATGGTGCTCCTCCTCCTCCTCACAGCCTTTCCTCTATATCCTCTTTGCCGACCTGGAAATCCCCATTTGCCAGGAACAGGTGAAATACCTCAAAACAGTAGCACAAAAAACAGGCGGAAGAGTACAGTTCCTCACAGTTCTTTCCCCCTCGGAAAAGATCAGTAATGAAGAGTTCATGAGCCGGCATCAGATTCCTGGCATTATGGTCACCGACACTCCCCACCGGAAGAGTGGCCGGGAATACAAGGTACGCTCCTACCCTTCGGCTTTCCTCCTCGACCACCAGCACAGGGTCATTTTGGCCCCTGCACGCACCCCCCTCGACGGATTCGAATTCCAGTTCGAGGATATGAAAAAGTGATGACCGGCAAAATCTGAATTACTCTTTACGCATCAATAGCCACCGGTCAGGATCGGGTTTATAAACCACTTCATACGCTGACTTCAATTTTTCATAATCTTCAGCCAGAACATAATAATATGTCGCATCTGTATTGGGATGAACAGATTCATCATAATCCTTTAGATCCAGCCAGGGGTATTTGTTGGTAACCCGGTAGTAATCAAAGGAATGATAAAACAACCAACTCGTTTTAACGGAAACCGGCTTATGGTCATTCTGATCACTGATATAGTTAATCACATCAAAGGTATTGACATCAAAATAGTTATCTCTGACCCAATCCATTCTGAAACTGTCGGCCAAATGGAAAAGAGCCACCACAGTGAGCACCGGGGCCAGGGAATACTTAACCACGCTTCGGTTGAAGGATTCCATCACTCCAAGAGATGTGACAAAGACCGCTATGAATAATGGATAAAAAAACAGGGCTGTTCTGCCATGCAGGTTGGGGGTATTAAACAGGGTACACTGAGCAATATTTACAGCAACCGTTAAAAGCAATACCGCAGTAGAAACAAAAGCAGGGTGGTAGAAGCATTTAGGGTTCCATCCTGATTTTTTTAGCCTGATCATTACAAATATCATATTGGCGATGATAACGGCGAAAATCAAAACCGCGTAGATATGGGATTTCTCAAAAAACATATGTTTGCCACTTCTTGAGTATTCGATGAGCGGGTACAGGGTATCGGCGTAAAAACCTTTTGATGTCCAGAATCTGAATTCATCGGTACTTAGCATTTTCAGGACAGGAGTGGCAATAAGAGCTAAGTAGGACAACATTACTGTACCCATGACAAGAGAGGGACGAAGGATTTTTCCGAATTTGCCTCCTGACTGAACTATGAAATAGAACCATACCATGAGTGTCATCCCCCCCAAAAACACCATTAAAGTGAAATTGGCATAAGAAGCCAGAATAGCGATTCCCAGAGCTATCCATATGAAACGCTCTTTCTGGTGATAATAGCCTGAAATCAGATAGCTTACAGATAAGAGGGCCAGGGAACACGAGATGCCATATCCCCTGCATAAGCCGAAGAAATCGAGGAGATACGGATTGACAACAAAAAAAAGTGTGGCAGGAATAAACAGAAATGAATTTTCTCGCAGCACTAATTTATTGATGCGGTAAACGGCCCATCCATAGACAAGAAATGATAAAACATTGGGCAACCGCAGGATGAGCTGGTCTTTTGATCCAAACACAAAAACAAACAACTTAACCAGTAGTGTATTCAATATGTGATTATTGGGAGAATTTGAGGTATACATCATAATTCTCCATACGCTGTTGTCAATATACTTCACAGGAGTCTCCCATTCATCTTTCAGAATGGGGATATGTACAGCTTTGTATAAAATCAGGATGAAGATGATTCCAATAATGAGAAAAAAAACATACCGGTTAAACAGTTTCATGGAAGTAGGAGTTGGATGATCTATTTTTTACTGGACACTTGCGTCAAATTATTTCATAAGGGCAGGAAAGTCACGCTGAATGGCCGGAACACCAAAACTATCAAAAGTAATCATTCCAGCATTTTGGTGACAATGCGGCGGCCGTGGAATTCTGAGGCGTTGGTCAGACTTCTGATTTCTTCCACATTGTCGGCCGTGACTTTTCCGGCCACCAGGATGATGATTTGGCCGGCAGCGGCCTCCATCATCTCTCTGATTGTGGCCGCCCCATCGTGGGCTGTGGGTTTGCCCCCGGAAGTGAGGATCCGGGTGATGCCTCCGCACTCCAGGAGTTGGCGGACTCCCACGACCGGATCTTCCATGGTGTCGATCGCCTTGTGGAAGGTGACCGGCAGCGGCCATGCCCTCTCGGCCAAACGTCTGCAGTGATCCATGGCTATCTGTTTCTCGGGGGTCAGCACCCCGAAGACCATGCCGGCAGCTCCCAGGGCTTTGGCCCTTTCCATTTCCCCGAGCATTGCGGCAATCTCTGCTTCAGAATAGACAAAATCCCCTTCCCGCGGCCTGATCATCACCATCACCGGAATTTTCAGGGCTGCACAAACCTCCCGGGTAAGCTCCTCCGGAGGAGTGAGTCCGTCGAGATCGAGACGGGAACAGAGCTCAATGCGATGGGCCCCCTGCCGTTCGGCCTTCTGGGCCTCTTCCAGGGTTTCTACACAGGCTTCAAGAATCATGGTTTTTTTAGTAAAAGTAATGCGATTTTTCAAAAAGCATATCCATACCATTCGACATGCCCTAATTTTGTTTTTTCACCACAATGCTCTATCTTTAAACTTTAAAAAAATGACAGCTCTATCGAATTTCTATAATTTGCCCATGACAAAAGAGAACAAAATATTGCACTTTCCGGTAGTCATTGAACAGGATGAAGACGAGGTATATATCGTCAGTTGTCCGGTTTATAAAGGATGTCATTCATATGGGAGAACTATTGAAGAAGCCCTCGGAAACCTGAAAGAAGTAATTGAGATGTGTGTGGAAGAGGAGGGTGCGCAATATGGAACTCAAAATAAATTTATCGGATTCAGGGAATTACTAATTGAGACGAAATGCCCTAACCACTGAATCAATTCAAAAGTTTACGACATGCCCCATTTACCGGCAGTGACTGGCCAGGAGCTGATCAAATTCTTTCAGATTCTTGGTTTTAGAATACTCAGAATAAAAGGTAGTCATTTCCGTTTAAAACATCCCGATGGAAGAATAACCACAATTCCTGTTCATGGAAATGAATGCATTCCAAAAGGATTGCTCAGAAAAATTATAAGGGAAGACGCTGAATTGAACCTTGAAGATTTCATCGATTTGTATCATAAAACAAAATGAATTTTGAAAAAGGTTTAATTGGTAATTAGTACTTCACATGGCAAAAGGCATTCCCGAATATAATCTGCTGGTCATCCTGGGACCAACCGCTACGGGAAAAACCACCCTGGCGGCACACCTGGCGGCATGTCTCGGCGGAGAGGTGATCTCTGCCGATTCGCGCCAGGTGTACCGCGGCATGGATATCGGCACGGGGAAAGACCTGGGGGATTACCTCGTCCACGGCACCAGGATTCCCGTGCACCTTACCGACATCGCCGAAGCCGGCAGCCAGTACAATCTTTTTGAATACCAGCGTGATTTTCTGTCTGTTTTACAGGATATGCGCCAGAGGCGTCGGTTTCCGGTTCTGTGCGGAGGGAGCGGCCTTTACCTGGAGGCAGTTCTCAACAATTACCGGCTGGTGCAGGTTCCCCATAACGAACCACTCCGGCGGGAGCTGGCCGGCAAGAGCCTGGAGGAGCTGACCCTACGCCTGCGGAAGTTAAAACCGGAATTGCACAACATCACCGATATTGTCAATGAAAAACGGGCCATCAGGGCCATTGAGATCGAGGAGTACTATCTTCACCTGCAGGATCATCCCCTCACCCCCGGCGAACCCGATCGATCACTTATGACCGATGAACGATTACCAATTATCGGTTACCCATCACCAAACAGCTATGAGCGATCATCAATAACCGATCATCCACCCCTGATAACCGATATGCGATCGCCGGTCACCTATCCCCACTCACAAACCGTCTCTCAGGCTCTCAGTCCCTCTGTCTCTCCGTCTCTCAGTCACACACTCCCTCACTTCCGTCCCCTGGTCGTGGGAATTCATTTCGACGTGGAGACCCGCCGCCGCAGGATCACCGAAAGACTACACCAGCGGCTCAGCCAGGGCATGATCGAAGAGGTGGAGGGATTGCTGCACGCCGGCATCGCCCCGGAAGCCCTCATCTATTACGGACTGGAATACAAATTCATCACCCTCTACCTGACCGGGGCACTCTCCCTTGAGGAGATGACCGAAAAACTTAACATTGCCATCCACCAATTCGCCAAACGGCAGATGACCTGGTTCCGGAAAATGGAACGGGAAGGGACCGTCATTCATTGGATTGACGGGAACCTGCCCCTCGCCGAGAAAGTCGAAAAAGTGATAGGAATGTTAGAAGATTGATAAACCGGTAGCCGAAGGGTTACCCTTTGGGTTCCCAAACAAGACGGGCGCGGATCAGCTCGGCCAGGTCACTCTCACGCTGGATGCTGCAGAGATGTTCCAGGGGGTTCATTCTTTGTTGCCTGACAGCCAGCCGGTCATCGGGAAGTCCCTCCTTGAGGAAGTTGACTTCCATCTCCTTCAGGGTGTGGGTTTTCTGAAACTCAAAGGAGTAGCTGTTATTAAGCCGTTCCAGATAACGTCCCGTATTGAAATGCTGGTTGATATCGATTTCGTTAAAGAGCACCGGATAAAATTCCAGGGGATCACCGGTCACGGGGGAGGCCACTTTTCCGGGGTTAAAACCCAGAAGGCTTTCAGAATATTCGGGAAAGCCGGTGAGAGCCGAGAGCCGCTGGATCCTGTGGGTGTGAAGGTTCAGCACCAGCCAGCTGCTGGTGGCGGTGATGATCTCCTTTCCTGCGGAATCGAGGAAACGGAAATCACGGTAGGCATAGAACCCGTCGGTCCCCCGGGACCAGGTCTCCAGGGTAAACTCTTCGGTCCAGCGTGGACGGCGCCCCACATTCACATAAAACCTCGAGAGCACCCAGAAAAGCTGGTCCTCGCGGAGGTCTTCAAATCCGAAGCCCAGCACACGGGCGTGCTCCCAGGCGATCTCCTGCATATACCAGAAAAGAAAGGGGGTCGACACTTCGCCAAAACGGTTAATGTGGAAAGACTGGGCTTTCAGGTGATGTAGGTACTTCATAACGGGTAGTAACAACAAACTTCATTACAAAAATAGAGTTCGGTTTTGAAAAACAGGATCATTTCGCCACATTTGCAAAAAAAAGAGCCAAATGGGCGATATCATCATTAAAACTCCCGAACAGATCGAAGGCATACGCCGCAGCAGCAGGTTGGCCGCGCAGACCCTTGATTATATCACCCCCATGGTGGTGGCCGGGGTTTCCACCGAATTTCTCGACCTCAAGATCGAGGAGTTTATCAGGGACCACGGGGCTATTCCCGCGACCAAGGGATATAATGGATTTCCGGCGTCGTGCTGCATTTCCCCCAATGAAATAGTATGCCACGGCATCCCCTCCCCGGGAATCATCCTTAAAGAGGGGGATATCCTGAACATCGATGTCACCACAATTCTGGACGGCTATTATGGCGACACCTCCAGGATGTACACCATCGGGCAGATCTCCCCGGTGGCGGAAAAACTGGTGGCTGCCACCCTTCACTGCCTCAACCTGGGCATCGAGCAGGTGCACCCCGGGAATCCTTTTGGCAACATCGGCTATGTTATCAGCCGTTATGCCCGGTCGCAGGGATTCAGCGTCGTCTATGAATATTGCGGCCATGGCGTGGGGGTCGATTTCCATGAGGAACCCCAGGTAGACCACACCTCCCGCCGCAACAGCGGTCCCCTGATGAGACCCGGCATGATCTTCACCATAGAACCCATGATCAACCAGGGCAGACCCTCGACAACCGTCGACCGCCACGACGGATGGACCGCCCGGACTTCCGACCGTAAACTCTCGGCCCAGTTTGAACATACCATCCTGGTTACCCCCACAGGCTATGAAGTCCTTACCGACAGCCATGGCGAATACCCGGTCACCTGACCCCCACCACACCAATAATTGTTTTGGTCCTCCTTGCCCCGGCAGTGGTCATCGCCAAATTTGCTATCTTTGCCTTTCAACCATTTGCTATGTCACTGATCATCGACGAAAAAGACTTTGAAAAATTCATCCTGGTGGGAGACAGGGTGTTGGTAAAACCCAAGAATCCAAGCCAGAAGACCAGTTCCGGACTGATCCTCCCTCCTACCGTTCAGGAAAATGAAAAAGTACTCAGCGGTTACGTGGTGAAAGTAGGCCCGGGATACCCCATCCCCGCACTCACCGACGAAGATGAACCCTGGAAGGAAAAAAGAGAATCGGTAAAATATGTCCCCCTGCAGGCCCGCGTCGGTGACATGGCCGTTTACCTCAACAAAAGCGGCTACGAAATAGAATTTCATAACGAGAAATATATCATCCTTCCCCACTCCGCCATTCTCCTGCTGATCCGCGACGAGACCCTTTTCGATTAACCATCGATTAACAAATCGTCAGAAGAAGGAAGTTTTTATAACCATTATGATCTCTCCAGGCAGAGATTTAGGAACATTTCATATATTGCAGAAGTTTCACAACAACAATAAACACCAGACGATATGACTAGGGTAGCAGAACGAATCAACAGGCTTTCGGAATCGGCCACGCTGGCAGTAGCACAGAAGAGCAGGGAGTTAAAGGCCCAGGGCATCGATGTGATTGGACTGGGTGTGGGGGAACCCGATTTTCACACTCCCGATTTCATTAAGGAGGCGGCCAAGAAAGCCATCGATGACAACTACTCCTACTATTCTCCGGTTCCGGGGTATCCCGAACTGCAGAAGGCCATTGTCAACAAACTGCAAAGGGATAATGGCCTGGACTACACGCCGGCGCAGATTGTGGTTTCCAACGGAGCCAAGCACGCCCTGGCCAACGTGATCCAGGTGGTGGTTGACCAAGGCGATGAGGTGATCATCCCCGCCCCTTACTGGGTGACCTACACCGACCTGGTCAACTTTTCGGAAGGCACCGGCGTCATCCTGGAGACCTCGGTGGAGAGCGATTTCAAGATCACCCCGGAACAGCTCAGAGCCGCCATCACCCCAAAAACCAGGGCTTTTCTCTTCAGCAGCCCCAGCAACCCCACAGGAAGCGTCTATACCCGCGATGAGCTGAAGGCCTTTGCCGAGATCTTAGCACAACACCCCGGCATCATCATCATTTCCGATGAAATTTACGAGCATATCATCTACGGAAAGAAGTTCGAGTCGATTGCCCAATTCCCCGAAATCCGCGACCAGGTGGTCATCATTAACGGGGTCTCCAAATCCTATGCGATGACCGGGTACCGCATCGGTTTCCTGGCTGCCCCCCTGTGGATCGCCAAAGCCTGCAACAAGCTGCAGGGACAATACACCTCGGGCCCCAACTCCCCTGCCCAGATGGCCTCGGTGGCCGCTTTCAACCACGACGGCACCGAAGTCCGAAAAATGGTCGCCCAGTTCTGGAAACGGCGCGACCTGGTCATGGACATGCTGGCCGAAATACCCGGACTCAAAACCAGCCGTCCCGACGGGGCCTTTTATGTCTTCCCCGAATGCTCCTCTTACTTCGGCAAGGGCAACGGCGAAATGGTCATCCGTAATTCCGACGATTTCTGCTATTATCTGCTCAGCAAAGCCCATGTGGGAGTGGTCTCGGGCGACGCCTTCGGCGCCCCCGGATGTTTCAGGCTCAGCTATGCCGCCTCCGAAGAGCTGCTCATCAAAGCCCTGACCCGCATCAGGGAAGCTCTGGCTCTCCTGCAATAAGGCTCCTTCCTGATACGGAAGTAAAAAATGGACCTCGGCACCAATCCTCAACTTGAACTAGCCCGTGAATTCCTCAGGAATACCGGGGAGAACATCTTCCTGACCGGAAAAGCCGGCACCGGGAAGACCACTTTTCTGCACCAGTTGCGGAAAGAATCGCCCAAAAGAATGATTGTGGTGGCTCCCACAGGAGTCGCCGCCATCAATGCCGGCGGGGTGACCATCCACTCATTTTTCCAGTTTTCCCTGGGGCCCCAGCTTCCGGTGGTCGTCACCGGGGAGGTGGAGGCTGCCCGACAGCGGGGCCAGAGCGGGGAGCAGCAGAACGACTATATCCAGCGTTTCAGCAGGGTGAAAATCGGCATCATCAGGAGTCTCGACCTGCTGGTCATCGATGAGATCAGCATGGTCAGGGCCGACCTGCTCGACGCCATCGACAGGGTACTCCGCCGTTTCCGGAATCGCCGCAAACCCTTCGGCGGCGTGCAGCTCCTGATGATCGGCGACCTCCAGCAGCTGGCCCCCGTAGCCCGCGAACAAGAATGGGAAATCCTGCGCAAATATTACGACACCCCCTATTTCTTCAGCAGCACGGCATTACGCGACTCCCGGCTGATCACCATCGAGCTGAAGCAGATTTTTCGCCAGAGCAACCTCCAATTCATCGGGATGCTCAACAGCATCAGGGAAAACCAAATAGACGAGGCCACCCTGGCTCACCTCAACCAGAGATACGACCCCTCCTTCCATCCTGCCGATGACGAAGGATGGATCACCCTGGTCACGCATAACTGGCAGGCCAGAAGCATCAACGAGACCAAACTGCAACAGCTTCCCGGTAAGGAGTTTTGTTTCACTGCTGATGTAAGCGGCGATTTCCCGGAACTCTCGTGGCCTACCGAGACAGAACTCAAGCTCAGAAAAGGGGCCCAGGTGATGTTCATTAAGAATGACCTCAACCCTGAAAAACGCTGGTACAACGGTAAGATCGGCCGCATTTCCGACATCAGCAGCGACAGGGTGGAAGTCACCTGTCCCGGGGATCCTGACCCCCTCGAAGTCGAATCCGCCGAGTGGCAGAACATGCGCTATATCCTCAATGAGGAGAACAGGGAGATCACCGAGGAGGCCATCGGGACTTTCAAACAAATCCCCCTGAAATTGGCCTGGGCCATCACCATCCATAAAAGCCAGGGTCTTACCTTTGATAAGGCCATCATTGACGCCCGGGCATCCTTTGCCCACGGACAGGTCTATGTCGCCCTGAGCCGCTGCCGTTCCCTCGAAGGAGTGGTCCTGGGCTCTCCTCTCACCCGGTCAGCCATCAAAACCGACGATATCGTCAGGGATTTTTCCCGCGAAGCGGAAGCCCGGACCCCGGGCCCCGAAGAACTGGAAAATGCCAAAGCCCTCTACCTGGTACGCCTGCTGGAGGAGGTTTTCGACTTCTCCACCCTCTTACGTAATCTTCACTACACGCAAAACCTCTGTGCCGAAAACAAAGAGACCATTGCCGGAAACCTCAGGGAAGAGTTGCTGCTGGCCGAAGAGAAGATCAGGGAGGTGCTGACCCCCGTGGCTGAGAGGTTCTGCAGTCAGGTCAGGAGCCTGGCGGCCAGCGAAAAAAGGGGAGCTTCCGATCCCCATTTCCGGGAGCGTCTCACGAAGGCCGGCGAGTGGTTCACCGAAAATATCCGAACCATGGTAGTGGCCCCCCTGGAAGAGGGGACCCTGGAAACCGATAACCGGGCCATCAAAAAAAGCATCCTCGAATCGGCGGTACGCATATCGGAAACCCTCCACATCATGTTGGAATCGCTGCGGGTTTGCCGTGACGGTTTTTCGGTTGAGAAACTGCTTCATACCAGAGCCATGGCAGCCCTCGACCACCCTTACTACCTCAAGGGACTCCGTTCCCGGCCAGCCAAAACCGGCGCCGTCCAGCTCCATCCCGGACTCTACCGGCTACTCACCGAGTGGCGTTCCGGGAAGGCAGAGGAAGACAATGTCCAACCCTACCGGATTCTCTCCCAGAAATCGCTGCAGCAAATTCTTAGTGAGCTGCCGGTCACGCGCAGGCAACTGGAAAACATCAGGGGTTTTGGAAAAACCAGAGTGAAACGTTTCGGCGCCGAAATCATCACCATCATCCTCCATTACTGCCAGGAAAATGGCATTGAAAGAGAGAACTCCGATGCTTCCACTGCGGTCTCTGCAAAAAAAAACGACACCAAACAGGTGACCCTGGAGATGTTCCGCCAGGGAAAATCGATCAGGAAGATCGCCATGGACCGGGGACTGGCCCCCTCGACCATAGAGGGGCATTTGGCCTTTTTCGTTCTTTCAGGCCAACTCCAGGTCACAGAAGTCATAGCTGGCGAGAAATATAAAATGATCGCCCGATGGCTGGTGGAAAACCCTCAGTCCACCCCTGCGGCAGCCCGCGAAGCCCTGGGTGACAGCATCTCTTACAACGAAGTCAGAATGGTGCAGGGAACCCTCGAAAACCACGGGGAAGCTTAACGGAAGAGGTCAGATATCTATTTTCAGGAGGTAAAACGCCAGCGACAGGGCGATATAAAAGAGGATGATCACCGGCAGGGCGTAAACCTTCATGAAGATCAGCAGCAGCAGTGCCGCCAGCAGGAAAAGATAGCGGTACCAGTTGCCTGACATGGAGAGTCCGGCAAATTTCAGCGAGAACATGGGAAGTTCCGACACCAGGAGGAGTGAGGTGATGATGATGGTAATCAGGAGGTTGGTTTTTGTGAACAAGAGCAGGGGGACTTCGCTATTCCGGGCATACCCGGCAATAATGGCAAAGGAAGCCCAGAGGATGGCATTGGCAGGTGTGGGCATACCGATGAAGTTGACGGTCTGCCGGGTGTCTATGTTGAATTTGGCCAGCCGCAATGCCGAAAATGCAGGGATCAGCAGAGGCGACATGAGCGTTATCCATTGCCCGGGTGTGGCAGGGAGCATATGCAAGGGGAGGTTCATGCCGGGCATGGCCTTTTTCATGAGCACGAAGGCGATCATAGCAGGAGCCACCCCGAAGGAGACCACATCGGCCAGGGAGTCGAGCTGTTTGCCAATGTCGGAATAGGCCCTGAGCAACCGGGCGGTGAAACCATCCAGAAAATCCATCACCCCAGCCACAAGAATGAGCACCCCGGCCCACATAAGACTTCCCTCAAGGGCAAAAACCACGGCCATCACCCCTGCCGACAAGTTCAACAGGGTAATCAGGTTGGGAAGAAATCCAAAATAACGTCTCATATCTATAACTATCAGAACTTTGCCATAACGGTCACCCCTCCATACACTTTCTGGCCGTTCTTCACCATGATTTTGGCGGTGGCCGGAAAGAAGAGATCAACCCTGGAGCCGAAACGGATAAAACCCAACTGGTCACGCAGAGTAACCCTGTCACCCGGTTTTTTGTAGGTGACAATCCGGCGTGCCACTAATCCGGCGATCTGTCTGATCAGCACCTCTTCTCCCGAAGCGGTCCTTATGACTGTGGTGCACCGCTCATTTTCTCCTGATGATTTGGCCATATTGGCAGGCAGGAATTTCCCGGAATGGTGCTTCTGGTAGATAATCTCCCCGTCGACCGGCGTATGGTTGATGTGGACATTGAAAACCGACATAAAAACAGAGACCTGTATCCTCTCGGCATTAAAGTATTCCGTCTCTTTCACCGGTTCAATGACCACCACCTTCCCGTCGGCCGATGAGAGGACCTCGCCGGGAGCTGCCGTGGCCACAATGCGGGGATCCCTGAAGAACCAGATGGTCAGTAACAGGATTGCCAGCGTGAGTACCAGCATCCCCCATAAAAGAGGGGATATCCCCGCCCCCAGAAAGGCCGCCGCGTTTAGCATTACGAATATTAAAACCGCCCAGGGGATAATCTTAAAACCTTCTTTATGCAACCTCATAATATTCTGAAATTACTGTTACTTATTCATTGTTAGTTCAGTCATTCCTGCCGGGACTGGGATGCCGGCTCCTATGGTTTCGCCATTCATCACGTCAACACTCCGGTGATCCACAGCCACATGACCACAACGGGGACCACCATGAGATAACTGTCGAAGCGGTCGAGGAGACCTCCGTGGCCGGGAAGTATGTTCCCCGAGTCCTTGATGCCGAGACTTCGTTTCATCATGGACTCGACCAGGTCACCCCAGGTTCCGAAGAGGATGACAATAAGGCTGATCACCATCCATTGGTATCCTTCCAGGAGCGGGAAGAGCCGGGTGTTCACTAGGCCGGTGAGAAGGGCTGTTGCCCCTCCCCCGATAACTCCCTCCCATGATTTTTTTGGGGAGATCCTCTCGAAAAGCCGGTGTTTTCCAAAAGCGGTCCCCATCAGATAAGCCCCCGAGTCAAACAGCCATATGGTCACCACCACTCCCAGGAGAATCCAGGGATAAAAGGGAGGGAGTTCCTCCAGGTGTGGAAAAACCAGGAGGGTCCCCAGGCTCATGGGAATCACCACATAAAGAAATCCGGCCAAAGTATAGGCCATGTTGGCCAGGGGGTTCTTCTTTTTCCTGTATAGTTCGATGATGAGGAGTAACAGCGGCAGCATCGGCAGGATGCCCACACTTTGCAGGGGCAAATAGCCGGCGGCATAAGCAAAAACCACCCCGAAGAAAACAAGGGCGGTCACGGCTCCCCCGCTTTTCAGAGGTTCTCCTCCTGCCAGGGTCGCCAGCTGGTAAAACTCGAGCAAGGTAAATACCGTCACCAGGCTAAAAACCACGGCAAAGAGCAGCGGATGAATGATCATCCCCGCCACCATCACAACAGCATATATGCCGCCAAAAAGCGTCCTGGTAACCAGTGACTTCAATTCATTAATTCTTCAATTCCTTTAACAACTCCAGGGCTGCCTCTTCATCTCCTTCAGCGACATAAACATGATACTCCCCAAAAGTCAGGTATGTACTATCCTGCTTGTCCATGACGACCGCTTTGATTCCGGCACCCTCGAGAATATCGCGGGCGATATGCGCCTGGTGTTCCTGAGCCGTTAAAAGTACTTCTTTCCACCCTTTTTCCATGGTATTACAATTAAAAAAATCAGATCACTTCTCCGTGAGTCACCGGAAGCCTGGTGAGCGGGTTCCCCGGCCTCCTCAGCCGGGTAGTCCGCCTCATTTTCCCTGGAAGTCGCTCTCCTCAGCGGTGCCGGGTCAGCCGGCTACCTCATCCTCCCGAGGGTCACTTTTTGAGGTTTCACTTGCAGAAACCCCGGCACCATCATCGTGTCCTTCAGCAGCTTCCAGCGTGGAAAGCCCGGCGGCGGCGGCCTCCTTCTGCTTATCCCAGCTCCTCTTGCCAAAAATATGCTCCATGTCCTCAGAGAAAATCACCTCCCGGTCAAGCAGCAGCTGAGCCAGCTGTTGGTGGCCGTCCTTGTTCTCCCTGAGGATGCTCAGGGCTCTCTGGTATTCCTGGTCTATGATCTTCTTGGCCTCTTCGTCAATGAGCTGGGCGGTCTTCTCGCTGTAGGGCTTGGTGAAAGAGTAGTCACTCTGGCCCGTTGAATCGTAAAAACTGACGGTGCCGATTTTCTCACTCATTCCGAAGATGCTCACCATGGCATAGGCCTGTTTGGTGATTCGTTCCAGGTCATTCTGGGCTCCCGAGGAGACCCTGCCGAAGATGACTTCTTCCGCAGCACGTCCGCCCAGTGCCGAACACATCTCGTCAAGGAGTTGCTCCCTGGTAGTGATAGAGCGTTCTTCCGGAAGATACCAGGCGGCTCCCAGGGCTTTGCCCCGGGGTACGATGGTCACCTTGACCAGAGGATGGGCATAGGGCAATAACCAGCTGATGGTGGCATGGCCGGCCTCATGATAGGCGATGGTCTTCTTCTCGTCGAGCGAGATGATCTTGTTCTTCTTCTCGAGTCCCCCCACGATGCGGTCGACCGCATCGAGGAAATCCTGACGGGTTACGGTTTCGTGGTTCTTACGGGCGGCGATCAGTGCCGACTCGTTGCAGACATTGGCGATATCGGCACCCGAAAACCCGGGGGTTTGTTTGGCCAGAAACTCGACCTGGACATCGGCATCGAGTTTCAAGGGCTTCAGATGCACATGGAATATCTCGGCCCTTTCGTTAAGGTCGGGGAGTTCGACATGAATTTGCCGGTCAAACCGGCCGGCACGCATCAGGGCCCTGTCGAGAATATCAGCACGGTTGGTGGCCGCAAGAACGATCACCCCGCTGTTGGTATCAAAACCGTCCATCTCGGTGAGAAGCTGGTTCAGGGTATTCTCACGTTCATCGTTGGACCCTAAATTGGGATTTCTACCCCGGGCACGCCCGATGGCGTCGATCTCGTCGATAAAAACAATGCAGGGAGCCTTTTCCTTGGCCTGTTTGAAGAGGTCGCGCACCCTGGAGGCCCCGACGCCCACAAACATTTCTACAAAATCGGAACCCGACATTGAGAAGAAGGGAACGTTGGCTTCCCCGGCCACTGCCTTGGCCAGCAGGGTCTTTCCCGTTCCGGGGGGGCCTACCAGCAACGCACCTTTGGGGATCTTACCCCCCAGCTTCGTGAACTTGGTGGGATTCCTGAGGAACTCCACAATCTCCTCCACCTCCTGTTTGGCTTCCGACAGTCCGGCTACATCCTTGAAGGAGGTATTGACCCTGGAATCCTTGTCAAATACCCGGGCCTGCGACTTGCCCACGCTGAAAATGCCGCCTCCCCCGGCACCGCCGCCTCCCTTGCTCATGCGGCGGAAAATCCACCACCACAGGAGAATCAACAGCACAAAAGGCCCCAACGACCATAAGATCTCACTTACCCAGTTGCGCTCATTCCGGTATTCGGCTTCCACCTTTTCACTGTCGGGTATTCCTTCCTGCGATTCCACGAGCTTCTGCTCAAAAGTCTCCACTGACCCTATTGTCCAGTAAAAATGGGGACCTCCCTCGGCAGGCTTGGTGAAAGTGCCTTCCAGGTCTTTCTTATATTTGGCCTCACTCTCTTTCTTCAAGTAAAGAAGGGCCTTCTCATTGTTGATTACCACAATGCGGTCGACGTCATGGTCGGCCAGCATGGTCGTTCTCACCTTGTTCCAATTGGTCTCCACTGGCCCCTTGCTTCCCGTAAAATAATAGTTGACCATCAGGAAAAGCACAGCAATGATGCCGTAAAACCAATAAGGATTGAATTTTGGCTTACTGCCGCCGCCTCCGGGCATTCCGAAAGGATTCCCGGAATCACGCTTCGGCTCTGCACTATTTTTCTTATTGTTTTCTGCCATATCAGTTTCTAATTTTCATCTTCTAGATATTTCATGGAGGCATCGGCCCATAACCCTTCCAGGTTGTAGAAACTTCTGGCCTCCTCCCTGAAGACATGAACCATCAGGTCGCCATAATCGAGCAGTATCCATATCGCATTACGATAGCCATCCTTGTGCCAGGTCTTTTCCCCGGTGAGCTCTTTTACCGTCTCTTCCACTGACCGGGCGATGCTTTCGGCCTGGGTATTGGAAGTCCCGTGGCACACAATGAAATATCCGCATTCTGTATGGTGAATGGAGGTCAGATCTATCACTGCTATTTTTTTCCCTTTGAGCCGCCTGATCCCTTCAATGGCAGCGTCTAAAACTTTTAAGGTAGGTACCTCTTTTTTCTTCATTGATAATATTTAATTCTGCAAAGATAAGAAAATGAACCCGTGTCGATTTGCGTATGACTCACCTTTTCACGCATTTTAAAATTACCTTTGCTCTTTCCGGAATCATCCGGAATTTTGCAACCGTGAAGAAGATAAAAAAGGCATGAACAACGACAACACTATGAATGCCGGAATTCCCGGAATCCGGATCATTACTCCTGATGAAACCTCTTCTACCAACAACTATGCCACCACCCTTTTGGCAGCGAATGAGGCCGGGGAAGGTTGTGTGGTGTGGACATTTCGTCAGACCCAGGGCAGAGGATATGGTAACAATGTCTGGGAAAGTGATCCGGGCATGAATCTCACTTTCAGTCTGGTCCTGGAGCCCTCGTTTCTCCCGGCCTCCCGGCAGTTTTTGCTTTCTCAGGTGGTGTCACTGGGAGTGGCCGGGTTTCTCAGGGACCATACAGGCGATATCTCCGTCAAATGGCCCAATGATATTTATGCCGGAAACCGGAAAATCGGCGGTATCCTGATCGAAAACGCCGTTATGGGCGGCCATTTGCAGTGGAGCGTTGCAGGCGTCGGACTGAATATCAACCAGGCCTCATTCCCCGCCCACCTGCCCCATGCCGTATCTCTGAAGATGCTGACCGGCACGGAGGTTGACCTCAGAGAATCCCTCTATGCCCTGCTGGAACAGATCTTCTCCTGGTACCAGCGGCTCAGAAACCGTCAATACCGCCAAATCAGGGAGCATTATCTGAATGCGATGTTCGGAAGGGGAAGATCGCTCACCTACCGTTCCGGTGAGAGACGATTCACCGCAGAAGTGGAGGGCGTTGACGACTATGGCCAGCTCTTACTTAAAGAATCGGCAGGGGTCATCACCACCTGGCCCTTCAAGGGGGTGGAATTATGCCTATGAATCGGGGAATTTCCTGATAGCAGGCAGGTTCCGCCCGATGATCCCCGACTAGGCGTAGGGAAGCATCGCCAGGGAGTCGGCCAGCTGGTCGAGTCCCTTCTCCAGCTTGTCGCCGGCCAGCATTTTTACCATCATTCCCATTTCGGCATGGAGGGTCAGCCGCATTTTGGTACGCCGGGGTTCCTCAGGAAGCAGCTGTATCCACAGGGTCAGCTCCACGGGAAGCCCTCCCCCACCCGACACCTTGATGGTGCTGTAGGGGGTGCGCTCCACAATCCTGATCTCCGTGGTTCCCAGACTGCCGACCGAAAAGCGGCAGGAGTCGGCATCCGACTCAAACCCGGTAATGGAAAACTGGGGTACCTTTTCGCTGACTGCCGACAGGATGTCCTGGTTCACATACTTCGAAAGATTATGAAAATCGGCAAGGGTGTCGAACACCGTCTCCACGGCGTGGTCGATATGTTTGATTTGGCTGATGTATTTACTCAGAGACATAGGGTGGATAAAATATGGGCATTCATTGTTTCCATCGGAGGAGCAGGTACCCCCGTAGGAGTGGACAGTCGTGGGAGGAGTGGGCAGTGACCGGGGATTTAACGGCCCCAGTTGGCCGGGTCGAGGCGCCACCGCATCAGGCTTTCGAGCTGCTCTTCCGTGATTTCCCCGGCTGCCAGGGCCTGTTCAATAAGCACCTGATAACGGCTCAGGGTGATCAGTTCCACCCCATCGCGTGCGAAGTTCTCACTGGCTTTGGAAAACTCATAGGTAAAAATGGCCACCATTCCCAAGACCTCTCCGCCGTTAGCGCGGACGGCAGCCACAGCCTTGAGGCTGCTGCTCCCCGTACTCACCAGGTCTTCGATCACAACGACCTTCTGTCCGGGCCGCAAATCGCCTTCAATGAGGTTTTCCAAACCATGGCCTTTCGGTTCCGAGCGCACATAAATAAAGGGGAGTCCCAGGGTTTCCGCCACCAGAACGCCATGGGCGATGGCGCCCGTGGCTACCCCGGCAATCACCTCGGCTCCTGAATAGCGCTCACGGATCACCTCCACAAACCGGTCACGTATAAAACTCCGTGCTTCTGGAAAGGAGAGGATCTTCCGGTTATCACAGTATATCGGCGCCTTCCAGCCCGAAGCCCAGGTGAAGGGATTTGAAGGTTGTACTTTTATTGTGTTAATTTGCAGAAGCAGCTGCGCCACCGCTGCCTGCATCGACTCCATAGTGTTCATATGACAACTGTTTGCAACAAATGTATGAAGTTTTTCTAAACGAACGCCGGCTAATCCTGGCGACCGACGATGATCTCCCCAATCTTGACGAAAAAGTAAGAATGGCCAGGGTCGCCACCCGCGGGGAACTCGCCGGTGAAGTAGATCGCTTCCTCATCAGCAGAGAACCTGCCGTGATGTTCACGGGTGACCTCCCTGCACTATGGGGATGGTTTCGCCTGATCTTCAGGGAAATTCCTGCCGCCGGAGGGATCGTCCGCAGCCCCCGGGGTGTGCTTTTCATCTTCCGCCGTGGCAAATGGGACCTCCCAAAGGGAAAAATCGACAAAGACGAAACCCCACGCGAGGCCGCCCTGCGGGAAGTCACCGAGGAGACCGGACTGACCAGGATTACCATTACCGGTCAGGCCCTTTCGACCTGGCATCTCTACCTGTCTGACTACCCCGGGAAACCACGGGAATGGATCCTCAAGGAAACCCGGTGGTTCTTCATGGAGAGTGCCGGCGAGGAAATTCCCATTCCGGAGAGTGCCGAAGATATCGAAGAAGTGCGATGGGTCAACACCGCGCAAATCCCTGAAATACTCGAACATACATACCCAAGCCTCCGGAAGGTCATCGTGATGGCATAACCTTAGTATTGTTGTTTTCAGAACCCAGTCAACGTGAAAGACCTCTGGGATATCTGGTTCACGGAACTTTCCTATGATGCCGTCAGGGTGAACATCGGCAGATGAGCCTGTTCGTTTAGACTATTCCGTTGTCGCTTCGTGTTCCAGGCGCAGGGTAATGGTGGGCTGGTCGCACACCTCTGAAGGACCGAAATACTGGATGGGACCGGGATAGACGAAGGAGGTTTTCCGGGCCCACTGGTCGCGGTGCTCCGTGAAATATCGGAAAGGAGCGCCCTCCAGTTCTACCAGCGCCTTCTGGATCACCGGTTTCATATGGCCATGTCGTTTTTCCATGTTCATCATCATGGTGACCGGAACGCCACCTGCCACCCACTCATGGGCAGGCCTGGTAAGATGGCGCACCGACGCCATATATCCGCTCTTTCCGGCACCGATCAGCACGGAAGCGGTGTACCCCAGGGAGTAACAGTAATCGGCATCAAAGTTGGAAGGAGCGGCACACCGTCCTTCATAGCCGAAGAAATGGTACAGGGTGCTGAATTTACCACGGAACTCCCCGGCTTTCTTCATCCCTTTCAGGCGGGCTTTGACCATCTCTCCCAAGAGCATCTCGGTCTGGATCAGCGATACCTGAACATTACCGTGGGGATCGCGGTCAAGGGTCAGCTGGTTGGCGATCCCTGCTGGCAGGGAGGTGAAAACAGCGGCCGATTCCGGGGTGAGCCGGGCAGCCACCATCTCACGACGTATTCCATCGTCAGGGGTGGACCGGAACTCCTCCTCAAAGGCGGAACCTTCGACAAGCATATCGTTTAACTCGGTGATCAACACCTTCATCTCAGGGATAAATTCAATCAATCCTTCAGGGATCAGGGCGACACCGAAATTCTCCCCTCCGGCAGCCCGGGCGGCAACCACAGAAGCTATATATTCCACGATATCATGAAGCGTTTGCTTCTTCTGCTCTACCTCCTCAGAGATCAGACAGATATTGGGCTGCGTCTTAAGCGCGCATTCCAGGCCAATGTGGGAGGCAGAACGTCCCATCAACTTGATGAAATGCCAATATTTCTTGGCCGAATTGGCATCGCGGGCAATGTTGCCGATAAGCTCGGAATATACCTTGGTGGCGGTATCAAAGCCGAAGGAGGTCTCTACCATCTCATTTTTGAGGTCGCCGTCGATGGTCTTGGGACACCCGATCACCTGCACACCGGCCTCTTTGGCTTTGTAGTACTCAGCCAGAACGCAGGCATTGGTATTGCTGTCATCACCCCCGATAATCACCAGAGCCTTGATATCGAGCTTCTTCAGAATCTCCAGGCCTTTGTCAAATTGGGCTGTCTCCTCCAGCTTGGTCCTTCCTGAGCCGATGATGTCGAATCCCCCGGTATTGCGAAAGGGATCGAGGAATTCCGCGGTGATCTCAACATACTGGTGGTTTACCAATCCCCCGGGGCCTCCCAGAAATCCGAAAAGCCGGCTTTCAGGATGTATCTTTTTGATGCCGTCGAAGATGCCGGCAATGACGTTATGCCCGCCGGGCGCCTGCCCTCCCGAAAGAATCACGCCCACATTCAGTGGCTTGCTGACTTCCTCTCTGTTTCCAGCCTCGAAGGTGATCAGAGGCATTCCGTAAGTGTTCGGGAAGAGCATTTTAATCTCCTCCTGGTCATCGACAGAAGAGGTGTTCACCCCTTCACGCAGAATCACCTCTCCCTTCAGTGAAGCCGGTAATTTCGGCCGGTAAGCGGCCCTTTCTTTTTGTAGCGGACTTATCATCATCATCTTATGGAATTATAGAATTCTTACAGGTTTATTTTCCGAATGGCCGGATTAAAGCATTTCTGCTTACGGAGGGGCAATTTACACTAATAATGGTATCAGCGCTTTCATTCCCGGTGAGATCGACCGAAAATTTAAAGTTTTAGTAAACACCGGAGGTAAAATATTAATTTTGGCCCCATGATTTTCAAAACCGACATCAAGGGGTATCTGGGCTCAGGGCTTCCGCTGATCGATGTTCGCAGTCCGGGGGAGTATGGGAAAGGCCATATTCCCGGGGCCATCAGCATTCCTCTGTTCACCGATGAGGAGAGGGCATGTGTCGGCACCCTGTATACCAAAGTGTCGGCAGACAAGGCCATGGAGGCGGGGTTGGAGATCGCCGGACAGAAGCGGCAATGGTATCTGGAGCAGGCACACAAGGCAGCCCCTGCGGGGGAGGTGGTGGTCCATTGCTGGCGGGGTGGATTACGCAGCCACTCTTTTGCACGTCATCTCGAAGAAAACGGATTTTCCCGGGTCGGGGTCATCACCGGGGGTTACAAAGCTTACAGACACCAAGTCCTCTCCTATTTTGCGAATCCCCTGAATTTAAGGATCATCGGTGGGTACACCGGAAGCGGCAAAACCGAAATCATCGCGGCCCTGGCATCACTGGGGGAACAGGCCATCGACCTCGAAGGACTCGCCAGCCATAAAGGCTCCTCCTTTGGAGCCATTGGCTGCGGCCCACAACCCACCACGGAACAGTTTGAGAACAACCTGTACGAGGAATTCCGGAAGTCAGATCCTACCCGTCCTGTTTGGCTCGAAGATGAAAGCCACAACATCGGCGGGGTGAACCTGCCCCTATCCCTGTGGCAGCAGATGCAAAAAAGCCCGGTTCTGTTCCTGCGCATTCCCCGCGAGGTGCGGGCCGATTATCTGGTATCGGGCTATACCGGCTATGGACGGCAACATCTGGAACAGGCCATCATCAGAATCTCCCGCCGATTGGGAAGTGAGAACAGCACCCGGGCTTTGGACCTTCTTTCCCGGGGCGAATACCGTGATGTCGCTATGATCATCCTTTCCTATTACGACAAGAGCTATGAGAGGGCCCTGACTCTCCATACCCTGGAAACCATCGCCGACATTCCCCTCAGCACGATTGATGCCCTGAAAAATGCCGCTGTTTTACGCGACATCAAAGCGCCATTTCAGCGCGCTGAAGAGCACCCATAAGCCCCCCCGAGGATACCATGTTCAGGGGAATAAATTCATAAGTTAATAAGGCAACATCACATGATAAAATCACACATGCCCATTGAAGAGGATAACGTTAGGCTGACCCAGTACAGCCATGGCGCGGGCTGCGGGTGCAAGATCGCCCCTGCCGTACTCGACACGATACTAAAGAGCAGTCAGCCGGCACTTTCTGACTCCCGGCTTCTGGTGGGAAATGAGAGCCGTGATGATGCCGCCGTTTACGACATGGGCGATGGCACCGCCATCATCAGCACCACTGATTTTTTCATGCCCATTGTCGATGACCCCTTCACGTTCGGAAGAATCGCCGCCGCCAATGCCATCAGCGATATTTACGCCATGGGGGGCCGGCCTCTGCTGGCCATTGCCATCCTGGGATGGCCCGTGAGTAAAATTGACCCGGCCATCGCGGCTCAAGTGGTCGACGGCGGGCGCCATACCTGCCACCAGGCGGGGATTATCCTCGCCGGAGGCCACAGTATCGACTCCCCGGAACCCATTTTTGGACTGGCCGTCACCGGACAGGTTCCGGTCAGCCAGCTGAAAAGAAACGACACCGCCGAAGAGGGATGCCTTCTCTTCCTCACCAAACCCCTGGGAGTGGGCATCATCACCACGGCCCGCAAAATGGGACACGTCAAAAAGGAACATGAAGAAGCCGCGATTCGTTCCATGACCACGCTGAATGCCGTAGGTCATTCCCTGGCAGGGATCAGTGGCGTCAGGGCCATGACCGATGTGACGGGCTTCGGCCTGCTGGGTCACCTGGTCGAAATATGCCGCGGTAGCAGTCTCTCTGCCGTTCTGGATTATGATAAAATCCCCCGTTTCGCAGGAACGGAGGAGTACATCGCTATGGAATGCATGCCCGGGGGAACCCGCCGGAACTGGGAGAGCTATGGCCACCATGTCGGCATGGCAGACCATGATCCCCGGCGGGGAGTGCTCTGCGATCCCCAGACAAACGGAGGTCTTCTGGTGGCCGTCATCCCTGAAGCCGCCGATGAGGTCTCCCGTCTGCTGAAAGCAGCAGGGGCAGAAAGCACCATCATCGGCACGATGACTGCACCGGGAAACCATCTGGTCAGCCTCCTCTGACCCGATGCTCCTTCAAGGAGGCCGATAGCATGGCTGGCAACCCCTGACTGACCATGCTACGGGGACAACGCTCCCGGGAAAGGGAACACCTTGATATCAAAGGCCCTGACGAGCAGTCTGTTCAGGGATGAGC
>CAZMMX010000008.1:16257-31993 GCA_964567485.1 uncultured Prolixibacteraceae bacterium | reverse complement strand
AAAGGGAACACCTTGATATCAAAGGCCCTGACGAGCAGTCTGTTCAGGGATGAGCCCTGACGAGCAGGCTGTTCAGGGATGAGCACAGAGGAACAGCCCTCCCGTCAGCCGGTGATGAAGTCGAGGACATTGCTGGCACCCGAGCTCTTTCCTTCCCTGTAGAACTCGGTATATCCACATTGCGTGCAGGTAACAGTCAAAAACCTCCGGTTCTGGATATTGAAAAACTTGGTGAAACCCGCTCCCGTGGTCCTGATTTTATCTGTTTCTGCTTTTCTGCCCCCACATTTGGGACATTGGTATTTTGTTGTATTCATCGGAATGGCTTATTTTAAGTGTTCAGTTAAATAATAAATCCTAATTAGGTAAATATCTGATATTTGACAGAGTAATAGTCTGTTGAATGTGGTTAGAATTCCACGGCATTGACGGAATAGCGGAAAGAGAGGCCTTTACTCCACCCAGGAATGGGAAGCCTGAGGAGGGTGAAAATGATTTCCCAACCTCCCGGAGTGAGGTGCAGGCAAATTTCTCCCATGGCAAAGCGTTTTTGGGTGTTCCCCGCATCTGAACCGCCCGTCAGGCGGACCCCGGGGTTACTCGCCGGTCTCTTCCGGGAGACTTCCCTTTTTGTTTCGTTTGGCATCTTTCAAAGCTTTAGTAATGATCCACTCCAATTGTCCGTTGGTACTCCGGAACTCATCGGCAGCCCATTTCTCCACAGCAGCCATTACGTCGCCGTCAATTCTCAGGGCAAAAGTCTTCTTTTTAGTCATCATTTACAGCTCCTTATGATTCTCTCTCCGCCAGAAGGGGTCACAACGTTATGGCCGCATCTCTAGTACAGGGTCCCTGTGTTCACAATAGGGGTAGTCTCCTTATCGCCGCAGAGCACCACCATCAGGTTGCTCACCATGGAGGCCTTTTTGTCCTCATCCAACTGTACGATATCCTTTTTGCTCAGCTCCTCAAGGGCCATTTCCACCATGCTCACGGCGCCTTCCACAATCTTGAACCGGGCGGCCACAATGGCTGCCGCCTGCTGGCGCTTCAGCATCGCCTGAGCAATCTCCTGGGCATAGGCCAGATAGTTGATGCGGGCTTCCATCACCTCCACACCGGCAATCTGCAACCGCTCACCTAACTCCTTCTCCAACTGATCATTCACCTCTTCCCCGCCTCCACGGAGCGTGACCACCGCTTCGTGATCCTCGAAATTGTCGTAAGGGTAAATTCCGGCCAGTTTACGGATGGCTGCCTCGGTCTGGATATTCACAAAATGCTCGTAATCATCCACCTGAAAGGCTGCCCTGAAGGTTTCCTGTACCCGCCAGACCAACACCACCCCGATCATGATCGGATTCCCGATCTTGTCGTTCACCTTCAAAGGCTCCGAATCAAAATTCCTGGCCCGCAATGAAAACCGCTTCTTCGTCAGAAGGGGATTCACCCAGTAAAAACCATTTTCCTTAACGCTCCCCTTATAGGCGCCAAAAAGAACCAACACCGAACTCTCATTCGGGTTGACAATCAGAAAACCAAAGGAGAAAAACAAAAACACCAGTCCGGCCACGGCCGCGGGTAAAACCAATCCCCGCATCCCAGCCATGATTGTAACGACCAGAAGCACAAGCTCCACAAGAACCATCAAATAACCCGATACGGGCGAAAACTTCTTTTCCATAGCGTTTGAAATTTGATATTATTTTGATATCACAAATATATCACTTTAAATTTTGTTTCTCCAAATTTTTTCTGGTTTTTTTTTTGAAGAATGCACTGGTTTTTACACAAAAAAAATCCCGGGGTGTTTCCCCGGGATTTTTTAGTTTAATAACCACTCCACTTTTCCCACCGACGTTGTATCGGCCACTTCGTAGGAGCTGGCAAAGTCCAGCACAGCCCTGACGGAATGCTCAGGAGGAGAAAACTCAGGCAGCAGGTCATCATCAGGCTCGTAGCTATTGAGGCACTGAATTCCTGTTTCGATAAGTGCTGAGTGTACCTGGTGAATCAGAAAAATCAACGTAGAACTGTCAGTCATAGGCACCGCAATTTGTTATTTGACTCAATAACGGTGCAGTTCAGTCAATATTGTGTTAATGTACCTTAAATACGGGTGAGGGTCAGGTTTTTTTCCTTGATCATTTTGCGCAGATTAATCAGGGCGTAGCGCATGCGTCCCAGGGCGGTATTGATGCTCACACCGGTCTGGTCGGCAATTTCCTTAAAGCTGAGCCCCAGGTAATGGCGCATATGGATGACCTGTTGCTGATCGGGAGGAAGTTCCCTGACCAGGTCTTTCACCTCAGTGAGGATCTGGTTCATCACCATCTGGTCTTCAATATTGTCGTCTGAAAACTTCCAGGAGTTGAAGAGGTCGGTTTCGCAACTGTCGTTGGAGATGACCGTGCACAACTTTTCCTTCCGGAAATGATCGATGATCAGGTTATGGGAAATCCGCAGCACCCACGAGATGAACTTCCCGTTTTCGGTATAGCGGCCGTGTTTGAGTGATCGGATCACCTTGATAAAGGTCTCCTGAAAGATATCTTCTGCCAGGTCTTGTTTCTTGACTATTAAAAGGATATAGGAATAAACCCTGTTTTTGTGCCGGCGTATTAACACCTCAACAGCCTGATGATCCCCATTTACAAAACGTTGAACGAGCTCATTATCGTTCAAATTCTCTGAACTGAACATTACTTTCTATTTTATGGAACAAAAAGTAAAGTTGTGGCTATAGGCAAACGTTTTTAAATGAGTGAAACAAATTTCTACTTTTGTGCGAGGTAAAATTGAACACTTTTACACAAATAAACAAATTTTTTTCCATAATTATCACAATAGCGGGAAAATGACAAAGGGAAGCGGTTCTGGGTCGATAGTGGTCAGGGGTGCCAGGGTGCACAATTTAAAGGATATAAGTTTAGAGATTCCCCGGAACCGGCTGATTGTGATCACGGGGGTGTCGGGGTCGGGGAAGTCGTCTTTGGCGTTCGACACGCTCTTTGCCGAGGGGCAGCGCCGTTATGTGGAGAGTCTGTCGGCCTATGCCCGGCAGTTCCTGGGAAGAATCGACAAGCCCGATGTGGACTATATCAGGGGGATTCCCCCGGCCATTGCCATCGAGCAGAAAGTCAACACCCGCAATCCCCGTTCCACCGTGGGCACCTCTACCGAGATCTATGACTACCTCAAGCTCCTCTATTCCCGGATCGGCCATACCATCTCCCCTCTCTCGGGGCAGGAGGTTAAGCGTCATTCCGTGACCGACGTGGTGGACTATTTCTCGGCCCTGCCTGAAGGAACGAGGGTCGTGATCAGCGCTCCCCTGCAACCGGGTGACGGGCGCACCATCCTCCAGGAGGCGGAACTTCTGATGCAGCAGGGATACACCAGGATAGAGTCAGGAAACCGGCTTTACCGGATTGACCAGCTCCTCTCGGAACAGGAAACTCTGGAGTGCTCAGGGGATTGCAATATCATCATCGACCGGATGGTAGTTTCCTTTGATGAAGACACCCTCACCAGGGTGGCTGATTCCGTGGAAACGGCCTTCTTTGAAGGGCGCGGGGAATGCCTCATCAAGACCGGGGAAGGCGAAGCGATGACTTCCGCGCGGTTTTCCAACCGCTTCGAAGCCGACGGCATCACTTTCGAAGAACCTTCGGTCCACATGTTCAATTTCAACAATCCCCTGGGCGCCTGTCCCGCCTGCGAAGGATATGGCAAGGTGATCGGCATTGATGAGGAGCTGGTGATTCCCAACAAGTCGTTATCGGTTTACCAGGATGCCATAGCCTGCTGGAAGGGAGAGAAAATGAAGGAGTGGCGTGATCGTCTGATCTACGCTGCCGACAAATCGGATTTTCCGGTGCACCGTCCCTGGTATGAGCTCACAGAGGAGCAGCGGCAACTGGTATGGACGGGAAACCGCTGGTTCAAGGGGCTCGACGATTTCTTCCACCACCTGGAAGAGCAATCCTATAAAATCCAGTACCGGGTAATGCTCTCGCGCTACCGTGGGAAGACTCTGTGTCCATCCTGCCGGGGCAGCCGCCTTAAAAAAGAAGCCGGGTATGTGAAGGTCTCCGGCAGGTCTATCCAGGAATTGGTGCTGATGCCGGTGGCTGATCTCCAACGCTTTTTCCAAACCCTCGATTTGCCATCGTACGAAGAAAAGGTAGGCCGCAGGATTCTCCTGGAAATCAAAAACCGCCTGGGATTTCTCATGGATGTAGGGCTGGGTTACCTCACCCTCAACAGGCTCTCCTCCACCCTGTCGGGAGGCGAATCACAACGCATCAACCTGGCCACCTCACTGGGCAGCAGCCTGGTAGGGTCCCTTTACATCCTCGACGAACCCAGCATCGGCTTACATCCCCGTGACACCCAAAGGCTCATCGGGGTACTCCTCAAACTGCGACAGCTGGGAAATACCGTGATTGTGGTGGAACACGACGAAGAGATCATGCGGGCTGCCGACCTCATCATTGATATTGGTCCGCATGCCGGAGCCCTCGGCGGTGAGGTGGTCTTCATGGGTGATCACCATACGCTCAGCCACAGCGCTACCGGACTCACCGCCGACTATCTCACGGGCCGGCGGAAAATTGAAGTGCCCTCTTTCCGCCGTAAATGGAATAACTATTTGGAAATCACCGGAGCCCGCGAAAACAACCTCAAAAACATCAGGGTGAAGTTTCCCCTGAACACCATTACCGTGGTCACCGGCGTCAGCGGATCGGGAAAATCTTCCCTGGTCACCGGCATCCTCTTTCCTGCCATCTCCAAACACCTGGGAGGCTATGGGGAACGGACAGGCCTGCACGACACGCTGCAAGGAGACCTTCACCTGCTCACGGGAGTAGAATTCGTCGACCAGAACCCCATTGGAAAAAGTTCCCGTTCTAACCCGGTCACCTATCTGAAGGCCTACGACGAAATCAGAAAACTCTATGCCGAGCAGCCTGCCGCCAAATACCAGGGTTTCACTCCAGCCCATTTTTCTTTCAATATTGATGGGGGAAGGTGTGATGAATGCCAGGGTGAAGGGACTATAAAAGTGGAAATGCAATTTCTCGCCGATGTTTACCTGGTGTGTGAAAGCTGCCATGGCAAGAGATTCCGGGAGGAGATTCTGGAAGTGCGGTACCGCGATCTCAATATCGACGATATTCTGAACCTGACGGTCACCCAGGCCATTGAATTTTTCAGCAGGGGAAAAGACGCCACCGAAAGGAGAATCGTCAAAAAGCTGCAGTCTCTCGAGGATGTGGGCTTAGGGTATGTAAGGCTGGGGCAGTCATCGAGTACCCTCTCGGGAGGAGAAAGCCAGCGTGTCAAGCTCGCCTCTTTTCTGGCCAGGGAGAAGGATAGCCCCACCCTTTTTATATTCGATGAGCCGACCACCGGCCTTCACTTCCATGACATCCGCAAGTTGCTCGACTCTTTCCAGGCCCTGATGGGACGCGGGCACTCCATCATCATCATAGAACACAATCCTGAGGTGATCAAGTCGGCCGACTGGGTGATTGACCTGGGGCCCGAAGGGGGAAATGAAGGAGGGAGGATCATCTTCGAGGGGACCCCTGAAAAGCTCATTCTTTGTGAGGATTCTCATACGGGACGGGCTCTTCGGGGGAAGATTTCCGGGGAGGGGTGATTTGGCCGAGGCGGCGCCATTCACGCACGAGCAGCCATGCCACAACCATCGATGCCAGGACATCAGAAACGGGAAAGGCCACCCAGATTCCCGGCAACCCCCAGAATGAGGGAAAAACAAGTAGCAGGGGCAGCAGGAAAAAGACCTGGCGCAGCAGGGTCATGAGCAGCGAAAGTTTGGCCTTTCCTATCGACTGAAAGAAATTTCCGGCCACCACCTGATACCCCACCACGGGAAAGGCGAGGATGTAAATGCGCAATCCCCTGATGGTGATCTGGCTGAGTTCTTCACTGCTGCTGTTAAAGAGGGAGACCAGGGTTCCCGGGAAGAGTTCCATAAGGATAAAGGCTCCCACGGCGATATAAGAGGCATAACGCAGCGAGATTCCCAGGGCTTCCCTCACCCTTTCCGGGGAGCGGGCACCGTAGTTGAAGCCGATGATGGGCTGAGCAGCCATGTTGATGGCCACGATGGTCATGACCACCAGGGTGACCACTGAGTTGATGATTCCCATGGCGCCGACGGCCAGATCCCCGCCGTACAGGATGAGCCGCTGGTTGAGCAGTCCCTGGACCACGCTTCCCGCGATCTGCATGGTAAAGGGAGCCATCCCGATGGCCACGATATCCTTCGTGACCCCCCAGTCCACACGCAGGTATTCCCGTCTGAGCATTATTTCGGCACGGGAGCTTCGGAAATGGGCCAGGACCCAGATGGTCAGGACAAACATGGAGATCAGGGTAGCCCAGGCGGCTCCTTTAACCCCCATATCAAACACGAAAATAAAGAGAGGATCCAGAATGATGTTAACCCCCGCGCTGATGAGCATGGAGACCATGGCCAGGCGGGCGTTTCCCTCGGAGCGGATGACGTTGTTCAGGGAAAAACCCACCACCTGAAAGACCACCCCGAAGAGGATGATGTCGAGATAGTCGTTGGCATACTGGTAGATGGCATCTCCGGCACCGAAAGAACGGAGGATGGGTCCTTTTATGGCAAAACCAACGCCGGTAATCAGCAGGGAAACCATTACCATCAGCACCACTCCCGTGCCCAGGGTCTTCTCGGCACGGGGAACATCACGCCTCCCCAGGCTGATGGAGACCATCACCCCAGAGCCGATCCCGATGAGCATGCTGAATCCCATCATGATCAGCATGATGGGAAAGACCACCGAAACCCCCGAGAGAGCTTCGGCTCCTACCCCCTGACCGATGTAAATGCGGTCGACAATGTTGTAGAGCGAATTGACCACCACCCCCACGAATGCCGGCACGAAATATTTCATCATCAGAGGAGCGATCTTCCCTTCAGCCAGTTCTGCCGTTGTTTTCATCTCCCAAAAGAAGACAAATTTATAGAAATGGAGAAACCGTGGCGATGAATCACTAATTTCGCACGGTAAAATTCACATAAAAGGGAGTTATGACACAAAGCAGGAAATATAAGACCGATGCGGCAGTGATCGCGCGCCTGGCCTCGGGGAAAGAACCCATGGTTCTGGAAGCCATCGCCGGCCTGCGCAATCAGGGGAATCCCCTCTATCTTCCCCGGCTGTTGGAGTTGTTGCTGGAATATCCTTCCGGGGAAATTTACAATGCCATTCTCACCCTACTGGGGGAGCTGAAATTTCGTGAAGGAGCGCGATACCTTGCCGAGGCCATTGCCATGGAGGAGTATGCTCCCCGGCAACAGGCCCTGGTCGCCTGCTGCTGGCAAAATGGCCTCGACTATACGCCGTGGTTCTCTCTCTTTGTCAGTCTGGTCATTCATGCGCCCTTTGAGACCGCCTTTGAGGCCTTTACCGTCATCGAGAATATGGATCCCCTCCCCGACACCGCCATCAGGGAAGTAGCGCTCTCCACGCTCAGGGATGCCCTCTCAGTATCCCAGGAAAAACAGGCTTACCTGATCCATGAACTCATCTCCATCCTTGGGCAGTAAGCTGCGGGCCTCCCGGCTTTTCATCGGAAAAACTCCCCTCCCTGCTCTTTCCTGTGCCAGTGACCTGTCGCAACGTGGGCTGCTCCCGCCAGGTCACCCCGTCATGGCATTCCCCACAATGAATGGAGATCCCGGGACCCGGTGCCCCTGCCAAAAGTGGCCGTAATCGGGAAACTTGTGATAATCCTCAGGGAAACTTAGGGGAAAAAGGTGTAAATTGCACCCCCGGTAAAACAGACGAAACAGCCATGATCATTCAATCACCGACCTCGATGATGAACCCTATGGCTTTTGCATCTGGTGCAGTGGATGAACCATTAAAACAATAACATAAGGAGATGAAACGAGCATGGTGCTTCGAACACAAAAGGGCATGTATATTTGCTCCATGTGAGTTCCATGGGTGTGAAGAACCGATGAGACATGACCTTGATATATAATTGAATTACAATACATTAAATAGCTAATATACGTATGAAGAACGTGGTCGTAATTTTGCTGGTTTCTGTGGCGGCAGGTTCCTGCGCCCCCAAACCCCGGATAACCTATCCCGAAACCCGCCGTGATGCGGTGGTGGACACCCTGTGGAATACCCCCGTGGAAGATCCCTACCGCTGGCTCGAGGATGACAACTCAGAGGAGACCGCCCAATGGGTCGAGAAACAGAATGAGGTGACCTTCGCCTATCTGAATGGTTTGCCGGGCAGGGAGGCCATCCGCACCCGGTTGACCGAACTGATGGACTATCCCCGGATCTCGGCTCCCTACAAACGTGCCGGGAAGTATTTCTTCAGCAAGAATGACGGCCTCCAGAACCAGAGCGTCCTTTACATGGCCGACTCGCTCCACGGAGAACCCCGGGTGCTCCTCGACCCTAATACCCTTTCCGACGACGGCACGGTAGCCCTGGCAGGAACAGAAATCACCCATGACGGCAAGTACCTCATATACAGGATATCCCGTTCGGGCTCCGACTGGCAGGAAATCTTCGTTAAAAATATCGAAACTGGAGAGACCCTGGGCGACCATATCAAATGGGTCAAATTTTCGGGAACGTCCTGGTTTGACGGGGGCTTTTTCTATAGTTGCTACAACGAACCCAAAGCCGGCAGTGAACTCTCACGGGCCAACGAAAACCAACTGGTGAAATATCATAAACTGGGAACCAACCCCGCCGATGATCCCCTGGTATACAGCGATCCTGAACATCCCCAGCGCAACATCAGCGTGGGCATCAGCGACGATGAACGCTTTATGTTTTTGGTGCAGACCGAATCAACAAGCGGAAATTCACTGGCATTCAAGGGAATGGCTCAGAAAGACGGCCCGTTTATCCCCCTGATGGAAACATTCGGTTCCGATTTCACCCCTGTCGACAACCTTGGAGACGAGATTCTGGTGATTACCAATTACAAAGCTCCCAAATACAGGCTTCTGAAAATCGACGCTAAAAATCCCGGAGAGGAATTCTGGACGGAACTGGTACCTGAAAAAGAATATGTGCTCACGTCAGCTTCCCTTGCCGGGGGAAAACTGGTCCTGAATTACCTCAAGGATGCCTTCAGCCACATCGAAATATGCAACTATGACGGAACATCAGACTATGAGTTTGTGCTTCCGGGTATCGGCACCTCGGGTGGGCCCATGGGCGACAAAGACGACCCGGAGGCTTTCTACACCTTCACCTCTTACAATACCCCCGGTGAGGTCTACCGCTACGACTTCACCACCAAAGAATCGTCGCTCTATTACCGGCCTGAAGTGAAGTTCAACCCCGATGACTATCAGGTAGACCAGGTGTTTTACACCAGCAAGGATGGTACCAAAGTGCCGATGTTCCTTTTCTACAAAAAGGGGATGGTCAAAAATGGCAGTAACCCGCTCCTGCTATATGGTTATGGCGGGTTCAACGTCAGCCAGATGCCGGGGTTTTCGGTGCAGCGGCTCTTTTTCGCGGAGAACGGAGGAATTCTGGCCGTGGCCAACCTTCGTGGAGGTGGCGAGTATGGTGAAGAGTGGCACAAAGCAGGCACCAAACTACAGAAGCAGAATGTCTTTGATGATTTCATTTCGGCGGGAGAATTCCTGGTCAGTGAGAAGTACACCAATTCCGGGAAGATGGCCATCCAGGGGGGCTCCAATGGAGGATTACTGGTGGGAGCCGTGGCTAACCAGCGGCCTGAGCTTTTCAAGGTTGCCCTTCCGGCAGTCGGAGTGATGGACATGCTGCGCTACCACAAGTTCACCATCGGGTGGGCCTGGGCTACCGATTACGGCACCAGCGAAGAGAGCGAAGAGATGTTCCGCTACCTGATCAAATACTCCCCCTATCACTCTATCAGGCAAGGTATTAAATACCCGGCCACCCTGGTGACCACCGCCGACCATGATGACAGGGTAGTGCCTGCGCACTCCTTCAAGTACATTTCCAGGCTTCAGGAGTATAACAGGGGCAAGCTTCCGGTGCTTATCCGCATTGAGACCAAGGCAGGACACGGCGCCGGAAAGCCCACGGCCAAGGTCATCGAAGAGTTAACCGACATCTATGCCTTCACATTCTATCACCTGGGAATCAATATCTGATGACGGAATTGCGATATCTGGTCATTGAGGGGAACATCGGGGCCGGGAAAACGACCTTCTCCTCTATGCTGAGTGACGAACTGAATACCCGCCTGGTGCTGGAACAGTTTGCCGATAATCCCTTTCTTCCCAAATTCTACGCCGACCAGGAGCGTTACTCCTTTCCCCTGGAACTCTCCTTCCTGGCCGACCGCTATAACCAGATCAAAAAAGAGGTTCTCCAGCCCGAGCTTTTCCGCTCCCTGCTGATCTCGGACTACTACTTCACCAAGTCGGCCATATTTGCCCGGAATACGCTCCAGGAAGATGAATACCGCCTCTTCAGGCGTCTCTTCAATATCGTCTTTGAGTCGCTTCCCAAACCCGACCTTTACGTCTATCTTTACCTTGACATAGACCACCTGATGCAAAACATCAGAAAACGGGGAAGGGACTACGAACAGGAGATGGACCCCGCTTACCTGGAGAAGATCCAGAACGGCTATTTTGAGTATTTCAAACAGGGAACCAACTTTCCGGTGTTGATTATCGACACCAACCGTATCGATTTTGTGAACCATCCAGAGCACTACACATTGCTAAAAAAGACCATCCTGGAACACGAATACAAACCCGGGGTGACCAGGATGATCCTTCCCTAACGGAAGGGATGCTCCCGCAAGGGAGAGAAAATTATGAGCATATAATTATTAAATAAAGTGATATACACCCATGAAGAAGCAGATCAGATTAGTTATTTTAGCAGGTATGGCGTTGTCGGTGATGACGGGCTGTGCCGGACTCGAGAAGATGAAGAAGAATGCCGGGGGCATCAGGTTCAGGGTCACCCCTGAGGTTCTGGAGGCCCATGCCGGGAAGGTGGATGTGGCTGTTAACGCCATTTTCCCCGGTGCGTATTTTGACAAAAAGGCCACGCTGACGGCCACCCCGGTAATCAGGACCAAAGATGGGGAGACCCCGCTGACTCCGGTAACGGTGCAGGGCGAGAAGGTGCGCAACAACTATCGCGTCATCCCCTACAACGCAGGAGGGAATTTCAGCTATAAGGAAGTTTTTCCCTATCAGGAAGATATGCGCCTCTCGGAGCTCGTGGTAAAAATGGAAGCACACCGGGGAGCCAAGAGCGTCACCATGGAACCGGTGACCATCGCCAGGGGCATCCTGGCCACCAACACCCTGATGGCCGTCACCCCGAAACCCATCACCGGGGTCAGCCGCGAAGCCAACACCACCGGAAAATATGACCCGGCCATCGACCCTTTCCAGAGGATCGTCCCCGATGAAATGATCGCCGATATCTATTACCTCATCAACAGCGCCAATATCCGTAAGGAGGAGATCACGGCCGCCGACGTCCGCAACTTCCTCGACTATACCACCGAAGCCCACAATGACGATAAAAAGGAGGTCAAAAAGGTGGAAGTCTCTGCCTATGCCTCTCCCGATGGTTCCATCGACATTAACACCGACCTGGCCTCTAAAAGGGAAAAAGCCTCGACCGCTTTTGTCGAAGATCAGATGAAAAAAGCCAGTGTGGTGGCCAACCTGAGAAGCCGCTATACCCCCGAAGACTGGGAAGGCTTCAGAGAGATGCTGGAAAAATCAGACATCCAGGACAAAGACCTCATTCTGAGGGTATTGTCAATGTATACCGATCCTGAAGTCCGGGAACAGGAAATCAAGAATCTCTCGTCAGCGTTCACCCAGGTCGCCGATGAGGTCCTTCCCAAACTGCGTCGTGCCAAACTGCTCACCTCGGTGAACATCATCGGGAAAAGCGACGAAGAGATCGTTGCCATTGCTGAGAACAATCCCTCTTCCCTGAACCAGGCAGAACTCCTCTACGCCGCCACCCTCACCGGGGTGCCTGAGAGCAAACTAAAAATCTACAATGCCTTTTCACAGATTTATCCCAACGACTGGAGGGGTCCCAACAACGTAGGAATGGTGCTGGCCCGTCAGATGAAATATGCCGAAGCAAAACCCTGGTTCCAGAAAGCAGAATCTCTGAAAAACGATGAACCGGTGATCAAGAACAACCTGGGCACCATCGCCCTGTTCGAGAACAATATTATCGAGGCCGAGGAGTACTTCGGTGCTGCCGCGGGTTCCGGAAACGAGGTGAGTTACAATCTCGGACTGGTCCATATCCGCAAAGGGGATTACAACCGTGCCAACCAGTATTTCAGGGCCGAAGCCGACCCCAACACCGCCCTGGTGAAGATTATCTCAGGCAACTACAACGGCGCCCTGAGTGATTTGGAAGACTACGACCGTGAAGATTGCTACCTGAAGGAATACCTCAGGGCAGTGGTCGGCGCACGCACCAACAAGGAGGAGATGGTCTACACAAGCCTGGCCAAAGCCATTGCCATCAATCCCAAGGCCAAAGCACTGGCCGCCACAGACATGGAATTCCTGAAATATTTCGATAGCCAGCGTTTCAGGGCCATCGTTGATTGATTTTCTCCCGGCAACTGCTGCGTCCTGATTTGGCAGAACCATCAGCCGGGATTTCTTAAACCAAAAACAGATATACCATGAATCAGATCAATCAGTATATTGAGCAAAACAAGGAGCGTTTCCTCGCCGAGTTGTTCGGGCTGATCAGAATTCCCTCCATCAGTTCCCAGTCAGAAAATAAATCCGACATGGTGCGTGCCGCCGAATACTGGAAGAAGATGCTTCTGGAGTCGGGAGCCGACAGGGCGGAAGTTTTTGAAACCGAGGGAAATCCTGTGACCTACGGAGAGAAGATCATCGACCCGAAGCTGCCCACGGTGATGGTATACGCCCATATGGATGTCATGCCCGTTGACCCCATTGAAAACTGGGTTTCTCCCCCTTTTGAGCCGGAAATACGCGATGGGAAGATTTATGCCCGTGGTGCCGATGATGACAAGGGACAGAGCATGATGCATGCCAAGGCGTTTGAGCTGATGGTACAAACCGGCACCCTGCCCTGCAACGTCAAGTTTATGATTGAAGGGGAAGAGGAGATTGGCTCTCCCAACCTCGAGAAGTTCTGTGCGGAAAACAAGGAAATGCTCCGTTCTGACATTATCCTGGTCAGCGACACGTCAATGATCGGTCCTAAGATTCCGAGCATCACCACGGGATTGCGCGGACTGGCATACTGGCAGGTTGAGGTCACAGGACCTTCCCATGACCTTCACTCGGGTCTCTTTGGAGGTACCGTGGCCAACCCGGTCAACATGCTGAGCAAGCTGATTGCCGGGCTGACCGATGAAAAGGGGAAGATTACCGTTCCGGGGTTCTATGACGACGTGCTTGAGGTTTCCGCAGAAGAGCGTCAGATGCTGGCCAGGGCTCCCTTTGACCTGGAAGCCTTCAAGGCAGGCATCGGCGTGCAGGAGCTCCAGGGAGAAGAGGGGTACTCGCCGAAGGAACGCACCGGCATCAGGCCTTCGCTCGACGTGTGCGGCATCTGGGGTGGATATACCGGGGAAGGGGCCAAGACGGTCCTGCCGTCCAAAGCCACCGCCAAAATTTCGACCCGGCTGGTCCCACATCAGGACCATACCAAAATCGAAGTGCTCTTCAAGGAGTATCTCGAGTCCATAGCTCCGGCTTCCGTAAAGGTGGAAGTGACCTACCTCCACGGGGGGCATGGATATGTCTGCCCCATTGACCTGCCGGCATATAAGGCCGCCGAAAAGGCCTATGAAAAGGTCTATGGCATCCTTCCCGTACCGGTGCGCTCAGGTGGCAGCATCCCTATCATCAGCACCTTCGAAAGGGTATTAGGGGTAAAATCGGTGCTCATGGGGTTCGGATTGGAGAGCGACGCTATCCACTCGCCCAACGAGAACTACCCGCTGGAACAGTTCTACAACGGCATCCGCACCATTCCCCTGTTTTACAAATATTATGCTGAGCTGATGGCTCCTCCGCAAGCCTGATCCTATAAAGATGGGGGGCCTCCCCTTTCGTTCACTGAAAGACGGGCCTTCCACAAAACCTAAAAAGCAGCTTCCCGGAAACGGGAAGCTGCTTTTTTTAAGGGTCAGCGGGAAGAGTTATTTCCCCGATGCCAGTTTCAGGGCTTCCGTGGTGGTATAATACTTGACCAGCATATTGGGGACCTCCCATTCCGGCATTTCTCCTTTGACCAGGAAGCCGAGGTATTTCTCCATCACCTGGGAGAAGTGGGCTTCGTGGCCCACCTTATACTCGGCAGGGATTTCCAGCGCCCAGCGGTTTTCGCCGGCTGTGATGAGCTTCACTCCCGGCCAGGCGACCGCCAGCTTTTCATCGATGGCAGCGGCCAGAAGGGTCCCAAAGGCAGCAGCATCTTCTCCGGCAGCAGGCTCAATATAGAGCACCGGCTGGTAATTCTCCCCGGCCCCCTGTCTGATGATCAAATTACAGCGGCTGCCCCGCATGATGCTGTAATGCGTGTCTCCGGCCCCCTCGGGAGCACTGTAATTCCAAACGACCGAAACACGGGCATGGACCCCCTTCAGGCGGTAATTAAACTCCCCGTTGCTGAAAACCTGAAGGATGCCCTCCTTCACGTTCTTCTGCAGGAAATCAGGAACCTCTTCCAGTCCGGTGACCCCGGCAAACTGCTCAGAGGTCAATCCGGTACTCCACCGGCGGGCGTTGATAAGCTCCACATCTTCCTTCTTCAGGGTTACCTCCGGAAAAGCCTCCCACTGGATCAGGTCGACCAGGTGGGTGGTGACATCCACAATGCCCTCGCCCTGCTGCGAGATATCGAAGTACCATACCGGACGACGCAGGGGACTCCCCGACACCATCTTGCTGAAATGGTGGACACTCTCCTTGGTAATGGAGGGTTCCTCAGGACTCCCCGGCAGAAGCTCCCCGAAAACCTCCTTGTTCAGGGAAAGCTCCCTTTGCAGGATGGTGGTGATTTCATAACGCTCGGTCATGATATCGTAAAGGAGCACTCCTTTTTCCCCGGCCACGGTAAAGGCCTCTTCCAGCATGGAAAAACCCCCGGGGGTGATCGCCATGGGCTTGTCGGAGAGGACATTTAACCCTTGTTTTACGGCAGTGAGGATATATTCCGTTTTCCGGGCGTTATTGCCGGCCAGGACCACCAGGTTGCCCGGCTTTTCCGCCACCATCTTCTCCAGGAAGTCACTTCCTGTATATACTTCCTCCTGCCAGGCCGTGGGGTTGTCGTTGCGCCCGTTGTACCCCTCTATCCTGGACAGATGTTCTGTCACGTCGTTTCCCGGGGGAGCATAAACATGCACCACCGGGTCAATCTGCGGGTATGTGGTCTTCTGGACAAGGGCGGCATGGAAATGGCCGGGATCAAGGGTGATGAGCCTGACCTCCCCGGGGGCCCCGGAAAACGTTGTTTTCACTTTCCCTTCGGGCTGTTTCGGACTACAGCCTCCTGTGATCATCAGGAAAACCATGACCGGTACAATTACTCTTTTCATTCGCAGGATCGTTAAAATGCTCTTCTTATGTTATCTTCCAACATGCTATCTTCCAATATGTTATCTTCCAATATGTTATCTTCCAATATGTTATCTCTCA
>CAZMMX010000008.1:4481-16157 GCA_964567485.1 uncultured Prolixibacteraceae bacterium | reverse complement strand
CTATCTTCCAATATGTTATCTTCCAATATGTTATCTTCCAATATGTTATCTCTCATGTATCCTCTCAACCTTCCTTATTTTGTCGTTACCCTGCCTGCTGATGCTTCAGAGTGATCAGCAGTCGCCGGTTTTTGGAGCAGGGGTTATACCTCCCTGAGGCCCTGCAGGAAAGCTCTGATATTTTCGGAAGAGACCTCGGGGGGCATCCCTCCGCCCACTGACCAGAGAATCCGGGAATGGTCGTCGATGGAGGCCACCATTTTACGGGTTTCCTCCCTGACGACATCGGGGGTTCCGGCAGCCAGGACATCACGCGGTGGCAGGTTACCCAGCAGGGTGACCGTGGGTCCGGCCAGGGTGCGAATCTCCTGTAGCGAATGTTCAAAGCTGAAATTAAAGAGGTTCACGCCGATCTCCTCAAGGTAAGGGGTGCTGACCAAACCCTGGGCGTCGTTATGGAAAAACTTCACCCTGGCGGGGAAAGCCTGGAAGATCTGCTTCAGATAAGGGACGGCGAACGCGCGGCATTCCTCGTCACCGACAAATCCCACGATGTCGTCAAGGAGGAGAATTCCCTCGATGGTGGGGAATCTCTCCTTCTGGAGGCGGATCCAGTTGATGGAAAAGCGGGTGATCTTTTCCAGCAGGTGGTGCACCCGTTCGGGGTCCATCATCATGCCCATCATCAGCTCGGTAGTGCCCATCAGGAAAGAGGCGATATTGAGGGGACCGCGGGCGATGGCGAATTTTATCTCGTGGCCTGCCCGTTCTATGGCTGGTTGGCTATCGGCAAGCCGCTCAATGATGAAGGGAAGGAGTCCGTCGGTCCTGGGATTGGGCTCTTTGATCCTGTCAATTTCCGCCAGGTCGGAAATGATCCTGTCGGCGTGCGGAAGAGCGTGGGCCGTCCAAATAGTCTTAGCACCAAAGGCCGAAGGTTCGGTGCACATGCCGAATTCCGACCAGAAACCCGGAAGGAAAAGCACCTCGGGGAACTCTTCCTGGGCTTTCAGGTTAGCCTCCAGCCATGCCTTCTCAGAAGCGTAATAACGGAGGGTGGAGATCCCCGCCCAACCGGGAAGCCAGGGACTGTCGATAATAAAGCCTGCAACAGGTGACGGCGGCACTTCCCCTTCCAGAATCCTCAAAAGAGTCTGCCAGTGTTGTTCAGTCATAATATTATGATTATTGGTTATAGGTTATGGTAATTGGCTATATATTTTAGATCAGGTCGGCCTCGAGGAGCTGTTCTTCCATCTCGATTTGAACATTAAGGGCCTCATTGCGGGCGGCTTCTGCGAAATCCTCTCCTGCTGAGGCGTAGATGATTCCCCGTGAGGAGTTCACCAGGAGTCCGCACTGGTCGTTCATTCCGTAAAGGCATACCTCTTCCAGGCTACCGCCCTGTGCTCCGATGCCGGGGACCAGCAGGAAGTGATCGGGAATGATGGTGCGTATCTCCTGAAGTTTTTCGGCTTTGGTAGCTCCCACCACGTACATCATGTTCCCGTCGTTGCCCCAGGTCAGGGAACGCCGGAGCACCTCTTCGTAAAGGAGATGGCCTGCGGCATCCTCTCTGAGCTGGAAGTCGGCGGCCCCCCTGTTGGAGGTGAGGGCCAGCAAAATGGTCCATTTCCCGGGGTATTCGAGAAACGGGCGTACCGAATCTTCCCCCATATAGGGAGCCACGGTGACGGCATCGAAATCCATTTCTGAAAAGAAAGCCCGGGCGTACAATCCCGAGGTATTGCCGATATCGCCTCTTTTGGCGTCGGCGATGACGAAGATGCCCGGATAGTGGTCACGGATATGACGCAGGGTCTTCTCCAGGCTCACCCAGCCGGAAGAGCCCATGCTCTCATAAAAAGCCACGTTGGGCTTGTAGGCCACACACAAATCATGGGTAGCGTCAATGATGGCCTGATTGAAGGCAAACAGGGGATCCTCCGCGCTGCGCAGGAAAGGGGGTATCTTCTCAATATCGGTATCGAGGCCGATACACAGGAAACTCCGTTTTTCCCTGATCTGATCAAATAGTTCATTTTTAAGCATGGCAGGAAAATTGTAGTACTGTTTCAAATTTTAAAGATACAATTTCGAAAGAGATAATTATCGCTAACTTTGAACAAAACAAAATCCGGAACATGGAAAAAGAGATCATTACTGCTGTAGCCCTGGGCATTGGGTTAAGTGCCAGTACCGGTTTCCGGGTATTTCTTCCGTTGCTGATTGCCGGCATTGCCGGTCGGTTAGGTTTTTTGCCGCTGACCGAGAGTTTTTCCTGGTTGTCGGGAAATACAGCCCTTGTTGCCCTGGGTGTGGCCACCCTGGTGGAGGTGGGGGCCTACTACCTTCCCTTTGTGGATAATCTTCTTGATACCGTGTCCACGCCTCTGGCTATTGGGGCAGGGACACTCATTTCGGCATCGGTACTGCCAGTCGACAACGAACTGGTGAAATGGATCACCGGGTTCATCGTGGGAGGTGGCGCCGCCGCTGCCGTCCAGGGAAGCACCGCCGCCCTGAGGCTGGGGTCGACTAGTACCACCGCAGGCACAGGGAACGTATTGGTATCTACCGGTGAGAACATCCTTGCCGTGGTCACCCCCATTGTCACCATCCTCATCCCCATCATCATTGCCATCACCATCCTGATCCTCTTCTTCTCGATTTTCAGGTGGGTGATCCAACGAAAAAGGAAAAAGGCCACGACGGCTGTCTGACCAGGGACCACATGCCAGGAGAGCGGTTTCCCGGGCATTCGTGCTCTGATCCTTCCGCAGAAACCGGAAGATGCTCTGTGTGATTATTGGCGTTCTGCGCTTTTTCGGAAAGGCCGTGGCTGCCAGGTCAGATTTCCGCTTCCTTAAGCCGCTCGGAATTCTCTTCGATCATCAGTTTTTCGATGATTTCGTCAAGGTCTCCGGCGATGATGGCCGGAAGGTTGTATAGGGTAAGCCCGATGCGGTGGTCGGTGACTCTTCCCTGCGGCCAGTTGTAGGTCCTGATTTTCGCCGACCGGTCACCTGTGGAGACCATCGTTTTCCGGCGTTGTGAAATTTCGTCGATATATTTCTGATACTCCATGTTATAGATGCGGGTTCGCAGTTCGGTCATCGCCTTGGCCAGGTTTTTCAGCTGTGATTTCTCATCTTGGCAGGTCACCACGATCCCCGTCGGGAGGTGGGTCAGTCTGATGGCCGAATAGGTGGTGTTCACCGACTGGCCTCCCGGTCCCGAGGAGCAGTAGGTATCCTTGCGGATGTCGCTATCCCTGAGTTCCACGTCAAATTCTTCGGCTTCGGGGAGGACGGCTACGGTAGCCGCGGAAGTATGCACCCTGCCCTGGGTCTCGGTCTGGGGCACCCGCTGCACCCTGTGGACTCCCGATTCGTACTTGAGGATTCCATACACTCCCTCACCGGTGACCGTGGCCACGATTTCCTTGAATCCTCCTGACGTTCCCTCGCTCACGTTGGTGACTTCCAGGCGCCATCCCTTACGTTCACAGAATTTGGAATACATCCTGAAAAGGTCTCCGGCAAAAATGCTGGCTTCATCGCCTCCTGTACCTGCGCGGATCTCCAGGATGGCATTCTTGGAATCTTCAGGATCGGCAGGAACCAGCAGGAGCTTCAGTTTCTGCTCCTTTGCGGGCAGCAGCTGCGTCGACTGGTCAATCTCCTCGCGGGCCATCTCTCTCATCTCGGGGTCACTCTCCTCATCCAGGATTTCCCACCCCGATTTTATATTATCGACGGTTGCCCGGTAGTCGCGGAAGGCAGCGACCAGAGCCTCCAGTCTCTTATATTCCTGGTTCAGCCTGATATAACGTTTCATATCGGCCATAGCGGCAGGATCGGTGATCTGCTGTGAGACCTCCTCGAACCGATGCTGTATCGACTCCAATTTTTCCAGTAACGGATGTTCTGACATATGATGGGACAGTTAATATTCGAATATTCCGGCTTCGGTATGGAGGGTCAGTTTTTTCCCGGGGAAGTTTTCGACGTGGCCAATGATGCGGGCGTCGATACCAAAGGAGGCGGCGATGGCCAAGACGCGTGAGGCGGTGGTCGCATCGGTGTACACCTCCATGCGGTGTCCCATGTTAAAGACCTTATACATCTCTTTCCAGCTGGTTCCCGACTCTTCCCTGATGATTCTGAAGAGTGGCGGCACCGGGAAGAGGTTATCCTTGATGACGTGTACATTCTCCACGAAATTCATCACTTTGGTCTGGGCCCCTCCTGAGCAGTGGATAATGCCGGAGATGGTGTTCCGTGTCTCCTCCAGTATTTTGCGTATCACAGGGGCATAGGTGCGTGTGGGCGACAATACCAGGCGTCCGGCATCGAGGCCGGTTTCCTGAATGGGAGTTTGCAGGCCATAGCTTCCGGCGTAGACCAGGTCACGGGGAACCGCAGGGTCGTAACTCTCGGGGTACCTGGTGGCCAGGGCGTGGTTGAAGATATCGTGACGTGCCGAAGTAAGACCGTTACTTCCCATACCTCCGTTGTATCCCTTTTCATAGGTGGCCTGTCCGTATGAAGCCAGTCCCACGATGACGTTTCCCGGGGCTATGTTTCCGGCATCGATCACATCGTGGCGACGCATGCGGCAAGTCACCGTAGAATCGACGATGATGGTCCTCACCAGATCGCCCACATCAGCGGTCTCCCCTCCGGTGAGCCAGATGCCGATTCCCAGGGCGCGTAATTCCGCGCAAAGCTCCTCGGTACCCATAATGATGGCACTGATGACTTCCCCGGGAATGAGATGCTTATTCCTTCCGATGGTCGAGGAAACCAGGATGTTATCAACAGCCCCCACACATAACAGATCGTCGAGGTTCATGACCAGGGCATCCTGGGCTATTCCCTTCCATACCGAAAGGTCACCCGTCTCCTTCCAGTAAAGGTAAGCGAGTGAGGATTTGGTGCCTGCACCGTCGGCATGCATGATATTGCACCAATCGGAATCGTTACCCAGAATATCGGGGATGATCTTGCAAAAAGCCCGGGGATACAACCCCTTATCGAGGTTGACGACAGCGTTGTGCACCTCCTCCTTCGAGGCCGACACCCCACGGGCAGCGTATCTTGAGCTTTTTTCCATAAAATAAAGAAACCGTGGCAAAAGTAATATTTTCCACGGTATCCCGAAAGTCACCACAGCGGCTATTTCTCCTTGGCCTCGCTTTTCTGGTGATAGAGAAAACGTTTGATTTTTTGGGTCGGGGTTTTCTCAAAGGGGTCTTGCTGGAAGAGCACCTGCTGTAATTTGCTGAATTTGTTGACCTGGGCATTCACCTTGTCCTGTATTTCCTTGAGGATCTCATCTTTGCGCTCGCTGATTTTATCGGTGAAGAGGGAGGCGTCCTGGCGCATCGACTGGTACTGGTGTTCTATCTCCTCCATATTGAGGTGAATCAGGGCCACCAGTTTTCCTTTCTTTTCCACGACCAGGGATTCGAGAACATAACGCATCCGGTTGATGACCGATTCAATCTCTTCGGGATAGATATTTTCACCGCTGGCGCCGATGATGGTATTTTTTATTCTTCCCTTAATGCGCAGGAAGCCGTCTTTGTCGAAAGACCCCAGGTCCCCGGTACGGAACCATCCGTCGGGGGTAAACACCTGTGCTGTGACCTCGGGATTCTTGTAGTAACCTTTCATGACATTGGGGCCCTGGGCTTGAATTTCACCCTCTCCCGTAACGGGGTCGGCGTCGGCCAGGCGTAGTTTGACCCCCTGGAGGGCCGGGCCAGTGGAGCCTATGCGGGGTGTGCTGGGCTTGGTACCGGCCAGCAGGGGACTGGTCTCGGTCAACCCGTAGCCTATAGCATAGGGAAACCGGGCCTCCTTGAGGAAGCGCTCCACCGTGCGGTCAAGTTTGGAACCGCCCACCCCGAAAAAGGTGAGTTCCCCGCCAAAAGTCTTCATCAGCTTTTTCCCGGCCACACGGTGCAAGACCTTGCGCATGGGAGGAAAACTGTATAGCGTTTTGATAAGCCTACTTTTCTGGAACTCGGGATAGACTTTCCCCTTGAAGATCTTTTCAATCACCAGGGGTACCGAGAGCAATTTCGTGGGTTTGACCTGCAGAAGGGCAGGCAGCAACACCGGAGGTATCGGGGGTTTCCGCAGATACCAGGTGGAAGCGCCGAAAAACATAGGGAAGAGAAGCCCGAGGGTATTCTCATAGGTGTGTGAGAGCGGCAGGATGCTGAGAAACCGGTCAGTGGGAACAAGGGGTTCGATCGTGAACGACTGTAGGGCGTTCCAAGTGATATTTTTGTGGGTCAGCATCACTCCCTTTGAATTTCCCGTGGTTCCTGAAGTGTATATGATCGTGGCCAGATCCTCCTCTTCTATGGAAGCGGCAGGAGCGGCTCCGGAGCCGGCCGCAAAAGGAACCAGGGCGGGCAGTCCGCTGATCGGTGTTCCCCGGGGAATCACTGCCAGCCGATCGGTGAGGACCATCGCCTCAATTGCGGGCAAATCCTCTTTTTCCACTTTATAGTAAAGGTTCTCAGAGACAAAAAGCATCTTCGCCCCGGCATGGTCCAGGATGGCCTTGATCTCGTTGGAATGAAAATCGGGAAGTATAGGCACCGCCACCGCCCCTGAACGGAGTATGGCAAAATAAGAAACCCCCCAGTTGGGCATGTTGCTGCTCAGGATCGCTACCTTATCGCCAGCCACAATGCCAAGTTTTGACAACAGCCAGGAAACAACCCCGACTTTTTCTCGCAACTGCCTGTATGTCATCGGCTCTTCCCCGGCAAACCCCAGGGCGGGACGATCGGCAAATTTCTCAAAACTCTCATCCAGCAGCGCCGGAACAGTATATTTTGTCATTTTGATGTTTTTCCTTGTAAACGGTAACAAACCGTGTGCTCAATTATTGCACCGCAAAAGTAAGAATTTTTCCAGAGTCTCCTTTTGCATCTTATCGCCCGTGTGAAGAGATCATATCGGTCGCCATATTCTATTATCCACAATAACGATTTAATTATCAGCGCATTGAAATTTGCCACCCATAAGCCAGCCCCTCCTCCTGACTCCAGAGCTGGGAAACACAAAAATGGTTAAATAATGATAAGATTTCCCGGCAGGCCGACTTTTTGACAGGAAAAGTTGAAAAAATGAAATGCACGGTTTTTATAACCCTGTGCAAAAAGGTGCGTACAATCAAACGTCGAACGAAAACCATACTATCATGACCATTGATCATTTAGCGATATGGACTTACAACCTGGAAGGGATGCGTAATTTTTACACGCATTACTTTGATGCCTCCCCGGGGCATGCTTACTATAATCATTCCAGGGAATTCCGCTCCTATTTTCTCTCTTTCAACGGGGGTGCCAGGCTTGAAATCATGGAGATGCCGAACGTTCCGATGAACAAGAACAACACCATGAAACAGTATACGGGGCTGATTCATTTTGCCATCAACCCCGGCAGCCGCCAGAAGGTGAATGAATTGACGGAGAAGTTGCGGGCCGATGGTTTCAGGGTGATCGGGGAGCCCCGGGTCACGGGCGACAATCTCTATGAGTCGGTGATCCTCGACCCTGATGGCAACAGGGTGGAACTGATGGCCTACTGATTATAGCGTGCGGCAGCTTCCAGGGCGAGGTACCACTCTTCGCCATAACGGCGGATCAGCGGTTCCCTGAGGAATTTCCACAGGGGAAGGTGATTTTTTAGGCCACATGCACGACCCGGCCGGCAGATCTCCAGTTTCTGGACATTGACTGCGTCAAAATGGCGGTATTCCTGAATTCTTACCGGAAAGAGGTGGCACGAGATCGGTTTCCGGAAGGGAATCTTTCCTTCCGACCAGGCTTTCTCCACGGCACATTGCAGAATCCCCTCTTCGGTATAAAAAGAGTAGGCACACTGCCGGTTGTCGACCAGCGGGGTGACCAGATCCCCATCGGCATCGATCACAGAAAATCCTGTTTTCTCGATGATATCGCGATGATCAGGGGGCAGGAAATCGCAGTAAGCCTGGCAGCCTTCTTCGAGGAAACGCGCCTCCTCCGGTGTCAGGGGTGCCCCTGAATCGCCCTCGATACAGCAGGCCCCCTTGCACTCGGCAAGATCACAGAGAAAGAAATCCTCCAGAAGGTCCATACTGATGATGGTACGGCCGATCTCGATCATGATAAAAGGGTATTCTTATTCTTCGACAAGTACTTTGCCCGTCATTTCACGGGGGATTTCCAGTCCCATGAGGCTGAGGAGCGTAGGTGCCACATCGGCGAGGATTCCGTTTTTTACGGTGACGTCCTTTCTGTCGCCCACATAAATACAGGGAACGGGGTTGAGAGAATGGGCGGTATTGGCAGAGCCATCGACGTTCACGGCATTGTCGGCATTTCCGTGGTCAGCAATGATGAGCACCTCATATCCGTTAGCGCGGGCGGCTTCCACCACCTCTTTCAGGCACGCGTCGACGGCAGTCACAGCCTTGTAAATAGCCTCATATACCCCTGTATGGCCGACCATGTCGCCATTGGCAAAATTGAGGACCACGAAATCGGCCGACTGTTTATTGAGTTCAGCGACGATGGCGTCCTTGACCTGGGGTGCCGACATTTCGGGCTGAAGGTCATAAGTAGGCACCCTGGGCGATTGTACCATAATGCGGCTTTCTCCGGGGAACTCCGCCTCCCTGCCTCCGCTAAAAAAGAAGGTCACATGGGCATATTTCTCGGTTTCGGCGATGCGAATCTGTTTCATCCCGGCGGCAGAGACCAGTTCTCCCATGGTGTTAATCACGTTGTCCTTGTCGAAGATGACATGAATCCCCCTGAAGTCCGCTTTGTAGCTGGTCATGGTGTACCACTGCAGGGGCATGGTATGCATTCCGTATTCCGGAAGGTCCTTTTGGGTAAAGGCAATGGTGGTCTGGCGCAGCCGGTCGGTGCGGAAATTAAAGCAAATCACCACATCGTCCTCACGGAAGATTCCCAGGGGTTCCCCATGGTCATCGGTCACCACGATGGGCTGCAGGAATTCGTCGGTCACCCCTTCGTCGTAGCTCTCTCTGATGGTTTGCAACAGGTCGGTGGTTTTCTTTCCTTTTCCCGTGGTGTAGAGGTCATAGGCCAGTTTCAGCCGGTCCCAGTTTTTGTCGCGGTCCATACCGTAATAACGCCCGATCAGGGAGGCGAATTTACCGTTGGTTCCCTTGAGGTTTTCCAGGTCGTCGGCCACGAAGCCCAGGCCCGAGCGGGGATCGGTATCCCTGCCGTCGGTGAGCCCATGGACGAAGATCTTCTCCACCCCCATATCGGTGCCGATTTGGCAGAGGGCGATCATGTGAGAGCTCAGGGCGTGGACCCCTCCGGGGCCGATGAGTCCGATCAGGTGGACCTGCTTGCCGTGATCCCGGGCATAGGAGAAGGCTTTCACCACCTGGGGATCTTCCCACATTTCGCGATCTTCAATAGACTTGGTGATTCGCACCATGTCCTGGTATATGACCCTTCCGGCACCTATATTCAGGTGTCCCACTTCGGAATTGCCCATCTGGCCGTCGGGAAGTCCCACATTGCGGCCGCAGGTGAGCAGTTGACCATGTGGATGGTGCGCATTCAGGAAGTCCATGAAGGGTGTCGGCGCCTGCGATATAATATCACGGCTGCTGCCATCCCCGATGCCCCATCCATCCAGAATGACCAATATTGCTTTTTTCGTCTCTTTCATTCCTATCAATAATTTAAGGGAAACGAATCTCCCGGGAAACAAGAGGGGCACCACAGCGCCCCTGATTTTTAATTAATAGTCGTCATCATCGCCGTCATCGATCGGCTCGTCGAGAGGTTCATCCTCCTCCTCATCGGCTGCAGCCAGCTCCATGTCGGCATATTTGTCCTCGTATTCTTCCCTGACATGATCCTTCAGGAAACCGTCGTCATCGTAATCATCGTCATCTTCAATGATTCTTTCGGCCTCACTGAGGGTCATCCTGATCAGGTAGTATTTGTCTTCAGTCTCAAAGGGAAGGGCACTTACGTTCTTGCCGTCCTTGTCAAAGTAATATAGCAGATGGTCGCTGAAACCCGTAGGATAGACCAGTTTGATCTGTTCCTGAATAGCAGGGTCAAGTTTGTCGTAGTCCTTGATGATTCGTGGTTTGCTCTGGTTCATTATTTTCCGATTTCTCAATAAAACTTAAATGTTTTTCTACAGGCGAATGGCCATGTAAAGACGGGGTGAAAATAAAAACTTTTTAATAAAAAACAGACCCTTCAGAAAATAATGGACTTTTTTTTAACAGTGATGAGGTTACCAGACCAGCAAGGGGGAGGACCAGGAGAATTCAGGAGTGGTCAGTCTGACAAAGTAGCTGCCTTTCTGCCAGTGGCTGACGGGGATTTCGGTGGTTCCCTTTTCAAGGGCTGAACCATCGAGGTGGCGGCGGTACAGAAGCTTTCCGGCGACATCCCTGACATCGAGGGTTCCCTCGTGCCGGTATGAATTACTCCACACCACCCGGCATTCTGCAGAGGCAGGGTTCGGGAAGAGTGTCACTGAAGGCTCATTCCCTGGTTTATGTGGAAGCGCGGAGGCTGCGGTCACTCCGCCCGGCACCATCACGGCAGTGACCGACAGGGGTGGGAGTACAACACTGAACCCCTCCTCCCCAGCCTCCGTGGTTCCCGTGAGTAGGCCATTCCTGGAAGCAGACACGAAAGTCTCTGTGGCGGGAAGGTTCTTGAGCTGCCGCGTCGACAGCGTGGTTCCGGCCATCATAAAGTTGCTGAGCGAAACATTGGCCTGTCGTGATTCGGTAAGATGACGGTTCACCAAAATAACGGTGACAGAGTCGGAATCTTCGCTGATGCTGGAGTAGGCCGACACCATGGTCTCATCGGACGACACGCCGGGAATCGCGTAAGCATGGGAGTACCGGGTAAAAAGGTGAACTACCTCATACATGCCGACCCTCCAGTCCCAGGGAGTGAAGACTTCCACTCCCCGGCGGCCAAACTCTCCCAGCATGGAGGCATACCAGAGGGTATTGACCATGACGGGGAGGTTTCCGCTGGTTGAGGTTTCGGTCACCGAGAAAGTCACCCCATGATCAGCGCCCATGTACTTTTCCAGCCATTCCCGGCATCTTTCGAAAACATACTCCTTGTTGATGGAGGTATTCCACCCGCCGATGCGGTGAACCCCGTTATGGCCGGGGTAGACATAATTGCGGTCGAAATAGACCCTGTGGAGCTGCAGGACCTGGGCGGGATCTGTCTCTCCGGGATAAAAATGAATGTCGAGGAGGTCGAGAAGCCTGATGCCTGTAGCCTTTTGTTCCTCGGCGACCCTCTTTATGAAGTATTCGAGCCATACATAATTCTTACCCCCCGAGGCGATGGCATTGTTGTTCCAGTTGTACCACTGCCATTCATTGGCAGGGATAGGTCCCATCAGTCGGATATCAGGGAAGAGAGCCCTGGCCTTTTTGGCGGTCTCAAAATAGCGTTGCATGAACTCCTCGGCCGTAAGTTGCTGAGGCATCACGTCATCATGGGTACCACTCCAGATCTCAGGCTCATTGTCCATATTCCAATAGAGGAGGCGGCTGGGGTCATAACCAAGTCCCCCCTCTCCCATCCACTTTTTCAGGATTCCCACCACCGAATCGGCGGGC
>CAZMMX010000008.1:0-4381 GCA_964567485.1 uncultured Prolixibacteraceae bacterium | reverse complement strand
AAGCATCACTTGAGGGGGTTTCTGATTCTGCGGTAGATACAGTTCTTATCGGTGCAGATATGGCAGTGGTAGCCGGTTCTCTTCACCCGGGGTCCAGCGCCGATGACCCCGCTGATCGATTTCACGGGAGTCATCAGGGAGGAAGGAGACAGGGTGATTCCCAGAAATCCGGATGGAAAAAAGGAGAACAGTTTTTGTTGTTCTGCCACATCCCAGTTGCAATATCCGGGGCTGTAGGATTCGGTAATGGCCCATTGTGCGGGAGCCAGGCGGGTTTCCAGCCACTCCATCATTCTTTCGGAAGCTTTTTCTGCCACTAACGAACCCAGGGTGTCGAGGATAAAACTGTAGACCTGATCCCCTTCACCGTTGAGTTCACGGCACCTGTCGGTCACCGCACTCCCGGCCGTGGCAGCGAAAAAAAGTACGCATTCGGCATTTTTGATTTGGGAAAAGATGATTTTTCCCGGTGAAAAGGTGAGGTTCCCCACTGTAAAAAGCCGCTGGGAGGGATCAAAGAGAACAGGGGACAAAGCCCTGAAGCCTGCCCGGGGTTCGAATAATGAAGGGGCTTCCTTCAGGGCCGCCAGCACCATTCCGGCAAACGGTTCCGGGGTATACCCCGGTGAAAATCCCAATTCACGTTCCACCTCTGCAGGAGAAATTTCCACCCCGGCCAGGGAATAGGCGAAGTCCTGAATTCCGGAGAGGCCATTTTCTGAAATTTCTCCCTGGGGGTTGGCGAACAAGAGAGTGAAGATATCCCTGGCAGAAGGGGGTTCACTGCCGGCAGTGCTGCCTGGGGTTTCTATTTTCGGGATGCTCATCGGCTAAGGGTTCATCTTGTATTCCCAGTTCAGGTAGCGGGTTACGGGCAACGTATTTCCCTGGAAATCGAAAAACGCGGCATTTTCCCAGGAAGAACCGGTACCCCAGGAGTCTTTCATGCCTGAGGTAATCCAGGCGGGTTCCCAGTAAAAAACACCGCTGGCACCGGCAGATATCATCTCCTGGGTCAGCATCAGCATAAAGTCGAGCTGTCCCTGCTGGGTGAAGGGAAAGCCGGTCAGAGGATTCTGGGAGCCGAACTGGTTGTTATAGTTATCAGCGCCCGAATGACTCCACGGATAGGCGGTTTCGAGCACCATCACCTTCTTGCCGTAAGTGGTTTTCATTTTTGTCACCAGGGCAGGGAGGGAACCAAAGGGAACGGTGGTATGCCAGAGAGGGTACCAGGAAAACCCGATGATGTCGAAATCCCTGATTCCTCCGTCGGCCACGGCTTTGGAGAACCACCACTCCAGGTTTTTGGGGTCGGCCACATGAAGGGCGATTTCAGGTTTGACAGCCGAGGGTGCCGAGGCATCCCTGACGGCACTGATGGCGCTGTTGACCAGGATCCCCAGGTTTTGCCACTGGCCATCGCAGGCATTCAGGGCGGGAAAACTGCTTTTGGTACCGGTCATCATCAGGCCGCAGTTGGTTTCATTGCCTATCTGGACCATCTCGGGCATCAGTCCCAGGTTATCCAAGTTGCGCAATACCGAAAAGGTGTAGTTGTATACGGAATCTTTCAGCACATTGAGGGAGGTGATGTTTTCCCACGCCTGGGGAGGTTCCTGGCGACCGGGGTCGGCCCAGAAATCAGAGTAGTGAAAATCGAGAAGCACCGCCATTTTGAGATCTTTGGCCCTGCGGATGGTCTTTACCACGTCGCCGTATCCACTGTACAGGGTCTTGGCGGCATCGCCATAAACCTCTCTGACCCACTGCGGATGATGCCATAACCGCACCCTTACGGTGTTGGCGCCTAGAGATTTCAGAAGGACAAAAGGGTCCTTCGCTTCACCGGCATCACGGTAAACGCCGCCATGGTCCTCTATCTGATTAACATAAGACAGGTCTACCCCCATGGCGAACAGGGAGGCAGGGATGGCAGGATCAGGTTTTTCGACCGGTGGAGGATCGGGAGGGGAATTTTTCTCACCGCAGGAAAAACCGGTCATCCCAACCAGCAGAAGAAGCAGGAGAGCAAGGGAAAAGAAGGGCCTCATACGATCATTTTACGTTGATGACGACAAATATACCAATAATCAGGGTCCCGTGGTTTAAAAATCGGGGTTCAGGTTTTCCCATTTCACCTTCCATTTCCCATTGTCGGGGAATCCCGGATTTTTATGGTCACAGCCTTCCCAGCCTGCGCACATGAGGGCCACGGCCTTCAGCAAACCGCCGTTCCCCGGGAGGTAAACTCTCAGCCGTTCGTCCTGATAGTTATGACCGTTGATGAGGTAGGTATTCTTGGGGGTCTCTTTCAGAAGGGCGTCGAGGGCTTTTTCGGGTTCCAGCAGCCGGGTGGCGCACATGGCCACCATCGGGTAATCCCAGCCCCAGGTATGTGGCCAGTCCCAGTTTTGCATGATGTAATCCAGGGTATTTCTCATGATCTGCGGGTTCACTTTTTCCCAAAGGGGCAACATTCCCAGGGTTCCCAGAACCATGGGGTGATCGCGCATGTTTTCGCTGCGGGTATAGGAATCGGGGCCATTTCCAATGCCCAGGTAGAGGTTATCGATATGGGCCGGAGCGGGAAGGTTATTACGCACCTCCTCCCACCGGGGATCGGGAAGTTGTCCCAGGCGTTCCTTCCATTTGCAGGCGGTGGTCAGTCCCCAGTACCAGTAAGCCAGTTCGAAAGGGGGGTCCATGGTCGTTTCGCGGTTCCAGTGTTCCTGGGCGGGAATCAGGGGCGGTGCGAGGTGATAAAGGCGGGAGGTGGTGTCGCAAAGCGGAAAATCGGCCATGAATTCCGCCGTGGCGAAGACCAGTCCGGCCCATTCCTTGAGAATCTGCGGGGATGGGTTGGCCTGGTAGAGCTGTTCCGCCAGGTAGATCAGGTGAGGCTGCTGCCAGATGAGGTATGACCCGACTGAGGAGGGGCTGTTCTGCCCTTCAGGCCCCACCATCTTGGGCCAGCGTACCCCCCGGTATCCCTGTAGCCGCGCATATTCAAGGGAATGCTCGTAAATATCACGGTAATAAGCCAGCTGACCGGCCATGTTCTCCTCTCTTTGCCAGTTATAATAGTGGGCGCTGTGCCACCAGATCATCTCGAGATGGAATTTCCCGAACCAACTGTTGAAAGTCAGTCCGGTTTCCTGGGGGGGCAGGTTCCCTGAGCCGTTGATTTTCGTAAGGTACTGTGAGAGAACGACCCTTCTTTCCAGTTCCCGGGCCCGCGGATCGGTGCACTCCGAAAAGTCCACGGCACCCCCGGAACCCCAGAACCCAGGCCAGCGGATCTCATTCTCCTCCTTTACCGCGCTGAAATCAGGCACCTCTTCATTGGTCCGCTCCGGTGAAAACTCACAGCTGAATTCCAGAACCTCGTCTTCATGGCCAGGCATCAGAAAGAAACGGTGTTTTTCCGTTTCCCTGAAGTCGGCCTTTCCTTCCCACCTTACGGTTGTAAAATAGGAATCATGATCCAACTGTCTATGGATGATTGCTGACGCTTCTCCCTTTTCAGCGATTCTGGAGGTGTGTTTTTCAGGAACACCGAAATCATATCCGGGACCAGTATGGACGGGGTTGCCGTATGGGAACAGCCACTCCACCCCCAGGCGTCCCTGCCCGATCAGCTCAGACTCGACCCTGGCCGCCACCACATCACGGTCAGGGTGGACAAACACCGTCACCCTGACCGGGGTTCCTTCCACCCGGAAATGGCTGGTCACTTCACCCCGCCACAGATCCAGGCTATGCCGGGGCTCCTGAAGATCGGAAAGGGTGATTTCTTCCCCGTTTTTCTTTTTTACCACAAGCCTGATGATGCCCAAATGGAGCCGGTGGGGATTCTCCCGGAAATAACCGGAAGCCTGCCGTGCCCTCTCTGTGGTCGTTAACTGATGTTCATAGGGGACCCTCCTGCCTTTGACCTCATGAAACAGGACACTTTCTGATATCTCATACTCCCCGGCATTGGGAAGGGTATGCCAGCCCCAGTTGGAGAGGGTTCCCAGGGGAATCCCTTTTTCAACCTCCATATAAAAGGTTTGTAACCCGGTGATATCCGTGGTAAAGGCAAAATTTCCGTTGCCCACCGACAAGGAAGCCAGGGGGTCAAACTTCTCCACCAGAATGTTGTGGCGGTTGACCAATGCAAATCTGTTAATGCCTGCAGTTTCATGGGGTGAATGGCATGAACCGGCCGTAAAGGCAAGCCCGACTGCAAAAAGTTTACAAATGCAGGAGAGGCCCAAATTGGTTTTTACAGGCGGTTTCATCCGTATATTTTCTATTTAATGTATTGTACTTCAATTACATATCGAGGTAATGCCTAATCGGTTCTTCACGCCCATGGAACTCAGATGGAACAAAT
>CAZMMX010000007.1:80657-103532 GCA_964567485.1 uncultured Prolixibacteraceae bacterium | reverse complement strand
GTCCCCTCCCCTTCCGGATCATCTTCATCACCGCCCACCTCGAACCGGGCTATTTCGCCAGGGCCTTCGACTTCGGAGCCCTCCACTTCCTGGCCAAACCCATCGACAATCAAAAACTCAGGGAAGCCATCGACCGCATTGCTGCCTACGGGAATTCCCCCGCAATCGCAGCTTACCCGGGATTGCCCGATAGTCCCGGGCATTCCGGTTCACCCCATACAACAGACGCCGGACCATCAGAAGACACTCCTGAATCTGCCGGATCTCCGGGGCTTGGTGAATCTGCAACGGCTCCCCCCCCGGCTTCCGATTGGATCCGCCAGCTCAGGGAACTCCAACAGCAGATCCGTACCTACCACTCTCCCGGGAAAATAGTGATCGAAGGATTACAATTCAATGAAGTGGTGGAAACCGGCAAAATCGGGGTTCTGGAAGCATCAGGAAAATATACGCATATCCTCATGTGTGACGGAAAAACTTATACCGCAAGCCAGAACCTGGGGCTCTTCGAACGGAAACTCATCGGATGCCCCCAGTTCGTGCGCATCCACCACAACAAAATCATCAATGTCGATTATGTTAAGCGATTTTCACGGAAAGAGAGAAATATTGAAATGCTTCCTCCCTTCGGCCACCATGCCGCCTCCAAGGAGCGCTTCCGCGACTTCCTCCAGGCCATTGAGTCATAAATAAATCCTGAGTCTTGCGTCGGGAATAAGGAGTCAGGAATCCTGACTGAGAAGTCTGGAATCTTAAGTCCTGAATGAAGAATCAGGCATCCTGACTGAGGAGTCTGGAATCTTAAGTCCTGAATGAAAAATCAGGCATCCTGACTGAGGAGTCTGGAATCTTAAGTCCTGAATGAGGAGTCAGGCATCCTGAATCGGGGAGTATGGGCTAATTGCGCGATACGGAATAGATTTCGTCGATGATGTGCTTGTACCTGGTGGCCACCACGTTACGGCGTAGCTTCAGCGTGGGCGACAACTCCCCGGTGGCAGGACTCCACTCATCACTCACCAGCCGGAACCGCTTGATCTCCTCATGCAACCCCAGGGTCTTGTTGATGGCCATCACCTCCTTCTGGATCTGCGCCATCACCTCGGGAATCTGCACCAGCTCCTCGTTGTTCTCAAAATGGACCCGGTTTTCGGCACACCAGTCATGCAACAAAACGAAGTTGGGGACGATGAGCGCCGAGGCGAACTTCTCACCGGCGCCGATCACCATGGCCTGCTCGATGAGCTCCGACGCCTTCAGCTTATTCTCAATCATCTGGGGGGCGATGTATTTCCCTCCCGAAAGCTTGAACATCTCCTTCTTGCGGTCGGTGATCTTCAAATATATCCCCTCTTCGAAGGTGCCAATATCGCCCGTGTGGAACCACCCTTCACTGTCGATCACCTCGGCAGTCATCTCGGGAGCCTTGTAATAGCCCATCATCACACCAGGCCCCTTACAAAGGATCTCGCCATCATCGGCGATTTTCACCTCATATCCTTCCAGGACAGGCCCCACGGTGCCGATTTTCATCTTTTTGGTGGCCGGGTTGTTCACGGCGATCACCGGCGAAGTCTCCGTCAAGCCGTACCCTTCCACGTTGAGTATCCCCGCCATCCCCAGGGTGCGGGCAATCCGCGGTTGCAGCGCCGCACCCCCCGATACCGCGTATACAACGTTACCGCCCAGAGCCTCCCGCCACTTCGAATAAATCAGCTTATCGGCCACCATGATCTTCAGTTTCATCAGCGGAGAGTACACCTTGTTGTATTCAAAGTGCTGCGTCAGATTCATGGCCCAGAAATAGAGCGACTTCTTGAACCCCGTGAGCTCCTTACCCTTGGCCACAAAACCGTCGTACACCCGCTCGAGCAGGCGCGGCACCGAATTGAACATGTGGGGCTTGATCTCTTTCAGGGCCCCAATGATCTGACCCAGGTTGCCCACATAATAAACCCCCATCCCCTTATACTGAAAATGGTAGTTGACGCTCCGCTCATAGACATGGCACAGGGGCAGGAAGCTGATCACCCGGTGCTCCTTCCCCAGATGGTGCATTTTAGCATGTGCTGTGAAGTTGGAGACCAAATTCCGGTGCGACAGCATCACCCCCTTGGGCACCCCCGTAGTGCCGGAGGTGTAGATAATGGTGGCCAGCTCTTCGGGGGCCACCGAGGCCATCACCTCAGCAAGTCGCGGGGCCAGCTTCTCAGCATTCTGGTCTCCCGCCTCCATGATTTCCTCATAATGACGGGCTCCGGCTACCGCTTCAAAGGCAAACACCTCCTTGAGTGAAGGAATTCGCTCTATGACCGGTTTGAGCTTTTCATACAACTTGGCATCCCCAACAATCAGAAACCGCGCTCCCGAATGCTTCAGGATATAAGCGTACTCATCCTCCCCGATCGTCGGATAAATGGGAATATGCACCGCCCCTGCCATCGCCAGCCCCATGTCGACAAAATTCCACTCGGGACGGTTATTGGTCACCGTGGCCACCTTCTCCCCCTTTCCGATCCCCAGGGCCAGCAAACCCAGGGCAAAACGACGCGAATTCCGCACATACTCCTCCGTAGAGTAGGTGTACCATTCGCTCCCTTTCTTGCCCCCCAGGGCATCGGGCCGCGGAAAATCCTCAGAAATACGCTCCAGAATATCAAACGTACGGGTCACTTCTCTGCTCATCTTCTTTCATTTTTTCGACCTGCAAATATAACCATTACCCCTCTCCTTCATAACAATGCCGGATGGGGAGAACCTCATCCGGCATTATTTAAACCAAATATAAATAAGATCTATATCATTAATATTCTGCGCTTTACAAAATTCAATATCGAATTTCTGATCCTAATATTCCAGAGTTCACGCCCGAAAGGCCGGGGAGGTCGCCCGATTTTGCCCATCGGACCACTTCAGGGAACTGGTCACTCCGGAAGGAGTGGTCATTCACCCAGGAAGCTCAGGGCTTTGGCAATGGCGGCATCGAGTCCGGCCACCTCTTTTCCCCCTGCCGTGGCATAGAAAGGCTGGCCTCCTCCGCCCCCTTTGATCTCCTTGCCGGCTTCCCTGACGATCTTGCCGGCATCGACGCCTTTGGCCTGCACCACTTCCTCGGCGATCATCACGGTGAGCAGGGGTTTTCCATCGATCTCGGCCCCTAAAACCAGGAACAACCCGGGCACCTCGCCCTTGAGCTGGTAGGCCAGGTCCTTGACAGCCTGTGCCGAGGCCAGGGTGGTCCTTCCGGAGATCACGGTGACCTCACCCACCTTACGGGCCGCATGCTTCAGCTCATCCTTGACGCCCGAGGCCTCCTTTTTCTCCAGGGTAGAGATCTGCCTGCGTAGTTTTTCGTTCTCTTCCATCAGCGCTTCTACCGACAGCTTCAGCTCACGCCCCTGGTTGAAGAGGGCCCGCGCTTCCGCCAGCTCGTTGAGTTTCTCATGCAAATACTCATCGGCCTTCTCCCCGGTGATGGCCTCAATACGGCGCACTCCCGCCGAAATGGCACTCTCCGAAAGAATGACAAAATAGCCGATTTGTCCGGTACTGTGGACATGCGTCCCTCCGCACAGTTCTATGGACTCCCCGAAGCGGATCACCCGCACGGTATCCCCGTATTTCTCGCCGAAGAGGGCGATGGCCCCCATCTGTGCCGCCTCTCCGAAGGGCACCTCCTCGAGGGCTTCCTGGGGGAAATTCCCGCGGATCATCGCGTTCACGCGCTTCTGCACTGCGGCGAGTTCTGCAGGGGTCATCTTTCCGAAGTGGGAGAAGTCAAAACGCAGGTAGTCGGGGTGTACCAGCGATCCCTTCTGCTCCACATGGGTGCCCAGCACTTCGCGCAGGGCATGGTCAAGCAGGTGGGTGGCCGTATGGTTGCAGGCGGTGCGGCGCCGCTGACTCTCGTGGACCACCGCCTTCACCGGCGCCTCCAGATGGGCAGGCAGCTCCTCCATGATATGTACAATCAGGTTGTTCTCCTTGCGGGTGTCGGTCACACGGACCCTCTGCCCTTCGCTCTCCAGATACCCGGTGTCCCCCACCTGTCCCCCCGACTCGGCATAAAAGGGGGTCTTCTCCAGTACCACCTGGAAGAATTGCTTGTTTTTCTGGTTGACCCGGCGGTAACGGGCAATCCGCGTGTCGGAAATCGTCTCGCGATAGCCCGTGAATTCCACCTTCTGGACAGGATAAATCTCGACCCAGTCGTCGGTCTCCTGAACCGCCGCATGGCGCGAGCGCTCCTTCTGGACCTGCATCTCGCGGTCAAAACCCGCCGCATCAACTGTCATCCCGTTTTCGCGGGCGATGAGCTGCGTCAGGTCCAGGGGAAATCCATAGGTGTCATAAAGCAGAAAGGCGTCCTTCCCGGAAATTTCCGTGGTTCTTTCTGCGGAAGCCCTGGCCATCAGCTGTTCCAGCAACCTGATGCCGGTGTCGAGGGTGCGGAGGAAAGAATCCTCTTCCTCGCGGATTACCTTTTCGATCAGTGACTGCTGTGCGCTCAGCTCGGGAAAGGCCTCTCCCATGGTCTCCTTCAGCACCTCCACCAGGCGGCAGAGGAAGGGCTCCCGGAAATCCAGGAAGGTATAGCCGTAACGCACCGCACGGCGCAGGATCCTGCGGATCACATACCCCGCCTTGTTGTTCGATGGCAGCTGTCCGTCGGCAATGGCAAAGGTCACCGCCCGCAAATGGTCGGCGATCACCCGCATGGCAATGTCCTCCTTCGGGTCATTTCCATACCGGCGGCCACTCAGCACGGCAATTTCAGCGATGATATGCTGGAAAATATCGGTGTCGTAATTCGATTTTTTTCCCTGGACGACCATGCAGAGCCTTTCGAAGCCCATACCCGTGTCGACATGGCTCGCCGGCAGCGGCTCCAGTTGTCCGCTGGCCTTGCGGTTGTACTGGATGAACACCAGATTCCAGATCTCAATCACCTGCGGATGGTCACGGTTCACCAGCGTATGCCCGGGAACCCGCGCCCGCTCTTCATCATCACGGATATCGACATGAATTTCGGAACAGGGACCACAGGGACCACTGTCCCCCATCTCCCAGAAATTGTCCTTTTTGTTGCCGTTCAGGATCCTCGCTGCAGGAAGATACTGCTCCCACAGGTGCGCCGCCTCGTCATCGCGCTGCAGCGCCTCGGAAGCATCCCCCTCGAATACCGTGGCATAGAGCCTGTCGGCAGGGATCTGCAGCCTTCCGTGAAGCAGCTCCCACGCCCAGTCGATGGCTTCCTTTTTGAAATAGTCCCCAAACGACCAGTTCCCCAGCATCTCAAACATGGTATGATGGTAAGTGTCGAGTCCGACCTCTTCCAGGTCGTTGTGCTTCCCCGAGACCCGGAGGCACTTCTGGGTATCGGCCACCCGCGACCATTTCGCCGGTTCATTCCCCAAAAAGATGTCCTTGAACTGGTTCATCCCCGCATTCGTGAACATCAGCGTGGGATCATTCTTCACCACCATGGGCGCCGACGGCACCACCTGATGCCCCTTCTCAGCAAAAAATCGGAGAAATGCCGACCGTATTTCCTTGGATGTCATCATATTAATATCCTCTCGTTGACCTTAAGTTTGTTAAAAAAGATTAAACGACTGCTGCAAAATTAGAATTCAAAACCTTAATCACTACTTTTGCAGGCTTATTGCACCATATTCAAAGAAAATTGTGCAAATTTATGCGAAATATTCATTCTGCCCGAAGGGGGGATGGAGAAATTGAGTAAACCTTTATATGGCCAAAAGAAAGTACCGTTTTAATCCTGAGAGCCTCAGTTACGAAGAACACGGGGTCTCTCTGAAAGAACAGTTAACCCGCTTTTTCGCCTATTTCTCCAGCAGCATGGCCTTTGCCGTGGTGTTGGTGATCGTGATCGTCAATTTCTACGAAACACCACAGTCGAAAGCACTCAAACGGGAAAACCAGCGTCTGATCACCCAATACAAGCTCATGCAGAAGGATTTGGAGAACATCGATAAGGTGCTCTCCGAAATGCAGCAGCGCGATGACAAGATCTACAGGGTGATCTTCGAAACCGACCCCATTCCCGCCTCCATCCGAAATGCGGGGTTCGGAGGGGTCAACAAATATGCCCACCTCGAAAACATGGACAATAACGAACTGGTGGTCAACACCGCCCGCCGTCTCGATATTCTGGCCAAAAAAGCCTACGTCCAGTCCAAGTCATATGACGAGGTGATGAAACTGGCCCTCGACAAAGAGAAAATGGTGGCCGCCATCCCCTCCATTCAGCCCATCTCCAATAAGGACCTCAAAAATACCGCCTCCGGATGGGGATACCGCATCCACCCGGTCTACAAAATCAAGAAATTCCACTACGGCATGGACTTCACTGCTCCCACAAATACCGAGGTCTATGCCACCGGCGATGGGACCATCGAAGAAGCGACCAATGGCCATTCAGGCTATGGCAACATGATCACTATCAACCACGGTTATGGCTACAAAACAGTATATGCCCACCTGAACAAGTTTAACATCAAGGCCGGACAGAAAGTGAAACGGGGCGAGGTGATCGGTTTCGTCGGAAGTACCGGCATCTCCACTGCCCCGCACCTCCACTACGAAGTCCACAAAAACGGGGAACCCGTCAATCCGCAATACTTCTACTACATGGACCTTACTCCCAAGGAGTACGAACAGATGATCGCCATCTCTTCTAACATGGGACAGAGCTTCGACTAACCGTGCCATACAAAGAACCTAAAATAGAAAAGATATTTTTCACCATCAGTGAGGTCGCCGACCAACTGGGGGTGAGCACCTCCCTGATCCGCTTCTGGGATAAGGAATTTTCCATCATCAAGCTGCAAAAGAACAAGAAGGGAAACCGCATGTTCACCAAAGAGAATATCCAGCAGCTCAAGGTGATCTACCACCTGGTTAAGGAAAAGGGAATGACCCTGAAAGGCGCCGAGGCATTGCTCCTGAAAAACCGGAAGGGAACCGCCCGCACTGGCGAGGTGGTGGAACGGCTGATCCTCATTCGCCAGCAACTCGAAGATATTCAGAAAGAACTGGGAGAGCAGGGGAGTTAAGAGACGGAGTGAACAAAGTATGGAATCACCCATCGCTATATCGGAAGTTTTAAAAACCCTTGAACTGCTGGCGCCGCCAGCACTTCAGGAGAGCTACGACAACGCCGGCATCCAGTGCGGCGATCCCTCGGCACCTCTCACCTCCATCCTTATCACCCTTGACATCACTCCGGAAGTGGTCGACGAGGCCATCGCCCGGGGGAGTAACCTCATCGTGGGCCACCATCCCGTGATCTTCGGAGGAATCAAAAAAATCACCGGGGCCACCGCCACAGGACGGGTACTGATGAAGGCCATCAGCCACGGCATCACCCTCTATGCCGCGCATACCAATCTCGACAATATTACCGGGGGCGTCAATTCCATGATTGCCCGGAAACTGGGTCTGGAAAACACCGCCATCCTGCAACCCCTGCGGGGGAAACTGCGCAAACTGGTCACCTTCGTGCCTCCCTCCCATCTTCCACAGGTCAGGGAAGCCCTCTTTAGCGCGGGAGCCGGAGAAATCGGCAATTATGACCAGTGCAGCTTCAACGCCGAAGGATATGGCACCTTCCGGGGAGACGAGGGCACCCATCCCTTCGCCGGAGTGCCGGGAACCCTCCATCAGGAAAGCGAAACCCGCATCGAGACCATCTTTCCCGCATGGGAGGAGACCGCCGTCGTGGCAGCCCTGCTGGCCAGCCATCCCTATGAAGAGGTAGCCTACGACATTTACCCCCTCGATAACGCCCATCCCGCCATCGGCGCCGGCATCTCCGGCACCCTGCCCGCAGCCGTCACAGAAACGGAATTCCTGGCACGCCTGAAAGAGCTTTTCGCCATTCCGGTCATCCGCCACTCCCCGCTTCTGGACAAGAAAGTACGCAAAGTGGCCCTCTGCGGAGGAGCGGGATCTTTCCTGCTGAAGGAGGCCATCGCCAGCAATGCCGACTTCTTCCTCACCAGCGACATCAAATACCACCAGTTCGCAGAACCCGACGGCCGCATCGTCATGGCCGACATCGGACATTTTGAAAGTGAGCAGTTTACCAAACAACTTTTTCTTGAATATCTTACAAAAAAATTCCCTACATTTGCAGTCCGTTTATCGGAGGTAAATACCAATCCGGTTGGTTATTACCTGTAAAAATGCAATTAACTGAAATTCAACCCGTAATAATTATGAATACTCCATTTACCAGAGTAGACGAAAAAGAGGTTTCGATCGAAGAAAAGCTGCGCGCCCTCTTTGACCTTCAGAGTGTGGTCTCAGCCATCGACAAGATCAAGGTGCTCCGCGGAGAACTCCCCCTGGAAGTCCAGGACCTTGAGGATGAGATCGCCGGACTCAAGACCCGCCTGCACAACTTCGACGACGAGAACAAAGAGATTGAAGTGGCCATCAGCAATAAGAAAATCGCCATCCGCGAATCACAGAACCTGATTGCCAAATATACCGAACAGCAGAACAACGTTCGCAATAACCGCGAATTCGACTCCCTGGGTAAGGAAATTGAATTCCAGAACCTCGAAATCCAGCTCTCTGAAAAGAAAATCAGGGAATTCACCGCCGACCTGGAAGCCAAAAAAGAGGCCATCGAGAGCTCTAAAGTCCTGCTTTCCGAAAGGCTCGAAGACCTCGACCGGAAAAATAAGGAATTGGAAGAGATCACCGAAGAGACCCGCATCGAAGAGGAAAAACTCAAAGGCAGGGCCGAGAAAATCGAGTTCTTCATAGAACCCCGCCTCCTGACCGCGTTCAAGAGGATCCGCAAGAATGCCCGCAACGGCCTGGCCGTGGTGACCATCCAGCGCGACGCCTGCGGTGGATGCTTCAACAAAATCCCCCCGCAGCGACAGCTCGACATCGCCAGCCGTAAGAAAATCATCGTCTGCGAATACTGCGGACGTATTCTGGTCGACGAAAAAATCAACCAGCTTCCCGACGAAGTGTAATCCCGCGTGTGGTGATGGAAACCACCGCCGGCAATACTATAGAAATGCACTGTGGCCCAGTGCATTTTCTTTGTTACCTACTATCACAATTCTTTATTAACCTTTTAAACAAGTACACATGAAGAAAGTAGTGTTATTGTTCACCGCTTTGGTGTTCTTTTCAGCTGCCTATGGCCAGGACGTGAAAGATACCACCTCCTGGAAGCGCAATGGCGACTTCACCCTCAACTTCAGCCAGGTCTCCTTTTCGAACTGGTCGGCCGGAGGGAAAAACTCGGTATCGGGTGTGGGCCTTTTCAACTATGCCGCCAATTACCTCAAAGACCGCATGTCCTGGGACAACAGCCTTAACCTGGGCTACGGCCTCCTCAAGGAAGGCTCCGCCGACCTGATCAAATCGGAAGATAAATTGGAATTCAGCTCCAAAGCCGGGTATAAAATGGCCCCGGAAAGCCACTGGTTCTACAGCGGTCTCCTCAACTTCCGCACCCAGTTCGCCAACGGTTACAAATACCCCAACGTGACCGATAAAATCTCCGCCCTCTTTGCCCCCGCCTACCTCAGCTTTGCCCTGGGTGCCGACTACAAACCCAGCGATAAATTCTCCCTCTTCCTCTCTCCCCTCGGATCAAAACTCACCTTCGTCCTGGATGACGAACTTTCCGATGCCGGCGCTTTCGGCGTGGACCCCGGAAACGTCTTCCGCGCAGAAATGGGGGGTACCCTGAAATCAGAACTCAAACTCCCCCTGGTCACCAACGTCGATATGGTCACCGCCCTGGGACTCTTCTCCAACTACCTGCACAATCCCCAGAATATCGACGTCAACTGGGACTTCCGCATCAATATGAAAATCAACAAATACCTGTCGGCCAACCTGATCACCAACATGATCTACGATGACGACATCACCATCGAGGAAAAAAACAGCCTCGCCCAGTGGAAACAACTCTTCGGCGCAGGCTTCAGCTACAAATTCTGATACCGGAATTCCATACCCACAGAAAACCACATTTCCGGTTTTTCTGTCCCGAAAAGCTCCGCACCCCATCAGTGCGGGGCTTTTTTTTTACTCAAATCGCTATCTTAGTCCCGCCGGAAACAAAAAACCAACCACGCTGAGATTTACTGTGACAAAGCCCTCGACCACCTTCCGCGTCAGCCAAAAAGAAAGGGTGAAGGAACCGGGCAGCAAATAGCCTCCTACGGATATTCTGTTTTCTTCCCCCGCTCTTCCACATCCCAGGCACAGGAAGCGGAACTTAATGATGGCAAATTCCCGATGGAATATCGGTTGGGGCAAACCATTTGTCATAACCGGTGAATTATTTCCTGAGTTTATTTGTAAATTGCACAAAAAAATAAGCATACCATGGCCGAAAAAGAGATAGCCCTGTTGAAGGAACAGATAGAAAAACTGAACGACGCCCGCTTTGACCTGGAAGCGTGGAAAAACCAGACCATTATCTTCCTGGAGAGGATCTTCGGGAAGGAGAGTTCCAAGGTCAGGCTGATCAAAGAGCTCCACTACGACTATTCGAGCTGGAGCCTCAGGGATGCCTCGGGAGCCGGCAAAAGCAAAGACCCCGTGAAATTCCAGGCCCAGGGAATCCTCACGGCCACCATCGAGGAGCTCGAAAAACTGGGCCTTCCGGGCGGAGAACCCGAAAGCCGGAAGGTGATCCTCCTCCTGGCCGACGAGCTGACCGGAAAACAGATGAAGGAGATCGAAAGCCTGGTCCAGTCAGAACTCCCCGACAAGCAGGAAAAAATCTCCCGCATTCTCGAAGCCCTCGACAAGGAGAAACTGGCCGCCATGCTGGCGAAACTGCTCCTCAGCTGACAGGAATGGAAAACCGGCCCTCCATCGCCATTGTCATTCTGAACTGGAACGGGATCTCCCTGTTTCCACAGTTTTTGCCCTCTCTGGTGGAGCACAGCCGTGGAGAGGGGATTTCACTTATCGTGGCCGACAATGGGTCGACCGATGGATCTCCCGAATTTCTGGAACAGCACTTCCCCGCGGTCAAGGTGATCAGGCTGGGTGAAAACCACGGCTTCGCCGGAGGCTACAACCGCGCCCTGAGCCAGGTCGATGCCGACATCTTCGTGTTGGTCAACTCCGACATCGAAGTCACCCCCGGATGGCTGGAACCCTGCGTCAGCCGTCTCGTGGCCGACCCCGGGATAGCTGCCATACAGCCCAAGGTGAGAAGCTGGAAAGAACGCCACAAATTCGAATATGCCGGAGCCGCCGGAGGATTTCTCGACCACTGGGGCTATCCCTTCTGCCGGGGAAGGGTGCTTGCCGAAGTTGAGGAAGACCACGGACAGTACGACCAGTCCCTCTCCATTTTCTGGGCCACGGGAGCCTGCATGTTCATCCGCGCCGAAGCGTTCCGCCAGTCGGGAGGCTTTGACGAAGATTTCTTTGCCCACATGGAAGAGATCGACCTCTGCTGGCGCCTGAAAAACCAGGGAAGAACCATCGCTTTCGAACCCGCCTCCCTGGTCTATCACCTCGGCGGGGCCACCCTCTCCTACCAGAGCCCCCAAAAGGTATTTCTCAACTTCCGCAACAGCCTGTGGATGCTCCTGAAAAACCTGCCCCAGGGAAGGCTCATCCCCGTGTTGTTGCCCCGTATGATCCTCGATGGTGTGGCAGCGGCGCAATTCCTGGTCACCGGACAGGTCAGCGCCTTCCGGGCAGTGGGAAAAGCCCATATGGCCTTTTACGGCTCCCTGCGCCGTTTCCTCAGGAAAAGAAAAGCCCTCCTTCCCCTGGTGAAAAATCCCCACCACCCCGAAGTCTACCGCGGCAGCATGGTCTGGAATTTCTATGTTCGTCACATTCGCCGCTTCTCACAATTTCCTTTTCACCCGGGCCATGACCATTAAAAAGCCCCCCCGTGACCGAATTCTGCTCCCGGGTGATCCGCAATATCATCTCCGAAAATCCCCCGCCGGTCGTCCGCTGCGGCAAACGCAGCTTCTTCCTGCCCCTCTACAAAAGAGTGCTGCCCGAAAACCTGCCCGATAAAATGATGATGAAAAAATACGGCCTCACCCAGCTGGCCTGATGCGCCTTATTCCATGACAACCAGGGTTTTGGTCATCAGCCGGTTACCGTTGAGGATGAGCTGATAGGCCCCGGCAGGCAGCGGTTTCACGTCGATCTGCATCTCCGTTCCCGTGAAGTCATCCTCCATGACCAGCCTGCCCTGCATGTCGTACAACCTGACCCTGGCCAATCCCTGCAGTCCGGCAGGCCGCTGGATCCTCACCACATCGTAGGCCGGATTGGGATATAACGTCAGCTCAGACGGCTCATCAGACTCCATCAGGCCGCTCTCCCGCACCCAGGCCGCCAGTTGCTCATTCTCCATCAGCTCGTCGATCCCTGGCGACACGGTAAGACCCGACAAGGCATTCCTGAATTCCGGTAAATCCTCTTTGGTGGCCGACTTCAGCAAACTCAACAGGTCGATACCGCAGGGATTCACCCCCGAGGCACAGTCGAACTGGATCTTCGACAACAGCAGCACAAACGGGGCACATTCTGCATGTTTGAAGGGGCCCACCGGCAAACAACTGACCTTGCTGCTTCCCCTGAGTAAAAAGGAGAGATAGGCCAGCAGCGAATTTTCATTGGCGACCAGTTCGTCACAGGTGCAATAATAGAGATGGAGATCGCTTTTGGGCTTCCAGGCGATCACGTCGTTTTTCCGCAGGGCGCTGTTCACCGGATGAAAATAGTTGTACTGGATATTCCACAAGTATTTGGGCACAAACATGGTTTTCCACTCCGGAGGCAGTTGGCTGTTGATCTCGTCGGTGGTATACCAGCCGTTGAAGAGATCAGGGATCGTGGTGTTATAGGGCGGCAAAAAAACCTGACCCAGGTTGCCATATAGATTTCCGTAGGCTTCCTGGAAACTCATCAGCATGTAAGGAAGAAACGAGGGACTGGGGTAGACCGGATGGTCGAAGAGGTATTTTTTCTGTACCTGGGAGAGGCTGTAGGCACCACTTCCGGCCACTGTCTTCCGGAGGGTGATCCCGGGAAGGGGATGATTCTGGAGCTCATACTGGGTGGCCAGGGCGGCATGTCCTCCCTGGGAATAGCCGCTCATGTAAAGGTTGCCATCGGGTTTAGACCCCACCAGGGGATCGCTGCATACCGCAACGGCCGCTTTCAGCATGTCAACGCTGGCCGAAGCCTCCGAAGCCGCATGGTGGTAAGGATGAATTCCCAACCCATCACCCAACCCCACATAATCGGGCAATACGGCAATGTAACCATCCATGGCCATGATCCAGCCAATGACCGTTTCTATCCCCTGCAGATACGACGGGGCATCCAGGTCACGGGTCAGCGTTCCGTGCAGATAGAGAAACAGAGGGGTCTGCACAGGTGTGGCCACCGCCGGAAGAAACACCACCCCCGAAGCCATAGTGGGATTCCCGGTGGCATCGATGGTGTTGTAAATGACCTTCACCGCCGTGACGGAATGCTTCTTGTAAGTGAACAGGTCGACCAGGCTATAGGCCGTTTCATCGAGACTGCCCTGCAGGGTCAGCATGATCTCAGCTGGTGTAACGGTCGTCAGCGGCTCAGCCTTGATGACTGTCCCGCGCTGGGCACTCAGCTGAAGGGTTAACCCTAAAAACAAGCACACAAAAAACAAGGTAGATTTCTTCATGGCTAATTTATTTATGGTTTATCTCTTCAAATTACCACTTTTTACCCAGAAATCCAAATTATTTTCCTCTCATCTTCAGCTATTTAACAGAATGAAAAAAGTAAATTTTCACATCTAACATCCGCCGCAAAACCAGTCATTTACAACCCCTCGCTAATGGCTCTGCACTCCGTTTGCAGAGAATGGACACTTTGTGCAGTAAAATCTTATGAGGTGAATCTTCACTCTGTTCTTATGACTCAGGCGGAGTGTACGCATACCGAAAAAAAAAAAACGAACGTGGTGATTGGACACTGTGCCGGCAAAAAGGTTAACTTTGCCCTGATATTTCATCAATGGGGTGCCTTTGCCCGGAAACGTCCGGGATGAAACACAGGCTGAGATCATACCCTTATAACCTGATCCGGGTAATGCCGGCGGAGGGAAGACCACGGGAACCATCCCACCTCATTGGTTAGTTCTTTAACCAAATTACCATTAAGATGAAAAAAATTGTGATGATGCTGTTCATGCAAATGGCGGCGTTGACACTCTTTGCCCAACTGACCCTGCAGGGCAAAGTGACCGGTGCCGGTGGAGAGCCCCTGCCCGGTGCCAGCGTGGTGCTCGAAGGGACCTATTACGGCATTTCCACCGGAAGCGATGGTTCCTTCTCCTTTACCCGACTCTCACCCGGGGAGTATACCCTGGTGGTTTCCTTTGTAGGCTACGAGTCTCACCGCCACATCTTCTCCATTGGCCACGACAGCAGCGCCAGACCAGTCAGGCACATCGATATCAGGTTAAATCCCCGGATCATCTACACCGAGGAGGTGATGGTGCAGGCTTCCCGGGCCAAAGAAAAAACGCCCGTCGCCTTTTCCGACCTTTCCGGAGAGAGCCTGCAAAGCCGCAATATGGGGCAGGACCTTCCCCTGCTGCTGGCGCAGACCCCCTCGGTGGTGGCCACTTCCGACGCCGGCAACGGAATCGGGTACACGAGTTTCAGGGTGCGCGGCACCGACATGAACCGCATGAACGTCACCGTGAACGGAATTCCCCTGAACGATGCCGAGTCGCACACCACCTTTTTCGTCGACCAACCCGACCTGGCCTCCTCGGCTGAGGCCATCCAGATTCAGCGGGGCGCCGGCACTTCCACCAACGGCGCCGCCGCCTTTGGGGCATCTGTCAACCTGCAGACCCTCGCACTCCAGCCTGACGCCTATGCCAGAATCATCTCCTCGGCGGGCTCCTTCCAAACCTTCCGGAATACCCTGGCCCTGGGATCGGGACTCCTGGACAACCACTTCTCCTTTGACGCCCGTCTCTCGGGAATCCGCTCCGATGGATTCATCGACCGGGCTTCCAGCAACCTGAAATCTTACTACCTTTCGGGAGGATGGTATTCGGCCCATACCGTGGTCAGGGCCGTAGCCTTCACCGGCTGGGAAAAGACTTACCAGGCCTGGAACGGCGTTCCCTCGGTGCGACTGAACAACGACCTCGCCGGAATGCAGCGCTATGGCGACCACGGCCTCTATTCCGCAGAAGAAACCGCCCACCTGATCGCCTCGGACTCCCGGACTTATAACCTCTACACCTACGAAAACCAGGTGGACCTTTACCAACAGGACAATGTCCAGCTCCACCTCACCCATCGTTTCTCCGCCTCGCTGCATGGCAACGTGGCCCTCCACCACACCCACGGCGAAGGGTATTATGAGCAATTCCGGGCCCGCGACAAATTCAGCAACTATGCCCTTCCCAATCCCGACGTCAACGGCACGGCCATCACCCGTACCGACCTGGTGCGGCGCAAATGGCTCGACAACGACTTCACAGGAGGGATCTTCTCGCTCACCACTTCCTGCGGAAACGGCGACCTTACCTGGGGCGGGGGCTATAACCACTACCGGGGCGACCACTTCGGAAGGATCATCTGGGCACAACACCTGGGCAGTGTGGCCCCCGATCATGAGTGGTACCGCAATGAGGGCGACAAGAAAGACCTCAACAGCTACGTCAGGGGAAGCTATGAGGTGGCCCCCGGCCTCCGCATTTATGGCGACGTCCAATACCGCCATATCCGGTATTCCATCGACGGTATCGACGATGACCTCCGTAACCTCGACCAGCACCACTCCTACGACTTTTTCAACCCTAAGGCAGGACTCCATGTTCAGCTCACCCCCCGCAGCGGGCTCTCCCTCTCCTTTGCCCGCACACACCGGGAACCCAACCGCGATAACTTCACCGACACCCCTCCGGGAGCCACCCTCCCCAAAGCCGAACAACTCAACGACATAGAAGCCGGGTGGAATTACCGCTCTTCCGGGTTCATGGCGGGAATCAACCTGTATCACATGTTCTACCACAACCAACTGGTACTGACCGGACTGATCAACGATGTGGGGGCACCGGTGATGACCAACGTGGAAAAGAGCAGCCGCAGCGGCATGGAACTGGTATGGGGAGTGAAGGCGCTGCAGAACCTGCAATGGGAGGGCAACGCCACTTTCAGCCGTAACCTGATCCGCGGATTCACCGAATATGTCGACGACTGGGACAACGGAGGACAGCAGGCCTTGCCCCTGGGAACCACCCACCTGGCGTTCTCACCCGGCATTATCGCCAACAGCCAGCTCTCCTGGCAACCAGGCCACTTCTCCCTCTCCCTGATCTCCTCATACACAGGAAAACAATACATCGACAATACGGCCTCAGGAGAACGGGCCCTGGATCCCTGGCTGGTGAACCACCTGAAGGCCGCCTGGTCCCTGAAATCCCGGACTTTCAAAACGCTGACCTTTCACCTGCAGATCAACAACCTGCTCAACGAGGAATATGAAAGCAACGCCTGGGTCTACTCCTATATTCTGGGAGGAGAAAGGTTCACGATGGACGGTTACTTCCCCCAGGCAGGACGCCACTTCATGGCCGGAATTGACATTGGGTTTTAAATATGGTGGTCCCGGGGTGGCAGGATACTAGTCCACCAGCATTTCCCTGATGATCGCTTTTACCTGTTTTGATTCATCGGCCGTGAGGTGATCCAGGATGTGGACAATCCTTTGCTTGTCCACTGTGCGTATCTGGTCCAGGACAATCCAGCCATAAGCGGAGGCATGATTTACTTCAACCCGGGTAGGATAATCCCGGGACTGGCTTGTGATAGGGGCAACCATGACCGTGGAAAGGTATTGGTTCATCTCATCAGGGGAGAGGATGATGCAAGGCCGGGTCTTTTTCATCTCACGGCCCACGGTCGGATCGAGGTTAACGACAACGATCTGGTATTGGGAGAGTTTCATTCCTCAACGTTTTCGTCCTCAAATACATCAGGTATCAGAAGTTCATCCTCTCCTTGGGCATGCATTTGTTCAAAAGCATCTTCCCATCCTTTGCGGGGAACCACCTTTGGCTTCAGGATGATAAATCCATCCTCCAGGATGAGTTCCACTTCATCCCTGATTTCGTATTTCCGGAGAATGGTCTTGCTTAACCTGATCCCCTTTGAATTCCCAATTTTTATAACCGGTATATCCATATTGCCGCATAATGTAACTACAAAGTTAGCACATGTGTAGAAATTTTACAAGCTTTTTTTCAAACCAGGTATTACAACTCTGGCAACATCGAAAACGGCTACAGCATTTACAACCCTGGCACTTCGACAACCCCGGAGAACCCTGTTGTGTTGCCGTTATGGCCCGTTCAACTTTTGACCAGCCGGGTGCCGCGGCCCTTGTAGAAATTTTCAGGATTGGTGATCAGCACTTCGCTGACGCCGTTGTGGATGGCCTTGAATCCGTTGTAGAGTTTGGGGATCATGCCACCACTGATGATGCCGGCTTCCTGGTATTCCAGAAAGTCGGTTTCTGAGAGTTCCCCGAGCACGCTGTTATCATCGAGGGGATCGGAGAGGACACCCCGTTTTTCGAAGCAATAAAAGAGAAGGACTTTGTAGTAGTGGGACAGCTCGATGGCCAGGTGGGAAGCGATGGTGTCGGCATTGGTATTGAGCATCATCCCCCGGCCATCGTGGGTGAGTGGCGCCACTACGGGAACCACATTTTCCCCCAGGACAAGGCGCAATTCACGGGTGTTGATGTTTTCGATGTCTCCGGCATACCCATAGTCGACCTCTTCCACCACCCTTTTACGAGCGCGAATCAGGTCCAGGTCAGCCCCCGTCATGCCCAGGGCATTGCAATTGCGGGCCTGCAGTCCGGCCACCACCCGCTTGTTGATCAGTCCACCGTATACCATCGTCACGATCTCCAGAGTCTCCAGGTCGGTAATGCGACGGCCATCGACCATTCTGGTCTCCACGCCCAAACGGGAGGCCAGATCCGTGGCCGCCTTCCCTCCGCCATGCACCAGAATCTTATAGCCTGTTATCGTGTTGAAATCATCGAGCAAGCGGTTCAGCAACTCCGGCTCTTCCACCACTTTTCCACCTACTTTTACGATCGTTAACCTGTCCATCGGCGTTACTGTTTTATGCGGATAAAATTCTCAAGTATGGCACTCCCCGCATCCCCGCTTTTCTCGGGATGAAACTGGGTGGCATAGAAGTTGCCCCTCTGCAAGGCGGCACTGAATGGTTTCATATAGTCACACAGCGCCGAGGTGTGCTCCCCGGCCTCTGCATAATACGAATGTACGAAGTAAACATACTGGTGTTCCACGGAAGAGGTGAAAAGTTCACCTTTCAGGGCATAAATGGCATTCCACCCCATGTGCGGCACCTTGTCGATAAATTCTCTTCCCGGGGCCGGCACAAAACGCTTCACCACCTCGTCGAAAATCCCCAGACACCGGGTGTTTCCCTCTTCTGAAAAGGAACACATCAACTGAAGACCCAGACAGATGCCCAGAACCGGCTGTGTCAGGGAGGTGATGACCCTGTCGAGGCCATGGGCCTTCAGATAGGCCATGGTATTGGCCGCCTCTCCCACCCCGGGGAAGATCACCCGGTCAGCAGCCCTGATGCGCGCCTTATCGGCCGTGATCTCAGCCGTTATCCCCAGCCGCAGTAGCGCATTGCTCACCGACTCGATGTTCCCCGCATTGTATTTGATAATCACTACATCCATTCAGAAAAACAGGCTAAGGTTCAGGTAGAGCATTCTGATATTCTAATCTTGTTTTATGGCCTGGTCGATCACCTTTTTCATCTGGTTGAACTCCTCTTCCTTGAAGAGCCGCGTCAGGAAAATGATCTTCCCGGTTTTGTCGATGATGACGTTCCGGGTGACGCCGGCGCCTTTTTCCGCAAAGGTGTAAAAGATCTTACCTCCCGGATCCAGGGCAAGCGGGTAGGTGATGCCCACATCCTTGCCGAATTTCACCACTTTTTCCACAGGTTCATCAAGATCGATGCCGACCAGGGCGAACTCCTGATGGTTCCTGTATTTCGCCCAGATCTCCTTTTCAATGTGGGGCATCTCCTTGCGGCAAACCCCGCACCAGCTGGCGGTGAACTGGAGCATCACCACACGGCCCTTCAGATCTGACATCTTCACATTCTTCCCGTTGGTAAGGACCATCTTAAAATCAGGCACCTGCTGTCCGGGCCTCACCAGGTAGCCATAGTCGGCCGGAACCTCATTCTGCACCGTTTCCTGTCCCCTGACCACCCCTGCAACCAGGCTTAGCATAACCAGAATACCTACCGAAAACTTCCCCGCCCTCATCATGTCCGATCTCTTATTTTTATCACTTATTACGTATTCTTTGTTGCCCACTCTTCTCCGTTCAGTTAAACACCACGGTCCGGTTTCTGTATACCAGGACCTTATGTTGAAGGTGTTTGTATACCGCTTGCGAAAGTACGATTTTTTCAAGATCGCGCCCTTTGCGGACCAGGTTTTCTACCGTGTCGATATGGCTGCAGCGGGTCACGTTCTGCTCGATAATCGGACCGGCGTCGAGGTCGCTGGTGACATAATGGCTGGTGGCCCCGATGATTTTCACACCCCGCTGGTGGGCGGCATGGTAGGGACGTGCCCCGGCAAAGGCCGGAAGGAAGGAGTGATGGATGTTAATGATCCGGTTGGGAAAATGGGTGATGAATTCCGGGGAAATGATTTGCATGTAACGGGCCAGCACGATAAAGTCGACCTTCATCTCCTTCAGCAGCGTCAGTTCTGCCGCTTCCTGAGCCTCCCGGTTTTCCGGGGTCAGCGGAAAATGGTAAAAGGGGATGTTGAAGCGCCGGGCCACGGGTTCCAGCCGGGGGTGGTTGCTGATGATCAACGGGATTTCCACATCCCACTCCCCGGCGGTGGTGCGCGACAGAATGTCAAAGAGGCAGTGGGGCATCTCGGAGACAAACAAGGCCATCCGCTGCACCTCTCCCGGGAAGAAAATCTTCCAGGTCATCTGCATCGGCATGGCGATCAGCGTGGAAAAATAGTCGCCAATTTTCTCCCGCGGAATCGTGAAACCTTCCAGTTCCCACTCCACCCGCATGTAAAATATCAGCTCCTGACGGTCTACATGCTGGTCGAGATAGATGATATTCCCGTTGTTCCGATTGAGAAATTCAGTGACGGTGGCCAGGATCCCCTGCCGGTCGGGACAGTGGATCATCAATATGGCCGTATCCTTTTTCTCCTTTAATGTGCTTATGCTCTTCATCCGGAATAATCTTAAGTCTTGGATCTTCTCTCTTAAATGCTATTCACCATGAGGGTATCCATGCCTGTTCTTTGTGGGTAAGCTTCAACCTTGAACTGGGCTGCAAGCCCTCTCATCATGGCAAGAATGGCGTGAGGGCTTCACAACACACCTTTTGTGGTGGGAAGCACAAAGTTGAAGGGGTCGCGGCGGAGGGCCATTCTGAGGGCCCGGGCAAATCCCTTAAAAAGGGCTTCGATCTGGTGATGGTCGTTGTCCCCTGTCACCTCCATGTACAGGTTGCAGCGGGCCGTGTCTGAGAACGACTTGAAAAAGTGAAAAATGAGTTCCGTGGGGAGGTCTCCCACTTTATCCCTGTGGAAGTGGGCCTTCCACACCAGCCAGGGGCGGCCGCCGAAATCGAGGGCTACCGTGGCCAGGGCGTCGTCCATCGGCAGCACATAACCATACCTTTCCATGCCTGTTTTGTCCCCCAGAGCCTTGCCGAAAGCCTCTCCCAGGGCCAGGGCGGTATCTTCCACGGTATGGTGCTCGTCGACATACAGGTCTCCTTTCACCTTGACGGTCAGGTCGCACCCCGAATGGCGGGCGATCTGATCGAGCATGTGGTCGAAGAATCCCAATCCGGTCGAAATGTCGCTTTTCCCGCTGCCGTCAAGAGTAAGAAGCACCCTGATGTCGGTCTCCCGCGTCTTCCGTTCTACCGTGGCTGTCCGCACGGGCAGCGCCAGAAACCTGTAGATGTCGTCCCAGCTGTTGGTGATCAGGGCGCAACTACCCGCGAGTCCCCCGGCGACCACCTCTTCCGCAGAAATCGTGGTCGTGTACAGGATGGCCTTCGCTCCCAAATTGGCCGCCAGTTGGACATCGGTCAGCCGGTCGCCGATCACAAAACTGCCCGCCAGATCATAGCTCCCGTCTATATACTTCCCCATCATGCCAGTCCCCGGCTTGCGCGTCGGGGCATTCTCCTCCGGAAAAGTCTTGTCGATCAGAATATCGTCAAAGGTAATCCCCTCATTTTCCAACAGTCGGAGCAGCTTCCCCTGGACCAGCTCAAATGCCTCTTCGGGGTAGACCGGGGTACCCAGACCGTCCTGGTTCGAGACCATCACCAGCCCGAAGGGGAGATTCTCCCTGATCAGCCGCAGGTTGCGGATCACCCCCGGCAACAGCTCCAGCTTTTCCAGCGTGTCGATCTGAAAATCGTCGGGAGGCTCCACAATCATGGTGCCATCCCTATCCAGGAAAATGAGCTTTTTCATGACTTAATATCTTTAAGTTCTTTCACCAGCATCTGATTTTCTTCGGGTGTCCCGACCGTAATGCGCAGGCTTTCCTGGCATAAAACGATGCGTGAGCGGTCACGCACGACAATGCCCTGGGCGGTGAGGCTGTCGTAAATGGCACGGGCTCCTTTCACCCTGACCAGCAAAAAATTGGCATCGGAGGGGAAGACCTTCTCAACGCATCCGATCTTCTTCAGTTCTCCTGAAAGCCACTCCCGCTGCTCCAGAAGGTTCTTCACCCACTCCCGGGTTTTTCTGCTGTCTGCGAGAAGGTCCAGGGCTGTTTTCTGCGTCAGGCTGCTCAGGTTATAGGGATATTTGATGCGGTTCATCAGGGCGATGATTTCCTGACGGGCAAAGGCCATTCCCAAACGGAGCCCCGCCATTCCCCAGGCTTTGGAAAAAGTCTGCAGGATCACCAGGTTGGGAAATTCCCCCAGCCGCGACAACAGCGATCCCTTTGAGGAGAAGTCGACATAGGCCTCATCGACCACCACGGGGCCTTTGAATCCTGTGATCACTTTTTCGATCTCCCGGCCATCGAGGGCGTTGCCGGTTGGATTGTTGGGGGAACAGAGAAAGATGATCCGGGTGTGGTCATTGACCGCCTTCAGAATCGTGGCGCTGTCGAACTGATACCCTTCACCCAGGGGAACCCCAGTCACCCCGATATTGTTGACATTGGCAGCCACCGCGTACATGCCGTAAGTGGGCTCTATCTGCACGATGTGGTGGACCCCCGGCTCACAGAAAATCCTGATCAGCAAATCGATGGGTTCATCGCTCCCATTTCCCAGGAAAATAGTGCTGGGATCAGTATTCTTGATTTCCGCCACCCGGTTCTTAAGAACCCTCTGCAAAGGATCGGGATAGCGGTTCCACGGCTGGTTCCAGGGGTTCTCGTTGGCATCGAGAAAGACCATGGCCTCCCCCGAATACTCATCACGCGCCGAGGAGTAGGGTTTTAACCCCAGGATATTGGGCCTGGCCCATTGTGTTAAATCCATGTTATTCTAAATTTACGATTGTAACTTCTGCATTTTTCCGGGGAAGCGGATCTCTAACGAAGGGAAGCGGACCTCAACCGAGGAACTGCTGGCCTCAATCGAGGGGCTGCTGGTCTCAATCGAGGGGCTGCTGGCCTCAATCGAGGGGCTACTGGTCTCAATCGAGGGGCTGCTGGTCTCAATCGAGGGGCTGCTGGTCTGAAATGCCATCCTCTCCCATTTCTTTTCTATC
>CAZMMX010000007.1:24851-80557 GCA_964567485.1 uncultured Prolixibacteraceae bacterium | reverse complement strand
CTCAATCGAGGGGCTGCTGGTCTGAAATGCCATCCTCTCCCATTTCTTTTCTATCCGTTATCTTCCAATCCTCTTCAGATATTCCAGTCTGAGGGTTACGGCATTCCTGTGGGCTTCGAGCTCTTCGGCGGCAGCCATGACCTCCACCACGGGTCCCAGGTTTTTCAGCCCCGTGTTGGTGATCTCCTGAAAGGTGATCTTACGCATGAAGCTGTCCATGTTCACCCCGCTGAAGGAGCGGGCCCATCCGTTGGTGGGCAGGGTGTGGTTAGGGCCCGAGGCATAGTCCCCGGCACTCTCGGGCGTGTAATTTCCCAGAAATACCGACCCTGCATGGGTGATCAGGGGTGCCAGGGCACTGTAGTTGCCCGTGGCGATGATCAGGTGTTCCGGAGCATACTGGTTGATCAGGCCGACCATCTCCTCATCGTTGTCAAAGATGACGATTCTGCTGTTTTCCAGGGCTTTTTCCGCGATGTCTCTGCGGGGAAGCCGTTCCAACTGTTTGGCGAGTTCCTCTTCGATTTCCGGAAGCATCCTGCGGCCTCGAAGGAGCAGCAGCACCTGGCTGTCGGGGCCGTGTTCCGCCTGTGAGAGCAGGTCGGCGGCTACAAATGGCGCTTCGGAAGATTCGTCGGCCATGATGGCCACCTCGGAGGGGCCCGCAGGCATGTCGACGGCCACATCACTGAGGCTCACCAGCTGTTTGGCAGCCATGACATACTGGTTCCCGGGGCCGAAGATCTTGTCGACCTTCGGGGTCACCACGCCATAGGCCATGGCTCCGATGGCCTGCACCCCGCCCAACCGGAAAACACGGTGTACCCCGGCAATGCGGGCGGCCGTAAGAATGGCCGGAGGAATGGCCCCGTCACGCCCGGGAGGCGTACAGAGGATGATCTCCCGGCATCCCGCCAACCGCGCAGGAACCCCCAGCATCAACACCGTGGAAAAAAGAGGCGCACTCCCCCCGGGAATATACAAACCTACCTTTTCAATGGCCACAGGCTTCTGCCAGCACCACACCCCCGGCATGGTCTCTATCTTGGAGACCTGCTGAAGCTGCGCCCTGTGAAAAGTGGCGATATTCTCCGCCGCACGGGCCATGGCCTCCTTCAGTTCAGGAGCGGTCAGCGCCTCAGCACGTTCCATCTCAGCAGGAGTCACCTCCCAATGCTCCACGGCCACCCCGTCAAAATGGAGGGTCAGCTCCCTGAGGGCTTCTTCTCCCCGCAGCCTGATGGTGTTCAGCAATCCCCCCACCGTGGCCGACAGTTCGGAAACATCGAGCAACGGCCGCTTCAGAATCTCAGGCCACTGGCTCCGGTCTGGCCGATCATATACCTTCATATTATCCCAATTTAAGTGTATGTCACCCTGTTTTATCTGTTGCCCCCGATGGGCTCAAAAAATCATTTTTTCGATGGGAACGACCAGGATTCCCTCGGCTCCGGCCTTTTTCAACCTGCCAATCACTTCCCAGAATCCCGACTCACTGATCACGGAATGAACGGAACTCCACCCCTCTTCGGCCAGGGGCATCACGGTGGGACTTTTCATCCCCGGGAGGATGGCCGAAATTTCAGCGATTTTCGCGTTGGGAGCATTCAGGAGGATGTACTTTTTCCCTTCGGCACGCTGTACCGATTCCAGCCTGAAAATCAGATCCTCCAGAATCGCACTTTTCGCGGGGGAGAGCTCCTTGTTGGCAATCAGCACCGCTTCGGAAGTGACGACCGTCTCCACCTCGGTGAGACGGTTGCTCACCAGGGTTGATCCCGAACTCACTATGTCGAAAATGGCGTCGGAAAGGCCAATGCCGGGGGAAATTTCCACGGAACCGTTGATGACATGGATCTCCGAGTTAATGTTGTTCGCAGTAAGCCAGCGGCTAAGGATCGCCGGATAGGAAGTGGCGATTTTCCGGCCGTTGAACCACTCCTTCCCGTGGTATTCCGTCTGCTGTGGAATCGCCAGAGAGAGCCGGCAGCGGCTGAATCCCAGCCTTTTGGCAATCACCACATCCTCCTGGCGCTCGAATACCTCGTTTTCTCCCACGATCCCCACATCGGCAGCCCCGTAAGCCACCGTCTGCGGAATATCATCATCACGCAGATACAATACCTCCATGGGAAAATTCACAGCCGGCGATATCAGGTTGCGCCGCCCGATCACCAGGCTGATCCCCGCCTCTTCCATCAGTTTCACAGATCCTTCATTCAGCCTTCCCTTGGCCTGAATGGCTATTCTCAATATTTCTTCCATTTGAAAAGATTAAAAAAGGCCTACCGTTTCCGGTAAGCCTTCAGGTGAATATGATCATTGACGAACATAATGCCTACGGCCTACCTCCCGGCAGGTGATATGCATGATGTCCGTGAATATAGTACATGGTTCTCATTTTCAGTTGTTGAATGCGCAATAATAACAATAAATTATCAGTATGGACACAAAATGTGTGACAAAATGAAACCCACCAAACAGATTTAATAATGGAGACCCTTTGGCACAGGTAATATTGTTTCTACATAAATGTATTCACTTGCAAATGAATGTACACAGTTGAATACCGAAAAAAGAACACGGATAGTGATAACTTTCATCTAGACAAACCCAATGGAGAATCATTAAAACCAGAAGATCATGAATGCGTTAAGAAACAGTGTCAGGCTCATTGGCCACCTGGGGGACACCCCCAAGGTAAAGCAGCTGGATAATGGAAGGAAGGTGGCCAATTTTTCGGTAGCCACCAATGAGAATTATGTAGACAGCGCCGGCAACCGCAAGTCGGAGACCACCTGGCACCGCCTGGTGGCTTATGGCAACACCGCCGGAGTAGCAGAGAAGTACCTCCAGAAAGGATCGGAAGTGGCCATCGAGGGAAAACTGACCCACCGTCATTACGACGACAAAAACGGAGAAACCCACTACATCACCGAAATCGTGGTCAACTCCCTGATGATGCTCGATGCGAAAAACAGACCAACCGAAGAAGAAACCACAACATCCGCGCAGTGACCCTGCTGGTTTACAAACCTCAGAATTACCCAACAGAGGGGGAAATCCCTCGCATCATTCCAGGTGACCCGGTCACCAAATTGCGTTCTTAGTTCAGTTCTAATGGTGGTTGACCCGGTGTGGACCCCGGTTTCGGGAACCCTGCCGGGTTTTTGATGTTGTACTAATAAGGGAAATCAGAAGCCGTAAAAAGAGGAGAATGATTATCTTTGGAAAGAAACGTACCCACGAAAAACAATCACCCATGCATAAGAAATATGTTTCTGGCATTCGTCCTCTGGGCTTCCTCTGGGAAACCCGCAATCCCTGGTTGTTCTGCGCCCATCACAACGATGCCTACCCTGCCGGAAATGGCCAATACGGGCCTGCCGCCTCCCTGGCAGGCCGCCAAATGGGCAATGACTTCACCATCAGGGAGGGATGGCGCATGTACCACGGCATTACGGTCCCTGGTTTTCCGGTCCACCCCCACAGGGGCTTTGAAACCGTCACGATCGTGTTAAGGGGATTTGTCGACCATTCTGACTCCCACGGGGCCGCCGGAAGATACGGAAACGGGGATGTTCAGTGGATGACGGCAGGCAGCGGACTCCAACATGCCGAGATGTTCCCGCTGCTAAAACAGGAAGAACCCAATCCCCTGGAGCTCTTCCAGGTATGGCTGAACCTCCCTGCTGCCCGGAAATTCAGTGCTCCCTTCTACAAAATGTTATGGGCGGAGGAAATTCCGATAGTCACCACCAGGGATAGGGAAGGCAGAACCACGGAAGTCAGGGTCATCGCCGGTGACCTGAATGGCACCGTGGCCCCCACCCCGGCCCCCGATTCGTGGGCGGCCGACCCGTCAAACCAGGTGGCCATATGGCTGGTGACCATGGCCCCCGGTGCACAATGGAGTATTCCCCCTGCCGGGGCAGGCCTGTCACGAACCCTCTATTTCCACGAAGGCTCCTCCCTCACCATTGGGGACACAGCGCTGTCCCCCTACCACCAGGCCGACCTCGACCCCGCCGCCGCCCTGTCACTGGTCAACGGCACCGACACCGGCCGTCTCCTCATCCTCCAGGGAAAACCTATCGACGAACCGGTCGTCCAGTACGGCCCCTTTGTCATGAATACCGAAAATGAAATCAGGGATGCTTTCCGCGATTACCGGGCTACAGAATTCGGAGGCTGGCCCTGGCAGGAAACCGGACCGGTACACGGTCCGGAATTGAAACGCTTTGCCACTTACCTGGACGGAAAGACAGACTACCCCCCGGAATTTGTGTCCCCGGCACTCCTTTTTCGGGGAGGCTGATTTAACGGGCGGTCTCGCCGCTCTTAAAACTGTGGGCAAAATCGATGACGCAGACATTCCTCCACCCGGGATGTGGTCCGCAGGCCACCCCCGCCAGGAGATAATGCTCGCTGAGGAAATTCTTACGGTGGCCTCTTTTGGGAATGCCATCATCAATGACCAGGTGAAGAACAATGGCCCGGGCATCGGCATCTCCGTAAAAGATATTCTCTCCCATGGCTTTCTGCCAGGTGCCATATCGGCGGATGCGATCCTGCACCGAAGAGCCGTCGCTGCCGGTATGCCCTGTGCGCCCTGAGCCGGACTGGTCTCTCATATGGTCGCGCGAAGCTTTCGTCAGCCGCAGATCGGGAGAAAGCATCGCCACCGGGGGGGCACTCTTCAACTCCCTGATGGCATCTTTCAACGCCGCCACCCCTTCCTTGGTCACAATGGGGATATCCCCGGGATAATTCAGCTTCTTCCCTTCATATCTGGTCAGCAAAGGCTCCAGATATTCACGGGCATACCCCGGCGGATCGGAACGCAACTTATTGATTTCGAAGATCACCGCCTTCTCATTTTCCGTCAGATAGGTCACCCCGGCAGCCGTATTCAGGGCCATCTTATTCCAGCTTTTCCCAGCTTCCAGCCGCATTCCCGGTACCACCAGGAAAATAAGCAGCCACACCCCAACGATCACCCTGCGAACCATCTTCCGATTCTGTTCCTTAAATTTCAATCTCATTGTTTTCTTTCCCCATGCAAAAAAAGTGCCGTTGATAATGGTCATGCCCAGCAGTCCGGGCACCGGGATATCCGCTCTCGTCAAATCCTCCGGAGAATGCTGATCGCATAACCCGCGGAAGGATCAGCTCCCACCCGGTTTCGTCAGTACATTCCGGGAATCTGTTCGTCTACCCCGCAACAGGGCCGGCAAAAATATCCACACCGGAAATCACGCAACAACGGCTTTCATCCGACAAACGGAATTTTCACATATAAATTTTAACAGGGGAAAATTTTTCCTTCCTGAGGGCATCATGGCTGGGCAGAAACGGCCAGGTCAGGAGTAGGCCTCATCGCGGTTCATGGCGGCCACCTCAATGAACATGTGGGCGATCTCGCCGGTCACATACCGGAAATAGTGCTCTCCTTTTTCCCGGGTGGCCTTGTGGGGATTGCCCACGCCGGTATCACGGGTGACCTTGCTCCATTGCCGCTCCGTCCAGGCCCACTTTTTCCGGCAGGCCCCGATGTTGATCTGGCGGGAGGCCCCATCGCCCGCTTCCGACAAGGGAAGCACCAATTCCGGATGCAAAAAGAGCATCAGGCTGGTCTCCATCTCGCCGGCATGGTCGTCAGGCTCCTCGAAGAGCTTCTCAGGCAGGGGAATTTGAAAGAAATTGGCCTGGAAAAGCCACATGCTGGGGTATTTCAATCCCAGCTCCCGCAGCATCTGGCGGAAGTCATTGCCCCCATGGCTGTTGAAAACCACCAACTTGAAAATTCCGGAGCGCAACAGGCTGGTAATGACATCTTCGAGGATGATGATCTGCGTCGACGGGTTGAGGTTGATATCGAGTTTGATGTCGTGCTGACCGGTATTCACCCCGAAGGGGATGGGCGGTAACACCACGATACGGGCTCCCTCCTCACCGGCAAGACGCGCCGACTCGGCGGCTAAAAGCTCAGCCTCAAAAACATCAGTACCATAGGGAAGATGGGTGTTGTGGGCTTCCGTTGCCCCCCAGGGCAACACGGCCACATCGTAATCGCTCTCTTTTACATGCTTCCAATGTTTGCACGACAACAGGGGGGATTCTTCTTTCCGGCTCATAGTGACCATATTTTAACGGATTCAACTTTTCGGGGAGGGATCGCCGGCAATCCGGCATTTCCCGATGACGGCCCAAAAATACACTTTTCAAACGGAATGTTCCCCGGGTGCACCCTATCCTTCCCTGAATTTTGTATTTTTGGGAAAACAATAGCAAACAAGACCATGAGCGACAGAAGAACTTTTCTGAAGAATACAGCCTTTGCCACCGCAGGGTTTGCGGCTTTTCCGACGATTCTCAGGGGACGGGGGGTGGCTCCCAGTGACACCATCACTGTTGGACTGATCGGGTGCAAGGGTCAGGGGTGGAGTAACCTGAAGGCTTTCCTGGGGCAGCCGGGGGTGATTTGCGCAGCCCTGTGCGATGTCGACCGCAACGTCCTCGAAGAACGGGCAGCCGATGTCGAAAAACTGGCAGGCTACCGTCCGGCCCTCTATGGGGACTTCCGGAAGCTTCTCGAACAGAAGGATATCGACGCCGTCATCGTGGCCACCCCCGACCACTGGCATTGCATTCCCATGGTGTATGCCTGCGAGGCAGGCAAGGACGTCTACTGCGAAAAACCACTGGCCAACACCATCGAAGAGTGCAACGTGATGGTGAAAGCCACGCAACGCTACAACAGGGTGGTTCAGGTCAACCAGTGGCAGCGCAGCGATCCCCACTGGAAAGAGGCCGTGGATTATGTCCACAGCGGCACCCTGGGGCGTGTACGTTCGGTACGTGCCTGGTCTTACGTCGGATGGAAAGGCTCCATTCCCGTGGTCCCCGACGAACCGGTACCCGCCGGCGTCGATTACGACATGTGGCTGGGCCCCGCACCACGCCGTCCCTTCAACAGAAACCGGTTCCATTTCACCTTCCGCTGGTATTGGGATTATGCCGGGGGACTGATGACCGACTGGGGGGTCCACCTCCTCGACTACGCCCTGTTCGGCATGAACCAGTACGTGCCCCAATCGGTGATGGCCACCGGCGGGAAATATGCCTTCCCCGATGACGCCATGGAAACCCCCGATACCCTGATGGCCATGTATGACTTCGGCGACTTCGGACTCCTCTGGGACCACACCATCGGCATCTACGGCGCCAACTACGGCCGTGGCCACGGCGTGGCCTTCATCGGAGAATATGGCACCCTCGTGGTCGACCGCTCAGGCTGGGAAGTCCTCCCCGAAACCAGCAGTTTCAGCGCCAATAAGGATTTCGTGAAGGTGCCCCTCCAGAAATCGACAGGCATGGGGCTGGAACTCCACGTGAAGAATTTCCTGGATTGCATGAAGACCCGCGAAAAACCGGCCTGCGACATCGAAACCGGCGCCCATATCGCCCGCATCGCCCATCTGGGAAATATCTCCTACCGCCTGGGACGCAAAGTATTCTGGGACCACGACAAACAACAGTTCATCAAAGACAGAAAAGCCGATGAACTGGTACAAGCCCACTACCGGAAACCATGGGTTCTTCCACAGGTTTAAGGATGAAGCAGATTCTGAAATATGCCGGTTATATCCTCGCCCTGGGAGTGTTCGGATATATGGTATGGCGGTTTTCCTATATGATCGCCTGGATCCTGGCTGCGGCGGTTCTTTCGTTTGTGGGCCACCCCCTGGTGCGCTTCTTCGATTCCCTCCGAATCAAAAAGCTCAGGATTCCCCATGCCCTCAGCGCCCTCATGGCCCTGGCCATCATCCTGCTGGTGATGCTGGGACTCCTGGCCATCTTCGTTCCCCTTATCGTGGGCCAGGCCAACACCATCGCCGAAATCGACATCAACCGACTGGCGGCCAACCTCCAGGGGCCTCTCCAATGGATCGACGAACAACTTCACCTCCTGGGGGCCATTCCCGACGGACAGAGCATGCAGCAGTTCCTGGTCGCCAAAGCCAAGTCGGTGGTTAACCTGGGCAGCGTACCTGGACTGCTGAACAATATCTTCAGCGTGGCGGGGAATATCTTTATCGCCATCTTCTCGGTTTTCTTTATCGCCTTCTTTTTTCTGAAAGACGAAAATATGTTCGAGGATATCCTCCTCCTGGTGGTCCCCGAAAAACACCACCCGGCCACCCTGAAAGTCGTGGCCGACTCCAAAAACCTGCTGATGCGCTATTTCATCGGGATTATGGCTGAGATCCTGGGCATCATGAGCCTCATCACCCTGGGCCTCTGGCTCTTCGGAATCGAAAACGCCCTGCTGATAGGCTTTTTCGGAGCCGTGATGAATATCATTCCTTACCTGGGACCGGTCATCGGGACCATCATCGGGACCACCCTGGGAATTACCGCCACCCTGGCTTCCGGCGCCTTTGACCAGCTCATGCCCGTCACCCTGAAAATCCTGGGCGTTTTCCTGGCGGCCAACTTCGTTGACAATAACATCCTCATACCCGTGATTTACTCGAAAAGCGTCAAATCACACCCCCTGGAAATTTACTTTGTGATTATTATCGGCGGAAGCCTCGCCGGTCTCCCCGGAATGATCCTGGCCGTTCCCGTCTATACCGTCCTCAGGGTCATCGCCAAAGAGTTCTTCCAGAGCTTCCGGATCGTCAAAAAACTCACCGCCGCCATGGAAGACCCCCCAACGGAGGAAAAGGGGCTGCACCCGTAATCGGGAATCAGTAATGTACCCCTAATCGGTATTCAGAGTGCTGCACCCGTAATCGGGAATCAGTAATGTACCCCTAATCGGTATTCAGAGTGCTGTAAGCACGTAAATATGGTAGGGAATGATGCAAACCATGCTCCTTCCGGCACTACCGGTGATCGGCAACTGCGATTACCAATTACCGGGGCCGAGGGTTACCGGTTACCAGCTTCCTCCGGCGCCGCCACCGCCAAAGCTGCCACCGCCAAAGCCGCCGAAGCCGCCACCGCCGCCAAAACCGCCTCCTCCGAAGCCGCCAAAACCACCACGGCCTCCTGAAAAGTCAGACCATGACCCTCCCCTTTTACCGGAATTCATCATTCCCATCAATAACCAGAAAGGAAGAGCACGGCTTCCCGTGTTGTAGGATTTTTTATTTCCCCCCTTCATCATGGAGATGACGATGATCAGGACGATGATTATTACGATGATCGATCCCCCGGCGATGCCGCTGGCGGAGCCTTCACCGGCATACTGTTCCGCGGTGTACTCCCCCCGGGCCAGTCCCATGATCACGCGTGTTCCGGCCATGATACCCCCATAATAGTCCTCTACCATGAAGCGGGGAATCATCTCCTGGTCAATGATGCGGCCATTGGCCACAGCGTCGGGAATGACCCCTTCGAGGCCGTAACCTACTGAAATGTAGACTTCCCCTCTTTCACGGGAAGTTTTAGGCTTTACCAGGATGACAATCCCGTTGTTTTTACCCTCGTGACCCACACCCCACGACTCGCCAATGCGGAAAGCCATATCGGCAGGGTCGTAGCCGTCAAGGTCGGAAAGGGTCACCACCGCCACCTGGGTGGAGGTCTCCCGGTCGAAAAGCACCAGAGAGTCCTCGAGTTGCTGCATCTGCGCCGGAGTGAGAATTCCGGCCAAGTCATTCACCAGGCGGGGAGGGTCAGGCCGCTCCGGCACTTTGGCCAGTCCCGCAAGAGGCAGCACCAGCGCCAGCCATACCAAATATTGCGTCCATCTGTACTTCATCGGTCACTCCTTCTCTCCAATGGAAATTTCATTCGACAGTTCATTCACGTCACCCAGTTCATACGGGAAATGGGCCCTCAGCTGTTCCCCGGCCATGCGGATTCCCTCCATCATACCCTCGGTAATCTTTTCCTCCCGGAAGTGCGCCAACACTACCGTGCGGACATCTTCCCAGAAGTTTCCGGGAACCACGGCATTGATCCCCACATCGCCAATCACAACAAACTTCCGGTCTCCCACAGCCACATAAAAAAGCACCCCGTTACGCTGACGGGTTTTGTGCATCTCGAGACGGACAAAAATGTCGACAGCGCGATCAAAGAGATTCTTAGGGCAGTGTTCCTCAATGTGAACCCTGATCTCCCCCGAGGTCTCCATTTCAGCTACCTCAATAGCCCTTTTGATCCCGGCTTTCTTCTCTTCGGTAAACTCTTCCCAAAAATTCATGGTGTTTCTCTTTAAAAGATCATGGTCCTAAGGGCTGTTGAAAGCCCCGGGACGGTATAATTACACCGGTCAGAATTTCACCTCAGGAGCCTTTTCTGCTCCCTGCTGTGCTTCGAAATAGGCCTTTTTATCAAAGCCGAATATCTTTGCGGTGATCAGCTCAGGAAAACGTCTGATATAGGCATTGTAGGCCATGGTGGTCTCATTGAACTTCATCCTTTCGACGGTGATCCGGTTTTCGGTTCCTTCGAGCTGGGCCTGCAAATCGAGGAAGCTCTGGTTGGCTTTCAGGTCAGGGTATTGCTCTACCACGACCATCAGGCGGCTGAGGGCTGAGGAGAGTCCCTGCTGGGCTTCCTGGAACTGCTCGATGGCCTCGGGGGTCAGGTTGGCAGGGTCGACCTGCATCGAGGTCGCCTTGGAACGGGCTTCTATCACTCCGGTCAGGGTCTCCTGCTCATGGGCAGCGTACCCCTTCACCGTTTCCACTAAGTTGGGGATCAGGTCGGCACGACGCTGATAGACATTCTCTACCTGTGCCCAGGCAGCTCCCACGGACTCGTCCATCGACACCATCTTGTTATATCCGCACCCCGAGAACAGAAATCCGGAGAGGACCACGGCAAGAATCAAAACACGTTTACGCATCGGTTCAAAGTATTAAGTTTGTACTATTCCAAAAGATCCAAAAATTACGCAAATTTGGGGAAGGGATGTTAAAGATCATCGGAAATATCGGAGAAACCCTCTATTTTGCCGCTAAACTACGTTATTCAACCGACAAATGGAAGATATGATGACCAATGAGGAGTTCAGGGCAGCCATCATGGCGGGGATTCCCGGGGAGTTGCCGCCGCCCCGTGGGGAGGATGCCGGGGTGAACCATGCCCCCCGGCGGAAGGATGTGCTCACCGACACGGAGAAGCGGCTGGCCGTGCGCAATGCCCTGCGTTATTTTCCGGAGAAGTTCCATGCGGTGCTGGCCCCGGAATTCAGGGATGAGCTGGCGCGTTTCGGAAGGATCTATATGCATCGTTTTAGGCCCCGCTATGCGATGAAAGCCCGTCCCATCGGGGAGTATCCCGCCCTGTCGCGCCAGGCGGCGGCCATCATGCTGATGATCCAGAACAACCTGGACCCCGCCGTGGCCCAGCACCCCCACGAGCTGATCACCTATGGCGGCAATGGCGCCGTCTTCCAGAACTGGGCCCAGTACCTGCTCACCATGCAATACCTGGCCACGATGAGCGAAGAGCAGACCCTGGTTCTCTATTCCGGGCACCCCATGGGACTCTTTCCCTCCCACCCCGAAGCCCCCCGTGTGGTGGTCACCAACGGCATGATGATCCCCAACTACTCATCACGCGAAGACTACGAACGCTATAACGCCCTGGGAGTCACCCAGTACGGACAGATGACCGCAGGCTCTTACATGTATATCGGCCCCCAGGGGATTGTCCACGGCACCACCATCACCCTCATGAATGCCGCCAGGCTCCATGCCGGAGGGTTCACCTCCGGAAAGATCTTCATCACCTCGGGACTCGGGGGGATGTCAGGGGCCCAGCCCAAGGCTGCCGTCATCGCCGGCATGGTGTCGGTAACCGCGGAAATCAACCCCAGGGCGGTGAAAATCCGCCATGATCAGGAATGGGTCGACGAAGTGTACACCTCCCTGCCGGAAGTGATCACCCGCATGCTGGAAGCCTCGGCAAAAGGAGAAACGGTCTCCCTGGCCTACCAGGGTAACATCGTCGACCTCTGGGAAGAACTCGCCCGCCGCCAGTTGAGGGTGGAGCTGGGATCTGACCAGACCTCCCTGCATAATCCCTTTGCGGGAGGATACTACCCTGTTGGCCTCTCCTTTGACGAAGCCAACCAGATGATGGTTTCCGACCCCGCCCGCTTCCGGGAGGAAGTGCAGGCGTCGCTGCGCCGTCATGTGACGGCCATCAACCAGCTCACCGCCAACGGCATGTATTTCTGGGACTACGGCAATGCCTTCCTTCTGGAATCGGGACGCGCCGGCGCCGACGTTTTCACTTCCGGAGGGAGCTTCCGCTATCCCTCTTATGTCGAGGACATCATGGGCCCTCTTTTTTTCGATTACGGCTTCGGCCCCTTCCGCTGGGTGTGCACTTCGGGCGACCCCCGCGACCTGGAAATCACCGACCGGCTGGCCGCCAGCGTCATCGAAGCGCTGATTCCCCTTTCTCCCCCGGAAATCCAGGGACAGATGGAGGATAACCTGAAGTGGATCAGGGAAGCCGGAGCCAACCGTCTGGTGGTGGGCTCCCAGGCCCGTATCCTTTACGCCGATGCCGGAGGACGCATCGCCATTGCCGCAGCCTTTAACCAGGCCCTCAGGGTGGGAGATATTTCGGCACCCATCGTTCTGGGGCGTGACCATCACGACGTATCGGGAACCGACAGTCCGTGGCGCGAGACCTCCAATATCCGCGATGGGTCACAGTTTACCGCCGACATGGCGGTGCATAACTTTGCCGGCGACAGCTTCCGGGGGGCCACCTGGGTATCGCTGCATAACGGCGGGGGCACCGGCTGGGGTGAAGCCATCAACGGAGGCTTCGGACTGGTCATCGACGGTTCCGAAGAGGCGGAACGACGACTCCGCAATATGCTCTACTGGGATGTGACCAACGGCATCGCCCGCAGAAGCTGGGCCCTCAACCCCCCGGCATTGTTCACCATCCGCAGGGCTATGAAGGAAAATCCCCTGCTCAGGGTCACCCTGCCCCATGAACCCAACGAGCAGTGGCTCGATTGTATCGGGGAGTCCGCTTCCGGAGAAAAAGGACAAAAACTCTAAAAGAGTGCGAATCCGATTCTTTTATTAATTTTGTCTGCGTTAATTCTATTGAAACATTTCTGACATGATTTGCAAGAAATCGATTTTGTTCTGGAATGTTGACACCCAAAACGATTTTGTGGAACCTTGGGGTAAACTTTATGTCAAAGGGGCCGAAAAGATGAAGCCCAAATGGGCTGAGATTACCAAAGTTGCCCGCAGGATGAAGATCAGAGTAGTCAACACCGCTGATTACCATTATGTTCATTCTGCAGAAATCAACGATAAGCCCGACTTGGTTAACACCTTTCCTCCCCACTGTCTGGCCGGGACCAAAGGGGCTGACTTTATCGCTGAGACCGCTCCCGACAAGCCGCTGGTCTTTAACTGGGACACCACTTACGACATGATGCCTTTGAAGGTCGATGTTCCTACGACCAGAAACTTCGTCATCCTCAAGGATGCCTTCGATGTCTTTGCCGGCAACCAAGTCACCGTACCCCTGCTCGAAGAACTCCACCCCGATATCGTCGTGGTTTACGGCGTAACCACCAACGTCTGTGTCGACCATGCCGTCAGGGGACTGGCACAAAGGGTCAAACAGGTTTATGTCCTGAGCGACGCGATCAAAGAACTACCTAAAATTCCCCTCCCCTACGACGATTGGGGAAAAATAAAAAACGTAAAACTGGTTACTTCTGTCGATCTGTTCCACTCCTTCAAATATACCTAACAAGAAAGGGTGCCGCTTAAGTGACACCCTTTCTTATTTTTTTTAATTCTGCAATCAGATACCCGCAGAAAGTTCTGCTCCGGGTTTGAATTTCACAACTTTCTTAGCAGCAATCTTGATTTCCTTGCCGGTCTGTGGATTTCTGCCAGTTCTGGCACCACGCTCAGAAACCGAAAATGAGCCGAAGCCAACGAGGGATACCCTGTCACCTGCTTTTAAGGCAGCGCTGACAGCATCAATGGTAGCATCAAGGCCTTTCTTGGCATCAGCCTTGGTTAAGCCTGCACTTTCAGCAATGGCATTCACTAATTCCTGTTTGTTCATACGCTTAAGATTAAAAAATTGATTAAGTTACTGATTCATAACGTTTTAAATATCGTATTTAAAAAGTCTGCGTTTCGGGGGGGCCGGGGTAAAAATCCCTAAAACCCTGTAAAATCAAGCTGTTCAGAGAACGGGATGTTAGGAACACTAAATTCTGAATAATGTTTCAAAAAAACAAACCCTCACTCTTTTTTTTTTATGATTCTTTTCAACATCATTTAACCTGTCTTCTAATGGAATAAATGGTTTTCTCACCCCGGAATGAATACCAGTTTTTTTGTTTCGAAGAAGGTCTCGCTGAAAATTTCGTGGAGGTCATAAATCACGGCATATCTCTTCAGGGCGGCCAGCTCGGCCGAGATGTCGCCTCCCTTGAGGTAGAGGATCCCATTAGGAAGGCTATTATGTTGTGTTTTGGCGATATTTTTATGGACCCAGCGGTAAAACTCGGGAAGGACGGTCACTGCCCTGCTGACGACAAAGTCGTAACTGTCTGTCAGTTTTTCGGCCCGCACATTACTGACCGTCACATTGTCCAAGTGCAGTGCTGTGGCAATTTCAGAGACCACCCTGGTTTTCTTGCCAATTGAATCGACCAGGTGAAAGGAGACACCTGGGAAGAGAATGGCCAGGGGAATTCCGGGGAAGCCCCCGCCGGTGCCCACATCGAGTACCGAGGTGCCGTTGCGGAAGCTGATGATCCGGGCGATGGCGAGGGAATGCAAGACATGCTTCAGGTAAAGTGATGCGATGTCTTTCCGCGAAATGACGTTGATCTGGCTGTTCCACTCCATGTAGAGGGGCCCCAACCGTTCAAACCTTTCCCGTTGAAGGGAGGTCAGCTCAGGAAAATATCGAAGCAGGGTTTCCATTGATCACTCTTTTTCCCCCATCTCGGTGGTTTCTATCAGTTTGAAAAGCATTTCCCGTGCCCTGAAAAGCTGGGCTTTCACCGTCCCCAGCGGAAGACGGAGTTCATTGGCAATCTCCTCGTACGACATCTCCCTGAAATAACGGTATTCGACCAGGGTCTGGTAGCGCGGCTTCAGCTTACGCACGACCTTACGCATCAGAATCGCCTTTTGCTTTCTGATCAGGCGTTCCTCGGGATCGGGATCCCCCGACCGCAGCTTCACGGGGTTGTCAACATCATTGGTTTCCGAGGAATTTTCCATATTGATGATGATGCCCTTCCTTTTGCGCAGAAAGTCAATGCAGTTGTTGGAAGCTATCTTGAAAAGCCAGGTACTGAAAGCATAATTGGGGGAATACTGGTGGAGGTTTTTGAAGGCTTTCCCGAAGGCTTCCAGGGTGAGGTCCTCGGCATCGCTCTTATTGTTCACCATCTTCAGGAGCATGAAGAATATGGCATCCTTATAGCGTCCCAAAAGGCGGGCGAAGGCATTCTCATCGCCGGCCAGGGCAGCTAGCACCAGGCCATAATCCTGCCTGGCTTTGCCTGAAAGATGATCCTGAAGCTCCTCCATCACCTGTTCTTCCGCCTGAAATCAAAACCCCAACGGGCCACCATCCTGTACCAGGGGGCCAGGAACCCGTATATCAACGAAGATAGGAAAATTCCCGGTTCATTCAGACGTTTTTGGATCAGCTTTATGCTCACTGCCGATAAAAAAAACAAAATAAGAAGCATCACCGAAAAGAGCAACCAAAAGGGAGGATAAAGGAGTACACAGGCGATGAAAAGAGGGAGCAGCACCATCCTGAAAAAGTTGAAAAAGCGCATGACGCCCTTTTTGAAGAAGCCCAGTTGTTTTTCGAGGACGAAGAACTTATGCACCAGTTCGAGGTACTCCTCTTTCCCGGCAGTTATCTCCCTGCGGAGTGCCAGGTTGCCCTGGGGGAGCACGGTGGTCTTCCTGCGCCTGATGATATCGTTAAAGATCATCTCCATGTTGAGGTATTCCTCTTTCATCCTTCCGGCAAATCCGTTCACCTCGAAATAGGCCTCCCGGTTGAAGGCGATGTTATCTTCGGTGGCCACCCAGGGGATTCCATTGATGCAGCAGGCCATGCTGTCGGTCTGCTGGAAGAAGGATTCTATGCGGTACATCTTGTGGTATAGTCCTTTTTCGGGAAGGGTGGCGGTATAACCCACCACCATATCTTTTCCCCGGGAAAATGCCGAGGCGATAGAAGAGAGCCACTGGTGGTGAGGCATTTCCATGGAGGGTTGGGCAAAGACAGCCCTATCATAAATGGCGGCCTTGAGGGCCAGATTGCGCGAGAGCTTCTGGGAAAACCGCGTCTCCTGGTTCAGTCCGGTCATTTTCAGCCGCGGATGTTGCTGTTTCAACAACCCCAGGGTCGAGATGGAATTATCGCCAGAAAAATCATCGACCACGACGACTTCATATTGGGGATACCCCAGGGAAAGCCACCCGGGCAGGTTTTTGACCAGGTTCTGCTCCTCATTGCGTTCGATCATAATTACCGACAGCGGGATGGTCGATTCTGACATGCGGGGGAGCTTCATCACGGCCAGTTTCAGCCTGAAGAAAATGGTGTGGAGCAGTACAAGCAACCATACCCCTGCCACCACTGCCGGGAAAATCAGATCCCCCGGCAGGGCATTCCCGAAAAATGAGATCAGCTCCTGAGGCATAGTCCAGTTTTGGTCGCAAATTTAGTAGAATAATTATCTTTGTGACCATTAAAAATCCCAAAATGACGTTTGAACTGATTACGACCTGTCAGGGATCACAGGCCAGGGCTGGCATGTTGGAGACCCCCCACGGGAGGGTGCTCACCCCCATTTTCATGCCCGTGGGCACGGCAGGATCGGTCAAAGGCATTCATATCCGCGACCTGAAAGAGGATATCGTGGCTCAGATCATTCTGGGAAATACCTATCATCTCTACCTCCGTCCCGGTCTTTCGGTACTCCGCGATGCCGGGGGGCTCCACCGGTTCAACGGCTGGGAAGGTCCCATCCTTACCGACAGTGGAGGATTTCAGGTTTTCTCTCTCGGCGACCTGCGGAAACTCTCGGAAGAGGGGGTTCGTTTCCAGTCGCACATCGACGGTTCCTACCATCTGTTCACGCCCGAAAACGTCATGGACACCCAGCGCGTCATCGGCGCCGACATCATCATGGCTTTCGATGAGTGTGCCCCGGGCGATGCCACCTATGCGTACGCGCGGAAATCCCTCGACCTCACACGGCGGTGGCTCGACAGATGCGACAAGAGGTTCCGGGAGACCTCACCCCTGTATGGCTATCCCCAGTCGCTCTTTCCCATCGTTCAGGGGGCTGCCTATCCTGACCTCCGCCGCCAATCGGTGGAACATGTGAAATCACTCGATGCCGACGGTTATGCCATCGGTGGCCTGGCGGTGGGAGAACCCGAGAAGGTGATGTATGAAATGATCGAGGTGGTCAATGAAGGCCTTCCTGCCGGTAAGCCCCGCTATCTCATGGGCGTAGGCACTCCCGTCAACATCCTGGAAGCCATCGACAGAGGGGTTGACATGTTCGACTGCGTGATGCCTACCCGCAACGGTCGCAATGGCATGCTCTTCACCAGCGAAGGCATCATTAACATCCGCAACAACAAGTGGATGAACGACCATTCCCCCGTCGACCCCAACGGCACCTCTTTCGTCGACCACCAGTATACCCGGGCTTACCTGCGCCACCTGATTATATCCAAGGAGATGCTCGGCGCCCAGATCGCCAGCCAGCATAACCTGGCCTTTTACCTCTGGCTGGTTTCCGAAGCCCGCCGGCAAATCCTCAACGGCACTTTTCCGGCATGGAAAAACGAAATGGTCCACAAGGTTAAACACAGGCTCTGACATTCAGGTATGAGGCACTATAAAACCATCGACTTTTATATCACCCGGAAATTCCTCGGGACCTTCTTCTATTCCATAGCGCTGATCATCAGTATCGCCACGGTCTTCGACATCTCGGAAAACCTCGATGAGTTCATTTCCAAGGACATCCCCACCAAGGACATCGTCTTTCAGTATTACATGAACTTCATTCCCTATTTTGCCAACCTCTTTAGCCCGCTCTTCGTCTTTATTGCGGTCATCTATTTCACCTCCAAGATGGCCTACAACACCGAGATCATCGCCATCCTCAGCAGTGGGGTCTCCTACCGGCGGCTTATGCGCCCTTATCTGGTCTCGGCAGCTTTCATCGCCCTCTTTACCTGGTTCCTGGGGAACTTTGTCATTCCCTCGGCCAACAAAGAACGCATAGAATTCAGAAACCACTATATCAACAAAAAAGATTTCCAGGTGGAACGACACATCCATCGCCAGATAGAACCGGGGGTTTATGTGTATATGTACACGTTCAGTTCCAACAACTTAGGGAGCCGCTTTACCCTCGAGAAGTTCGAAGAGCAGAAGCTGGTGGAGAAGATCACCGCCGATAATATCAGCTGGAACGAGGATTCGGCGCGGTGGACCATTAATAACTTCTGGCGCAGGAGATTTGTTAACGACAAGGAGTTCATCACCCACGGATACCAGATCGACACCACCCTGAACATGACGCCTTCAGATTACCTGACCGAACGTAACGACATGGAAGCGCTGACCACCCATCAGCTGGTGAATGAAATTCGCAGTATGAAACTCAGGGGTGTCAACTCCACGGAATTTGCCCTGGAACGTCATAAACGCATCAGTAATCCCTTTTCGGCGTTCATTCTGACCATCATCGGGGTCTCGCTGGCCTCGCGGAAGATCAAGGGCGGTCTGGGGCTGCACCTCGGACTGGGACTGTTGCTCAGCTTTTCCTATATCCTCTTTATGCAGATATCGGTGGTCTTCGCGGTCAACGGAAATACCCCTCCCATCATTGCCGTCTGGATCCCCAACATCTTCTACGCCATCATCGCCTGGTTCCTGTATATCTGGGCCGCCAAATAGCCAGGGAGTCCAAGTTTCAAACGGATTGTAATATTGTTCAAAAACAATATGTTACAAAAACATAAAAGAACGGGCAAATCAGGAAAGCCTCCCATTCTCATATAAAAAATTAGTATTTTTGGTCTCCTTTTGTCCCTTGGCATCAGGAACGATATTGCAGGGAACCAAAATAACCAACTCATAATAGTATTGATATGTCACTGAAAAGAAACATTCTTGACCTGAGGAAACGAAAGGAGGAGATCCAGAAGGGCGGTGGAGATGAAGCCATCGAGAAGCAGGCCCAGATGGGGAAGCTCACGGCACGTGAGAGGATCATATCGATCCTGGATGAGGACACCTTTCATGAGTACGATATGTTTGTGGAACATGCCGCGCGTGATTTCGGCATGGAGGACAAGATTCTTCATGGCGACGGGGTGATCATCGGCACCGGCACTATCTATAACAAGCCGGTCTGTATTTTTGCCCAGGACTTCACGGTGGCCGGGGGATCCCTGGGGCTTATGCATGCCCAGAAGATTACCAAGATCATGGACCATGCCCTGAAGATGCGGGTTCCCCTGATCGGGATCAACGACTCGGGGGGGGCGCGCATCCAGGAAGGAGTCAATTCCCTGGCGGGGTACGGCGAGATCTTCTTCCGCAACACCCTGGCTTCGGGGGTGATCCCCCAGATTTCCGTGATCCTGGGGCCCTGTGCCGGAGGGGCTGTTTACTCCCCGGCACTCACCGACTTTGTCTTCGTGGTCGAGAATATCTCCAAGATGTTCATCACCGGTCCCGGCGTCATCAAATCGGTTCTGGGTGAAGATATTACCATGGAAGAACTGGGAGGTGCCCGTGTACATGCCCAGATCACCGGGAATGCCCATTTCTACGCCAAAACCGAAAAAGAGTGTTTTGAGCAGATCAAAAAGCTGATTACCTATATCCCCTGGAATAACAAGGAAAAATCGCAGCCTTTTCCGGCGAAACCTCCCAAAAAGAGCAAAAAGGTGGAAAGAATTGTTCCCACCGATGCCAAGATTCCCTACGACATGCGCGACATCATCAAAGCGATCACCGATGGGTCCGACTTCCTGGAAATCATGGAGCTCTTTGCCCCCAACATCATTATCGGTTTCGGAAGGATGGACGGGGAGACCGTTGGTTTCGTGGCCAACCAGCCCATGGTGCTTGCCGGGGTCCTTGATTGCGACAGTTCCGACAAGGCGGCCCGTTTCATCAGGTATTGCGACGCCTTCAACATCCCCATCGTAACCCTTGAAGATCTTCCGGGCTACCTTCCCGGCGTGGACCAGGAACATGCCGGCGTAATCCGCCATGGCGCCAAGATCCTCTATGCCTACAGTGAAGCTACCGTGCCGAAAATCACCGTTATCCTGCGTAAGGCATACGGTGGCGGCTATATCGCCATGAACTCGCGCCATCTGCGTGCCGACTTTGTCTTTGCCTGGCCGGCAGCCGAAATCGCCGTCATGGGCCCCGAAGGTGCAGCCAACATCGTTTTCCGCAAAGAAATAATGGAGGCCGAAGATCCCGAGGCCATGCGCCAGCAGAAAATCCAGGAGTACAAGGACAAATTCGCCAACCCATACGTGGCTGCCGCCAAAGGCTACATCGACGAGGTCATCGAACCCGAAGAGACCCGCTCCCGGATTCTCCACGCCCTCAAAGTGTCGAAGAATAAAATTATCTCCATGCCCACTAAAAAACATGGGATTCCGCCGTTCTGACCCCTTCGGGGAGTTCAGGGACAGATCAACACGATTACAAGGAAAGAGTCTTTAAAAAATCAATGGAGGAACCAAGAATGTCGGAAGAACCCAAGTTGGAATATCTGATTGTGCAGGGGGCGAAGTACCAAACGACCCTGACCCAGAAATTCAGAAACCGCAAGACCTGGAAACCTGTCAACCCCAATCTGATTTACTCGTTTATTCCCGGCACGGTCATCGAGGTGATGGTGAAGCCGGGACAGAAGGTGAAGCAGGGGGAGACCCTGATTCTGCTGGAGGCCATGAAAATGCACAACAATGTGCTGATGCCTTTTGACGGGGAGGTGGTAAAGATTAATGTGCAGCCCAAAGATGCGGTTTCGAAAAAGGAACCGATGATGGAAATCAGGCCGCGCTAAAAAAAAACAGGCTGTTGAAACAACAGCCTGTAAAAACCAAACTAACTAACTCAAAACTACCTGCTTTCTGGGTGATTCCAGATTATGTCATCGGTCATCCATGATTCGAGGGTCAGCCGGGGCTCTTCGTCTTTCACGGTGAGGGCATTGCTACCGTTCCATGCCAGCGGGGAGGTCATCCAGGCTTCCAGAACCAGGGAATCTTCTGTATCCATGGGGATCATTGCGGCTATCGCCCATTCATTAACGTCGGTCATCCAGGATTCCAGGGTGAGGGCGTCATCAAATTCGCGGGAGATCGCTATGGAATGGCCGGTACTCCAGAAGTTGCTGTTCACCATCCAGTTTTCGATCTTCATCACGGGGTCCATTTCGTTTTCAAGGCTTGAGGCAAAATTCACTTTACGGGCATTGACTTCAGTAGCTCCTGCGAGCATAAAAGTGGCCATCAATAAAGCGATCACGGTAAAAAAAACTTTTGTTTTCATATTGTTTTCTGTTTTCTGCATTCTTAATTGATCTGTTTTCTGTTCTCTTTTTGTTTTCTTACAATCTTATAGACTGTTTGATGATGCAAATGTTACATGAAAAGGAGGAAGAAAACAGTGGAATCCAGCGAACAGGGGGGTTTTACCGGTGAATGGAGAAAATAGACGGTGAATAAACTACCAATAACTCTTTTATTTTGCGGAATTCAACTTCGCGAACTCCGAATTAGCGGGTTTATATTCTGGGACGATCTCCATCATGCGTGAGACCAGTGCAAGTGGGCTTGAAGTTTGCATCTCGTTGATCAGGTCTTTGATTTTGGCCATGGTGGTTTCAGGGTCAATATGGATAGAGCGGGCGACCATGATTTTCCCGTGGTCGATGGAGGAAGAGGACTCTTGGTTGGCCAGGAGTTCTTCGTAGAGTTTTTCGCCCGGTCGGAGGCCAGTCTCCACGATTTCGATGTCCTTATGGGGGAGGAATCCCGAGAGGCGGATCATCTTTTCGGCCATGTCGTAGATTTTCACGGGTTTTCCCATATCGAAGAGGAAGATTTCGCCTCCTTGTCCGATGGAGGCGGCTTCCAGCACCAGGCGGGAGGCTTCGGGGATGGTCATGAAGTAACGGATGATCTCGCGGTGGGTGACGGTCACCGGTCCGCCCGCTTTGATCTGGTTACGGAAGAGGGGGATGACCGATCCGCTGCTTCCCAGGACATTGCCGAAGCGGGTGGTGACAAAGCGGGTTTTGACGCCGGGTTTGCGTGAAAGGGCCTGGATGTACATCTCGCAGATCCTTTTGGTAGCCCCCATGACGTTGGTGGGATTCACCGCCTTATCGGTAGAAATCATGACAAACTTCTCCACGCCGCACTCCACTGCCAGGTCGGCCACCACACGGGTTCCCTTCACGTTGTTGAGGATGGCCTCATAGGGCTGGAGTTCCATCAGGGGAACGTGTTTATAGGCTGAAGCGTGGTAGATGATATCGGGGCATTCCTGTGAAAAGAGCCGGCGCATGGCGAAGAGGTCGGTCACATCCCCCACGTTGATACGGATGTCGAGGTCCTTGTCTTTCAGAAAGATCTCATTCCGGAGGTCGTAGAGTCCCGATTCGGCCTTGTCGACCAGGGTCAGGCTTTCCGGATAAAAAGTGGCCAGCTGCCGCACCAGCTCAGAACCTATCGAACCGGCGGCTCCCGTGACCAGGATGCGTTTTCCGTGAATTCCCCGAATCACCTCCTGGTTGTCGATTTCTATGGGATCCCTTCCCAGGAGGTCTTCGATCATGATATCGCGCACCTGGCTGGTGAAGAACTTACCGTTAAGCCACTCGCGGGTTCCGGGGACCTCCTTCACCCTGATATTTTTGGCGATACACCAGTCGACGAAGTCGCTTTTGCGCTCTTTGGTGATTCCCCCGGGGTGGATGCAGATGACCACCTCTTTGACTTGTTTCTCTTCCACAATCCGGTTGCTGACGGGGCCGGGAGGATAGACCATCACGCCCTCCACCTTTTTATGGCGGAGGCCGGGATTGTCATCGATAAAGCCGACCACCCTGTAATTCAGGGCGGGGTCTTTTTCAAAGATGCTCTTGGTAAGGGTACCCATCTCCCCGGCTCCGAAAATCATCATGTTCACGCCCGTGCGGCCGGTCTTGACCAGCCGGTGGTACATATAAGAGGCCAGCATTCTGAGCCCCACCAATACCACCACTGAAATGAAAAACTGGGAAATCACCACCGTTAAGGAAATGACCAGTCCGGGCCACCACCGGCGCGCCACCATGGTGAAGAGCACCATGCCTGCGGCAATGAACAACTGGGTTTTGATAATTTCCAGGGCATCGAGGGGACTCGAATGACGGAGAATTCCCTGGTAGGGTTTAAAAAGGAGTTCGCCCAGGGAAAAGAGGGGTAACAGCAGGAGCAGCTGCAGCGACAAGGTGGGCAAATCGACGGAGAAGGCCTCCAGGTTGTAACGCAGCAGAGTGGTAAATAGAAATACCACACTGATAATGGTCACATCTGAGAAAAAAATGATCCAGCGGGGAAGAAAAACCCTGCCAACCAGTTTTCTCAACAATGTGCGCATAATATAGTCCCGTTAAATCATTCTACTCTAATATACGAAAAAAACGGGACATTTGGGCTTTTGGGGGGCATTATTCGGGGGACCACGGTCGTTTGGATGCCGGGTTTTCTCCCTTTTGCCGGGATTTCATGGAGGTTGAGAAGGATGTGGCTGTTCCGGACCAGTGGGCCCCACCGAGGCATCTGTTGATGCGGAATGGATAATCCGGACCATGCTGAACCCCGACCCCGGGCTAGTCCACGCCATCGCGGCGAATGGTGACGCGGATGGCGTTTTCCACCGGTTTCGGGGAGATCAGCACGAGGTATCCGCCGCCGCCTGCTCCTGAGATCTTCCATCCCAGGGCCTCTTTTTTATACCGGTCGATGGTTTCCTGGATGACTGGGTTGACCATTCCGGGGAACATGGCCACCTGGGCTTCGAACGACTCTCTGAAAGCCTGTCCGAATTTCCGGAGGTCCTTTTGGAGGATGGCTTCCCAGGTTGCATCGGCGGCCAATGCCAGGGCCCGGGCTCCTGCTTCGTGGATGTGGGTACCCGCCAACACGTCGAAACCTTCGGCACGCGGTGAGAGGTTGATGAACCAAAGGTGCTCCTCGATAAAGGAGAGGATTTCCGGGTCGGTGACCTGGGTGATTTTTCCGGGCCAGTAGCTGCCGCGGGGATAGTCGAGGCGATTCACCCCGGGGTATACGATTCCGATCGAGTCCTGCGACCCGCTGACATAGCCCGAGCCGGGAGGGTTCTCGACACAGAAGAGGGTGTGGGCCAGTTTTTCGCGGTTTCCTTCGGGGATGTCGTTATGCCAGAGATCCATGGCCTTGATGCGGGTGCTGCTGGCCATGCCGCTGCGGTCGTTGAAGTCAATTTCGGGTTCTATGGAGATGGTGATGACCGCTCCGGGCCAGAATTTAGAGACGTAGGGCTGGTCGAGCCATCCCCCGGCCAGGTCGAGACGGAAGGGAATGCGGCATTCATTGCGCAGGGCCGTGGTGGAGCGTACTGGCAGTCCGTTCCGGGGAATCCTCTTACTCACCACCAGACGGATGCCCAGTTCATTGCACAATTGCTGCTTGGCAGGGGTGAAGCCGTCTTCGTTGACAAAGAAGATATCGGGACGGAGTTCCCGGAGTTCCTTTTCGAAATCGAGGTGGCCCGTGCCGCTGTTGATCCAGGCCTCCCTGACTACTTTGAGGGCTTTCACCATGTAAAGGCGCTCCTGCTCGGTATTGACGGTTTTGCGGGCCTTCAGCGCCGCTATGGTGCGGTCGGAGCCCAGCCCCACATGAAGATCCCCATAGCTGGCGGCCTCCTCGAAAAAGGCCACATGCCCGCTGTGGAGCATATCATAACATCCGCTGACAAATACTTTTTCAGGCATATAGAATTGTTACTCAAATATGGTTTATAGCAGTTACCGCTCTGGCTTGATTGAACCTCCTCGCGGCAGAGCCGGCGAGGAATCCGATTCCGTCAAGGCATTCTTTAGTGTCTTGTTCGCTCACCCCGCGGCAGAGCCGGCGGGGAATGCGCTCACCGGAATTCAAAATCCCGGATCTCATTCTGAGAAAAAGTAATATCATATTAGTGAGTTAAGTACCACTCCGCCAGCCTTCGGATGCCTTCTTCGATCTCCACTTTATGATGCCATCCCAGGGCATGCAGCTTCGACGGGTCGGTGAGTTTCCGCAGGGTACCGTCGGGTTTTGACGGGTCGAAGGCCAGACTGCCCCTGAAACCGAGGGTTTCCTTTAGCAGGAATGCCAGTTCCCTGATGGAGATCTCCTTTCCTGTGCCGATATTGAGGTGGACGTTTCTGATTTCTCCCTTTTCGGGGTTGGTGATACCGACCAGATCGCGGAAGCTCACGTTTTCCAGCACAAAGACGCAGGCATCGGCCATCTCCTCACTCCAGAGGAACTCCCGCATCGGCGTGCCTGTTCCCCAGATTTCCACCACGACCGTGTCTTTCGCCTGACCGACTGCTGACTTTTCTCTTTTAATTCCATAATTGTGCAGCACCCGAAGGATCTCACCTTCGGGATTTTGTCCGGTAACACCTCCCACCGGGCGCTTGTCCAGATCGTGTCTGATGGCCTGCCACTCTCCCGTTTCCAGCCATTTGGCGAGGGTGATCCGGCGCAGAAGGGCCGGCAGCACATGGGCCTTTTCGAGGTCGAAGTTATCGTTGGGGCCATAGAGGTTGGTTGGCATCACCGCGATGAAATCGGTTCCATACTGAAGGTTGTAGCTCTCGCATAGTTTGAGTCCGGCGATTTTGGCCATGGCATAGGGCTCGTTGGTATACTCGAGGGGGCCGGTTAGAAGGCTGTTCTCCTTCATGGGTTGGGGGGCTTCCCGCGGGTAGATGCAGGTGGAGCCCAGGAATAGCAATTTTTTCACCCCGTGGAGCCAGGCATGGTGGATTACGTTGTTCTGGATCTGCAGGTTTTCGTAGATGAACTGTCCGCGATAGGTATTGTTGGCCACGATGCCCCCCACTTTGGCGGCGGCCAGGATGACATATTCGGGTTTTTCTTCCGCGAAAAAACGGTTTACCGCTCGCTGGTCGAGGAGGTCCAGTTCATCGATGGTGTGCCCGATGAGCCGCGAATAGCCCTTCGAGAGGAGGTTGTTCCATATGGCAGAGCCCACCAGTCCGCGGTGACCGGCCACATATATTTTACTGTTCTTTTCCATCACTTCATTCCTTACTCAAAGTAATTTAATGTGCGGAATCCACCCTCCTTCAGGTAGCTCTCCCGCTGCATCAGTTTCACGTCGCCCTCCATCATCTCCCTGATGAGTCCGTCGAGGTCATATTCGGGGATCCACCCTAGTTTTTCGTGGGCTTTGGTGGGATCGCCGATGAGCAGGTCGACTTCCGTAGGCCTGAAATAGGCGGCATCGACGGCCACGATAGGGGAAATGGGGGAAAAGGGAGTGTGAGATTGAGAGACAGAGGGACTAAGTGACTGAGAGAGGGAGGGAGTAAGAGACTTGGAGACCCGGGTTAAAATACCCGGCAGGAATTTCGAACCCACTTTTTCGGAGAACTGCGCTTCATCTACTCCCACAACAAAGCCCTTCTCCTCAATGCCCTCACCGCGGAAGAGCACTTCGAGGCCTATTTCCGCAGCGGCCCTGACGATAAATTCCCTGATAGAGGTGGTAATGCCTGTGGCGATTACGTAATCGTCGGGTTCCTCCTGCTGCAGGATCAGGTACATGGCCCGCACATAATCCTTGGCATGGCCCCAGTCGCGACGGCTCGAGAGGTTGCCGATGTAGAACATCTCCTGCATGCCCATGGCGATACGCGAGAGGGCCCGGGTGACCTTCCGGGTGACGAAAGTCTCGCCCCTGACCGGACTTTCATGGTTGAAGAGGATGCCGTTGCTGGCGTGCAAACCGTAGGCCTCACGGTAGTGGACGGTGATCCAGTAAGCATAGAGCTTGGCCACCCCGTAGGGAGAACGGGGGTAAAAGGGGGTGGTCTCCTTCTGGGGAACCTCCCTGACCTTTCCGTAGAGTTCACTGGTGGAAGCCTGGTAGACCCGGGTTTTGCCCGTGAGCCCCAGCAGCCTGACCGCTTCGAGCAGTCTGAGGGTCCCCACCCCGTCGGCATTGGCCACATATTCGGGGGTGTCGAAGCTCACCTTTACGTGGCTCATGGCCGCCAGGTTATAGATCTCGTCGGGCTGTACCTCCTGGATGATGCGCGTGAGGTTCATCGAATCGGTCATATCGCCGTAGTGGAGGGTGAAATTCCGGTTCTCGACGTGCGGATCCTGGTAGATATGGTCGATTCTCTCGGTATTGAAAAGCGAAGAACGCCGCTTCAGTCCGTGTACCGTGTACCCTTTTTTCAGGAGGAACTCACTCAGGTAAGCCCCATCCTGGCCTGTGACCCCGGTGATTAAGGCTGTTTTTGCAGTCATGATTCAGATAAAAAAAAGTGGTAAATTACAGAATGCAATTTACCACTTTTCTTTCGATTTAACTGTTCCGGAATGATGGGAGCACCATAACATGGGGAGCAGTGCTATCGGAGGGCATTCCCCATCTTCACCGGGAGGGCATTCCCCCTGTTCGCCCGGTGGGCCGCTCCCCCAATTCACGCGGGGGACCACTCCCCATATTCCAGGGGATTGAAGCTCCTCGCGGCAGAGCCGGCGAGGAATCCGATTCCGTCAAGGACTTCCTTATTGCGTTGTTCGCTTACCCCGCGGCAGAGCCGACGGGGAATGCGCTCACCGGAATTCAAAGCTGAGTATCCTGACGCAGTGACCTTCTTTTCAGGAGGATATCGGGGAGTTGCAGAAGGAAGAAGATGACCAGGATGAGCAGGCCCATCAGCAGGTGTTTGTTGAGGAAGCGGAAGGCGAAGGCCAGAACGATGATCAGCCCATTGAAAAAGAGGATGATGAAGGTGCTTTTCAGATGGGAATAACCCAATCGGAGCAACCGGTGGTGGATATGGTTCATGTCGGGAGCAAAAGGGGATTTCCCTTTCATCACACGAAGGGTGAAGACCCTGATCATGTCGGCAAGGGGCGTGGCCAGGATGGCCAGGGAGAATATGGGGGAGAATGCTCTTTCCTGGGAAGGAAAACTCAGTGCGAACTCATTGTACTGAATGACCATCACGGCAATAAGCAGTCCCAGGATCAGGGATCCGGTGTCGCCCAGAAAAATTTTGTATTGTTTTCCGAAGAGGTTGAAATACAGGAAGGCGATCAGGCTTCCGGCCACGGCACTGCAGAGGACCCCGTAGGCGCTGTTCCCGGTAATCAGGAACTTGGTCCCGAAAATCACCGCGGCATACACCCCAACAGACGCTGCCAGGCCATCGATCCCGTCAACCAGGTTGATGGCGTTGATGATGGCTACAATGGCCGTCACACTGATGATCAGACTCCAGAAATAATTAATATTATACACCCCGAAAATCCAGTGTAGATTGGTGAAACGTATGTCCCCAAAGAGAATCAGAATCAGGGCACAGAGGATCTGAGCGATGAATTTCTTATCGGGGGCGATAACCAGGATATCGTCCTTTATGCCGACAAAGAAAAGAATGATCAGAGCGGCCAGGATATAGCGGAATTCAATGAATTCGAACTGGTGGAGGCTCAGCAGGGCAGCAATGGAAACCCCGATAAAGATGGCCACTCCCCCCAGATTGGGAACGACAGTCTTGTTGACCCGCCGGTCACTGGGCTCATCGGTCAGATTCTTCTGCTCTGAGATCCTGACAATCACCGGAATGGAGATGTAGACCAGGAAAAATCCAATCACAAAGGCAGCTATGACCTGAAAAACAGGGACAGGATATAAGAATTCAATCATAAGGCCATGTTTTGGAAAGAGGTAAGGGGATATCTGTGAAATTTACTATATGCGCTTTTTGATGGCATTAAATGCGTAGCAAATAATGTAGTACAGCGATGGAATTAAATTGAATTTCTCGGTTCTTCGGTAAGATTTCCAGATCTGGACAGCCGACTTCAGTTTGTTGGATGAAAGGGAATTCTTTTGCACCCTGTATTGCATCAAAACCTCATCCAATCCGACCATGGTGTAACCCTTTCTGAATACATCTTTCCAAAACTGATTATCCTCCGCCACGGGCATTTTCCGGAACGATACTCCCTCCAGGGTTTCCCTGGCCAGAACGGAGGAAGAAAAACCAATGTTGGTGTTTCGCAGGAATTTATGGTAATTCTGGACCGGGAGGCAACGGATCACCTTTTTCATGGGTTTCCCTGTTTCGTCGATCAGTTCGTATGAGGTAGAAGACAACAGCGCTTCTTTCTGTTCCATGAACCCGAGCTGCAGGGTCAGTTTCTCAGGCATCCAGATATCGTCGCTATCCAGAAAAGCAATGTATTCCCCTTTTGCATACGCTAACCCAAGGTTTCGCGGTTCGGCCGGCCCTCCCGAGTTTTTCTCGTTAATGATCAGCCTGAATCTTGTATCCTTCCTGATAAATGAGTTGACGATCTCCACCGAGTGGTCAGTGGAACAATCATCGACCACAATGGCCTCCCAATTGCCGTAGGTCTGCCTCAAAACGGAATTCAGGGTCTCCCTGATTCTCTCCCCGGCATTGTAACAGGGAATAATAATGGATACGCTCCGGTTCATAGGATTAGTTTACCTTTTTTCAGTATAATAAATATCCATGCAAGGCTGGCAGATGGAGTTGTGGTATTCGCCACTGATCATTTCTTCCCTGAAAGTCTTATATTTTTCGCCGTTCCATATTTCCACGAGAGTGGCATCATTGACATTCCCCATTTTGTTTTCTGCGTTGTAATCGCGGCAACAGGCGACCACGTCTCCATTCCACTGTACCACCACATACTGCCAGGCAAATGGACACGGCATAAAGGGGGGGTACTTGTCGTATTCTCCCAGCGCCACCATTTCCTTCTCCCCCCAGGGGAAAAAACGACGAATTTCCACCTCGACACCCTTCTCGTGCCAGAAACTCCGGAACGATTCCTTCATATGGGCATTCAGATTCATGGCAATCATCCTGACTAGAAGTTTTGTAGGACTATTGAGTGCCTTAATAATGGCCGATACCTGAACGATATTTTCGATGGCCTGGTCATAATCGATTTTCCTGCCCCTGATTTTCAGGAAGCTCTCTGCGTCATATCCATCGAGCGAAACGACAATTTTCCCGGCATTTCCGCTGACCAGTTTCCCGGCCAGTTGACCTGTCAGTTCTATGGCATTCACGGAGAGCAGGGTATTCAATCCGTGGGAAGCTGCATAGGCATTCATTTCGGCAAATTGCGGATGGAGTAAAGATTCTCCAAAATGGAACAATTCGATTTCCTTTTTTCTGATCTCCTCCGGAAATGTCGCCACTTCATCCATGACTTTGATAAACAGATCCATGTTCATAAATCCGATGGAGCGTTTCATCTCTTTGCCCCGTGGACACATGATGCATTTATAGGGGCAGGCATTGGTTGGCTCGATCTGATGCAAATGAGGATATGGGGAACGTTTCATCTCCAACAGTTTTCCCCATCCTTCGCGGCTGTTCAGAAAGGAAGGCAAGCTTTGCCGGCAAAGGCTGTTTTTGGTGGTGTCACCCATGAGAATCAGAAATTAATGTAAACAAAGGCCCCTTCGCTATACCCCGAAAAGATAAAGATGATGACCAAAAGAAGGGCAAACCACAGGGCGGTGAACAGTCCGGCCAGCCAGGGACGGAAGTATCGACAAAGGAAGCGGTAAGTCATTTGAACAAACTAAGGATGAAATTATTCACCAGCGTAGTCACCGGGAAGCTCAAAATAACGAAAACGAGGGTAACGGCCACGCCGAAAGCTTTTCCCGCATAAAGGGCCAATTTACTCCGCGGAAGTTTTCCTTTGGTCAGCCGCGAATATTTTTCAAAAACAGAAATCCCCACTGCGTGATAGACTCCCCACAAAATATAGCGGAGACTCAGCTCGTGCCAGATTCCAATGGTGATCATGGTGGCCCCGATGGCGATGAAAGGTTTCCGGGTGATGGCGGCCACCGGGATGAAGATGTAATCACGACACCAACTGGTTAATGAGATATGCCAGCGGTTCCAGAACTCCCTGATATTAGGGGCCAGGTATGGATAATTAAAATTTTCAGGCACGTGAAACCCTGCCGAGGCGGCTATACCAATGGCAATGCTGCTGTACGCCGAAAACCGTATATAGAGGTCAAGCCAAAGATAAACCGACTGGATCACCAGAGGAAAAAATCCCTGAGTGGCGGAGAGGCTGTCAGACAGCCAGTTCTTCAGAAGATAGTTAACCCCGTAATTCCCCAGCACCACCAACTGGGCATAGCCATACACCATCCGCTCCATTCCGTCCGAAAATTGGGCACTCTTCCAGCTTCTCCTCCGAAGGTTCAGAAGAAATTCAGGGAAGAGGTTGATCGGTCCCGCCAGGTAAGTAGGAAAGAAGGTCATATAAGCCAGGAATTCGATCAGACTATGTTCTCGCAGCCGCTGCCGGTACCCTTCCTCGACATAATGGATCAACCGGAAGGTAAAATAGGAGATGCCCAACGGTAGAATCAAAGAACCCTGTGCGTTCAGGGTTTTGAACAGAAGAAAGGCCATGAAAATAAGAGACACTGACAGCAGTGTGACCATTCCTTTAGCCGGTTTACGGAGTCTTACGGTATGATAGCACAGGAGCGATTCTCCCAACAATACCAGAGCGGCCAGGGGGGCCGTGTAAAGGATAAACGCCAGGCCGAAGAGGACCAGGATGTAAGGAGCATATCTGTTTGTGGTAACCCGGGAAGCCAGGAGAAACAGAAATATCCAAACAACAAAGACCAGGGAAACAAAATTCATTGGATCTCCTCTACAATTTCCAGGTTACCAAGTTCCCTGAGCAACCACTCGCTATAATAAAAACTGCCGGCTTTATTGAAATGGGCCCGGTCGTGGTAATATTCCACATATCCTAGTTCTTCCGGAAAATCAAGAAAAGGGATTCCGTACTTTTCACCATATTGGTTGATGAGAATCTGGTGTTGTTCCTTGAATCCGGCAGGCAGGTGTTTTTCCGCCTCTCCGGAACGGGGCAACTCCAACAAAAATACCCTGATGCCCAGTGAATCCGCAGCTTTAAAAAAAGAACTCCACTCCGGGAACTCATCTATATTCCTGACCTTTAAAACCTCGCCCCTGAGTTTCAAATTTTCTTCATCAATAAAATCAAAATCAAGTTTTGTCTTGTTCCTGTCACTAAAAGGTTCCGGAACATTGGTTTCGAGCAGGTCAAAAGCGTTACCTTTCATCTTAACGATATAGAAGGGAATCCTGGCCAGCCTGGTTCTGAACCGGCTCAACTGATACACCTTTTCTTTCCCGGAGTTACCCTGATAATTGATACAAGCCAAATTTGACTCAATGAAGAGATAAGAAGGCCTGAGGTTGATAATTTCATCGATGCGGGAGTTGTAGCTCGCAAGACCGGTACCGGCACTGACCACCACCCTGTATTTTAAGGTCTTATTCTGCCATTTCAGGAGGCTGTCAAGGGTATGGTACTGTATCAGGGCATATTTCGTCAAGGAAGAACCCAGAAAATAAGCCTTCACCGTGTCATGTTGACTACTGGAATGTTCCGTCAATCCTGGATTCAAGGCTCTTACACGTTGATCCCTTACAGAATAGAGATGCCAGATCCCGGAAAGGATGGCCAGGGCCATGACCAGGGCACCTGCCCAAATCACCAGCGGCATTCCCTGGTTTTGGTCAGGCTGCTTCATCTTCCGGTTTTGTTTTCAACGAGGGAAAACAGATCCGCCAATTTATTAATATTCATCACCTCTATGGGAGAAAATTCAATTTGGTACTGTTTTTCCATTTCCGCGATCAGGAAGAGGTGAGAGATGGAATCCCACTCCGGAGTATCCTCTGCCGCCATTTCCAGAGCGAGGGCATGTTCAGGCATTTGAAGGATCCTGGAAACGACAGACATAAAGCTATTTTCAGGACCGGAGGTCGGGGAAGTCTGTCCCATCATTCCGGTTACCATATCCCTGATTTCGCTGATGATCACCTTTCCTGAACGGCCATAGGGAAGTTCATCGACAAAAACGATTCTCCGGGGAACCTTATTTTCTTCGAGATGCTTGCGGCAATGGGCCACCACCTCATCCTGGCTGAGTGATTGGTTTTCCCTGACCACGATGGCTGAAGCCACGATATCACCCCAGAGAGGGTCATCCAGGGCGAAAGTTACCGCATCCTTCACGGCCGGACAAGAGTGCAGGACTTCGGTCACTTCCTCGGGACTCACGTTGATTCCTCCGGAAATAATGACGAGTTTTTTACGGCCGGTGATGCGAAAGCAACCGTCCTCACCCAGGAATCCGATGTCCCCCGTTTTCAGCCATTCGCCGGAAAACACCTCTGCATTCGCCTCTGGAGCATTGAGGTAGCCGCTCATCACCATAGGGCCGCGAAGCCATATTTCACCCTCTTCGCCCACCTTTTTGTCGTGCAAATCCTCTCCCACAATACGAGCTTCACAGTCCACCGGTTTTCCGATGGTCCCAATGATATGGGATTCCGGATCAGGACCGGCAAACAATCCCCCGGCAACGGTCTCAGTCAGGCCGTAACCATTGATAATGGACGTGTCGAATTTTTCCTCAAACTGCTTCCAGAGAAGGGCTTCCAATTTCCCGCCGCAAGATATGACAAACTGAAAATCCTTGTTTTTTAAGGTGTCTTTGTCCTCCTTTTTAAACTGGTATACCAGTCCGGTCATCGTGGGGACCATGATCCAGTGGGTGATCTTTTCGCTGTATATGACGTCGAAGATATCCTCGATTTTTTGGATCGTAAAGGGGAATGGTCTGAATAGTGTGGCCATGTTGAACAGAGCGAGGAGCGGCCCCTGGACCATGCCGTCGGCATGACTCAGGATCAGGTTGTTGAACAGCCTGGATTCACTGTTCATCCGATAAACAGAGGTGAGCGTGTCGAGGTGGGAGAAGAGGGCACGGTAGGAAATCCGGACCCCTTTCGGGGCCGAAGTGGTTCCGGAAGTAAACAGGATATAGGCATCGGCATCAGGATCGATTGCTGCGGGGAGATCTGACTCGGGCAAAACATCAACACATGCCGGGAAAGCCGTACTTTCCTGCCGGCTCCTGTTCAGGAGTTTACTGAGGACTCCTGAGCCTGCTTCGGATTGAATGATGGTCACCTCACTGGATTCCGTGCTCAGAAGGTTCCAGTTTCTTTGAGTTGCTGAATCGACAAAGATGAACGGGGCCTTACAGTGATCAATGATGGCATGGGCACGCCCGGGACCCGATTCCGGGTCGAGATACACCACTGTTATCCCGTTAGCGATCAGGGAAAGGTAAAACGTACACACAAACCTTTCGTTTCCGGAAGCCAGGATGACCCTGTCGCCCTGACGGATTCCCTTCTGACGGAAATAGGATGAAAACCTTCCCATGTGGGACTTCAGTTCAGCATAGGTCAGAACACTATCGCCAAAAACGATAAACCGGCCTTTCCGGGTGAAGGCTTTTTTAAAAATACCCGGTACGGTGTGACTGTAAATATTCATGGAGTATATCAACTAACTGTTGTCGTTGGATTTTCCCGGCGGTGCTGCGGGGGAGTTTTTCTTCGAGGAAAAAACGCCAGGGCATCCTGTTCCTGCCCACCTTCTCAACCAGGAATTTCTTGATGTCATGGACCAGATCCTGGGTGTCGGAATAAGGGGACCCACTCACCACTATAAACGCCACGATCTTTTCATCTTCTTCGAGTCGTGCGTAAGGACAGGTGGCAGCTTCCACGATGAAGGGGTGCGATTCAAGGGCACTCTCAATTTCCTCGAGGTAAATGAGTTCGGAGTGGATGTTTTTCACGATGTTTCGCTTTCTTCCGAGGAGTTCATAACAGCCGTCCTCCCGCCGGCGTACAATATCGCCGGTATAAAAACACCCCTCTTTCAGTACCCGGGCGGTTTCTGCCGCTCTCTTAAAGTAACCGCTCATCAGGTTGTCACTTCTCACCAGCAATTCACCGGTACCATCGTCATTCACCGCCTCCGTTCCGGGTAAAATAAGGAGTTCAGCCCCCGATGCGGGACCGATGCTGTTGTCGGAGGGATCAAAGGTATCCAGGGTATGCCCTGAGCAGATGCCTGCCGTTTCCGTTAAACCGTAGTAATTCAGAACCGGGGTCGCATAGTTTTGCCAGAAAAGCTGAAGTTGTTCCTTTGATAAAGGCCCGCCGGTGCACATCACCGCCTTGAGGGAGGCGATTTTGCTTTTCCGGGACTCCGAAAAGAGAATATTCATTTGCCTGATCACCGTCGGGGCCACCCCCAGGAAGGTGATTCCCCACCTGCTGATCAGTTCAAGGGTGTTCAGAATATTGTTCCGCTCCTCCGGTGAAGCAATGATAAAAGAGGATCCTGAATGCAATGGGGCGAAACAGGTATTGCGTATACCGCTCATGGAGTGGAGATCACCCAGGTTCATAAATAAATCGGCAGACTGCCATCTGAAATGGGTCGAAATCAGTTTTCCGCTGTTAAACAGGGCCTTCTGCGACAGCATCACTCCTTTGGGGAGACCTGTTGAGCCAGAAGTGTAAAGGATCGCTCCCGGGTCACCGGCACATACCTCCTCGGGTTGAGTGGCGGCCCGATTATTCTCACCTGACAGCCATTCAAAAAATGGGGTACCGACTTTGCCATGGTTATTATTCCCGGCAATCAACAGAACACCGGTAAAATCCATTCCGGCAAAGCTGTTTTCCCTTTCCTCATCCGTAAGAACCAGTTTTGGGGCAGTTTCCTCCATGATGAAGTGCAGCATTTCAGGAGGCCAGTTGTGATCAACAGGAACGAAAACTACCCCGTTATAGAGACATGCCCAGCATAAAATCACCGATTCGAGTGATAGCGGAGTATAGGTGAGCACCATACCGCCCTTCCGGATACCATGTGCTAGGAGTAAGGTCGATGCCAGCTGCATCAGATCATATCCATCGGCATAGCTCAATTCCTGGTTTTCTACGGTCTCCAACAAAAGACGCCGTTGCTTATGCTCCGAAAAGCTTTGATCCGCCAGGCTTCGGAAAGTTTTATCCTTCACTGTCCTTAAAATTCTTGTATGGTTTCCTTATACAACGACAATAACTTCCGGAATTCAGAATCCCAACTAAAATGATCAGCAACATAAATTTTCCCTCTTTCTCCCATCTTTTCCGATTCACTTCTATTCTCATACAGAAACCTGATGGCCTCCCTGACCTCCACATTATTGCCGGGATTGACCAGTATTCCGCATCTGCTTTCATCAATGATCTTCCGGTTTATTGGAAAATCTGAAACAATCACAGGTATGCCCAGGGCCATATATTCAAATAATTTCGTCGGATAAGAATCAACGAAGTTCGGCGAAGGGTAGAGCACCGCTGAACCGACTGTACAACCGCCAATTTTCATCCAAGCCTCCTCAGGGGTCACTCTTCCGGTATAAGAAGCCCAACCTTCCCGTGTGGCCACCCCATAAACGGAAGATTCTGATACTTCTTCCCTGACGGGACCAACAAATAAAACATGGATATCCTTCCCTTCCGATCTTAATTGTTGGGCTATTTCAAGAATCAGGACCGCTCCCCTTTCCTTACTGATCTCCCCCATATAACCGATGGAAAAGACATGCGATGGCTTCGCAGTGATTGCGGCAATTTTTGACAAGACAGGGAAATTCAACACCGTCGCACATTTTTTCACACCCCGGAAATCCTGCTGATAAGAATCTTCTGCAAAAACAACCGGAATTGATTTTAAAACACATTGTTGGAAAATCGATACACCGGAACTTAATATCCTGTTAAAGGGTGGCATGAGATATATTTTCGACAAGATTTGCTTGGGAAGATTTTCATGCATATCGAAAATGACTTTTCTCCCTTTTAGTTTTAACAAATAAACATACAACAAAAGCTCGGGATCATGCAAGTGGTAAATATCAGCACGCAACCGGTTGGCATTCCGGACTACCTTAAGTGAGGAAAACAGAATGCGCTGAAAGCGATTTTTACTTCCTCCAACATCATAAACCCTGATTCCATCCTTCACCTCATCGCCAAGGCCATCGGCCACAATCAAGGAAACATCATTTCCCTTGGAGGAGAGGGAGCTGCACTCTTTTAGGAATATCCGCGTATCATATCGGTAATGGACCGAAGTAAGATGGACGATTCTCATAGTCTAAAATTCCGGCAGATGCTGATCAGGATGAAGCCTTTCACTGTGATATATTTGATGGTATCTCTCAAGAGTTGTTCCCCAGGTGAATTGTTGTGCCAACATCATCGCCTTCTGTTTCATTTGGATCTTTGAATCATGACTCATCTCTATATAATCAAGTATAGCAGATGCTATTTCCGAAGATCTTAGCGGTTCGACCAAGTAACCTTGTTCTCCATGCTTTATCATGCCATCGACGCCACATCCTTTGGAGGCCACAACGGGGATACCTGATGCCAATGCTTCAAAATAGACTCTGCCCAAGGTTTCAGGGAAGCTTGGCATGATGAAAAGATCATACTTTTTGAGTTCATTCTGAAGCCTATCATGAGAGTACCGACCCTCGAACCTGACTTTTTCTTTCAAACCCAGAGATGCCGCTAGATTCATCAGATTATTTCTTTCCGGCCCATCGCCGATGATGGTATATCTAATATCTTCTTTGATCGTTGAGATCGCATGAATCACCTTATCCAGATTTTTAAGCGTAATAAGTTGACAGACACTCACCAATGAAATAAAAGAGCGGTCCTTTTTCAACCCATCATCCTTGAGGAGATTATCTTGCACAAAAAAACCATCATCCACAGGATGTGGTATCATTTGGACCATGTCACCCAAAATTCTATCACATCTCTTTTTTGTAATAAAGTTTATCGAGATTATTTGGCAAGGGTTAACCTCCTTATTCTTTATGCGTTTTAAAGAATACTCATTAACGTTTCTGGCAGTCAACACGAACTGACAATTATGACGCACTTTAAATATTTCCGCCAATTCCATGTTATTCATCATATTGTGGGCATGGCACAAATCCGGCTTAATCGTTTTGATGATATGATCAATTCTGCCTTTATTCATATGATACCCCAGCGACGTCAGGTATTTTCTTAATCTCAGATCATATCTGAACCCGGGCAACCCAATTATCTCAATTTTTCGGTCTCCGATGAAATAATACTTACGTTGAAGTAACGTGTAATAATCTTTCCATTTATTTTTAAAAGATGCGAATACCCGATTGGCGTATGGAACAATAAAAATGAAAAAGTGCTTATCAGAAGGATATCGTTTTTCGTACTCATCGGCAATCCGTAACAAAATATCGTTCTCTGGGCCAATGCATTTCAAAGGGGAAGGCAGGATTGAAGTGATATGGAGGATATTCATCGAGGCTAATGTCTCTTATTTAAAAAAAGGTAGGGTAAACTTATTCATTGATTTCCTTACAGGTAAGACAATTTGATTTCCCATTTCGAGTAAATATTCAGGAGTCATCGATTTAGTTCTTCCCCCATAGGATGTAAAGGTCATTTCCCCGAAAAAAGGATTGCCATCTACTTCATAAAAATCAATTCTTACCTGTGGGAAACCCCGGGCTAAAACCCTACAGGCGGAAATCATCTGATCCAGAGCAACTGGTTTCGGAATTCTTTTAGCTTCTTTATACCTTCCCTTGATCACCAAATGTTCTGAAATATCATTCCAATTCAGATCATATAAAGAGACGCCTAAGCTATTGGCAGTCCGGTCCGAACAGACAAATACATTGAATGGCTCACCATTGAAACACCATATCTTGTAATCAATCAGTGTGGAACTTAAATCAACTCTCTTTTCTTCCAGGTATTTTTCGGCGATAATGCGAGGCTTTATGGGAAGATAATGAAACTCCCCGGCTAAAACTGCCTTCCGGGTCCACTTTTTCATTTGAGACACCAATCCGCTGCGGATTTTTTCGCTATCCATTTGTGCCTTATCTGTGACTGCAAATACGATTCCTGAAGCATTGGTGGCTTTTAAGACAAATGATTCAGGCAATTTGTGAAAATCGATATCATATACCGACTCATATAATCCATATAAGGGCACCAACATATTATCATAACCACATTCGGCAACATATTCCCGGACCTTATATTTATCAGCCAGTTCAGTCCATCGGGAGGTGTCAGAAAACAACTTTAGCCAACTAATTTTTTCATTGAGATTCTTAGGATTTTCCAAGTCAAGGGGTATCCCAAGTCTTCTGAAATAGATATCTTCTATCAACTTTCCTGGGTTATTAAGAAAAAGATAACGGGAATACCTATACCTCCATTCATCTCTGAGAAACACCACTGGGAAAGTGATAGGCCGTAACCTTTTCATGAATTCTGCCCTATTCATCATTTATAGACATTAAATCATATCAATCATGTAATAAATCCGAAAAAAAGCCAGGTAACCATGATTACTCCCTCAACTGGGAATGAACTTCTAAAGCCATCAATACCCTCGCATAAGCCTCATAAAACTGATAGGCAATTGAATCCCAATTAAAGCATCCAACCACATTTAAAGCGTTATCTGACAATCGCTTATAATCAGATACTATCTTCACTATAGCCTCTTCGATTTGCTTAAAATCATCGAAGGGAACATGATACCCTACAACTCCCTCGTCAAACTGTCCATCAAAACCTTCACCCTTGGTATAGACTACCGGAAGGCCCTGACTCAAAGCCTCGCCATAAACCAGGCCAAAAGTTTCTTTCTGGGAAACCATCACAAAAATGTCGGATTCCCTGTAGAGTTTTAATAACTCTTCCTTGTGTAAAGCACCCATGTACTTTGTTTGAGAATATCTCCCTAACTCTTCAAGGAGTTGAGGATCTTTCACTGAACCAGCAATCTTGTAATCAACAGCATACCCCTTTTCATTCAAGCCTTGTACTATTTGTGCCACAATAACCATGTTCTTAATAATTGAGAGCTTGGCAACTGTAAGGACTGAAAATCTCTTTACCGGGATTTTCTCCCTTGGACTGTTTTTATTCCTAAGCCAATACTCATCAATGCCATTGGGTATCACTACGCTTTTCTGCAGCAGTTTTTTCCTGAAACAGTTGGGTATCCTTTCCATCATCCTGTTTCGGACCACAGGCGTCTGAAAAATGATTTGACGGGCATGTTTCAATACCATCAACGCAGTCAGGATGTTGTGCGGTGCTGTTCTTCTGTCCAAAATTCCTAGACAGGTAGCCCTTACCGAGATGACATAAGGGATTCCTTTTGCTTTGTATAATTTGTAGGCTATGGCCCCATCGCTGACAACGAAATGAGCGTGCACCAGGTCGATATCCTCAGAAATTCCTTCTTTAACTATGTATTTGGCAAATTTGGATGAATTGATCTGGTGACCAAAAATCCTTTTCTCTCCCAGAAAACAATGAATCAGATTCTGTGAAGATTCCCTGTTTCTATATTCTTCCGAAAATTCCTTGGCCATCGGAATAAAAACCTTTACAGTACAATGTTTTCTCAGGGCCGAAAAGAGATGACCATAAATCTCAGTCTGATAATAATTATTGGAAATCTGCAGAACCCTCATCAAGTCATTAATTAAACGACAAGTCCGATATTACACCCTGGATTTTAAAAGTATTGCCCTAAGAATGGCCCATCTGTGGCTTTCACATCGTAGGTTGTTGATGATATGGACAGGCTTGTTTCTTTTTCTTTTAAGGATCAAACCAATCACTTTTCCAATAAAACTCCAACTCAATGAGGGTAGAAAATGATATCCGCTCAGTGAAAAGCTATTTTGATATTTTAAAAGCAAACCAGCACAATGTTGATTTACCCTTTCAATGTATTTCATGCTATCATTAAGGACTTGGTTTACCCTTTCAACATACAACTGCATTTCAGCGTCAAGGCGTATACCCAATCGTTGGCCGTCATAATGTATTGTGTGGACTTGAAACTGAATTTCAGATGATGGTTTTTGATCAAGAGTGAAGACAACACACAGGCTGTCATTCCAACCTGGCGGAATAGCCTGTGAATTGCTTTTCTGAAAACAAAAATTGCCCAAGCTATAGAAAATGGGACGGTCTTTATAAACCTCCCAGCCCTGAACAACGTGGGGGTGGGAAGCCACTACCGCATCAGCGCCCAATTCAATGAAACCTTTATAAACATCGCGCCATTCCGGTAGGGGTACATCAATATATTCTATTCCGGCGTGTGAAATGATGAATAGATAATCAACTTCCTTTTTCCCATTCACGATGATTGACGGGATATCAGGATGACAAATCCAGGCCGTCCCTATGTTGCTTTCTTCATCATACTTGTCTGTCAAAGTTCCGAATTCACAATGCGTCAACGATAAAAAACCGATTTTAAGATTTTCAATTTCAAGAACTTTTACCTTATAAGCTTCCTCCCAATGACCTGCACCCAATAACAAAGAATTCTTGAACAACGCCAAGGTTTCCTCATATCCCTCCACTCCAAAATCCATAATATGATTGTTGGCAAGAGAAATCACATTAAAACTGTTTGCTTCCAACCACAAAGGGGTTTTCGGGCTTTGTGCAAGAGTTGGGCCCGTTTTGCTGATGGGATTACCTTCGTTATTGACAGGAGCTTCGAAATTGATTACATTCAATTTGCTGCTTTCTATCAACGATTTAGTCTCCTCACTTAATAAGACTTGATCGACCTCATCAATTTTGCAATCACCCCAGAATGACACTTTAATCATAATTTCCTGTTTATCGCTTTAATATTTTCTCAGCAAAATGATAGATCAACCTCTTCTCGTCCTTGCATAGACCAAAAAGAAAGGTACTTACAACCATAACACATCCTGAAAGGACAAATGTTCCTAAAAAGCTCCATCCGGCATTCATGTAATGAGCATATACGAAACACGTGGCAGTTGTTAAGAAAGTGGGCGGCAATAAAGAAATAAATACTTTATGCGTAAAGCCTTTAATGGATAATCCTGCGGTAATCCGTAAAAAAGGAAGACGGGCAATGGCACAGATCAATTCGAACAAGACATAACAAACCATGACTGAGACTACAGGCAGACCAAAATAGAGGCATAACAATGCTGCTGGAACAGTAAGTAATTTAATCGTATTGATTATTAGAGAGTAATTTCTGATATCACCAATAGCCTTGTTGGCTGTGATCAATCCTGAAGTCAACTGGTCAATCAGATTGCTAAGCAACACAAACTGGCAGAACATGATGGCATTATCAGGTACTTCTTTAAGCCATAGCGATAACAAAGAATCCATTTCAATAATCCCGGGTATAGTAATTATGGCGAGAAGGATAAATGAAAACTTGCTGGATATTTCGGACAAGCGCAGCATTTTCTGTCGGTCTCCAGCCCCTTCCGCCTTGATAATCTGTGGGTTAATGGCATTTCTCAGGGAAGTGGAAAGAAAGCTAAGTTGTCCGGAAACAGTCAGGGATAATCCATAGGCGGCATTCATAGCCGTGCCGAAAAACCTGTTCAGCACAAGGGCAATACCCTGTGTTCTTCCAACTACACAGCCAGTACTATATATGGTCCACCCCATAAAGAAAAACATATCAAGGAAAATTTTCTTGTCAAACGACAAGAGTCTTACACCAGTGGTTTCAGGATATTTCCTTTTACTGTATAGATAATAGAGCATAAAATTAAAAACCTGTACTGAAACCACCAAAACAGCATACAATTTCAATCTGTCGACAGTGAACCAGGTCAACGATAAAGCAATCGGTATTTTCAGAAAGGTATCTACCAATTGGACAAGGGTCGCATAGAGAATGTTTTCGTGTGCAATCAGAGTGGCCATGTAGGGTGTAGACTGCATGGTGAAAAATAAGGAGATAAGCATGCAATAATAAACCCAAACGGCAGCCTCTCTTCTCTCTTCAGGCATATTAAGAAACCCCCCAAACAGAACGGGCTTAACGGCTATCAAGATAAGAATTAACAGAACGCTGATCAGAAGTTGGGTAAGCACGCTGTTATTGAATATCTTTTTCTGCATGGTGATATCGTTCCTTCCCTGGTGAAAGGAGAGATAGCGCTGGGTTGTCCCGGAAAGCGATGATTGGATAAATGACAACATGGCCACGACGCCGCCCACAACAGCGTATATTCCATAATTCTCCACGCCAAGGGCATCAAGAATAAGTCGGGTCACAAACAAAGAGACCACGACCGATACAATATTCCTGAGGTATTGTATACCGGTATTGAAGACCACACGCGTTGATGGATTCATCTATAAAAACATTCTTTTCAGACTGTTACGACATTAAGCTTCATTGATGGGGAAATAACAACGATTGTTCGGGTCATTCCGGGAATTAAATGTTGTGTGTTATTATGCCAGGAGAAAGTGTGACTAAGACGCTATTTTTAAAAGCTCCGCCTGGTCAGTCCCATCCCCACCAACCCCTCAGCCGTTCCGTCTCTAAGCTCCTCAGTCTCTAAGTCTCTAAGTCTCATTTCACCCCTCCCGGCGGCGGGAATCGGGGCACCGTCTGCGCCGGCTTACAAAATCGGTTGTAATTGGTGGTGCCGTCTTTATTCCCCTTATCCATGGCGGCCTTGAAACTGAGGCAGGCTTCTTCCTTGTTCCCCAGATTGTAGAAATTGACCCCACGGAGGTTCAGGATACTGGGATTGGTATTTCCGTGATCCAGGAGGTAACTGACATCCTCGTTGCTTCGGGCGTAATCCCTCAGGTTGTAATAGCTGAAAGCCCTGTATTCCCGGGCATCGAAATAATCGGGTTTCTCTGCCAGGATTTCACTTAAGAGGCGCACGGCTTCCTGATGACGACCTGCCCGGAAGGCAGCAAGTGCCGGGTCAAAAGTCTCCTTATACAACGAGGTAACCAACTTGCGGTCAATAAGTGTTTTCTGCCTGCGGACCACCGAATCACGCGGATAGTATTCAAAGGCAGTGGCCATGAGAGCAGCCGCCTTGTCCAGCTTGCCCAGCCTGTCATATAATCCCGGGGTATAAAGCAGGGCATCCCTGTCCCTGGGATGTCTCTCGAGATAGGCTTCCACCATTTTCACAGCCTCTTCTCCCCTCCCCTGTTGCAGAAGATTGTTGGACATCACGCTGATGTTCCTGAAGTTATTGGGCTTGATCTCGTATACTTTCTGAGAATAGTAAAGAGCACTGTCGGGCATTTTCAGCGCATTGTAGGCCATGGCCAGAAAATACTCGGTACGGCTGTCCCACGGACTCGAATGGTCCTTCTTCAAAAGCGAAATCGCCTCACGGTATCTTTTTTCATTGAGCAGAAAGCGCGCTTTCTGCACGGCAATGGGTTCCGCCTCTCCGTTGAGATTGGGAATCGCCGGAAATCCCATCAGGAATTTATCGGCAGGAGAGGAGAGTTTCTTGCGCAAGATCTCCTGCTTGACGACTCGCTGAAGCTTCAGGGACTGAAAATTCTGGATCAGCACCCAGGTAGCGGCCGTTTGGAGGACAACAAAGAGGGCAATGGTCAGGTACCGAACTGCCGGATGTACCGATATCCCCTCTCCGGGAACTGCGTTTTTCCCACCGAGAAGGCGGGTCATCACCGGCACAGGCAAAGCCAGTTCCCCGGGTTCCAATCCATTCCCATCACCCTTGTTCTTCCCCGCCATAAACAAGCTGGTCAACGCAATGCCGGTACCGGCATAGAGGGCAAAGAGCGATTGAATCTCAGGACGGTCGTGGGGAAAATTGAAAAAGGCATCGAAACTGTAAGCAAAGAGCCCCAGGGCAGGCAAAAAAATCCATTCCGCTGATCCGGATGCGTCCTTTTTCAAAAAGATCATCAAGTACTTCCCGAAAAGCAACAGAAAAATGGAGAGAAACAGCAATCCCCCGAAGATTCCGGTCTCCGCCGGAATTTCAATGAAGTCATTGTGGACTTTGTACTGGTAGATATAATCAGGGCTCACTTGGTTTTCAATCTTCAGGACGACCACCTTCCAGTTTCCCGCACCTACCCCCAGCAGCGGATTTTCACGAATCAGCTGAAGGGAGCGTTTCCAGGCGGTGAGCCGCTTATTGGCAGAATCCTCATCCCCGCCGATGGTAGACAACCGCCCTGCAACGCTGGTGCGGCTTCTCTTCGGGGTTTCCCTGACCCCATTACTCCGGGAATGGCTTTCCTGACTGGATAATCCGGCTCCCCCATCCAGGGCAGACGAAGAATCTTCAGGATGGTTACTTCCGGTCAGTACGGCATCTTCCTCAGGAGAACCCCCAGAAACATCCGCAGTATCAGCTTCCCCCATTTCTCCGGAAGCAGCCTTTTCAGAAGCATCGGAGGTCTCCCCTGCATCAGTTGCCGCACTGCTTTCCAACACCACCGGTGCAGGAGCACGTGGCGCAGACCGGGGATACCAGTTCGATTCGACAAAGGAAAAACCCCCCAGAGAAATCAGCATAAAGGCGACCAGCCAGACCCCATTCCACAAATGCTTTTTCTCTCTGTTCCGGAGGAACGCCACCACGTGCCATGCCGTGAGCACCAGCACCAGGGCGAAGACCCCCAGATAAAAGGCACGGGCGCTCATGAAAAAGATCGCCAGCATGGCCAGGGGAATGGCCGTCATCCCCAGGATCCGCCACCCCTTCTGCCGGAAAAGCATCAGCCATACGGCAAAGGGAATCTTTATGAACAGGGCGGCGGCCAGAATATTCTTGTTCGAATAGCCCGACTTCACTTTCAGGATATGCCGGAACGTTCCCTCTTTTATCATTTCCTGGATATCGGTGTACACCAGGATACTTTCGTAGATCAGCAGCAAGGTCATGGCCCCTGCCAGATACAAAAGGCCCCTGCGTTCTGCCATCACCAGCACCGACACCAGATAAGCCGCGGAAAAGATCGTAAAGGCCTTGCTGAAGTATAACACCGATTCGATGACGTTGACCGAATTGACAAACGAGAGCAGCGTGACCACCATCAACAGGCCATAGGCCACCCCCATGCCATTCCCGAAAAAGCCAAAATAGAGGCCCTGCCGGGTTTTCATCTCCTTGCGGGTAAAGAGAAAGGCAAAAGCCACCAGGTTGAGCAACGCCAGGGCCAGGAATTTCGGCCCGTTGGAATCGTAGGTATTCATGTTGGGGGTGAACACCGTGAGGTATCCGTAAAGAATCAGCAAGACGACATGAATCAGCTTCACCGGGTCTTTGGGGACCTCCTTAACGGCATGACGTCCCTTTTTGGGTACAGATCTGGCCATCCTTATCAGCAATTTGGTTTACACACAAATCTAAAGATTTTTTTCGCTGCAAGATACAGACCCGTAGATTTATCTGCCCCGGGTTACCAGAACCGTAAAATATGTAAAATGATCGGGCCCGATGGTCATGAAGTGGCAACCGTACCCGGTGAGTGGGATTAAAGCGCGCAGATAAAAATGATACTACCAATCTCCTTGCCTGACATGGCAGTGTGGAAGATAGGGACTACAACGCGGGGGTAAAAGTGAAATACCCATCCGGGAAATGCTCCCTGATTCCCTCCGGAAGTGCCCTGAAGAGGCCAAATACTGCCGATCCGCTCCCCGACATGGAGGCATAGACGGCACCCATTCTGTACAACTTCTCCCTGATTTCCCCGATCTCCGGGAACATCCTGCCTACCGGCTCCTCAAAATCGTTGACCAATAATCCCTGCCACTCGTCCACCGGCCGGGCGATGACCTCCCTGAGCGGCACCGCCGGCGCCGCCGGCGTGATGGCCCCATAGGCCATGGCTGTGCTGACATGCACCGGGGGCTTCACCAGCACCAGATGATATCCCGACAGCTCCACGGCCACGGGTTGGAGAACATCACCGATTCCTGTGGCCAGGGCCGGGGTGTTCCTGATGAAAAAGGGACAGTCGGCCCCCAGTGTTGCGGCCATCTGCTCCATCTCCTCCGGAATCACTCCCGTTTTGAAAAGGTCATTCACGGCCTTCAGCATAAAGGCGGCATCAGAGGAACCACCCCCCAGTCCGGCCCCCAGGGGAATCACCTTGTGCAAATGGATCCTCACCGGCGGAAGATCAAAACGCTCCTGCATCAGCCTGTAAGCCCTGACCACCAGGTTCTCCTCCCCGGGTCCGTCAAGCGCCAAACCGGTCACCCTAAAGGAATAGGACTCCCCCCTGATCACCTCCAGCACATCACACAACGGTACGGGATAAAACAGCGTCTCCAGATTGTGATACCCGTCGGAACGCCGCTCCGTCACCCGCAAGCCGAGGTTTATTTTTGCGTTAGGAAACCAAACCATGGTACAATATTAACAGATGAGAGGATCAAAATATCAGAATAATCCTGACTCCCGGGTCTTGAATATTGGAATTCTCCCTATCATCCTTTCATGCAGAACCCGGCCCTTGTTGTTCAAACAGGATCATATTTTGACCTGAAAAACCTGGATTCCAAACGCCTGCATGCAGGATTCACGACTTCCTCATTCCTGACTCAGGACTCCCTCCTTCCCGCGTACTCTTCCGGAGTTCCACAGGTGCAAATCAGATTCCGGTCGCCCCAGGCATTGTCGACCCTTCCGACCGGCACCCAGAATTTGTTATTCTTCAGCCATTCGAGGGGCCACGCGGCTTTCTGACGGCTGTAGGGATGTTTCCACTCATCAGAACCTACCTCCAGGGCGGTATGGGGGGCATTCTTCAGCACGTTGTCCTCCCCATCGGCAGCGCCCTCTTCCACCTCTTTGATTTCCGCGTAGATCGCATTCATGGCATCGATGAAACGCTCGAGTTCCTGCAACGACTCACTTTCCGTGGGTTCCACCATGAGGGTGCCATGCACCGGAAAGGAGAGCGTGGGGGCATGGAAGCCATAGTCCATGAGCCTCTTGGCAATGTCGGTTTCGGTGATGCCGGCCGCCGTCTTCAGATGACGGCATTCGAGGATCAGCTCATGGGCCACCCTGCCTTTCTCGCCGGTATACAGGATGCCGTAGTTCTCCTTCAGGGCTGCGGCGATATAATTGGCATTCAGAATGGCATATTCCGTGGCTTTCTTCAGTCCTTCGCCTCCCATCATCTTGATATACCCGTAGGTGATGGGCAATACCGAAGCGCTGCCCCAGGGAGCTGCCGCCACGGCGGTGATGCCCACATGTCCGTTGTTCATCACCGAATGGGAAGGCAAAAATTCCACCAGATGGGCCGCCACGGCAATGGGGCCCACACCGGGACCACCGCCACCGTGGGGAATGGCAAAGGTCTTGTGCAGGTTGAGATGGCATACGTCGGCACCGATGATCCCCGGATTGGTCAACCCCACCTGGGCATTCATGTTGGCCCCGTCCATATATACCTGTCCGCCACATGCATGGATGATCCTGCACATCTCCACGATGGCCGACTCAAAGACCCCGTGGGTACTCGGATAGGTCACCATAAAGGCCGACAGGTCATCGCGGTGCTGCTCCGCCTTCTTCCTCAGATCCTCCATGTCGATGTTACCCCGCTCATCACAGGCCACCACCACCACTTCCATCCCCGCCATCACGGCACTGGCCGGATTCGTCCCATGGGCCGAGGCAGGAATCAGCACCACATGGCGGTGCCCCTCACCCCTGCTCTGATGGTATTCCCTGATCACCATCAACCCCGAATACTCACCCGCCGCCCCCGAATTGGGCATCAGGCTCACATCGGCCATCCCCGTAATCTCAGCCAAATCACGCCGCAGATCCTCCATCATGGCATGGTACCCCAACGCCTGGTTCTTGGGAACAAAAGGATGGATGCCGGTGAACTCGATCCAGCTCAGCGGAAACATCTCAGTGGCCGCATTCAGCTTCATGGTACACGACCCCAGGGAAATCATCGAATGAGTCAGCGATATGTCCTTCACTTCCAGCGACTTGATATATCTCAACATCTCGGTCTCAGAACGGAACTTGTTGAACACCTCTTGCTGCATATAGGCGCTTTTCCTGCGGAAGACCTCACTCACCGACCAGACCGGCGTAATGGCCGTAATCTTCTCCATGGGCTTGTTGGCGGCACGGGCGAAGACCTCAACAATCCAGTTGACATCTTCGAGATTCGTGGTCTCATCGATGCTGATCCCCACCTCACCATTTTCGAAGTAGCGGAAGTTCATCTCCAGATCGACCGACAGCCACTCGATATCCTCGCGTTTTACATGCCGCGGAAGTTCGATCCTGAGGGTGTCGAAGAAACCGTCATTCATCTGGCGGTATCCCAATGCCGTAATCTTTGCCGCCAGGAAACCGGCGATGAAGTGGATCCTTTCAGCAATGTTGCGGATGCCTTCCGGGCCGTGGTATACGGCATAGAAGCCGGCCATGTTGGCCAGTAAAGCCTGCGCCGTGCAGATATTGGAAGTTGCCTTTTCGCGTTTGATATGCTGTTCGCGGGTTTGCAGGGCCATGCGCAGGGCCCTGTGGCCATGGACGTCTTTGGTGATGCCGATGATCCTGCCGGGAAGGATACGTTTGTACTCATCACGGGTGGCAAAGAAAGCGGCATGAGGACCCCCGTAGCCCATGGGAACACCGAAGCGCTGGCTGCTGCCGAAGACCACGTCGGCGCCCCACTCCCCGGGGGGCGTCAGAATGGCCAGCGATAACAGATCAGCAGCCACGGCCACCTTCACCTCACGGGCATGCGCCGCCGCCGTCAATCCCGCATAATCCACCACCTCCCCGTCGGAATTGGGATACTGCACCATAATGCCGAACACATCGGCAGCGATGGCCTGCGCATCGACAGGCACCACCGATAACTCGATGCCTAAGGGACGGGCACGCGTCATCAGCACGTCAATGGTCTGGGGCCACATCTTCTCATCCACCAGCATCCTGTTCACCCCGCTCTTCACCATCTGCCGCGACCGCGCGGCAAACATCATCGACATGGCCTCGGCAGCCGCCGTGGCCTCATCCAGTAACGAAGCATTCGCCAGCTCCATGGCCGTGAGCTCGCATACCATGGTCTGGTAGTTGAGCAACGCCTCCAGCCTCCCCTGTGAAATCTCTGCCTGGTATGGGGTATATGAGGTGTACCACACCGGATTCTCCAACACATTCCGGAGAATCACCGACGGCGTCACCGTATCGTAATACCCCATGCCGATGTAAGTATTGAAAACCTTGTTGCGCGATGCCAGCTCCAGAATTTTCCGGTAATACTGCCGCTCGGTCAACCCCTCGCCCAGCTTCAGGGGCTCCTTCAGCCTGATATTCTCAGGAACGGTCTGGCCGATGAGCTCGTCAAGCGAGGAAACACCGATTTTCTGTAACATGAGGGGCAACTCGCTCTCGCGGGGCCCAATATGACGCATCGAAAAACTCTCTTTCTGCATATCCCGAAGTTTATTAACTTAAAATATTTGCGACAATATTACACTCTGCGGAAATCAAAAAAAATGACTTTGTTCACAAGCTCCCATAAAATTAAGGCTTGCTATATCAGGAATGGGTTTTCCACTGTTTCGAGGGCAATAGTCGTTTCCGGCCCATGGCCCGGCCAAACGGTGGTCTCCCCGGGAAGGGTGAGGAGCTTTTCCCTGATCGCCGTGATCAGCTGGTCATAATTTCCCCCCGGAAGGTCGCTGCGGCCGATGCTTCTGCGGAACAACACATCGCCCGACAGCAGAAAGGCCCCTTCGCCGGAATAGAAGGCCACATGGCCCGGCGAATGCCCCGGCACATGAAGCACTTCGAGCGTGGAATTCCCGAAGCAGAACTGCTCCCCGTCGGTGATCGTGCGGTCGGCAGGTGACACTTCCTCGATCCGAAAGCCGAAAGCCCCCGCCTGCATCACCGCCCGCGACAGCCAAAAAAGATCCTCCTGATGGCACACAAAGGGAATTCCGTAACTCTTCCTGAGCTTCTCCACCGCCCAGAGGTGGTCAAAATGACAGTGCGTGTTGACCAGCGCCACCGGCCGCAGCCCCTCCCTGCTGAGGGTGGCCGTCAGCTCCTCCATCTCCCCACCGGTGTAAAAACCGGCATCCACGATGATGCACTCCCCGGAATCATCGTAAAGAAGATAACTATTCTCCTGTAACGGGTTAACTATAAATCTCTTAATCGTAATCATGTCAATCATCAATTAGTTGACGACGCCCCGCAGAAGAGGAACAAAGACAAAACCTCCGTGCTTTTCGGTGACATAATCCTCTTCTCCGGTGCGGATGATCACCACCATCTCCTGATGGTGCTCCTCTCCCACGGGAATCACCATCCTTCCGCCAATCACCAGCTGGGACTTCAATTCCGGAGGAATCACAGAGGCCCCGGCAGTCACGATGATCCGGTCAAAGGGTCCGTACGTGGGAAGCCCCCGGAAACCGTCACCAAAGTGAAAAGCCGGATGATAGCCCAGTTCCGGAAGTAGTTGTTGTGCCTTGATATAGAGCTCCTTCTGTCGCTCTATGGTATATACCTTGGCTCCCATTTCGCAGAGGATCGCAGCCTGATACCCCGAACCGGTACCTACCTCCAGAACCTTGCTCATGGGCTCCACCATCAGCAGGCAGGTCTGAATCGCCACCGTGTAGGGTTGTGAGATGGTCTGTCCTGCCCCGATGGGAAAAGCCTGGTCTTTATAGGCAAAATTGAGAAAGGTGCTTTCCAGAAAAGCATGGCGGGGAACCTTCCCGATGGCGGCCAACACCCGCTCATCCTTGATTCCCTTGATCTTTAGTGCATCTATGAGGCGCCGGCGTAAACCCTGATGGCGCGGAGTATCTTCCCAGGTCATTCAAAACGGTTTGCCACAAATGTAATGGAAAAAAACGGCCACAGAACCCCTTGCTTACTTCAATATTAACATCACGGGTTAATAAGTAATTCCCCCGAAAGTCAGGGGAAAAGCTTTTATGGCTATTTTTGTCTCTATGCTAAAAGTAGGTATGATCGGCAGCGTGGCGTCAATGCTCACCCACACCCGCAGTCTCAAAAATAACAGGGAAGTGGGCATCATCGGCAAATCGTCGGTGGGCCTTATCGGGGACGAAGAATCCCGGGTGCTCTCCTTTCCCGAATATAACCGGCGGGAACTGGTAGATGCCGCCGACCTCCTCCTGGTTGACCGCTCTTCCCTCCTCCTCCCTGACCTCCTGAAACTGGCCGTCAGGCAAAACAAACACCTCTACATCACCGATTTCCCGGATATCACCCCCGAACAGTGCGCCGACCTCCTGAAACTCGCCGACGAAGCGGAAACCGTGGTCAAAATCAAAAATCCCCTGCTCTGCGAGCCTGTTACCGGTTACATCGCCTCCCACTGGCAGGAACCGGCATCGCTGCACATCTTCGAATCTCTCGCCGACCTGCCCCACAGAAACAACCTGCTCCTCCGGTATCTCTATTATTCCCTCTCTCTCTTCAACAGCCTGCCCCAGAAAATGAGAATCAGCGGCATCCCGCAGGAGGGTGACGGTAACTTTTTCATCAATATCCGCCTCGACTACCCCACCTATTCCACCTTCAATATCGACCTTCTCTTTCAGGCACCAGCCTCCCGGCAGGTCAGGGCCGCCTTCCCCGGTGCTTTCATCGACGGAAACGGCTTCTCTGGGAAAGCCCTGCTGAACCACCGCGAAATCAACGCCATGCCCCCGGCCGACAAAGGCGCCGCTGATTTCGTGGCCCTCATCGGCCAACCCGACAGATACCGCCATTCCGACCTGGAGAAATTTTCCACCTCCCTGAACCTCCTCCATGAACTGCTCCGCAAAATAGAACTCTACACCCCCTGGCATTAACGATAAAGTTTTACTTTTGCGGCAATATTTTCAGATAGGTTCCGTTTTACCAAAAATACCGGCTGTGAACAGTTTAAGAGACAGAACCTAACCTGACTTCATGTCATGAATAAGAAAAAACAAGCCGCTAAATATCTTCTGTTTGATTTCCTGGCAGCAGCCATCAGTTGGACACTCTTTTACATCTACCGGAAAGAAGTCATAGAACCCATCAAGTTCGGGTATGACATCCCCCTTGAGTTTACCCGGCAATATTTTATCGGACTGCTGCTGATCCCTTCGGCATGGCTCCTCTTCTACTTCATTACCGGCTTTTACAACAACATTTATCGCCGTTCACGCCTTCTGGAACTGGGGCAAACCATCCTCACCTCGGTGGTCGGCGTCACGGCCATCTTCTTCGTCCTCCTGCTCGACGATACGGTCTATTCCTACAAAAATTACTACCAGCTCTTCTTCAACCTGCTGCTGCTCCACTTCTCGTTCACCTATTTCTTCCGCCTGATCCTCACCTCACAAACCATCAGGGAAATTCACAAGCGCAGAATCGGCTTCAAGACCCTGATTATTGGGAATAATGACAAGGCCCTGAAGATCTATAACGAGATGATCACCCAGCCACGGCCTGCCGGTAACCTCTTCTGCGGTTATGTGGCCACCGGCGAAAACCACAAAGGCCTCCTCGACCAGCATCTCCCCTTTTCGGGTGAACTCTCACAACTGGAAAATATCATCCAGAAAGAAGCCATCGAAGAGGTGATCATTGCCCTGGAAGCCCATCAGCACCATATGCTGAGCGATATCCTGACCATCGTCGAAAACCGCGACATTATCATCTGGGGAATCCCTGACCTCTATGACTTCCTCTCGGGATCGGTCAAAATCAACACCATATACAGCTCTCCCCTGATCAAGATCTCGAACGGATTGATGCCCGCATGGCAGGAGAATGCCAAACGGCTCATCGACGTGGTGGCCTCGCTCATCGCCATGATCATCCTCGCTCCCGTATACCTTGGCCTGACCATCATCATCAAATCGACCAGCCGAGGACCGGTGATCTATCGCCAGGAAAGAGTGGGAAAATTCGGAAAACCCTTTACCATTTACAAGTTCAGAAGTATGTACGACGGCTCCGAAACCAACGGACCCGCCCTCTCTTCCCATAACGACAGCCGTATCACCCCGGTGGGACGGTTTATCCGCAAAACCCACCTCGACGAAATCCCCCAGTTTTTCAATGTCCTTACCGGAGATATGTCGCTGGTAGGCCCCCGCCCCGAAAGAGAGTATTATATCAGTCAGATCGTCCAAAAAGCCCCCCACTACAAACTGCTCCATAAACTCCGCCCCGGAATCACCTCGTGGGGACAGGTCAAATACGGATATGCCTCGAATGTGGAAGAGATGCTCGAACGGCTCCCCTACGACATGATATACCTCAAGAACATCTCCCTCTACCTCGACTTTAAGATCCTCATATACACCATGATCAACGTATTCCACGGAAAGGGAAAGTAAAGAGCGGAACCTGGAGGAGAAGCAGTTACGACCACACCACTACGCGGTTATCCTTGGGGGCTTATCCCCATGCGGTTAAACAGGTATTCACTTCACCATGCCGTTAACCAGGTCTTCAATTCATCATGCGGTTAACCAGGTTTTCAATTCACCATGCCGTCAAACAATCCGTCGGTTAACCACACGCTATTGCCGGCCGTTACTGCACCCCATGATTAAACAGGATGTCACACAACCGCATGGAAAAAACAGGTCATCACATCACCCTTCCGGCGTTCCTGACTTTCCGGTCCCTGATACGCCCCAGCACCTGCCCGATGAACAACCCTGCCACAAGTCCGGCAGTGGGCAGCCAGTACCACTCGGTCAGCGGAGAGATTTTCTCCAGCAGATAACCTGCCGACAATCCCAGGAAAATACCAAAAATGGAATAGCGGAAACTGAAATGATAAGTGGGATAATAGCCGTGGTCTTTCATCATATGGTTAGAGAGGCGGAAGATCAGCCGGTCGAGTTCACGCCGTTCTTCCCCGGGGACCGATACCGCCTCGCCGATGCGGCTGGCCATCGCCTCCGCTTCAGGAAAAAAAAGCCCGCACGCCTCACACCCGGGGGAATTGGCCCCTATCCTGTAGATATTCCGTTTTAACTCATCAAGTCTGAAAAAACGGAGCTTCTCTTCCGCAGTGCCCTCGAGCTGCTGCTCCATGATCCTGATGATCTCCTCTGACCTGCTCTCCATGACTTTTCGTTTTGGGTGAACCTTTGCTTCCGAAAGCTCTGTGATCGCTTCCGTTGTGTAAAGTTAAGCATATTACGGGAAAAAGAAACCCCGGAATGGCGAAGGAATCACTATCAATGGGGAAGGAATCACGGTCACCGGGGATGGTCGGCCCCCGGAAAAGGAAAAGGGGCTGCTCCGGCATTCCGGAGCAGCCCCTTTATAGAGCACCTCAGGGCATCAGATCCCTGCAGTTTTCAGGTTTACGAATTTCTGGGCTTCCAGGGTTCGTTTCTGCGGTCGCCACCACGGTCACCTCCGCGGCTGTCACCACGACGGTCATCACGACGGTCACCCCC
>CAZMMX010000007.1:0-24751 GCA_964567485.1 uncultured Prolixibacteraceae bacterium | reverse complement strand
GGTCATCACGACGGTCACCCCCCCGGTAGTCCCCACGACGGTCGTCATCACGACGCGGAGGACGGCTGTCACGGGAACTCTCCCTTTCGACATACCCTTCGGGTTTCGGCAGCAATACCCTCCGTGAGAGCTTCAGCTTACCGGTTTTTTCGTCAACACCGATCAGTTTGACTTCCACCATGTCGTTTTCCTTCATGACGTCAGAAGCCGATTCGATGCGTTTCCAGTCAATCTCGGAGACATGAAGCAGTCCCTCTTTCCCGGGCATGATCTCGATGAAGGCCCCGAAGGAGACAATCGATTTCACCTTTCCGGTGTATACCGTGCCTACTTCAGGAAGAGCCACGATGGCTTTCACCCTCGATTTGGCAGCGTTGAGGATCTCCAGGTTGGGACCTGAAATCTCCACGATTCCGTTATTCTCATCTTCCGTAATGGCGATGGTAGCGCCGGTGTCGGCCTGGATGCCCTGGATGATCTTCCCTCCGGGTCCGATGACGGCACCGATCATATCTTTCGGAATCAGCATCACCTCGATACGCGGCACGTTGGGTTTGTACTCGGCACGGGGTTCTGGGATGGTCTCCAGGATTTTCCCCAGAATGTGCATCCTTCCCTCCTTGGCCTGGTCCAGAGCTTGCGACAGCACCTCGTAGGAGAGTCCGTCGACCTTGATGTCCATCTGGGTGGCGGTAATTCCCTTTTCGGTACCCGTCACCTTGAAGTCCATATCGCCCAGGTGATCCTCATCACCCAGAATGTCGGAAAGAACGGCATATTTGGAGAGGCCCTTGTCGGAAATCAACCCCATGGCAATCCCCGAAACAGGACGGACGATTTTCACGGCAGCATCCATCAGTGACATGGTCCCCGCGCAAACGGTGGCCATCGAGGAAGAGCCGTTCGATTCGAGAATGTCGGAGACGATACGCACCACGTAGGGCAGATCGGCAGGGATCATCCGCTTGAGTGCGCGAAGAGCCAGGTTACCATGGCCGATCTCACGCCGTCCCACTCCCCTGGGCACTTTGGCTTCGCCAGTGCTGAAAGAGGGAAAGTTATAATGAAGAAGGAAGCGTTCGGTACCCTGGACGGTAACCCCGTCAATCATCTTCTCATCCATTTTCGTGCCCAGTGTGGTTGAGGCCAGCGCCTGGGTCTCACCACGGGTAAAGATGGCTGAACCATGCGATCCCGGAAGATAATCCACCTCCCCCCAGATGTGCCTGATATCACGGGTTCCGCGGCCGTCGAGCCTGACACCCTCGTCAAGGACCATCCGCCGCATCGCCTCTTTCTCCACATCGTGGTAGTATTTCTTGATCATGTTTTCATGAGCCACCAGGTCAAGCCCCTCTTCTCCCTCATGATCAGCCTTGTACTTCACAATATATTCGTTGCGAAGATTCTCAAAAGCCTCCATGCGCTCATGCTTGTTGGCAATCCTCTGCCTGACAATTTCATAGCAGGGAGCATACAACTCAGCAAAGACCTTGGCTTTCAGGGCTTCGTCGTTGGTCTCGTGGCAGTATTGCCGCTTGACCATATTAAGCTCAGCCATTATCTCCTGTTGCACCAGGCAATGCTTTTTGATCTCTTCGTGGGCAAATTTGATGGCTTCGAGCATTTCGGTTTCTGAGACCTCGTTCATCTCGCCTTCCACCATCATGATGTTTTCGTAGGAAGCCCCCACCATGATGTCGATATCCGCATTTTTCAACTGTGAATAGGTGGGGTTGATCACCAGTTCCCCGTTGATACGGGCTACGCGCACTTCCGAAATCGGCGTTTCAAAAGGAACATCGGAGACCGCAATCGCCGCCGATGCGGCCAGTCCGGCCAATGCATCGGGTTTGTTCTCACTGCCGGCAGAAATCAGGGTGATCATCACCACGGTTTCGGCATGATAATCGGCAGGGAAAAGGGGCCGCAAGGCGCGGTCCACCAAACGCGATACCAGAACCTCATCGTCGCTGGGGCGTCCTTCACGTTTCAGAAAACCTCCGGGAAAACGGCCCGATGCCGAAAACTTCTCGCGGTAGTCCACCGAAAGAGGCATGAAATCGACATCTTCCCTGGCCTCACGGGCCGAAACCACAGTGGCAAGAAGCATGGTGTCTTCCATTCTCACCACAACGGCTCCGTCGGCCTGCTTGGCCAGCTTGCCAGTCTCAAGGGTTATGGTACGGCCATCGGCCAGTTCAATCGTTTTTGTAATTACATTCATCATAAAATCTTACTTACGGAGATTGAGGACAGCAATGATCGAACGGTAACGGCTGATATCCTTGCTTTTGAGGTAATCAAGAAGGTTACGGCGCTTTCCCACAAGACGGATCAGCGCCCGACGGGTGCTGTGGTCTTTCTTGTTCTGTTTCAGGTGCTCGGTAAGGTGGTTGATACGGAAGGTAAACAAAGCTACCTGTCCTTCGGCACTCCCCGTGTCCTGTGCGTTCTTGCCATGCTGGCCAAAAATCTCGCTCTTTTTTTCTGTTGTTAAATACATCTGATTATTTTTTAAAAATGATACAATGTTTAAGCCGCAGCATCGCTCTCAATAACAACGGCTTAAAATTATTTTTCGCGGCACAAAAGTACAAAAAATGTTGAAACCTCCAACATTTCCTGAAAACTGATTTTCAAGGGGTTTTAATGGGGTCATTCCACGGCTTCAGCGATCATCCGTACCATTCCCTTGATATCGAAGGAACCGTTCGGGGAGTATCCGGTGCGCACGATCACCAGCTGTTTTGAAGGTATGATAAAGATAAACTGTCCGTCGTGACCATTGCAGCTGAACATATCCTCAGGCACCCCGGGGTAAGCCCCTGAGCGGTTGAGCCAGAAAAAGGCCCCATACTCCCCGCCGGAGCCGTTGGCCACGGTGGTGGTATACTCCACCCACCCTTCGGGGAGGTGCTGCTCGCCCAGCCATTTTCCGTCATGGAGATAGAGAAGTCCGAAGCGGGCATAATCGCGCTGTGTGGCATAGAGATAAGAAGAGCCCACCAGGGTCCCCGAAGCATCGGGTTCCCACACGGCACTCCGCATTCCCAGGGGATTGAAGAGGCTCTTCCGCGGATATGCCAAATACTCCTCATCGCCGGGGAACAGCGACCTGATGTAGTCGCACACGATGTTGGTGGTTCCCGAGCTATAGAGCCATACCGAGTCGGGCCGCACCGCCAGCTCCCGGGCGGCGGCAAAATCCCCCATATCCCCGGCTTTGTGCAACATCACCGTCACGTCAGAGAGGTTCCCGTAATCCTCATTCCATTCCAATCCGCTGTTCATGTGAAGAAGATGATTCAGGGTGATTTCCCTGCGGCTGTCGTTGGCCCATTCGGGGCGCGGCACCGGCGCGTGAATCTCCACCCTGCCCTCCTTCACCAGCAACCCGACCATGGCATTGGTGAAGCTCTTGGCCATCGACCAGCTCAAAAAGAGGGATGCCGGGGAGAAGTCGCTGCGGAAGCGCTCGCCCACGATCTGGTCCTTATAGACCACGGTCACCCCGAAAGTACCCTTCCACCCGGTGGTGTCGGCAAAAGCCTGCTCCAGGGCTGCCGTCAGCCGGGTCATGTCTATCCCCGAAGGCACGGTATCGGCCACCAGATCCCCTGCAGGCCAGGGAATCGTGTCGGCATCGCCTTCCGGCAGGGAAACCGCAGGATAATCCATGGCCAGGACCTCCCCTTCATCAAAATCACGAACCAGCGTACAACCCAGTCCTTCGTTGTACACCGCCTTCGACTTCCAGAAAAGAAAACGGCTCACCACCTCGCCCTTCTCATGGTCCACCCTGTTCTTGTTGAACTTGATGAACGAGAAATTCAGATCCTCCCTCTCGAGGCTCTCCTGGGTACGGCCGGCCACAAAAACACCCGAAGAGAGGTTCTTGGCAGCATACCCCGTAATAATGGGCGCCAACTGCCCGATGTACACCAGGGCCCCGCCCAGGACCACCAACAACAACAAAAAAACAATCCTGAAAATTCTGCGCTTCATACGACGGTAGGGTTTAAATTTCACTGCCTGAAGTTCCGCACGTTCCGGAGTGTGCAGGCAGGCACTCATTTTTCCCTGCTAATTTATGGATAATTCCCTACACCTTCGTAAATTTAGGGGAGATTTACCCACCCACCATTCAAACCTTTAACACAAAATCCCATGACCGAAGAATTCCTTCAGTTTGTGTGGGAGCAAAGGCTGTATGACACGGCCGGGCTCACCACCGTCTCGGGCGAAAAGGTGAAGGTCCTGGAACCCGGGGTGCGCAATAGCGATGCAGGCCCTGATTTCTTCAACGCCCGGGTCAGGATCGGCCGTACCCTCTGGGCCGGAAATATCGAAATCCACCGGCAGTCGTCGGACTGGTACCGCCATGGGCACCACGATGACGGAACCTATGGCACCATCATCCTTCATGTGGTCCACAAACACGACCGCCCTGTTTTCCGTCCCGACGGACAGGAAATTCCCACCCTGGAGCTTCCCTCTCCCCCGCGTCTGATCGACAATTACCGCCAGCTCACGGAAGCCACCACCTGGATTCCCTGCCAGGAACGCTTCCGCCAGATCGACCGTTTCTCCCTGAAAATCGGCTATAACCGCCTGATGATCGACCGGCTGGAGGAGAAAACTGCCGGCATTACCAGCCGGCTGCGCAGTAACGGCAACAACTGGGAGGAGACCTTTTACCAGTTGCTGGCCCGGAATTTCGGATTTCATACCAACGCCCTGCCCTTTGACATGCTGGCACGCGCCCTTCCCTCATCTATCGCGGCAAAACACCGTGATAACATAGTACAGCTCGAAGCCCTTTACTTCGGCATGTCGGGACTGCTGCACGAAGAGCTGCTGGGAGATGACTATTTTCTGCAACTCAGGGAGGAATTCGGCTACCTGGCCGCCAAATACCACCTGCGCCCCGTGGCCGGGCACCTCTGGAAATTCCTGCGCCTCAGACCCGTGAATTTCCCGACCCTGCGCATCGCCCAATTCGCAGCGCTGCTGCACCACAAGGGCACCCTCTTCTCCCGCATCGTGGAAACAGAGACAATGGACAGGCTGCGGCCTCTCTTCAGCGTGGCCGCTTCCGATTACTGGACCACCCACTACAGGTTCAACACCCCTTCGAAACCTTCGGTAAAACATCTGGGTGAAGAGGCCCTTTCCAACCTGGTGATCAACACCTTGGTGCCTTTTCTTTTCGTCTATGGCGAGGAGACCAGCGCCCATCACCTGAAAGACCGTGCCCTGGCGTGGCTCGATGAACTTCCGGCAGAAGATAATGCCATCATCTCACAGTGGTCAGCCCTGGGGGCCACCCCCGAAACCGCCTTCGAATCCCAGGCCCTCCTGCAACTCAAAAACCGCTACTGCAACAGGAAACGGTGCCTCGACTGCCATATCGGCACCCGGCTGATCATGACCTAGCCCCTGTGGCGCCGCCACCTCAAATGCTTCAGCGAAACCGGGGCTCTATAACCTGACCCTGGGTGCACCTGCTATTCGAATGTTTCAATGAAATCGGTGCTCAGCACCCTGAACTCGGTCCGCCGGTTAATGGCCCGCGCGGCCTCTTTCTGCTCTTCCGAGGGAAGAGCTTCGATAAACTTCTCGGTAAGCTCATCACCCCGTTTCAGCCACTCATAGCGGGCTGCCAGCACACGCGTGACCGTCTTGGGCCAGGTCTCCCCATACCCCTTGGCCACCAGCCGACGGGGATTCACCCCCTTCTCAACCAGATAGTTGACAACACTCTGGGCACGCTTCTGGCTCAGATCAAAGTTGAACTGGTCCCCCCCGATGTGGTCGGTGTGCGACATCAGCTCAATGGTGATGGTGGGGTTGAGCTCCAACAGCTGCACCAGAGAGTCCAGGGCCACCATGGACTCGGACTGGAGGTCAAAACTGCCGAAAGCATAATTGATATTATCAAGTTTGATGGGACTGTCGGTGGGCGTGAGGAAAAACTCAAAACGGAAATCTTTGCTGTCGCTGAGTCCTTCGGTGGTGATGCGGGCCTTGTCATTGAGGAATCCCTCCCTGAATGCCGCGAAGACATATTCGGTTCCCTTGTTCAGCTTCACCTGAAATTTCCCGCCCTGGGCCCTCAGGCGCAGGTTGGTGCCGTCGGTGCCGATGATGCGAAGGGTAGCCCCGTCAATGGGAACCCCTGTCTCTCGGTTGAAAATCTCACCCGAGGCCTGCAAAACCACGGGAGGCACCACAAACGAATATATATCATCGCTGCGCGACCCCTTCCGGTTAGAAGAGAAAAGCCCCTGGTCCTTGCCGGGAACATAGGCAATGCCAAAATCATCGCCGGGGGAATTGACAGGATACCCCATATTCTCCACGCTCCAGTTCCCGTCATCATCCTTCACGGCTTTGAAAATATCGAGGCCCCCAAGTCCTTTATGGTAGTCAGAAGAGAAGTAAAGTTCCCCGTTGTCACGGACATACGGGAACATCTCATCTCCCGGGGTATTGATGACGCTGCCCAGGTTTTTGGGATCGGAGTACTGGCCACCGCTCTTTTCGGCCATCCATATATCCTTGCCTCCCTGTCCGCCCCCATTGTCGGAAACGAAATAGAGGATGCTGCCATCGGGGGACAAGGCCGGGTGAGCCACCAAAATAGAATCGGGAAGAATAGTCAGCTTCTGAGGTTCCGCCCAGCTTCCCCTGACCTGTGAGGTGCTGAAGATCTGGGCCCCCATGTTTTGTGTCTTTTCATAGCGGCTTCGCGTAAAGAGAATCTCACCTCCCTTGGCTCCCAGGGTGGCGGCGCCCTCCTCGTCGGAAGTGTTGACGATCATGTTCTGGTCGGCCAGCTGTGGAGTCTCCCACTTCTCGCGCTGAACGTCGTACTCCGAACTAAAAAGGTCGGCATAGGTCTGTCCGGTGATCATGCTCCGCCGCTTGCCTGTTCCGGCCTTACGGGCCGAGGTGAAAAGGATCTGGTTGTCGGAACCCGCCAGATAAACCGGGGAATAATCGCTTTCACGGGAGTTGAGTTCCTTCACGGGATTGACAATGTGCCGCGTGGGATGGGCGATCCAGTGCTGCGTGAGCTGTATCGACTCAATACCGTTCAGCGCCCTCTCATCCCCGGGAACTTCCTCCAGATAAGCCCTGTAATTCTCCAGGGCCTCCTCATACTTCTGGGAAGCCCGCAACATCTCGCCATTCCACAGCAAAGCCTTAGGATCGGGATGGTTCCGCCTTACCGCATTCCGGTAGTAAAGCGCCGCCATCTCATAATCAGCAAGATGCCGGTAACACTCCGCTATCTCATAGGCATACTCCATCCTCTTTTCGCGGTCCTTCTCCTTCTTATTGGCTTTCCTGTATTTCTGAATCGCCTTGTGGTACTCCCCAATCTCCTTCGACGAAAAAGCTACCCGGCTCAGATTCCCGACAGCACACGAGGAGAGCAGGCTCCCTGCCAGCAACACCATAGCCCACTTGACAAATTTCATACGCGTTTCCCGAAAATGTGGATGGTAAAAGTAAATTTAATTTACGGATTTTAAAAAATAACGGAAACTCACGCCACATAGTATAACCCGCTAATCAAAAAGGCCGCTCACAAAGTGAAACGGCCCTTTCTCTGAACTAAACCAACCATATGGGCTAACGAACGAACAGCAATTCACGGTATTTGGGCAGGGGCCACATCTCATTGTCAACCACCAGCTCCAGTTTATCGATATGATACCTGATACTATCCAGGAAGGGAAGCACAGTCTGGTCATAGGCCTTTGCCTTTTCCACGGTATCTTCGATCACATTGGCCATCTTACGGGCTTCTGTCATCTCATGGACCAGTGCCTTAATGGTGGAATTATGGTGGTTGATCTCTCTGATCAGCTGCTTTCGTCCGGCAGAAAGCTGCTCATACTCTTCCGCAGAAAAGACCTCCCTCATGTATTTCACGTTTTTCAGCAGAAGGTTCATATATTTCACCGATACCGGCACGATATGGTTGATGGCCAAGTCGCCGAGCACCCGCGATTCTATCTGCACCTTCTTGGTGAATTTTTCATATTCCACCTCCACGCGTCCGTGGAGTTCCCTTTCCGAGAGGATATCGAGCTCTTTGAGCAGTTGGACATGGCCGGGGCGCAGGAAGGCCGACAGGGCTTCGGGGACGTTGCTCACGTTGGTCAGGCCGCGGCGGGCGGCCTCTTCGACCCACTCCTGGCTGTAGCCATTGCCGTTGAAACGGATCGGCTTCGACTCGATGATCAACCGCTTGAGCACCTGGAAAAGAGCCTCGTCCTTTTTGACTCCCTTTTCCACCAGGGCGTCGACCTCGGTCCTGAATGTGTTGAGTTGGCTGGCCACCACGGCATTGAGGATAATGAGCGCCGAGGCGCAGTTGGCCGAAGAGCCCACGGCACGGTATTCAAACCGGTTTCCCGTGAAGGCAAAGGGAGACGTACGGTTACGGTCAGTGGTATCCAGAATGATCTCCGGAATACGGCCGATGTTGAGTTTCAGCTCGGTCTTCTCATCAGGGGTCATCTTCCGGTCGACCACTGCCGTTTCCATCAGGTCGAGCATGCGGGTGACCTCGGTTCCCAGAAACACGGAGATGATCGACGGGGGAGCCTCGTTGGCCCCCAAACGGTGCTGGTTGGCCGCATTATAAATCGACGCCCGCAGAAGATCCTGGTAGTCGTACACCGCCTTCAGGGTATTAATGATAAAGGTGAGAAACTGCAGGTTCGTCCGGGGATTTTTTCCCGGAGAATAGAGGTTTACTCCTGTGTCGGTCTGCAACGACCAGTTGTTGTGTTTCCCCGAACCGTTGATCCCGGCAAAGGGCTTCTCGTGGAACAACACCCTGAACTTGTGCTTGCGGGCAATCTTATGCATCAGGTCCATGACGACCTGGTTATGGTCATTGGCCAGGTTCATCTCCTCATAAATGGGCGCCAGCTCAAACTGGTTGGGAGCCACCTCATTATGGCGGGTCTTCACGGGAACCCCCAGCTTGTAGGCCTCATTTTCCAGATCAATCATAAAACGGTTCACCCGTGTGGGGATGGAACTGAAATAGTGATCCTCGAGCTGCTGGTCCTTTGAGGAGGAGTGTCCCATGAGCGTGCGTCCGGTCAGCACCAGGTCGGGCCGTGCCATGAAAAGGGCCTCATCGACCAGAAAATACTCCTGTTCCCAGCCCAGGTTGGCCTGGACACTCTTGACATCCTTGTCAAAATAGCGGGCCACGGCAGTGGCGGCCTGGTCAATGGCCCTGATCGACCGTAATAAAGGGGTCTTATAATCCAGGGCATCCCCCGTATAACTGATAAATATGGTGGGAATACTCAGCGTGGTCTCACTGATGAACGCCGGAGAGGAAGGATCCCAGGCGGTATATCCCCGCGCCTCAAAAGTGGCACGGATTCCCCCGCTGGGAAACGATGAGGCATCGGGTTCCTGCTGCGCCAGCATCTTCCCGCTGAATGCCTCAATCACCCCGCCATTGCCATTGTACTCGATGAAAGCATCATGCTTCTCTGCCGTTCCGTCGGTCAGGGGATGAAACCAATGGGTATAATGCGTCGCCCCGTTCTCCAGCGCCCAGGCCTTCATCCCCTGTGCCACCTGGTCGGCCATCTTCCGGTCAATCGCCGTGCCCTCACCAATGGCCTCCACCACCGCCTGATAGGCCTCCCGCGACAGATACTTCTGCATCTTCGTCTTGTCAAATACCAGCGACCGGTAAAAGTTAGAGGTCAACACATCCTCCCTCACCAGCGGAAGAGGCTCCCGGTTCATCACCTCATCCAATGCCCTGAATCTCATTTTTGCCATTTTTTGTTGGTTTTTGGTTAATCCTGTCGTTTTTGTTGTTCCTGTTATTTCAATGATCCTGTGATCACATTTGTTCCCGGGATTTCACCCGTATCGACAAGGCGAAAATATTACTTTTTTCATTCCATCCCCTGATTTTTTATGGGTTTATTTGTTTTTTAAACTATTTTCTTAACATTATCCCCAAATTTTGCATACTATTGACCCAATTATTGTAATTTTTATGGCTCTCCTCCTATTTTCAGGCACCACTAATTCTCTCGCTGCACTTCCCCCGGTCTCCCCTAAAAAACTTACTATCAACACATCCCCCCCGATTCCGCCTCAAGCAATTCATAATATGTCAGAAATAGTTCCCGTTTTCATCAATTAGTTAATATTTAATTAATATTCTGGATTATTGTAATCCTATCGTCGTTTTAATTGCCAATGTGTTTAGTTTTGCATTATACCATTAAGATGAAGTTATGTGTGGGATTGTTTGTGCCTTTGACATCGCTGTTCCGGGGAGTGCCCTGCGACAGCAAGTACTCTCCATGGCCGGGAAGATACGTCACCGGGGCCCCGACTGGTCGGGGATTTACTGTGGCGGCAAAGCCGTCATGGCCCATGAGCGGCTTTCCATCGTCGACCCGGCTTCCGGGGGGCAGCCTCTTTTCAGCGATGACCGCCGCCTGGTGCTGGCCGTCAACGGCGAAATTTACAACCACCGGGAATTGCGTCTCCCCTATGAAAGCAACACCCTCTTTCGTACCCACTCCGACTGTGAGGTGATCCTTCCCCTTTACCGCGACAAAGGGCCTGACTTCCTCCCGGAACTTAACGGGATCTTCGCCTTTGCCCTCTTTGACGAAGAGAATGGCAACTACCTCATCGCCCGTGACCACATCGGCATCATCCCCTTGTATATGGGCCATGACCCCTCCGGAACCCTTTATGTGGCTTCCGAGATGAAAGCCCTCACCGGCATTTGCAACACCCTCCGTGAATTTCCTCCCGGCCACTACCTTGAGGGCAACGGCGGCGTATTGACCCGCTGGTATCACCGCGACTGGTTTGCCTTTGAGGCGGTAGAGAATCACGCCTCCCTGCCACAAGAGAACACCCCATCTTCCGTGGAGGCCTCCCCGTCTCCCGGGGTGCCCATCAAGGAGTCTTCCTCACCCCTGCCACACCATCACCACGGGACAGAAGGACCACAAGAACACCTCTCCACGATGATGCACCGGCTGCGTCAGGCCCTGGAGGCTGCCGTTCACCGTCAGCTCATGTCAGATGTCCCCTACGGGGTGCTTCTCTCTGGAGGCCTCGACTCTTCGGTGATCTCCGCCATCGCCCGGAAATATGCGGCCTTGCGCATCGAGACCAACGACAGCCAGCCCGCCTGGTGGCCGCAACTCCACTCCTTTGCGATCGGACTGGAGGGATCCCCTGATCTGGCCGCGGCGCGCAGGGCCGCTGACCATATCGGCACCGTCCACCACGAAATCCACTATACCATTGAAGAGGGCCTCGACGCCCTCCGCGATGTCATCTACCACCTCGAAACTTTCGACGTCACCACCGTCAGGGCTTCCACCCCCATGTACCTGCTGGCCCGGGTCATCCGCTCCATGGGCATCAAAATGGTCCTCAGCGGCGAAGGCGCCGATGAGATCTTCGGCGGATACCTCTATTTTCACAAGGCGCCCAACGCCCAAGCCTTTCATGAAGAGACCGTGAGAAAGATCAGCCGCCTTCACCTCTACGACTGCCTCAGGGCCAACAAATCCCTGGCCGCCTGGGGAGTGGAAGGCAGGGTCCCCTTCCTCGACCGCGAATTCCTCGACGTAGCCATGGGCCTTGACCCTGCCGTAAAAATGGCCGGAAATGGCCACATGGAAAAATGGATCCTCCGTAAGGCCTTCGAAGACCTCCTCCCCGAATCTATCACCTGGCGCCAGAAAGAGCAGTTCTCCGATGGTGTGGGCTATGGCTGGATCGACACCCTGAAAAAAACCGCCGCAGAAATGGTGACCGACGAGATGATGGCCAGCGCCCGATACCGGTTTCCCGTGAATACCCCCCAGTCCAAAGAAGAGTACCACTACCGCACCATTTTCAGTGAGTTCTTTCCCGGAGACCAGGCCGCTGCCTGCGTTCCCTCGGTCCCCTCCATCGCCTGCAGTACCGGGGAAGCCCTGGCCTGGGACCGCTCCTTCCGCGAAAATGCCGACCCCTCGGGAAGAGCCGTCGCCTCGGTCCATTCCGCCCCTGTAGAACCTTACAAATAATAAAGATATGACCAGAAACATCGCCCCGGAAGCCCAGGGACTTTACCACCCCCGGAATGAACACGACAGTTGCGGCATCGGCTTTGTCGCCCACATCAAGGGGCAACCGTCGCACGACATTATCCGCAAAGGCCTCGACGTCCTGTTGAACATGGACCACCGGGGAGCAACCAGCGCCGACAATGCCACCGGTGACGGTGCCGGCATCCTGATGCAGATCCCCCATGAGTTCATCACCCGGGGACTGGGCATCGACGTGGGAATCCCCGGGAGGTATGCCACCGGACTGGTGTTCCTGCCCGATATTGAAGAGGAAGCCTCCCTCTGCCTCGAGGTCCTCAAGCACCATATCCATGACGAAGGCCTGGAATTTATCGGCATCCGCGATGTTCCCGTCGACCACAACGCCCCCGGCAAAATCGCCCTGACCACGGAACCCGTCATCAAACAGATCTTCGTCCGCAGTTCCCTCGAACAGGACGCCCTGGAAAGAAAACTCTTCGTGGTGCGCAAACTCACCGAACACTCCATTCGCCACTCCTCGCTCACCCGCAAAAGATGGTTCTACCAGCCCAGCTTCTCGAGCAAGGTGATCATCTACAAAGGGATGTTCACCCCCCGGCAGCTGGCCGACTATTACACCGATCTTTCCGACGAACGCCTGAAAAGCGCCATCGCCCTGGTGCACTCCCGGTTCAGCACCAATACCTTTCCCACCTGGGATCTGGCACAACCCTTCCGGGTGATCGCTCATAACGGAGAAATCAACACGATTCGCGGCAACCGCCTCTGGATGCACGCCCGTGAAGCTCTCATGAAATCGGACTTTTTCGGTAGCGACCTCCAGAAACTCCTCCCCATCATCGAACCCGGAAAGTCAGACTCCGCCTCCTTCGACAATACCCTGGAATTCCTCCACCTGGCAGGACGCTCCCTCCCCCATGCCCTCTGCATGATGATTCCCGAATCGTTCAACGAAAAAAACCCCATCCCCGAAAGCCTCAAGGCCTTCTACGAATACCACTCCACCATCATGGAACCGTGGGACGGCCCCGCCTCCATCATCTTCTCCGATGGCCGATATATCGGAGGGACCCTCGACCGCAACGGTCTGCGCCCCTCGCGTTACGTCATCACCAACAACGACCTGATCGTCATGGCCTCAGAAGTGGGCGTCCAGCAATTCCCCCCTTCCGAAATCAGGGAAAAAGGTAGACTCCGCCCGGGAAAACTCCTTCTGGTCGACACCCAACTGGGCATCATCATTCCCGACAGGGAGGTCAAGGACCAGCTGAGCAAACGGAGTCCCTACGCCATGTGGCTCCACGATAACAGGATGCGCCTCGGCGATATTGACGTCAAACAACGGGTACCTTACCATCTCGACCAATTCGAATCCTGTGCCCGCATATTCGGATACTCACGCGAGGACCTGCACGAAATCATCAGGCCCATGGCCCTTACTGCGGCGGAACCGACCAACTCCATGGGCAACGACACCCCCCTTCCCATTTTCTCTGAGAAACCCCGTCTTTTCTTCGACTACTTCAGGCAGACCTTCGCCCAGGTGACCAATCCCCCCATCGACTCCATCAGGGAAGGACTGGTCATGTCCCTGACCAACTACATCGGAGGCCTTAACAGCAACATCCTGATGGAAACCCCCGAACACTGCCGCCTGATCAAATTCGAATCCCCCCTGATCATCAATACCGACCTGGGAAAAATCAAGGAGCTGAAAGATGAGATGTTCGTCCACGCCATTCTTCCCATGGTTTTCAGGGTCAGCGAAGGATTTGAGGGATTCAGGAATGCCGTGGAGAACCTGCTGGCCCAGGCAGAAAGGGCCGTCGATGAGAAGAAGAATTATATCATCCTCTCAGACCGCGGGGTATCGCGGGAGGTCGCTCCCATTCCCTCGCTGCTGGCCGTGGCGGCGGTTCACCACCACCTGATCAGGGTCAGAAAACGCATGCAGATCGGGATCATCGTGGAAACAGGGGAAGCCCGCGAGGTGAACCATTTCGCCCTGTTGCTGGCCTATGGCGCCAGCGTCATTAACCCCTATCTGGCATTTGCCGCCATCGACGAGCTGGTCACCGGTGGCGCCATTGGACTGGAATACAAGGAAGCCCGCAGCAACTACCTCAAATCGGTCGACAAAGGTCTGCTCAAGATATTCTCGAAAATGGGGATTTCCACTCTGCGCAGTTACCACGGCTCCCAGGTCTATGAAGCCGTGGGGGTCGGCCGGGAACTCATCGACAGGCACTTCACGGGAACCCCTTCGCGCATCAGCGGCATCGGACTGGAAGAGATCTTCCGCGAGACCATGATGTTTCATACCGAAGCCTTCACGGAAACGCCTCCCGGAGAACCCTACCGCTATGAGAGCTCAGGAAGCCATTCCTGGCGTAAATACGGGGAATTCCACGCCTGGAATCCCGAGACCATCGGACTGCTCCAGTGGTCTACCCACAACAACGACTACCGGAAATTCAAGGAATTCACGGCACTCGTCGACCGGGAGAACCAGCGGCCGTCCTTTGTCAGGGGGTGCTTCCGGATCAGGAAAAATCCCATTCCCCTTGATGAGGTGGAACCCGAAGAGAACATCATGCGTCGTTTTGTCACAGGAGCCATGTCGTACGGCTCCATCAGCAAAGAGGCCCATGAAGCCCTGGCCATCGCCATGAATACCATCGGAGGCCGCAGCAATACCGGGGAGGGGGGCGAAGATCCCTCCCGCTTCGGGACCAACCGGCAGAGTGCCATCAAGCAGGTGGCCTCAGGACGCTTCGGGGTGTCCATCAACTACCTCACCCATGCCGAAGAGTTGCAGATCAAGATCGCCCAGGGGGCCAAACCCGGGGAAGGGGGACAGCTTCCCGGCTATAAGGTGAATGAGATCATCGCCAAAACCCGCAATTCCACCCCGGGAATCACCCTGATCTCTCCGCCACCCCATCACGATATCTATTCCATTGAGGATCTGGCGCAGCTCATCTACGACCTGAAGAGTGCCAATTCCCGCGCCCGGGTGTCGGTCAAGCTGGTCGCCGAAGATGGCGTGGGCACCATCGCCGCGGGAGTGGCCAAGGCCTACGCCGACCTGATCACCATTTCCGGAGGAGAGGGCGGAACCGGCGCCAGTCCCCTGAGCAGCATCAAACATGCCGGACTTCCTGCGGAATTCGGCATCGCCGAAGCCCAGCAGACCCTGGTCATGAACCAGCTCCGCGGAAGAGTGCGCCTTCAGGTCGACGGTCAGCTCAAAAGCGGCCGTGACGTGGTCATCATGGGATGCCTCGGCGCCGAAGAGTTCGGCTTCGCCACCTCAGCACTGATCGTCCTGGGATGCGTCATGATGCGCAAATGCCACCTCAATACCTGTCCGGCCGGCGTGGCCACCCAGGACCCCGAACTGCGGAAACGGTTCCTCGGCCGCTCGGAATATGTGGTCAACTACTTCCGCTTCCTCGCCCGTGAAATCAGAGAGTACCTGGCAGAAATGGGATTCCGCAGTTTTGACGATATCGTGGGCCGTGCCGACCTTCTCGAAGCCACCCCTGACCTCTCCCACTGGAAGATGAAAAACAACGACTTCTCCTCTTTCCTGCACATGCCGGCGCAACCGGGAGAAGCCGACCTGCGCTGCACCACCACCGCCATCCGCACCATCGGAGAACACCCCGACAGGCACCTCATCAGGGAAACGGCAAAAGCCCTTAAAACCAAAGATAAAGTATGGCTGTCGCAGACCATCACCAATGTAGACAGGGCTGCCGGCGCTATGCTCTCGGGAGAAATCGCCCGCCATTTCGGGGAAGCAGGCCTCCCCGGCGACACCATCACCTGCCTCTTCCGGGGAACGGCGGGACAGAGTTTCGGGGCTTTCCTGGCCCCGGGAATCACCTTCCGCCTCGAAGGCGACGCCAATGACTACTTCGGCAAAGGCCTCTCGGGAGGAAAACTGATCGTCACCCCTCCCCCGGGGTCTACCTTCACCCCCGAAGAGAATATCATCATCGGAAATACCTCCCTCTACGGGGCTACCCGCGGAGAAGCCTACATCAGGGGGGTGGCCGGAGAACGCTTCTGCGTCAGAAATTCAGGAGCCCGCGCCGTCGTCGAAGGGACCGGAGACCACGGATGTGAATACATGACCGGGGGCAGAGCCGTCATCCTCGGCCCTACAGGCCGTAACTTCGCAGCTGGCATGAGCGGCGGCATCGCCTATGTCCTCGATACCGACCGGAACTTCGACTACTTCTGCAACAAAGGCCTCGTGGAACTCCTCCCCATCGAGGATCACTCCGACATCAGGGAACTCCAGGAAATGATCAGCAACCACCTCCTTTTTACCCAAAGTTCCCTGGCCGCAAAAATCCTCACCGAATGGGAGGCTTTTCTCCCCCGTTTCGTCAAGGTCATCCCCTTAGAATACAAAAAAGTACTCGAGGAAGAAAAACTGCGCGAACTGGAAAGAAAACTGCTGCTCACCGAAGACAACCCCACCATCCATGAATAAAGCAAATAATGAAAATAACATCCTGACAACAATCATTCATATCCCATGATTCCAGATTTAAGACTCAAGATTGAGGATTTTAGACTCAGGAATCCAGATTCAAGACTTCTGACTAAAGACTTAAGAATCAAGACTTAGGATTTAAGAGTTACGATTATAAAGGCATTCTAATATTCAATTTGATGGCTGATCCGAAAGGTTTTATGAAGATAGCGCGTAAGGACGGGGGATACCGGTCCGTCAGCGAAAGGATTTTTGATTATGGAGAAGTAGAGCAGACCCTTGACGAAGGGGACCGCCGACAACAGGCATCGCGCTGTATGGATTGCGGGGTTCCCTTCTGTCATTGGGGTTGTCCTGTGGGCAGTAAAATCCCCGAGTGGCAGGATGCCCTCTTTCGGGGAGATTTCTGGGAGGCATACCGGGTGCTCCACTCCACGAATCCCTTTCCTGAGATCACGGGCAGGGTGTGTCCTGCTCCCTGTGAGAAGTCCTGTGTGTTGGCCATCCACGAAGAGGCGGTGACCATCAGGGAGAATGAGTGCGCCACCGTGGAGAAGGCCTTTGAGACAGGGATGATCGTTCCGGCGCCCCCAGCTTCACGAAGCGGCAAAAAAGTAGCCGTCGTGGGTTCTGGTCCCGCGGGACTAGCGGCCGCCGACCGCCTTAACAAGGCGGGGCATAGCGTCACCGTTTTCGAAAAAAACGACGCCATCGGGGGTCTCCTGCGCTATGGCATCCCCGACTTCAAGCTGGCCAAATATGTAATCGACCGCCGTGTGGAACTCTTCCGTCAGGAGGGCATCCTCTTTCGCACAGGAGTCACCGCCGGACGAGATATTTCCGCACGGGAGCTTCTGGAAGGCTTTGATGCCGTGCTTCTGGCGGTGGGCGCCGGAAAACCCCGCGATATGGAGGTGGAAGGCCGCCATCTGGAGGGTATTTTCCCGGCCATGGACTACCTGTCCCAGCAAAACAGGGTGGTGGCTGGTGCGACCATCCCCGAAGAGGAGAGAATATCGGCACGCGGGAAAAAGGTGGTGGTCATCGGAGGCGGCGACACGGGATCGGACTGTGTGGGCACCGCCATCCGCCAGAAAGCCGAAAAGGTGACCCAGATCGAGATCCTCCCCCAACCTCCCGAAAAGAGGAGGGATAACAACCCGTGGCCTTACTGGCCCCAAACCCTGCGCACCTCCAGTTCCCACCTCGAAGGGTGCTCCCGCCTCTGGAGCCTGGCTACCCGGCGCTTCCTGGGGAACAATGGTCATGTAACCGGCATCGAAACCATCGCCACCCAATGGAACAGCGATGACCACGGAAGAATGACCATGCAGGAACTTGCGGGCACCGAAGAGATTCTGGAAGCCGACATGGTATTGCTGGCCATGGGATTCACCATGCCCGTGCACGAAGGACTCCTCGAAGAAATGGGGGTGGAATTCGATGCCCGCGGAAATGTCAGAACTGACGCGGGCAAGCAGACCTCTGTGGCCCGGGTCTTCGCCGCCGGAGATGCCGAAAGGGGCGCCAGCCTGGTGGTCCACGCCATTGAAGCCGGCAAAAACGCCGCCCACGCCATCCACCAGTGGCTGAACCCCTGATTGGCTTTTCATTTTACCCGAAACTTCATCACGGCACTTCTCCCTGATGTAAAGTCCAGAAATGCCTCTTTGTCAATTATACGGCAGAAAAGCCTATTTTTGTGGCGTAATAATAAATTAAAAATTATGCTGAAAGCAGAAATACACACCGCTAAAGGGGTGATGAAAGTCGACTTTTACGAGAAGGATGCCCCGGGTACCGTGGCCAATTTTGTCAAGCTCTCAAAGGCTGGGTTTTATGATGGACTCACCTTTCACCGGGTGATCCCCGATTTCGTGATCCAGGGGGGCTGTCCCAATGGCAACGGCATGGGCGGACCGGGTTACACGATCAAGTGTGAACTCGACGGAGATAACCAATACCACGACAGGGGGGTGCTCTCCATGGCCCATGCCGGCCGCAACACCGGAGGCTCCCAGTTCTTCATCTGCCACAGCCGCCGCAACACCGCCCACCTCGACCGCAAACATACCTGCTTCGGAAAGGTCTACGAAGGAGTGGACGTGATCGACCAGATCAGACAGGGCGACGTGATCGAAAAAATCGTCATCCTCGAAATGGAATAGATGCCAGACTCAGGATTCCCGCCTCAAGCCTCAAAAATCAGGATTTGGGATTCCGGGCTCAGGATTTTTCAACATAGAGTTGTGTGGCCTCGACCCGTATGACGGTGATCGTGGCCCCTTTTTCTATGAATTCCCCGGAAGTCACGGCATCATAGACTTCCCCTTCTATTTCCACTTTTCCCGACGGACGGAGAACCGTTTGGGAAGTTCCACTTTTGCCTTTCAGCAAAAGCAGGGAGGTGTCAATGCTGACATATCCCTGGCTAACCTCCTGGACAGTCTGAAGAGCCAGTCTGCCCAGAGGTCCCCGGCGTGACGAGAAGAGCTTTTCGCTCAGCCAGAGCGCCAGGCCTACTCCCGCCGTGACCCCCGCAAAGACCGTGGTCGCCGCAATCCCCACCTTCCAGAGGTTCACCCCTTCAAAATTAAACCGCACGTTGTGCAACAGGCTCAGCATCAGCCCCAGAAACACCAGGGAAATTCCGAAGATCCCCGCCACCCCGAAGCCGGGAAGCACAAAAATCTCAACCCCCAGCAGGATTAACCCCACAACAAAAATAAGGATCTCCCAGTTTTCGGCCAGTCCTTCGAGGTAAAGGGGGGCAAAATAGAGTACGGCTCCCAGGATGGCCACGCCCAGGGGAAAGCCAATGCCCGGGGACTGCATCTCGAAATAGATGCCCCCGATGATGGCCATGATCAGCAATCCCGATACCACAGGGTGGACCAGCAATCCGATGATCCTTTCAATAAACGAGGGTTTATACTCTACAATACGGGCATTTTCAAATCCCGTCTTCAGTAATACCTCCTCCACATTTTCAGCAGTTCCCTCACAATACCCGTGGTGTATAGCCTCCTCGGGGGTGAAGGAGAGCACCTTTCCGGTGTCGATCACTCCGGGAATAAACACCCTGGGGTCGACCATGGCCTCGGCAATCCGGGGATCGCGGCGCCAGGAAACCAGGGTGTCGCCACCCATAATCAGGGTGTCCTTGCCGTGGGCCTCCGCGGTGGCCCGCATGGTGGAACGCATATAACTCTGGTATTTGTCGGGCATCTGCGCACCTGTCTGGTTCACCACCGTGGCGGCGCCGATACTTCCCCCGGGTCGCATATATATGCTGTCACAGGCAATGGAAATCAGCGCTCCCGCCGAAGCGGCGTTGTTGTCGACAAACACCACCACAGGTATATCACTCTGCAAAATCCTGGTGCGAATGGAATCAGCATCCAGGACTGTTCCCCCGTAGGTATTCATATGGATCAGGAACAGACCGGCACCCAGGGAATCGGCAGCGGTGAAGGCCTGCTGCACCTGACGCCAGGTGCCCCGGGTAATCTCCTCCTTGATATTCAGCTTATAAACCACCTTTTCATCAGCCCGGCCGGGACCTGCCAGAAAACAGGCCAGCCACACCAGCAGAAATAACTTTCGTCTCATCATTCCGATTTTAAACACTGCAAAAATATGCTCTCCAAACCCGCGTTCATTACGCCAGTGGCAACAGGAAATTTTTGAATGCTCTAAGTTACAAAATATTCCCGGCAGAAGGTAAATCTCATCCTTTGATTTGCGGTTCAGATTTGCTCCAGTCCGGCGACCAACTCCAGAAAGTGCTTCATCCCCTGCCTTTTGGCTTCGTCAAGGGTATAGCTGATATTTTCGGTGAAATAAGCGAATACATCCACCCCGGGGTAGTTATCTTTCTCTATCTCTTCGACCCGGGGAACGCTGCCGACGCCGAAGGCCAGGGCATCGTTGAGCTTTCGGATGAATTCCGGAGGAAGGTCCCGGCACGCCACCCATACGGCAAAGACAAAGGGAAGCCCCGAGAATTTCATCCATTCAGCCGAGAGGTCATAGATGTAGGGGTATCTTTTTTCAGCGTCGAACACCCGGTCGCCGATCACCACCGCGGCGGTATTCCCCGTGATGCCCGTCTTTTCATAGCCGGGGGTTCCCTGCTCCCACCGAAACTCCTTCTTCCAGAAATGACGGGCCAAGACCCTGACCAACAGCACAGAAGAACGGGAATGGTAGTCAAGGATGACCGACCTGATCTCTTCCAGGGGCACCTCACTCGCGAGGACCACGGTACGTACCGCCCCCACAGCCCCAATGCAGTAATCACTGATGATCGTGTGACCGGGAAGGTCGGTCAGGGCTCCCACGGGAACCAGCCCCACATCGGCCTGACCGTTCTTCAGCTTGTCGGCCGTTCTCGAAGGGATATCGAGGGTCAACTCCATCTCCTCTCTCCGGGGGGCATGCTCCAGTCCGTATACAAAAGGCCGGCTGTTCAAATAGGAGATCAGCGAAATCTTAATTTCCTTTTTCAATGAGTTGGATATTTTAGTCCATCATCGGGGGTGGCCCCTGTTGAACGGCCTAAATTAAGAAATTTCAAATATCCGAAACATTAAAATTGTCATCCCCCGGAAGGGGGTTCCATTCTTTGTGGGGTTTTTTGCTACCTTTGCCCCGTTCACATAAATTACATCAATGATTCTGAACACTTTAACTGCCATTTCTCCTGTCGACGGGCGTTACCGCGGGAAAGTGGAGAAACTGGATCTCTATTTCAGTGAATATGCCCTGATCCGGTACCGGGTGATGATCGAGATCCTCTATTTCACAGCTCTGGCTGAGCTGCCGCTGCCCCAGCTGGAGGGGATCTCCACGGGCGACAGGGAGAGACTCGGCGAAATCTGGAAGAACTTCAGTATGGCTGATGCCCTCCGCATTAAGGAGATTGAGAAAACCACCAACCACGATGTCAAGGCTGTGGAATATTTCCTGAAAGAACAGTTCGAGGCCCGCGGTTTATCGGCCTTCAGGGAGTTCATCCATTTCGGGTTGACATCGCAGGATATGAATAACACGGCGGTGCCCCTCTCGATCAGCGATGCCCTTAGGGAAGCCTATTTTCCGGCAGTGGACCGGCTGATGGAAAAACTCAGCGACCTTGCCGCCGAATGGAAGGAGGTTCCCATGCTGGCCCACACCCACGGGCAGCCGGCCTCGCCCACCAAGCTGGGAAAGGAGATCATGGTCTTCGTGGAACGCCTCGACGTGCAGCTTTCTCTGCTCAGGAGCCTTCCCCTCTATGCCAAGTTTGGCGGCGCCACCGGCAACTTCAACGCCCACGCCGTGGCTTACCCCAACGTGGACTGGCAGGAATTCGCCAACCGTTTCGTCAGGGAAAAACTGGGCCTCGACCGGTCACAGTATACCACCCAAATCGCCCACTACGACGACCACGGCGCCATCTTCGACACCCTGAAACGAATCAACACAATCCTCATTGACCTCGACCGCGACATGTGGCTGTACATCTCCATGAATTACTTCAGGCAACAGGTCAAAAAGGGAGAGGTGGGTTCTTCCACCATGCCCCACAAGGTTAACCCTATCGATTTTGAGAATTCCGAGGGAAACCTGGGCATTGCCAACGCGGGCTGGGAACACCTGGTTCAGAAACTGCCGGTATCACGGCTGCAGCGCGACCTTACCGATTCCACGGTGACCCGGTTCATAGGGGTCCCCTTTGCCCACACCCTCATCGCCATAGATTCGACCCTCAGAGGACTGGGAAAACTCCTCCTCAACCGCACCACCATGGAGGAAGACCTCGAAAAAAACCAGGCCGTCGTGGGAGAAGCCATCCAAACCATCCTGCGCCGTGAAGGGTATCCCAATCCCTATGAGGCCCTGAAGGAACTCACCCGCGGTCACCAAACCATCACCCGCGATACCCTCCTCGAATTCATCGGACATCTCGACGTCAGCGAAACCGTCAGGGAAGAACTCAGAAAAATAACCCCGCATAACTATACCGGAATATTCTAAAAATGAGAGATTTCATAAAAGTACTGCAACGCTATATCCCTCCTTACAAGAGTCATCTGAGCCTGACCTTCCTTTACAATTTTCTTTCGGCCATTTTCGCCGTTTTCTCGGTCGGAATGATGATTCCCATCCTGGAGATTCTCTTCAACATGGCTGAAGACGTCACCTCCATGGTTCCCTGGGCTTTCACCCTCGATGCCGTCACCCACAACCTCTATTATTATCTCACCCTCTTCAAGAATACCCACGGATCGGGACTCACGCTCCTGGTGGTCGGCCTGGGGGTGACCTTCGGCACGATGCTCAAGGTGGGCTTTGCCTACCTGGGGGCTTGGGAGACGGTCTTCATCCGGAATAGCGTAGTCCGCGACATACGTACTCAGATCTACCGCAAGATCCTCAGACTCGCCCTTCCCTTCTTCACCGAAGAGAGAAAAGGGGACATCATGGCCCGCATTTCGGGCGATGTCACCGAGGTGGAAAATTCCATCATGGCCTCGCTCGACATGTTCCTGAAAAACCCGGTGCTCATCCTGGTGTTTCTGATCTCCCTGCTGATCATGAGCCCCACGCTGACCATGTTCATTCTGGTGGTTCTTCCCTTTACCGGCTTTATCATCGGCCGCATCGGGAAGTCCCTCAAAAAGGTGTCGCGTGAAGGACAGGACAAAATGGGCCTTTTGCTGACTATCATCGAGGAGACCCTTGGCGGCCTCCGTATTATCAAGGCTTTCAATGCCGAGGAGAAAATGGAAAAACGGTTCAACGGCGAAGCAGGCTGGTACCGCTCCATCATGAATAAGCTGATGTGGCGCCGCGAGCTGGCACATCCCCTGAGCGAACTGCTGGGCACTTTTGTGATGGTCCTGATCGTGTGGTTCGGGGGCACCCTCATTCTTAACAGCAACAGCGAATTATCGGGAGCTACCTTCATCGCCTACCTGGCCATTTTCTACCAGATCATCAACCCCGCAAAGGCCTTCACCACAGCCCTCTATTCTATACAGAAGGGAATGGCTTCCATGGACCGCATCGACACCATTCTGATGGCCAATGTGACCATCAGCGAAAAAAAGGACGCCATTTCCGTGGATACCCTGAAAAAAGAGATCGAATACCGCAACGTGAACTTCGGATACAGCGACAAGGAGGTGCTTCTCAACATCGCGGTGACCATTCCCAAGGGAAGTACCATCGCCCTGGTAGGACAATCGGGAAGCGGAAAGACCACCTTCGTAGACCTGCTGCCCCGTTTCTATGATGTCACCGAAGGAGCCATCCTCATCGACGGCACTGATATCCGCGACATCAAACTCCACGACTTGCGCCACCTCATGGGAAATGTCAGCCAGGAGGCCATCCTTTTCAACGACACCATATACAATAACATCGCCTTCGGGGTCGATGAGACCAACCTGGAAGAGGTCATGGCTGCCGCCCGCGTGGCCAATGCCCACGACTTTATCATGGAAACCGAAAACGGCTACGACACCATCATCGGCGACCGGGGGAGCAAACTCTCGGGGGGCCAAAGGCAACGCCTCAGTATCGCGCGCGCCATACTGCGGAATCCGCCCATCCTCATCCTCGACGAAGCGACCTCGGCCCTCGATACCGAATCGGAACGCCTGGTACAGGACGCCCTGGAAAAACTGATGAAAAATCGCACCTCCATTGTGATCGCACACCGCCTTTCCACCATCAAAAACGCCGACTTTATCTGCGTCCTCCACAAAGGGAAAATCGTCGAAACAGGAACCCACGACCAGCTGATCGCCCTCAAAGGCCGCTATACCAAACTCTACCAACTGCAAACATTCTAACCAGACTACAATCGCAGGTCCGAAGTCCTAAGTCCTAAGTCTTAAGGCTGGAATCCTGAGTCTTAAGTCTGGGGTCTCCAGTCCTGAGTCCGGGGTCTGGAGTCCTGAGTCTGGGGTCTGGAGTCCGGAATCACGGAATCACGGATCACCGATAAACGGTAGTGCCCTGGGTGGAGTCAAAAAAAAACCGCCACATTGCTGCGGCGGCCCTGAAGCACGGGAGGAGCGACTCGAACGCCCGACACTCGGTTTTGGAGACCGATGCT
>CAZMMX010000006.1:54801-115076 GCA_964567485.1 uncultured Prolixibacteraceae bacterium | reverse complement strand
CAGAGCCGGCGGGGAATGCGCTCACCGGAATTCAACCGGGTCCCGGCAAAAACAGCTTCCGGGGAAAGTGCCGCCTTTCAGTGTCTAATTGGACACATTCCCCTTTATGATCAGCGGAATACCCGCGTCTGTGGCATTGGAGAAAACCGTGATGCTCTTGTTAAAGGCCCCCTTGATCCGGGTGTTGTATTCCACCCTGATGGAATCACTCTTGCCCGCCAATACGGGAACACGGGGCCACTGTGGAACCGTGCAGCCGCATGATGACCTGACATTGGAAATCACCAATGGCGCCTGCCCCGAATTCGTAAATACAAAATAGAAAAACGCCTGATCTCCGCTCTTTATCTTGCCGAAATCATGAACCCTCTCGGCAAACTCAATCACAGGCTTCTCCGTCACCGTTTCCTTGTTCCCCTGCACCGCAGGCTGGGCCATTAGACCCAGTGACATCATCAGCAGGATAAACATTCCCGATATTCTGATTTTCATACTTCCTTTTATCATTTTTTTTAATAATTTTCGTCACGATGGTTCCAAAATTACAGTACCGTATACGGAATTCAAAATATTTCCCCGCTTATTTCCGGTTTCCGGGAAGAAAAATTATTATAGTAAGAATATTCTCATTATATTTGGGGTCTTAATTTTAAGAAATGCCACGTAGAAAGATATGGAGGAAGGTGATCAATCCCCCCCGTTTTAAGGGGTTTACGCCTCTTGGGATGGATTCTCCCGGTCATCCGGTTATATTAGGCTTTGAGGAGGTGGAAGCCCTCAGGTTGTGTGATTTTGATGGCTACCACCATGCTGAGGCCTCAAGGATCATGGGGGTTTCGCGTCCGACCTTTGCCAGGATTTACGAGGATGTGCGGAGGAAAGTGGCGTTGGCTTTTGTGACGGGTTCTCCCATCCTTTTTGAGGGGGGAAAGGTCTATTATGATAGTGACTGGTTTGAATGCCGGTCGTGCAGGTGCCGTTTTAACAGGATAGATCCGTTTGAGAGCGAGGTCAGGTGTGGTCTCTGCGGCTCTTCGGAAGTGGACCCGCTGGGGGAGGAGGGCAGTCAGCCCTCTGATTCTGCGCCGGGTACTCCCGGGCTTGGTACTCTTTCTTCGGGGAACTCTGCAGAAAGTGGGGAAATTCTTCGTGGCAGAAGGGGAGCCCGGGGGAGAGGATTTGCCCGGAGGGGACGACCATCGGAGGAAACACAAGGGGAACAGGGCCGTGTGTGTCGCTGCCGGTCGTGTGGTTACGAAATGACGGTTCCCTTTGGCATTCCCTGCAACCAGATGATTTGTGACCGTTGTGGTGCCCCTTTGCATCACGGCTCATCCTCAGAAGAGGGTAATCCCTGACTGGGAGGAGCCCTTTGCACGTTGTGAAAACAGCACTGGACTCCATGGAAAAGGCGTACTCCGGGACACACTGCCAAAACCTGATCTTTAGGAAAGAAGCAAAAGGATTTATTAACGAGATATTTAGAATAATGAAAGTAGCTATTACATCGTCGGGCGAATCTCCCGAATCAATGGTGGACCGCCGTTTTGGCAGGTGCAACTTTTTCGTTTTTATGGACACTGAAACCGGGGAAGTGGAATTCCTGGCCAATCCCAATATTGACCATCTGGAGGGAGCAGGTGTGGCCGCCGTCAATCTGGTGGCAGAGCGTGGTGTGGAAAAAGTGGTTTCCGGAGAATTCGGGGCCAAGGTAAAGTCGATTCTCGACAAGTTAAAAATACAAATGATATCGGTTCCTCATCAGGAGCTGAAGGTGGCCGATGTCCTCGCCCTGTTGAATAAAAAGGAGTTATAAACATAAAGCTTTAAACCTTGTTATTTATGAAGAAATGTATTGCGATTCCCCTGGAGAGCGGGGTGTTGTGTGCCCATTTTGGTCACTGTGAGACGTTTGCCATCATCGAAGTGGAGGAAGGAAAGATCACCTCCTTCAGGGAAGTGACTCCTCCCGAGCATATTCCCGGGTTATATCCCCGGTGGGTGGCTGGTTTCGGGGTGACCGATGTGATTGCCGGAGGGATGGGGCAGAAGGCCATAGACCTCTTTAACCAGCAAAATATCAATGCATTCGTAGGGGCCCCCGTAAAGCCTGCAAACGAACTTGCCGAGGATTTCCTGGCCGGAAGGCTCTCCCTGAGTGCCAACTATTGTGATCACGACCACGGAGATCATCACCAGGGCCATACCCACTGATGGAAAATTATGAAAAGGGTCACTCCCCGTTATACGCTGCTCCCCTGAAGATTGCCGTGGCCAGTGGCAAGGGAGGAACGGGGAAAACGATGGTTTCCACCAATCTTTTTACTGTACTGGCAGGGGAAGGAAGGGAGGTTACTCTGGTCGACTGCGATGCGGAAGCCCCTAATGACCTTCTCTTTTTCGGGGGTCACTCCCGCGAAGTCTTTGACGTGGTGCAGAAAGTACCGGTCATTGACGTGGAAAAGTGCACCTACTGTGGCAAATGCCGGGATTACTGTAACTACAATGCCATTTTCATGCTGGCACAGACTCCGATGATCACCGTTGTGGAAGAGCTGTGTCATGGCTGCGGGGCCTGTTCTGTCGCCTGCACCTTCGGGGCCATCACCGAAAAGGAGGTTCCCCTGGGCAAGGTTACCCGATTCGTAAGTTCCGAAAACTATTCCCTGATCGAGGCCAGAATGCTGGAGGGGGTCTATTCCCCTGTCCCGGTGATCAAAAGAGCCATCCACGAGGCTGAAGAGAAGGGGATTATCCTCATGGATGCTCCTCCCGGAACTTCCTGTCCCTTTATACAGACGGTTACGCATGCCGATTATGTGGTTTTGGTGACTGAGCCCACTCCCTTCGGACTGAGTGACCTGAAACAATCGGTAGAGACCCTGAAAACCCTCGGTAAGCCCTGCGGCGTCATCGTTAACCGCGCTGGCATGGGCGACAGGGAGGTCTACGGCTATCTGGCCGCCCAGCAGCTTCCTCTGTTATTGGAAATCCCCTTTGACAGGGAACTGGCCGCGCTGTATGCCCGCGGAAGTGTCGCTTCTGCCGTCAATCCCCTGTGGAAGGAAAAATTCATCACTTTGTTCAGTAATATTATACACCACTATGGAAATAGCCGTCATCAGCGGTAAGGGAGGCACCGGAAAATCAAGTATCACGGCAGCCTTCGCAGCCCTGGCACAACCGGTGGTCCTGGCAGACTGCGACGTGGATGCCGCCAACCTTTATCTGCTCTTTAACCCTGCCCACGAAGAGGAAAAGGTTTACATATCGGGACAAAAAGCGGTTATCGACTACGAGGTGTGTACCTCCTGTGGAATCTGTATCGACTATTGCCGCTTTGATGCCATTTCCGACCACGGAGGGCGGGTGGAGATTTCGGAAACCTCCTGCGACGGGTGCCACCTCTGCGCCCGTGTTTGTCCGGTAGAAGCCATCACCATGGTCGACAGCGACCAGAGCCGCATGGTGGCCGGCAGTTTCCGTTTCGGCAAGATGGTCTATGGTCGGCTGGCTCCCGGAGAGGAAAATTCCGGGAAACTGGTCAATATGGTCCGCGAAAAGGCTTCTTCACTCGCCACTCTCCATCATCTCCCTGTCATCCTCCTCGATGGCCCTCCCGGAATTGGGTGTTCTGTTATCTCCACCATCACCGGCGTCGATCATGTCGTTGTGGTCACCGAACCTACCTTGTCGGGACTCCATGACCTAAAACGCGCCGTGACTGTGGCCCTGAAAATGGAAAGAAAAGTATCCGTCATCATCAATAAGTGGGATCTTCATCCTGCCCTCAGCGATCAGATAGAAGAGTGGTGTCGTCATTCCGGCGTGGCTTTGGCCGGTAAAGTCCCCTTCTCCGAAATGGTCGTCGAGGCAATGGTCCATGGAAAATCGATTCCCGAATGGGCTCCTGACCACGAAATCTCCAACAACCTGCGTTACATTTATCAATGGCTGATATCTTACTGATTATTAAAAAGAAAAATCATTTTTATTTACTCTCTGGATATTAATACTTAATAAGATGAAAAACACAGATGTACTGATTATTGGAGGAAGTGCTGCCGGTATGGTAGCTGCCCTGACGGGAAAGTCCAACTGGCCCGAGAAAAGTTTTACCCTGATCAAAAAGCAGAAGGAGATGATGGTCCCCTGTGGGATCCCATACATCTTCGGGACCCTGGAAAGTAGCACCCAAAACATCATGCCGGTCGATGCCATGATGGAGAAAAACGGGATTGCTTCGGTGCTCGACGAAGTGACCGCCATTGACAAAGAGGCGAAGACGGTCACCACGGCCTCGGGCGAAGTCTACGGGTATGATAAACTGGTCATCGCTACCGGGTCCAACCCTTATAAAGCCAAATGGCTGAAAGGCAGCGACAAGGAAAATGTCTTTGTGATACCCAAGGACAAGGTGTATCTCGATGAGATGGCTGACAAACTGAAGGATTGCAAAAAGGTGGTAGTCATCGGCGCTGGTTTTATCGGGGTGGAATTCTCCGATGAGCTGAATAAAAAGGGATTTGAGGTCACCCTGGTAGAGAAGCTCCCCACCATTCTGAGCCTGGCCTTCGACGCGGAACTCTCGGTCAGGATTGAAGAATTGCTCACGAAACGGGGTGTTCATCTGGTCACCGGCAACGGGATCAGTGAAGTCGTGGGTGATGAGAGGGTGACTGGTGTCAGGCTGGAAAACGGAGATCTTCTGGAAGCCGATGCGGTGATCTTGGCCATGGGCTACAAACCCAACTCAGGATTGGCCAAAAAAGCAGGGATTATGGTCGATGATAGTGGGTTCATTGTGGTCGATGAGTTCATGCGGACACCTACTCCCGATGTTTTCGCCGCCGGCGATTGTGCCCAGAAACGCGATTTTATCACCCGCCGCCGGGTGCCCACAATGCTCGCCTCTACGGCATGCGCCGAAGCCCGCATTGCCGGGATGAACCTTTTCAATATCCATGTGGTGAAAACCTTCAGCGGCACCATCGCCATCTATTCCACAGCCATTGATGATGTGGGTTTCGGAACGGCAGGCGTCACCGAAGCCCGGGCCGAAATGGAAGGAATCTCCAACTATACAGGCCTTTTTGAAGGGGTGGACCGCCATCCCGGTAACCTTCCCGGAATGCATAAACAGTTGGTGAAACTGATCACTGCCAAATACTCGGGTGTGATCATCGGAGGGGAGGTCATCGGTGGTCCGAGTGCCGGAGAACTTACCAATGTTATTGGGCTGGCTATAGAAAACAGAATGACCGTTAACTCCCTGCTGGCTTCCCAGATCGGAACCCACCCCTGTCTGACCGCATCACCGGCAGCCTACCCCCTGATTAAAGCCGCGGAAATCATCGCCGCCAAAATGAGGAAAAACGGATAACCTCACCATAATAAAAGAGGGAGCACCAGGCTCCCTCTTTTTACTTCTTATCTTTCCCCTCCGGTATTAGATCGCTTTTTGATGGGGAATTCTCTTTCTTTTCGCTTTTCACCGTCGTGGTTTTGGCCCCATCACGGCTCTCATTCTCCTTGCTAAGGAAATAGTAGGTTTTCCCCGGCTTCTCCGGTTCCGGCACCGGCGCTGAAATAAGGGAACGTACAGGTGTGGCTATCCTTTTCAAGATGTCGATCGTGGTGCCCAGTTTGAGCCCCAACAGATAAAAGATGGAAGAAAAAAGAATAACTGTTTTCATGAGCTTTTGGTATTTTGTATTCATGGTTTAATGGAACAAATCATGTCGTGTCGATCAGGTAAATCTTTCCGGCCGGTGGTGAAAACTGTTGCGACATTTCATGGTCTTCTTGTTTTTTTCTCCTACGAATGTATGGAAAATCAGCATTTGAGCAGAAGAATTATCGGTGAATGGCCTTCTTTTCCCTGCGAATTGCCGATTTGTTAAGTTATCAGGAACCCCCGTGCCGGCGAATCTGGGGAGGATACCATGACCAGGTCATCATCTTTACTATTTTTGCGGTAGTTTTTAAACGATGGACTGTAAAAACCTCATCATGAAAGAGAAAAAACGTGTCAATGTCGTCACCATGGGATGTTCAAAAAACCTGGTGGATTCCGAAGTCCTTCTGAATCAGCTGGAGCGGGGCCAATGGGAGGTCACCCATGACTCGGATGGAACGGGTTTTGATGCTGTGATCATCAATACCTGCGGTTTCATCCATGACGCCAAGCAAGAGTCTATTGACATGATCCTGGCGTATGCCGATGCCAAGGCCAGGGGAGACATCGACAAACTTTACGTGATGGGGTGCCTGTCGGAACGATACCGCACCGAACTGGAAAAGGAGATACCCGAGGTGGACCGTTATTTCGGTAAGTTCGATCTCAAGGCCCTTACCTCCGAGTTGAAGGTCGCCCTTCAGCCCGAGTATATCTACGAAAGAAAGATCACCACCCCTTCCCATTATGCCTACCTGAAAGTCTCGGAAGGGTGTAACCGGTTTTGCGGTTTCTGTGCGATCCCCATGATGACTGGCCGTCACACCTCCCGTCCCCTCGAAGATCTGGTCAGGGAAACCCGCTATCTCGCTTCCCGGGGAGTGAAGGAACTCCTGCTGATAGCCCAGGAACTCTCTTCCTATGGGAAGGATCTCTATGGCGTGGGTAAACTCTCCGATTTGGTCAGTGCCGTTGCGGCAACGGAGGGCATCGAATGGGTCAGGCTCCATTATTTCTATCCCTCAGAATTTCCCTTCGATATTCTCCCACTAATGAGGGAGAACAAAAAGGTACTCCGGTATCTGGATTTACCATTGCAGCATATCTCCGATCGCATGTTGAAGAGGATGCGCCGCCATACCACGCGGCAGGAGACTGAGGAGCTTCTCCGCATTGTAAGGGCCGAGGTCCCCGGAGTGGCCATCCGTACCACCCTGCTGACCGGATACCCCGGAGAGACAGACGCCGATTTCCAAGAACTGCTCCGCTTTGTGGAGGAGCAACGTTTCGACCGGCTGGGGGTCTTCCCCTATTCCCATGAAGACGGCACCTTTGCGTATAACCAGTATGCCGACGACGTCGCTGAGGAAGTCAAACAGGAAAGAGCCTCCCGCATCATGGAACTCCAGGAACAGATTTCCGCGGAACTAAATGCAGATAAGGTGGGACTGAAATTCAATGTGATCATCGACCGGAAAGAGGGGGAGTACTTTGTTGGCCGCACCCGTTTTGATTCCCCGGAAGTCGACGGCGAGGTTTTTGTGACCTCGGACCGGGAACTGCTCCCGGGAGAATTCGTGGATGTCCGCATTTCAGGCGCTGATATCTATGATCTCTTCGGCCGGGTAGTCCCCAGCGGGGAATCGCACCATTCCCACCACTGACCTGAAAAGTCTACCCCCCTGCCTCTTTAATGGGGAGGCGTCATTCCGAATTATGGAGTCGTTGATTCTGAAGGGTAAGTCCTCCACCTTCCCGGCAGGATAAAAGGGGGGTCGCAAGGCCCGGTTTATTTGCCGATGCGCCAGCGGCGGCTGCTCTCTTTCATGGGGAAGATCCCCTGGCTAACGAATTTCACATCCTCGATGGAGTAAAAAGCCTTGGGATTGTAATCGCGAATGATCTCTTCGACTTTTTGAATTTCGGCTCTTTTAACGATGGTGTGGATAATGCTGACGGTTTCGGTCCCTCCTTTGGCAGGGTGGTGGGTGATGCCGTATCCGGCCACTTTGAGGGCTTCGATGAGCTGTGCGGCATCCTTACGGGTGATGATCTGAATTTTGACGATTCCCATGGCCAGTTTTTCCTCGAGAAGGAGCCCCACCAGGTTGCCGGTGGCGAATCCCCCGGCATAACCGATGTAACACATCCAGTTATCGAGGTTTTGCATCACCTTGCTCATGGTGATGATCCATATCAGCACTTCGAAGAACCCCAGAACCGGGGCCCACAATTTCTGTCCCTTGGCGACCATGACGATCCTCATGGTCCCTATGGTCACGTCGCAGATACGGGCCAGGAAAATGAGCAGAGGAAGAAGAACGAAAGTGAACAGGTTGCTGTCGTAAAAGGCCTGCAAGTCAGCCATGCATATTTATTTAGTGTTATAAAACAACATTCTGGCTGAAGGTATCACCCTGCCTGATGTCACCTGTCTGGATCCCTTTGGCCAGCCAGTTCTTTCTCTGGTCGCTGGTGCCGTGGGTGAAAGAGTCGGGAACGACATATCCCTGGGTCTTCATTTGAATGCGGTCATCTCCCACGGCCGAAGCGGCGTTCAGGGCCTCCTGGAGGTCTCCCTCTTCCAGAAAGTTATGCATCTTTTGGCCGTGATGAATCCACACACCGGCAAAGTAGTCGGCCTGAAGCTCCATTCTCACAGTCAGGTCGTTGACCTGTTCCTGACTGCGTGCCGATCTCTGGGCACTCTGAACTTTCTCCATGGTTCCCATCAGCAGTTGTACGTGATGCCCCACCTCATGGGCAATGATATAGGCCACGGCAAAATCCCCTGAGGCTCCCAGCTTGCGCTGCAGGGCCTCGAGGTAATCGAGGTCGAGGTATACCTTTTCATCACCCGGACAATAGAAGGGCCCCGTGGCGGCCTGGGCATAACCGCACGCTGAATTGACGGCACTCCTGAAAAGAACCAGCTTGGGCTCCCGGTAGGTCGACCCGTATTCACTGAATATTTTTTTCCACACATCTTCGGTATCGGCAAGAACCACACTGACAAATTCCGTCATTTCCTGTTCCTGGGCTGACAAAGGGGCGTCGGTGGTCACCTCTTCCTGCCCCTGGTTTGACATCCTCAACACGTCAAGGGGGTTTCCCCCCAGAAGATAGACTACCAGCGCGATGGCCAGTGTCCCGATGAGACCTCCCTTGAGGCCGACAGAACGGCCACTACTGCTGCCACGCTGATCTTCGACATTGGTGCTTTGTCGTCTGCCTTTGAATTTCATTTTATTGCTCTCTTTAAGTCTTTTACAAATTTAATTTTTTTTCAGAATTCCGACGTGAAATGGAATCTAATTTCCTTGAATTCTTCCTGTGCCATTTGTAAAATGAAAGCTGAATCAGCCATAAAGACGTCTCTTCCCTGTTTGTCAACGCACATTTTCTGGTATTTCCGTTTTTTAAATTCCGAGAGGACTTTGGGATCCTGGCATTCAATCCAGCAGGCCTTGTACATTGAAATCGCCTCAAAACGGCATTTGGCGCCATATTCGTGTTCGAGCCTGTACTGGATCACTTCGAACTGCAACTGGCCAACGGTGCCGATGATCCTCCTGCCGTTAAACTGGCTGGTGAACAGCTGGGCCACCCCTTCGTCCATCAGCTGGTCGATTCCCTTGTGCAACTGTTTAGACTTCATGGGGTCGGCATTTTCGACATACCGGAACAGCTCGGGTGAAAAACTGGGAAGTCCCCTGAAGCGGATCATTTCGCCTTCGGTCAGGGTGTCGCCGATAATGAAATTCCCGGTGTCGGGTACGCCGATGATATCTCCCGGAAAGGCCTCCTCAATAATCTCCTTCTGGTCAGCCATGAAGGCGGTGGGACTGGAAATACGCAGGGTTTTTCCGTGCCTGACATGGGTGTAGAAATTGTTGCGCACAAAATGGCCTGAACAAACCTTGACAAAGGCGATGCGGCTCCGGTGGTTGGGATCAATGTTGGCGTGGATCTTGAAAACAAATCCCGTGAAGTTCTCCTCTTCGGGTTTCACCTCCCTTTCCTCAGTGAAGGAGGGGCGCGGCGGGGGAGCGATCTTCACAAAGGTGTCGAGGAGTTCCCGTACCCCGAAGTTATATAGGGCGCTGCCAAAAAAGACCGGTGCAAGCTGACCCGCCAGGTAACTCTCATGGTCGAAAGCGGGGTAGACCCCTTCCACCAGTTCCAGCTCTTCCCTGAGGATGGCCGCATCGCGGCCGATATGGCGGTCCAGTTCCGGATCGCTGATATCGCCGAACCTGATGGAGGGTTGAATATCCTGGATGCTGGGGTTGAAAAGCAACAGGCTGTGGTCAAATATGTTGTAAACACCCTTGAAGCTCTCTCCGTTGCTGACAGGCCAGCTCAGAGGCCGCACCTTGATCTGAAGGCTCTCCTCCACTTCGTCGAGCAGGCTGAAGGAATCCCTCGCCGGGCGGTCCAGCTTATTGATGAAGATAATGACCGGCGTATGCCGCAGCCGGCACACATTCATCAGCTTTTCGGTCTGGGGCTCAACGCCCTTGGCGGCGTCGATGACAATGATGACACTGTCGACGGCGGTCAGCGTCCTGAAAGTGTCTTCCTGGAAATCCTGGTGCCCCGGGGTATCCAAAATATTTACCTTGTACCCACTGTATTCAAATCCCATCACCGAGGTGGCCACGGAAATCCCCCTTTGACGCTCTATCTCCATGAAGTCGGAAACCGCCCCCTTTCTTATTTTGTTGCTTTTCACCGCCCCGGCAACCCTGATGGCTCCCCCGAAAAGCAGTAACTTCTCGGTCAGCGTGGTCTTCCCGGCATCGGGATGGCTCACGATACCAAAGGTGCGGCGACGCCTGATCTCTTCTCTAAAATTCATCTGATCACTTTTTTCGGGAGGCAAAAATAACCATTTCTCCCTGAACTCCTCATTTTCCTTACTTCTGGGATTCTTCAAAGCATTCCGTGATATAATCCCAGTATTTCCTGTGGAACCTGACACTTTTTTTTCCGATGATACGGTGATAGCTCTGCGGCTGATCTTCAGGGGCAAACTTCCATTTCTCCCGGTTTTCGTAGAGCGCAGGCACCTCAGGGTGAAACTGCACTCCGAAAACATGGGGGTAGTGGCGGTGTGCCAGTCCCTCGATGATTTTTCCGTCGGGCGACAGGGCGGTGATTTCAAATCCGGGGCCTGTTTCACGGGGGGACTGGTGGTGGCTGCTATAGACGAGAGGCCGGGAGTTGCGGCGGACCTTCACCTTGCGGGGGAAAAAAGGATGGCTGGTGAAACGCAGCGTGTGCAGGTTAATCCCCATGATCTTCTCATCGTCACTGATCTCCTGCCAGTAATTGCGGTGGAGGTTTTCACGGCCGGTATCGAGGGTCACACGAGCCCCCTTCTTTCCGTATACCTGAAGGGGAATGTCCTGGTAAAGAGTGCCCCCGGCGGCGACGTTCATGGTCTGTAGGCCCAGGCAAAAGCCGGTGACCACATATTGGGGCCTCTCCTCCAGAAATGGCCGGAAACCCTGATTCCGCGAACCCCCCAGAAGATGAAAGAGAAAAGAGACCTCAAACGTGTGGCGCCCCGGATCGGTGACCACCGAACCGAGGTTCTCCTCTCCGTACAGCGCAGGCTGGATATCAGGACCCCCGAAAAAGAGAATCCCCACAGAATGGTCAAAGAGAAGCCGGAACTCCTCACTGCAGCCATTCTCACCATATACCACCGAATCATCGATGGCTCCCGTGACTTCATGAAGGTAAAAGCCCGCTTCGGGATGATCCCTGATATACTCCTCGCTTTCCGAAAAATCATAGGCCTGTGCGGAATGGAACACCCCAACAAATCGGGTATTCCCGGGGTCTACCCCGAAAATCCCGCGGCTCGTGAGAAATCGGACAATCTCCAGATTCCGGGCGGTGGGATTGGCCAGAAGGATGTGGTGTATGCCCTGCGGAACCGTTTTTCGAAAATAATCACGCGAAACCGCCACCAGGGGAAGAGAGGCGAAGATCATACTCATCACTATTTTGTTCATGGTTGTATTTCTATTCCGTAATTTGCTCCCGTTCTTGCTGAAACAGGTCAGGGCCTTCACCTCCCTGGCTTTTTTTTGTCTCAAATATAAAGAGATGTTTGGCTATCTTTGATTAAATTTGCTCATTAAACCAAACTATTCGGAGATGTCATTGAAAATATTCACCCTTCAGCTGACCGGCAAAATCGGAGATACCCATAAACTCGAGGATGAACGCCGCCGGCTGGAAGCGGATTATAAAGCTTTTCAGGAAGCCCAGGGCTCTCAGGAGCTTCAGCGTTACACGGAATTGGAGCAGTGGGTGACCTCAGGGGTTCCGGAACAGAAACGGCGCCAGCTGGAAAAGGAAATCTTTAGAGGCAGCACAGAGTACAACCAACTCAAAGAGTTGGAAACGCTGGAGAAAAATAAAAAAATCAAAGACTACCTCAAGGTGGCCGCCTCGGCTGACCTCCAGAAGTTCCTAAAAGTGGAAAATTCCGAAAAACTCAAAAATTACTGGGAGCTGAAGGATTACGTGGAAGGGGATTTCCGGCAGGAGATGAAGGTGATCACTGCGCAAAAATTCGTGGGATCACCCGAGGAGAGGCTCCTGAAAGAACTTGAAGGCCTCAAAAAGAACAAAGCACTCAAGGCTTATTTCAGATTGAAGAACTCTCCGGCCCTTAATAAACATATAGAATTTCAGAAAGACCCCCGGCTTCAGCGCTTCCTGGAACTCAAAAACAGTCCGGCCCGAAGTAAAGAGGCCCGGAAGGAGTGGACAACGCTCAGCCAGGACCCTGCCCTGAGAGAGTTCTTCAGGATGGAAAAGTCTACCGACCTGAAACTCTACCATAAGATGGAGGGACGTCATGTGCTGGCCCGATACGAAGAACTGGTGAAGGAGACCGGCACCGGGGAATTCCGGGAACGTGTGGCTTACCTCCGCGATTCCAAAAAACTGGAGAAGAGCGACGCCTGGAAGAAATTCCGCAGATTCAAGGAGCTCGGGGCGAGTGAAGAACTTCAGTTTTTCAGGAAGTTTAAAAAATTGCCGGCTTACAGGAATTACCTCGACATCAGGGACTCCTTCCAGCTGGGAAGATACCAGGAACTGAAAGCGTTAACGGTATCCCCGGCTTTCAGGGAGAGGAAAGCCTATCTCGAGGATTCCCGGAAGTGGGAAAAGACGGAGGAGTACGCCCGACTGGAAGAGTTCGCCAGGCTCAAAAAACACCCCGGGGTGGTTCTCTTTCATAAGTACCGTGATTCCGACGTTTTCAATTTCCTGAAAAATTGGGAGGTTACCTTTTTCGACCATTTTGAAACCGGGAAAGTGGACTTGGGCAAGTGGATATTCAATACGCTGTGGGGCGAGCGTTACCTGGGGTCGACCTATTCGCAGCCGGGAGACCTGCAGGGATATAGCGGTGGCCGGAATGTTCTGGTCAGGGATGGCCGGTTGGCTATTCAGGTGAAAAAGGAGAAAAATGCAGGAAAGCGGTGGCAACCGGGTGCGGGTTTTGTTCCCGCGACCTTTGATTATTCTTCCGATCTCCTTTCGACTCTTTTCGCCCAGAAGGAGGGAATCGTCGAAGCCCTGATAAAATATGCCCCCGTTGCGGAAGTGGTGAGTTCCTGTCATTTGCAGGGAGAGGATCCGGCTCACCAGCTGACGCTTGTGGAGATGGGACCCGAATGCCGCCTGGGGGTCCTCACCTCAGGGGGCTCCGGAAAACCTCACTTTTCGGGGATAGACCTGAAATACCTGAAGCGCGACAAGTTTTACATCTTCCGGCTGGAATGGGAGAAGAACCTGGTTACCTGGAAAATCAACGATTGTGTTGTTTATGAGACCACCCTTTCCAGGGACGCCGGGCCCCTTCACCTGAACCTTCTCTCTTTGGTGGTGCAGGAGATCCCCGGGTCTAAGCTTCCCGTCAGTTTTGAGATAGGGTGGGTGAAGTGCTACCGCAGGAAATAACTCCCCTTAAAATCCCCGTTTATTAAAGAGGGTATACCCGAAATTGAACATCAGGAACCAGCGGGTTCCCGGTTTCTCGTAATAGTTAAGGCCGACGCTTGCGGGGCCCACTCCCGTTTGGAAAACCATGGCCGCTAATCCCTGGAAATAGACATTTTCCACCATCAGGTCATTACGGATGGCCTTGTAGTCGCTGCTGCGGCTCACCTCCCATAGGGGGGCGAAGGCATATCCCTCAAGGCGCAGGTGGACATCGGCGTTGAGGTGCCAGATGGCTTTGGCCCCTCCGGCCAGAAAATTGTTGGCATGAAAATTCTCAATATACAGGGCTTTGCTGTGGGGTGTGGGATAAAACCCCGGAGCCGCCAGCAGGGTAGAGGAATAGTTCATGAAATCTTTCTTGTTGCTGAAAACCCCGTCGAGACGAATTCCCGTTACCAGCCGGCGCCCCAGAGGCAGATAATTCTCGCTGCTTCCCCGGAACATCAGAAAGGAGTGGTTTTGTCTTGCCGGAAAGGGGGTGATCAGGGTGGTGCCGGGAATGATCTTCTCGGTGCCTGCAACATATTTTACCGTCGCCGACCGGAAAATCCCTTCAGTGGCATACTGCTTGTGATTCAATGAGTTCTTCTCATAGTCGGCATGAAGGACAAAGGCGTTGAAATCGGTTTTGTCGGGTTCATCGGCTTTGTTGAATTTTTCGATCTGGTAGTAGGCGTCTCTTGATCCTGAACCGGCGATGCCCAGGCTGATCTTGTCGTGCCTTTTTACCGGAAATCCGATTTCTCCCCTGATGTTGGTCTCGTTCTGGATAATATATGGCGGCCGCACATCCTCGAAAAAGAGTTCGTTGCTGGAAGTGAAAAAGTCCCAACGGTTGTAGGTCAGGTAACTGGCCAGATAAAAGGGACGCAGGGTGGGAAAGTCAACCCGCCCGCCAACTTTGAAGGAGCTGTAAAACCTCCCGAAATAGAGGTTGGTGTTGAGCTTGTAGGAGCGGTTTTTAAAAAGCCGGTACTCAAAATCGACATATCCCTGGTTGACAGGCTTGGTGGAAATGTTCCCCCCAACATTGATCTTTGCCTTTTTCTCGGGTTCCACGATCAGGTGGACGTCGAAATAGCTCGACTCCCTGTTGAAGATGGCCACTGGACGAATTGACTTGATTTGTTCGTCGGCGATCAGCTTAAAATACTCCCGTTTGAAGACCTCGGCAGTGAAGATATTTTTGTTGTGTTTGATCGAGTTGATGATATATTTTCTTTGAAGGGGATCTTCGATGCCCTCGATCTGGATATTCTGGAAGAGGAGGGCCGGTTTACGTGCGTGGAAGGCTTCCCGGCGGCGGGCGAGTTCATTAGGATCGCTTCTGCGGCTGATTCTGCGGCTGATGCTGTCGATCATGGCATAGGTGGTTTTGGCCCCGGCATCGACGATATACTCCAGCTTGTTGAAGTCGAGGAGCCCTGCCTGGGGAACATCGGTCTCCAGCAGGATCCCCGCTTCCGGGGCGATGTCGTAATCGGTGGGGCGCTGTACCATGTTGGTCACCTGGCGGATGATGTCGTCGGCCTCGGCATCCTGGGGATCAGGAACCACCTTGCTGCCGATAATAATGTCGGGTTTGAACACCTCGGTCATCACATCATGAGGAAAGTTGTTCACGATGCCTCCGTCAAAGAGAAGTTCCCCGTTGATCATGATGGGTTTGAAAAAGAACGGAAAAGTCATGGAAGCCCGAATAGCCTCGCCCAGGTCACCGCTGCCGAGTACGACCTGCTTGTTACGGTGAACTTCAGTGGCCACACACCTGAAGGGGACCAGCAACTGGTCAAAGTCCCCGTTGGAAATGGCCGTCGTCGGGGCCATGAGTTCCATAAAAGTGAAATCCATCTGCCACTGGGGAATGATATTCGTGGGCGGGAGTACCCTGACCTTGTCTTCTTTCTTCTCCACCCTGATTTCTATCCATGCGGGGTTTTCCTCAGGTTGCTTGAAATAATACCGGTATTCTTCCTGTATTTTTCCCGTCGACCAGAAGTAGAATTCATCGGAGCGGATGAGCTCTTCCATCTCATCGGTGGTATATCCGGCAGCATAGAGCCCTCCGATGATCGCCCCCATGGAGGTCCCGGTGATGTAATCGATGGGAATGTTGTTGGATTCGAGAACTCTTATGACCCCGATGTGGGCGAGCCCCTTAGCTCCACCGCCGCTGAGCACCAGCCCTACCTTCTGAGCGTATCCCTGAAAGAGGGTCAGAATAAATATGTTGATTATGAATATTTTTCTCATGTATAACCGTCTCTTGACTACAAAAACAAAAGTAATAAACAAAAAACTATCCCGCAATGATTTCCGCTTCTGTCAGCCATCAGGGAGAGGGGCCAGAGGATCTCCTTTCATGAGTCGCGCACTATGGCATCTGGGACTTTTACCAACGGCCGCTTCCAGTGATCCGTCATGTCAGACTCTGCATCAGCTGTTCCGGGTCTTCTCTTCCAGGGAGCGGAAGCCCTCGCCCAGGATCTCCTTGGTGTCCATGATGGTGATGAATGCCCCTGGATCTATGGAACTGATGAACTCTTCGAGGATGGCCACTTCCCTGCGGCTGACAGTAATGAAGATCATCTCTTTCTCGTCATTGGTGTACATGCCCTTTCCCTTGATATAGGTGCCCCCGCGTTCCAGGTCATGAATGATTTTGTCCCTGATGGCCTCGTGCTTGTCGGAAATGATGAAGAGGGCCTTGTTATAGTCTGCCCCTTCGATGGTCAAATCAATGGCCCTTCCGGTAATGTAGATCACAATCCAGGAATAGAGGGGAATGGCCCAGTCCCCGAAGGAGGCCAGGGCGATCAGAACAATGACGGAATCTACGTATATCATGAGTTTTCCCAGGGGCAGGCGGGTGTACTTGGCCAGGATCATGGCGATGATGTCAGAGCCTCCCGAAGTGGCCCGCGACTTAAAGATCAGCCCCAGTCCAAAACCTATCAAAACTCCCCCGAAGACACAGGACAGCAGGACATCGCCCACCAGGGGGGCGTCGCCGTCGGGGCGAAGCATGGTGATGCCATCGATGAAAACCGAGGTCAGCACAAACCCGGTGATGGTCTTCACCCCGAATTTGGGCCCCAGAATCCTGATGCCCGCCCAGGTGAGGGGAATATTCAGGACAAGCCCGAAAAGCCCGATCGGAACACCCTCGGGCCAGAACGAAAAGACCCCTTTGGTCAGGTAATGGACCACAATGGCGATGCCGTACACCCCTCCCGGCACTATCTTGTGGGGCGTGATGAAATAGACGAACCCTCCGGCCAGAATAAAACTACCGATAAGAATCAGCGCGTAGTCAAAGAACCACTGTTTGCTGAAGATTTTAACCTTGGGAATGAAACTCATGACAAAGGATGTTGGTTAATTGGTTTAAACATTCAAAGGATGCGGGAATTACTCTTCCTGATGTGTCATCGAAAAGGGTAAGGATTCGGGCCCTGTCCACAGGTTGACGGCAGGTTCTCCGGCCATGGAAAATTCCAGTTTTCCGGCTGCGGAAATTTCGTCGTGGGAGAGCCATGAGCGGGAGAGTCTTTCTCCGTTGAGCAAAGCCGACCTGATGTAAGGATGGCGGGAAGCCCCGGGAGCGCTGATGGTGAATTTCCCGCCGTTGTCGAGGGTGATCTCCGCCTTTTCAAAAAGAGGGGCGCCTATGACATACTGGGGAGTTCCCGGGCACACGGGATAAAACCCGAGGGCCGAGAAGAGATACCAGGCCGAGGTCTGTCCGTTGTCCTCATCGCCGCAATATCCGTCGGGAGTGGGCGAATAAAGGCGGGTGAGCACCTCGCGCAGGTGTTCCTGGGTTTTCCAGGGTTTTCCGGCATAGTTGTAGAGATAGATCATGTGTTGCACCGGTTGGTTGCCATGGGCATAATTTCCCATATTCATGACCTGCATCTCTCTGATTTCGTGGATGGGAAATCCATAGTAGGAACAGTCAAACAGGGGAGGTACCCGGAAGACAGAGTCGAGCATAGAGGTGAACATTCCGGGGCCTCCCATCAGCCTGATAAGCCCTTCTACATCATGGAACACACTCCAAGTGTAGTGCCAGCTGTTGCCTTCGGTAAAGGCATCGCCCCACTTGTAAGGGCTGAAAGGTTCCTGGAAGGTGCCGTCGCTGTTTTTACCGCGCATCAGCAGGGACGAGGGGTCGAAAACGTTCCGGTAGTTGCGGGCTCTCTCCCTGAAGAGGGCGGTCTCCGCTTCGGGGCGCCCCAGGGCTCTCCCCAGCTCAGCAATGCAAAAGTCAGCATAGGCATATTCCAGGGTGCGGGCGGTATTCTCGGGGATTCCCACATCGTAGGGAATATAGCCGAGATCGTTGTAATACTCTGCGCCGAAACGCCCCACAGAATGAACGGGACCGTGGCCCGTGGTGTTCTTGAGAATGGCAGAGTATAGCGTGTCGATATTGAACCCTCTGATGCCCTTGACCCAGGCGTCGGCGATCAGGGAGGCGGAGTTGGAGCCGATCATGCAATCGCGGTGACCCGGACTTGCCCACTCGGGAAGCCAGCCGCTCTCCCGATAGGCATTGACCAGCCCCTCCATGATTTGGGCGTCGAGGGCGGGATACATCCACGTGAAAAAGGGAAATACCGCGCGGAACGTGTCCCAGAATCCATTGTCGGTATACATGGGGCCGGGAAGTACTTCCCCGTTGTACGGACTGTAGTGAACCATGTTGCCGGCGGCATCGAATTCATGAAACATCCTGGGAAAGAGAAGCATCCGGTAAAAGCAACTGTAGAAAGTCTGCACATGGCTGGCATTTTCGGCCGATACCCTGATTCTCCCCAGCTCCCGGTTCCAGATCTCCCTACCTTCTTGTTTCACGGTCTCGAAGGTTTTTCCACCAGTTTCCCTTTCGAGGTTCAGGATGGCCTGTTCCCGACTGATAAAGGAAGAGGCCACCCTGACGATCACCTGGTCGTCGCGCCGTGTCACGAAGCGGACGATGGCGCCGGTATGGGAACCTTCGGCCTGGCGTTCTCCTGCGGTGAGATCTCCCTCCTTCCAGGTATAAAAAGATGCAAAGGGCCGGTCAAACTCCATGACGAACCAGTTTTTGAAATTCGCGGGAACGCCGCCGCTGTTTTTGGTGGTATAGCCTGTTATTCTGCGCTCCCCGGGATGGACCGTGACCATGGAGCCGTTATCGAAGGCATCGGCGACGATGCAGGAGGTGTCACCGGCGGGAAAGGTGAAACGGAAAATGGCTGCCCTGTCGGTGGGGGTGATTTCTGCCGTAATGTCGTGATCAGCCAGATATACCCGGTAGTAATGGGGTTGTGCCGTCTCTCTCCTGTGGGAAAACCAGCTGGCTCTTTCCTCTTCTCCGGCGACGACCTTCCCCGAGGTGGCAAAAATGGAGAACTGGCCGTAGTCGTTGATCCAGGGACTGGGCTGGTGGGTTTGTTTGAAGCCCCTGAGACGGTGGGCATTGTAGGTGTACATCCATCCATCTCCCATCTTGCCGGTCTGGGGAACCCAGAAATTCATGCCCCAGGGTCGGGCAATGGCAGGGTAGGTATTGCCGGTGCTGAAACTGAAGTCGGAGAGACTCCCCATCAGCGGGTTGACCTGGTCAACGGGATCAGTGACCAGCTCAGGCTCCCTGGCACAGCCCATGAACAGAACTGCCAGCATGAGCAGCGAAAGTCGGGTTGACATGGCTTTTAGGTTTTAGAAAGCGAAAGTAGAAAAAAAAAGGCCTCCTTGCGGAAGCCTTGTATGGGATAGTGAGTTCTTTCAGACTCTTTTTTCCTTGATGCGGGCTTTCTTTCCCGTCAGGCTGCGAAGGTAATACAGCCTTTTACGGCGTACACTTCCCTTTTTGTTGATATCTACACTGTCGATGAAGGGGGATTCCATAGGAAAAATACGTTCCACTCCGACACTTCCCGACATTTTGCGGACGGTGAAGGTCTTGGTGCCGCCTTTACCCTTGACTTGGATGACCACCCCGCGGTAGCTCTGGATCCTTTCCTTGTTACCTTCACGGATTTTATAGTTGACGGTAACGGTGTCCCCGGCACCAAATGCCGGCAGTTCTTTTCTTTCTGTCTCGAATGCGCTGCGCGCGATCTTAATTAAGTCCATCGTGCTTATAATTTTAACTGGTTGGCAATATTACCCGCTTGAGCGGTGTAAGAGATTGCTGAAATGTGGCGCAAAATTAGCAATTAATTTATTTCACGCAACATACACAGGAAAAATGTGCCCTGAGGGGCCCACATCGTTCATCTTTCCCTAAGACCCCTCTCTTGTGGGCGACTGCCGGGGATCAGTGACTGCCTCCTGCAGGAACTTTCAGGTGATCGCCGGTGCTTTTGACGATCTCGCGGAGCCACCATTCGGGGTATCCCGGGAAGTCGGGCATCGCCGGCTGACCGTATTCGTTCCGTTTAAAGGTGCCGTTCTCCTCTTTCTTGACGTTTCCGTCGATATATTTCACCAGCAAGGTGCGGTAGAGTTCCTGCCACCGTTTCACGGTGCCGTTGGCTTCATTGACCGAGAACTGTGTGAGGAACTTCAGGGCCATATCGCGGTTGCTGCTCTCCATGAGTCCGGCAGCGGCCTTGTCAATCAGGGGGACAAACCCCATGAATTGCTCTTCCAGTTCTTTCTGTACCTTCTGGATATCGGTGATCATGTCGGCATAGCGGAGGTATGCGAAGTTGGCCACCTGGTTGAAGGCCCAGAAGGCAGAAGTCTCGCTGTAGGTGAGCAGGTCGCCGTTTCCCGCGCGGTAGGATTCCGGGGTTTCGGTGATTCCGCAGTATATGGGGACATATACGGTGCTGTAGGAGTCATCTACACTGAACCAGAGGATTCCTCCCACAGGATCGGGGAGCCAGCTGCGGCTCTGAGCCACAAAGGAAAACCCGGTTTGCTGGGTCGAGATGGCCCTTTCGTTCAGGTAGCTTTCGCCGTCGACTTTCCAGGTGAGGCCTCTCCAGCGGTAGGGGAGCCCGAAGGGCCCGGCGCCCGGATCTTTCGTCATATCGAGGGGCGTTCCCTGGTAATGATCACGCATCATCCCCATGACCTCGTGAACGGTCACCGGCTTGTCGGGTTTTACCCATAATGGCATTCTGTTGGTGGCGAAGTTGTTTTCACCACCGTGTTCGATTTTTCCCAAGACATAGGGGATATATTTTTCCATGCCTGACGTGACCTTGTTGAAGCCGGCAAACACGCGGGCCTCTGAGAAGCGGGCGGCACTGAAATCAACGGGAGCATAGACATCAGAAAAGCTGAAATCCTGGTCCTTCCCCGAGAACCATCCTTTTTCGCGGGCAAAGGAGATGACATCGCTGGCATAGAGGCAATTGGCGGGGTCATCGAGGGGAAAGGTGGTGATGCGTGCCTGGTTGGCGTGGCCACTGATGTATCCGTCGGGAATCCTCATGGCTACCCATACGGCTCCCTTTTCTCCTTCTCCCTTACCTATCAGCTCCATGATCCAGGCTTCACGGGAATCAGCAATGGAAAACGACTCCCCCGAACTGCAATAGCCGTATTTCTCCACCAGGGAGGTCATCACTTCGATGGCCTGACGGGCGGTCGTGGAGCGCTGCAGGGCGATGTACATGAGGCTGCCGTAATCGATCAGGGCGCCCGATTGCGACGAGAGCTCCCCACGGCCACCATAGGTGGTCTCCCCAATGGAAACCTGGTGCTCATTCATATTGCCCACCACACTGTAGGTGTGGGGAACCTGATCTATCTTGCCCAGATACTTCCCCGTATCCCACTCGTAGACGTCGAGCAGGGAGCCTGCCGGCCAGTCGGTGGCCGGCCAGAAATACAACTCCCCATAGAGGGTGTGGGAATCGGCAGCATAAGTGATCATCACCGAACCGTCGGCCGAAGCCCCTTTGGTCACCAGAAAATTGGTGCAGCTCATGGCTCCGGGAGCGCTCCATAACAGGAACACAATAACGCTAAAAAGGGTAAGAATTCTTTTAATGGTCATAAACGAAGAAATTTACAATATTACCGGAACGGGCAAATATAACTTTTTCATGTGAATAAATTGTTTGTTTTTAACGGCCACATGTAATAGCCATGATGGGTTTATTCATTCCTTTTGGTGACATAATGATCATGGCTATTTCACCGGAACCGCCTTATGATTTCTGTTATTTCCAGAAGGAAGCCGTGTATACCGTGGTGTTTCCGGCATTGTCGGTGACCGAGAGGTTCAGGAGATGCCGTTTGCCGCTTCCTGTGCGGGAGGTGTCGATTTTGTAAGCCACTCTTCTGGTTTTGGGGTCGTATTCAAACAGGGCCCACTCCCCGTCGATGAATCCGTTATAGCTTCTGATACCCGAAAAGTCATCGGTGATGGTGAAGCGTATCCAGGCGGTTTCTGTCAGGGCGTTATCCTTAATGCTCAAAGAGGTAATCACCGGTGGAATGGTGTCGACTTCTACCGTGTAGTTGCCGAATTCGCTGATGGAAGTTTCCATCCAGCCTTCCGACAGGGTCCCCCCGGCATACCGTTTGATTCCCTTGTCATCGATCAGGGCAATAAATGCCCTGGAGGCCATTGAGTCGGGTAGGGTGTCGGCGTGAATTCTGATTTTCAGGGGTTTGTGGATGGGTGTGGTGTTGAAATGAACCTGGTGCACCGGAGAATAGGGGCCGTTCGGTGATGCTATGGCCTGATGGTAAAAGTTGATGTCGTCGTAAAATGCCCCGGAAGGCGTGGTGATCTCAAAGCCGGGGGCCTGGTAACGGTTTTCGGCCTTCATGGAGAAGAGAGAACTGGCATTCACCGCAATATCGGGAAGGGGCCAGGCGACCCCGACCAGGGTAAAGCTGAAGCGGGCTTCGTTTCCGCTGACATCGGCGAGAATGACTTCGCCCTGAACCACCTGGCCACTGTCGACGGTCATGACTCCCCGTGAGTCACCGGTGGTGTATATGTCAAGCTGGTTTCCCGGGTCAAGCCACATCCGGTGGTACCACTCCCGGTTCTGCACGACCTCGGCATAATCGATGTGGCTGTTGAGATAACGGTTGTGGCTGAAAGCGATCCTGTCGAGGGTGAAGGAGTGAACCTCCCGGCCATCAAGAAGGAGCCGGGCACTCCTGATCCCGCAAATACTGCTGTTCCCGTCAAAGTAATCATTGGTCTTGACAGCAATGCCGATTCTCCCCAAAACATTGACCGCACGGGCGGGGTTGAGACGGTAATTGCTCCCCTGGGCCACAGGGGTATATTTCCTCTTGTAGGTTTTAAATTCGACATGTGACTGGTTGTCAAGAGGATAGAACTGAACGGCGAAAATTCTGGGCGGAGTGGCGTCCTTGACCCCAAAGGAATCGATGGTCAGGGGGTTCAACGCATCCTGTGTGGGGGTATCCCTGATTTCATAATGGAGGTGCGGACCTCCTGAACTGCCTGAGTTGCCGCTCAGGGCAATGCGCTCATCACGCTGTACCGTGAACTTATCGGGCGTAAGCTCCAGATCAACGGCAAAGCTCTTTTTCCTGTATTGCTCCTCCTTGACGTAGGCTTCGATGTCGTCACGAAACTTGAGTAAGTGGCCGTATACTGTGGTCGTATTGTTGGGATGGCTGAGGTAAAGAGCTCTTCCGTAACCTGTCGGGGAGACCGAAATGCGGGAGACATACCCTTCAGCACTGGCATATATGGGAAGCCCGGTCCTTCTCTCGGTCCGGAAATCGAGTCCCGTATGGAAATGGTTTGACCTGAGCTCTCCGAAATTGGCACTCAGCGATACCGGAATCCTCACCGGCGTGGCATAGTACTTCAGCTGGGCCGTCATGGTGTGCCCCAGAAGAACAAAAACGAGGAGTAAAACGTTATTTCTAAACATCAAAAAAATAAAAAGGGTTGATGGCAGGCAAATATAACGGTAGAAGCCGGATAAATTTTGCAAAATGGATGCCTATCAGGGGCAGAATTGACTAAAATTATTAATTTTGTCACTCAATTGCAGCAAAAATGACAGAAGAAAGCCTTTTGCTTGTGAGGGAGCTGAAAGAGAGAATTCACCGGTTAATGGAGGAGTTTGAACAGTTAGACGGCCGGAATGGGGAGTTGCAGGAAGAAATAGCTGCCCTGAAAGGCCAGATGGAGGTTCTGGAAAAGGAAAAGGCTGAAATTGTTACCAGATATGAAAATCTGAAACTGGCCAAAACGATGGAGTCGGGATTCGGCGATAGCAGGGAGGTCAGGTTGAGGATAGGAAAATTAGTGCGGGAGATTGATAAATGTGTGGCATTGCTGAATGAATAAAGAAGGGATGAACGACACACTTTCAATAAATATCAGGATTGACAACAGGGTTTACCCCCTGCAGGTCAGTCGCAAGGACGAGGAGAGGTTCAGAAACGCTGCAAAGAGGTTGAACGAACTGGTGCAATCTTTCAGGAAGGATTACCCCAATAAGGATTCCCAGGACGTTCTGGCCATGACGGCATTTCAGGTGGTTTACAGCCATATGGTGATGCAGGAAAAGGCCGACCATACTCCTCTGATCATTGAACTGAAAGATTTGAGGGATGACGTGAACGACTTTCTCGCAGAGAGGGAAGTGCGACGTACCTGAAATAAGATATTTATTTATCATACCCGCTGTTTTACCGTTTCCCCAAGGGGGAGAGGGTAAAATGAGCGGGTTTTTTTATTAACTAAATAATTTTTTAACATATGTTAGGAACAATCATAGGCGTAATCGCGGGATTCCTTGGAGGGGGGACTCTTTCCTACTTTTTGTGGGATAAGGCCCTGAAAGCCAAGAAAGTGAAGATCGTTACCGAGGCGGAAGCCGAAGGTGAGGTGATTAAAAAGGAAAAGATGCTTCAGGCCAGGGAGAAGTTCCTTCAGTTGAAATCGGAACATGAAAGGAATGTGACCGAGCGCAACCAGAAGGTGGTGGCATTGGAGAACAAGCTGAAGCAGCGGGAGACCGCAGCCAACCAGCAGAGGAATGACCTGATGCGTGATATCCGTAATTTTGAGACGGAGAAACAAGAAGTGGAACAGATCAGGGAGACCCTGAACGCGCAGATACAGCTGATTGAGCAGAAGCACGAAGAACTCGAGAAGCTGCACCGCCAGCAGGTGGACAAGCTGGAGCAGATTTCGGGGCTTTCGGCTGAAGAAGCCAGGGCGCAAATGGTGGAGTCGTTGCGGGAAGAGGCCAAGACCGAAGCCATGTCGTATATCAACGAGATCATGGAAGAAGCCAAGCTCACCGCCTCGAAAGAGGCCAAGAAGGTGGTGGTAAAAACCATCCAGCGTGTAGCCACGGAAACGGCCATTGAGAATGCCGTGACCATTTTTCATATTGAAAGTGATGAGATGAAGGGGCGCATTATTGGGCGTGAAGGGCGGAACATCAGGGCCCTGGAGGCTGCTACGGGTGTGGAAATCATCGTTGACGACACTCCCGAGGCAATTGTCCTTTCGGCCTTTGATCCCGTACGCCGTGAGGTGGCCCGCCTGGCCCTTCACCAGCTGGTGACCGATGGCCGCATTCATCCGGCACGCATCGAAGAGGTGGTGCAGAAAGTCCAGAAACAAGTAGACGAAGAGGTGATAGAAACCGGAAAGAGAACCACCATAGACCTGGGAATCCACGGACTTCACCCTGAACTGATCCGTTTGATCGGCAAGATGAAGTACCGCTCTTCCTACGGCCAGAACCTGCTGCAGCACTCGCGGGAAGTGGCCAATCTCTGCGCCATTATGGCCTCGGAACTGGGGCTTAACCCCAAAAAGGCCAAAAGGGCCGGTTTGCTCCATGACATCGGCAAGGTGCCCGATGATGAGCCCGAATTACCGCATGCCGTTTTGGGGATGAAGCTCGCCGAGAAATACAAGGAAAAACCCGAAATATGCAACGCCATCGGATCACACCACGATGAGGTGGAGATGCAAACCCTTCTGGCCCCCATCGTACAGGTATGCGATGCCATTTCGGGAGCCCGTCCCGGCGCCCGCCGCGAAGTGGTGGAATCTTACATTAAAAGGCTCAAGGATCTCGAAGACCTGGCCCTCTCTTACCCTGGTGTAACGAAGACCTACGCCATCCAGGCGGGCAGGGAACTCAGGGTTATCGTGGGTTCCGACAAGATCAACGACCAGGAATCGGAACAGCTCTCCTACGATATCGCCAAGAGAATCCAGGATGAGATGACTTATCCCGGACAGATCAAGATCACCGTGATCAGGGAAACCCGTGCCGTTAACTACGCCAAGTAGCCCGAAACCCAACATGACGATAAAAGATAAAAGCCGCTCCCCGCAAGGGGAACGGCTTTGTTTATGATAAAAGCGTCCGTGATTGATCGTCAGATAAGCCTCTCTTCTATTTTTTTCCTGAGAGGATGTTCATCATCTGCAGAATGTCGGCAGTTCTCTCGCTCTGCCCATTCATTTCATAGCTCTTTTCGGTGATCTCCAGCAACCTTAACAGGAAGACCTTCGGGGAACTGGCCTCCAGACAGGCGTTTTCCATGTCGTAGTTCATTTTTTTCAGGATGTATTCCAGTTCTTTTCTGCCGGTGATCGAACCCCGGTTGGCGGGGTTGATGTAAAAGAGGATATCGGTCTCCACTCCGGGAGGGTGAACCCGGGAGGCTATTTTCCGGTCGACGTAAGCGAGCAGGGGATGCCTGGGCAGGTCGACATACCTGACCGGAAGTCCCAGTTTCTCGGCCACGATGTTGTAGAGCAGGGCCAGGGATACCCCGTTTCCCGTGCCGGTTTCCAGGACCCTGTTGATGAAACAGTGCTGCGGACTGATATGTCCTTCTTCGGCCACATTGAGCTGGAAATCGTTATAGAAGACATGGTTAAGGACCGTTATTTTTTCCAGAGAGGTGAGGGAATTGTTGAGCTCCACCCACACTTTTTTCCTGATTTCCTCGATATGGCGGAGCACCAGTCCCTCGTTGAGGTCGGGGTAGTGGTACCTGCTGGCCAGGACAAAACCTTCGAGGAGGTCGGGAGTGGCTTGTCGTGACCACTGCCGCAGTTTCCGGGAGTTTTCCTTGAAAAGGATCTTCCTGATAAGATTTTCAATGCGGAGCTGGCAGATTTCATGGGGCGTAAATTCCCAAACGGCTTCGAGGGCGGGAATGACGGAACTATTCTCTTTGAGCAGCTCTTTTTCCACTGCCTCAAAGATGATATTATCCGGGTCATCCATCAACCGGATAAGCGCTTTCGTCCGTTCTCGTTTCCCTGACGCCATAATATCAGCTGGTTAAACGGTCAAGGACAGCCCCGACAAGGCGTGCCATTTGGTCGTGGTAGCTCTCATTGGCACCCCTGGTCATGCGGTTGGCGATGAGCAGACATACTGTGATGGCTTCGTGGCCGAGCAACTTTGACAACCCGTAAATGGCTGAACTTTCCATTTCATAGTTGGTGATCTTATATCCTTCGAAGGAGAATTTTTCAATCAGTTCGTTAAGGTCAGGCCTGGCCAGTCCGATGCGGAGTACCCTGCCCTGGGGGCCATAGAACCCAGGGGCCGATATGTTCACTCCGCCGGTGAAGCGGTCGCCTGTGAATTTTTCAAGCAGGCCTTTGGAGGCATCCACCACATAGGGGGCCGGGAAATTTTCAGGCCAATGGGTAAACTTCCTGAAAGCCTTCTCAAAAGCCAGATCGCTGACGGCGTCACGTCCCTCATAAAAGGAGAGCATACCGTCGAAACCTATTGATTTGTGGCTCACCATCCAGGCCCCGACAGGAAGGTCACGCTGCAATCCTCCGGAAGTTCCGATCCTGATGATCCGCAGGCTTCTGCGTTCCGGAAGAAGCTCCCTCTTCTCCAGGTCGATGTTGACCAGAGCGTCCAGCTCATTGACCACAATGTCAATATTGTCGGTCCCTATTCCCGTGGAAACCACAGAAATACGCTGACCCCGCAGCGTTCCCGTGACCGACAGAAACTCCCGGTTGGCCACCGTCACATCAATGGTATCAAAATGGTCGCTGACCATTTTTACCCTTCCCGGGTCTCCTACCAGCAGGACCGTGTCGGCCAGCTGACCGGGTTTCAGATGCAAATGAAATATACTTCCATCATCGTTGATGATGAGTTCAGATTCTCCGATCATAATAATTCTGATGACAAACCAGTCAAAACTATTTAAAAAACGCTTTTGTACCAATAAGTTAGCCTGTTATTTATCAACATCTAGGTTTCCTCACCGGGTTTAACCCGTTGATAACCCTCATTTTCCCTGATAAATACTACATTTGCAGGAAGTGTACCATTTAAAAAGATAAGTTATGGATATCAGGAAGTTGAATCTGAAGGCCTCGTGGCTGGTGAGCGCGATGGTGGTTATAATTCTGGTGCTGGTTTTTGGCAACCGCATGTTTTTAATCATCGACGCCGGAGAGCGGGGAGTGATTTTCCGTCCATATACCTCGGGGCTCGACCGGGAGAACATCTTTGGTGAGGGTTTTCACGTGGTGGCGCCCTGGAACCGGATGTATGTCTACAATGTCAGGGAACAACAGCGGGAGGAGACCATGGATGTCCTCGACAAGAGCGGTTTGTACATTAATGTGGATGTGACCGTCAGGTTCAATCCCCTTTTCAATTCCATTCCATTCTTGCATGAGCGTTTCGGCACCGGTTATGTCGATGTGCTCGTCATTCCCGAGGTGCGCTCCTCGGTACGGCAGGTGGCCGGAAGGTATACTGCCGAAGAGATTTACTCTACCAAACGTCAGCAGGTAGAGAGTCAGATCATTGAAGAGACCAAAAAGACCCTGGGGGAGAATTTCATTGATATGCGGGCATTGCTGATCCGCTCCATTAACCTGCCTGCCCAAATCAAGACCGCCATCGAGAGCAAGCTCACCCAGGAACAGGAATCCCTGGCCTATGAATACCGGCTGACCAAGGAAGATGCCGAGGCCCAGCGCCGGCGTATCGAAGCCCAGGGGATCTCTGACTATAACAGGATCATCAGTGCCAGCCTTACTGAAAATATCCTGAAACAGAAAGGTATTGACGCCACCCTGGAATTGGCAAAATCCCCCAATTCAAAGGTGGTGGTGGTAGGCAGCGGAAAAGAGGGACTCCCTCTGATCCTGGGAGGCAACTAAACGGCAGGGTGTTTGCCGGCCGGGGGAATCGCCGGGCTTATCGCCTTGATTTCTGGTGTTTCAGGTTTCGGGAATCCATATCATCCAGCTCTTCTTCTTCAAAATCATCGTAGATGGAGAGCCTTTTCTTGGAACTCCTTTCTTTCTGGGAAACCCCTGAAACAGAGGCTTTTCTTTCAATTTTGTCGATCTTTTCCCTGGAACCCGATTTAGAAAAGTTGTGTTTCATCACTTAAAACAAAATGCGTTTTAAATCAGCAAATAGGTTATTTAACTCCTCTCTTACAACGGATTGGTTATCCTGTCCAAATATAAAAACAATTCTTATACCAAACTGTTCGTTTCTGTGGGTATAAAAAATAAACCCGTTTTTCGATGAAGGAGCTCAGAGCAATTTCCGTGGTGTTTCTTTTTCTTGTGCTGATGGGGCCTTTGGTGGTCATGGCACAGGGTGACGGCAGGAGCGGACGTCATTTACGTCAGGCTTTGCAGGCGTGGGAGCGTCGTGATTTGCAGGGTGCCGCCGCGGCTGCCGCGAGGGTCCTCAGGGGTGACCCTTCCAACGGTGAGGCCTTGATGCTCATGGCCGACATTTGCCGGGAGCAGAATGCCCGCAACGAGGAACTCATTTATCTGCGCAGGGTTGCAGATGCCGGGGCCGGGGGGAACCTCCTCGATTTCAGGCTGGGAGAAGCCCTTTTTCTGACGGCTTCCTATGGAGAAGCCCTGGAAAAGCTTACCCATTTTCTGGCTTCCCAACCCCGCGGAACCCTCCTCACCAGGGCGACGACCCTCTACCAACATGCTGCCTTTGCCGCTTCTGCGATCAGGAATCCCGTGCCTTTTAATCCTGTTGACCCCGGAACGGGCGTGAACTCCCCGCTCGATGAATATTGGCCTTCCCTCACTGTCGACGGTAATACCCTGATTTTTACCCGCCGGGTGCCCGTTACAGGGGCCACCACTCACTGGCAGGAGGATTTCTTCATGAGCCGCTTCGATAAGAAACAATGGGGCGAGGCTGTTCCCCTGGCAGAACTGAATACTCTGGCTAATGAGGGGGCTCCCTCTTTGTCTGCCGACGGAAAACTTCTTTTTTTTACCCTGTGCAACCATCCCGGAGGCTTCGGCAGTTGTGACCTCTGGTTTTCAAAATTCGAAAATGGACAATGGACGCCTCCCCGCAATGCCGGGGAAGCGGTCAATACCGCCGGGTGGGAAGGACAGCCCTCCCTGTCGGCCTTCGGGGACCAGCTCTTTTTCTCTTCCGAAAGAAGCGGGGGAAAAGGAAAGAAGGATCTCTGGGTGGTTCCCCTGAAGGGATGGCGCGAAGATGGGATCCCTCTCTGGGGAGGAGTGGTCAACGCCGGTGACAGCATCAACACTCAGGGTGATGAAATCTCCCCGTTTCTTCACCCTGGGGGCAGGGATCTTTTTTTTGCCTCTGACCACTGGCCGGGATTCGGGGGCTACGACCTCTTCCACGCGGTTCTCCTGCCTGGGGAGATCTGGAGTTCGCCGGAGAATTTAGGCGCTCCGGTCAACTCGCCGGGAAATGAACAGGGATTGGTGACCGATAGGAGCGGGGTACATGCCTGGTTCGCCACCGGAAGGGAACAGGGAGCCCACATGGATATCTGCTCCTTCGAGCTTCCTGAAGCCCTGCGCCCCTCTCCCGTTTCCTATATCCGTGGGAAAGTGGTCAATGATGCCACCGCTCTGCCGGTGGCCGCCAGCGTCAATATCAGGGCTTCGTCCCCTTCAGCCTTCCCCGCAGTGACCATCCCCGCCGATGAAGAGGGCATTTTCCTGGCGGCTCTGCCCACAGAAGTGGAGTTGGTTTTTACCGTGGAGCACCCCGGATTTCTCTTTTATTCAGAACGGTTTGCTATTCCCGAAACAAAGGGTATTCCCGATCCCGTTTTACGCGAAATCAGGCTTAAACCTGCACGCCCCGGTACCTCTATGGACCTTTACCAAATCTTCTTTGCCCTCAATGAATATGAGATTTTACCCCCTTCGGAGCCGGAACTCCTGGTGCTTCTCCGCTTTCTCCGCGAGAATCCCACACTTCGTGTAGAGATCGGTGGCCATACCGACAGCACGGGAGGCGCTGATTTTAACCGGGAACTCTCCCTTAAAAGAGCTGCTTCGGTTCGCGATTATCTGGTCGCCAAAGGAATAGACCCGGGGAGAGTCACCTCACAGGGGTACGGGATGGACCATCCCCTGGCCACCAATGATACGGAGGAGGGGCGCAGCCTTAACCGCCGTACGACCATTTCTGTTATTCAATAACCTCTTTCCTGCCCGATGCCCCGTTTCCTTATGGTTGCCCTGTTTCCTTAAGGTTATCCCCTTTCCTTCCGGTGGCGTATTTCTCTATTTGTTAATTTTCCTGTACATTTGATGAGAATGAAACCGGAATTCCCAAGGGATGCCGGAGAATTCCCGTTTATTTGGCCGTCATTTTCAAAGGTGGAGAAATCAACGCTATGAATCAGGTGACGTGGTTTGTTTGTGTTACGGCGGCAGTCGCCATGGCGCTTCCGTTTCTGAAGGGACGGATGCAAAAGGCCTTGCTTCTGGTGGGCATCTGTTGGATGGCCGTGGTCTCCTCGGTTCCTGCCTGGGGCGTCCTCACCGGGGAAGCTCGACAATGGCTGCTGCCCGGGAATGTGGTCACCGGGGAAATCCCCCTGCGTCTCGATGCCCTTTCGGCATGGTTTATCCTGATCATCAACCTGGTGTTTATCACCGGGGGGATCTACGGACTTTACTACCTGGACTCCTGCAAGGCCGGAAGGAACACCCTGACCCTTCATTTTGTCTCTTTTTTGCTGTTGCATGCCTCCATGCTTTGCCTCACCGTGGTGCAGAACAGCCTGGTGTTTATCATCCTATGGGAGATCATGACTGTCACCGCTTTCCTGGCCATTATCTTTGAGCATGAAAAGTGGGTCACCGTAAAGGCGGGGATCAATTTTCTGATCCAGTCGCATGTGTCGCTTCTGTTGCTGATGACGGGTTTTCTATATGGGGCCATCAAGACTGGGAGTTATGATTTTGCGGCGCTGGCTGCTCTTCCCGGGGGAACGGGAGCCGCTACGGCGCTGATGATCCTCTTCATTGCCGGCTTCGGCATCAAGGCGGGGTTCGTTCCCTTTCATACCTGGCTTCCTCACGCCCACCCGGCAGCCCCCGCCCACATCTCGGGGATCATGTCGGGGGTGATCATCAAGATAGGCATCTTCGGAATTCTCAGGATGCTTCTCCTTCTTCCCGTTGATTATACGGTGATCGGCACCCTTTTACTGGTCCTGTCTCTGGTTTCGGGGGTTTACGGGGTGATGCTGGCCATCGTGCAACACAACCTGAAAAAGCTGCTGGCCTACCACAGCATTGAGAATATTGGCATCATCGGCATGGGCATCGGGTTGGGCGCTATCGGCCTGGGCTCCGGGAACATGGGAGTGGCCTCGCTGGGATTTGCCGGCGCCCTTTTACATACCCTCAACCATGCCCTTTTTAAATCGCTGCTCTTTTATACCGCGGGAAATGTGTACCAGGCGACCCACACCCTCCATATCGAACACCTGGGAGGGGTCATGAAAAAGATGCCCCTGACAGCCCTTCTGTTCCTCGTGGCGGCCATCGCCATATGCGGTATCCCCCCCTTCAACGGATTTGTCTCTGAGTTTCTGGTATACTCGGGGTTATATTCCTGGATGCAGGAAGCCTCGCTGGTGAACCTGGTATTTATTATTTTCACCATCGTGGGGTTGGTTCTTATCGGCGGACTGGCGCTGCTCTGTTTCACCAAGGCTTTTGGTATTGTCTTTCTGGGAACCCCGCGTCGCAGCGAGGAGCATGCCGTGCATGAGGTATCACGGGGAACGCTGGCGCCCCTGGGGGTTCTAGCCGTGCTGATCGTCCTGATCGGGTTGTTCCCTCACTTTTTCACGGAATTTCTGGTCAGGCCGGTGGCGCTGTTCCTCACCCCCGCTCTCCCGGGAACTGGGGTGGTCGCTGGCGTTCCTGCACCGGTACAGGAGATATTGGAACCTGTGGCCCTGGCGGCATGGGGGGTGATCGTGGTCAGCCTGCTCCTCTGGGGGGTACGCCACCTGGTCACCCGAAAAAGCAGGCAGGAGATCTCGCCCACCTGGAGTTGCGGGTACGTGGCCCCAACCCCAAAACTGCAGTATACGGCAGGCTCCTTTGCCCGCAGCTACACCAAGCTCTTCAAGGCGGTACTTACCTTTTCACGGCGTGAAAAAGGAGCGGAACAGATCTTCCCCGTAGAAGGTCACTACGAATCACATGCCAGCGATAAGGTGGAACAGTGGCTGATCGACAAACCTGTGAACGGTTTCCAGTGGGTGATGAGCCGTTTTCTCTTTCTCCAGAATGGCAAATTACAGGTGTACATCCTCTATGGCATCCTCTTCGTGGTGGCAGTGATCATCCTTCCCCTGCTTTCCGAATGGCTGGCAGACATGGTTCAACTTCTGAAACAGATGTAATATGCTGAGTGCACTGTTGATCGTTATTGCAGCCCTCTTCTTTACGGGGATCATTAACCGTACGAAGAGCCTGGCCTCGGGGCGGAAAGGTCCCGGTATCCTGCAGCCCCTGAAGGACGTTGCACGTCTCTTCCGCAAGGGAAGCGTCTATCCTGCCACCGCCGGCATCCTCTTCAGGGTGGCCCCCACTGTTTATATGGCGTCGATTATCATGGCCCTGCTGGTGGTGCCCTTCGGCCAGTCGAAAGGGGTGCTCAGCTTCAACGGAGATTTCATTTTTTTTGCTTATGTCCTGGCGCTGGGGAGGTTCCTGAGTGTCGTTGCCGCTCTGGATACGGGAAGCAGTTTTGAGGGTATGGGAGCGAGCCGCGAAGCCCTTTACGGCATGCTGGCGGAACCTGCCTTTTTCTTGTTGATGGGGTCTATGGCCCTGCTGACCGGACATACCTCATTTTACGAAATCTTCTGCGAACTCCACCTGGGCTCCTGGATCAGCTATGCCATGGCCACCCTGGCCACCTTCGTGCTGGTGATGATCGCCATGGTCGAGAATAGCCGCATGCCCGTCGACGACCCCAAAACCCACCTCGAACTGACCATGGTCCATGAGGTGATGATCCTCGATAACAGCGGCTTTGACCTGGGACTGATCCTCACAGCCGGATACCTGAAATTTGCCATTTTCGGGGCCCTGATCGTTAATCTCTTTATTGGTATGGTCCCCACAGGCTATGCCATCCCTCTCTTTCTGCTCATCCAGGCAGCCATGGCTGTGGCTGTGGGTATGATAGAATCGTTTATGGCCCGCTTTCGTATGAGCCATAACCCCCAGTTTATTACCGCCCTTACCTCGGTAGCCCTGCTGGTCTTTTTCGGCGTTTTGCTCCTCTCGGGCAGGTTCCTTTGAAAATTGTACACTATGGCTGACGTATTACTCATTGCTTTTCTGATCACCCTCTTTTATATCGCCATTGCCAACCGGCTGATGACCTATGTGAAAGTGCTGGCCTACCAGGGAATCCTTCTGTTCTTCGTGGTCTTTATCCAGCTCAGCGAAATCAACCTTCTCAACCTGGTGCTGATTCTCCTGGAAACCATTATCTTCAAGTCGGTCGCGGTGCCTGTCTTCCTGGCCTACCTGCTGCGCCGGAACAAGATCACCCGCGAGGCGGAACCCTTCGTTCCCAATTTCATCTCCCTGCTAATCGTCACCGCCATCTTGGTGGTCACCTTCCTGCTGTCGAATATGATCAGTGACACCCACCTCGACAAGCTCTTTTTCGTGGTGGCCCTCTCCACCCTTTTTACGGGGCTTTACCTGATCGCCACCCGCCGGAAGATCATCACCCATGTGATGGGGTACATGGTGGTGGAAAACGGGGTTTTTGTTCTTTCCCTGGCTGTGGGAAATGAAATGCCGATGCTGGTCAACCTGGGCATCATGCTCGATATTTTTGCCAGCGTGCTTATTCTGGGGATTTTCCTGAACAAGATAGGCGACGTCTTCAGGGATGTGGATGTCGACCAGCTGAGTAACCTGAAAGATTATTAAGGAAAGAGCGCCATGACCATTATCTATCTCATTTTGGCATTATTGCTGTCGGCGGGGCTCTTCCTGAACCGTCACCGGAAAGTGAACTACCTCCTGGTAGGGGTTTTCCTGCTTCTGCAATGGGGATTTACCCTTTATGCCTGGAGCCGCCTCCACTCCACCGATAACGCCTATTTTACCTTTGACGCCTTAGGCCTTCTCCTGCTGGTCACCCTGAGCATCGTGACGGTTCCGGCAGCACTACACAGTGCCATTTATATTGAAAGACACGATGAAACCCCGCTTTCCCGGGGCATTTATTTCGGTTCACTGGTACTGCTGATTACGGCCATCGGTGCCGGTTACCTGTCCAACCATCTGGCGGTGATCTGGATATTCACCGAGATCACCACCCTGAGTGCCTCGGCGCTGATCTACCATCACCGGAATAAACTGGCCCTGGAAGGGACCTGGAAATATGTCTTCATTTGTGCACTGAGCATCTCCTTTGTCTTCATCGGCATTCTTTTTCTGAGTCTTTCGCTGCAACATGCTGGATCGACGGAACTCTCCTTTGCCAACCTGCTGGAAAAGAGCAACTCTTTGGATCCTTTCTGGCTTAAGCTGGCTTATGTTTTTATTTTCACGGGGTTTACCGCGAAGCTGGGGCTGGTGCCCATGTTTACCGCGGGCATCGATGCCAAGGATACGGCCCCCGGGCCTGCGGGAGCATTGCTGGCCAGCGTCCTGATGAACCTGGGATTTGCAGGAGTCTTCAGGTTTTATACCGTCCTTGCCCATACGCCGCTCCATCACTGGGCCAACGTGGTCACCGGCACGGCGGCCTTTCTTTCTGTTTTCGTCGCTGCCGCGTACATGATAAAAGTGCGGAATGTAAAACGGATGTTTGCCTATTCCGGCGTGGAACACATGGGCGTGGTGATGCTGGGCGTGGTCGCCGGAGGCGTGGGTACCTATGCCGCCGTACTGCACATCGTCCTTCATACCTTTGTTAAGTCCTCCCTCTTTTTCCAGTATAACCAGCTTTACCGTGTATACCAGAGTAAGAGCCTGGGCGCCATGGGAAATTATTTCACGTACAACCCCGCCGGGGCCATGGTCCTGCTCCTGGGATTCCTCAGTGCCGCCGCCATTCCTCCCTCGGGGATGTTTGTGAGCGAATGGCTGATTTTCCGCTCCCTGATCGAAGCCCGTCTGGTGTGGCTCCTGGTGGCGGTGGCCATCCTGCTGACCATGATCCTCTGGGCTTTCGGCAGGAATGTTTTCAGGATTCTGTTTCTTCCTTCTGCCGGTTTTGAAGTGGTGAATGTGCCGCCATCGCAACCCTGGGAGAGCCTTTCCCAGTTCATCCTCTTGGCCCTGGCCGTATATCTCGGATTTAACCCCCCTGCAGAATTCGTCGTTCTGCTGAGAGAAAGTGTCTCCTTATTGCCCTGATGACCATGGACTATATTTCAATAAAGAATAACAGCAGCCTGCCGCTCGCCTCGGTTCCGGAGGCGGACTACGGCACTTTTTACGGGGTGAACACCGCACTGCTTGACGGTCATCCGGGAAGGCATTGTGTGACCTTCCATGGGATTCCCGAAAGGGAGAAGATCAGGCTGATCTGCGCCATTGCCGACGACCCCACGGGCACGATTTTTCTCTCCTCATGTGTGGTAAGCCCCGGGGATACCCTTCCTTCCTTTTCCGCCAGAGTGCCTGCTTTTGAACGGTTTGAAAGGGAGATCCACGAGAATTTCGGGGTTCATTACCATGACCATCCCTGGCTGAAGCCAGTGCGTTACCCTTTCAACCGTGCCGACCGCTCCCAAACCATCGCCAACTATCCTTTTTATTCCATGGAGAGCGATGAACTGCACGAAGTGGGGGTAGGGCCCATTCATGCAGGAGTGATTGAGCCTGGGCATTTCCGGTTTATCTGCAACGGGGAGCAGATTCTTCACCTGGAGATACAGCTGGGATATCAGCACCGGGGCATCGAGGAGCTGCTGCTGCGGCGCCCGGCACTTTTGCAACAGGCCTCGGTGGCTGAAGGCATTGCCGGAGATACCGTGGTGGGGCATACCACGGCTTATTGCATGGTCAGGGAAGCGCTCGGTGGTTTCCATGAGTCTGGGGAAATGGCCCTGAGCCGTACCCTGGCCCTGGAGGTGGAGCGCATGGCCATCCATACCGGCGACATGGCTGCCCTGTGCGCCGATGTGGCCTATCAGCTGGGAAGTGCCGTCTTCGGACGGCTGAGAACTCCCCTGGTGAATTTCTTTCAGGAGTGGGGAGGTAATCGCCTGGCCAAAGGATTGATCAGGCCCGGGGGAAACCCGTTTCCCTTTACACCGCAACTCGCTGAGCGCCTCTCCACCATCCTGGAACTCTATGAACGCGATTTTGAGGAGATGAGTGCCATGCTCTTTCATCTTCCCAGTGCCCTTTCCAGGTTCGAGAGAACAGGGGTGGTCTCCGTTGAAGACCTGCTTTCCATCGGTGCCGTGGGCATGTCGGCACGAATGGGAGGCGTGACCCGTGACATCCGTAGCAGCCATCCCTCGCACCTCTACCCGCTCCTTGGCCACCAGCCCGTGGTAAAACACCACGGCGATGTTCTCTCCCGGCTGCAGATCCGCAGGGATGAAATCAGACAGTCGATGCAATACCTCCGGCAGCTCATGGCCACATTGCCTGAGGCTGGGGAGGCCGGCGAACTGCCGTCAGTAATGAAGCCGGGCATGCTGGCCCTCTCCCTGGTCGAAGGGTGGAGGGGCGAGATCTGTCATTGCGCCGTCACCGGTGAAAAGGGAGAACTGCGCCATTACAAGGTCAAGGATCCGTCGTTTCATAACTGGATGGCCCTGGCCCTGGCCGTCCGCAACAACGAAATCTCCGATTTTCCGATATGTAACAAGAGTTTTAACCTATCTTACTGCGGCCATGATCTTTGACAATCTGAAAATATGGATTCACCAGGGGAAACAGTTCATCCCCGATGTCATCACGGTTGAGGTCCCGGGGGTTTTCAGAGGCCGGCCGGTGATCAGCCGGGACCCCGTCGATGGGAAGGCCCTGGTTTCCCTTTGTCCGACCGGAGCCATCACTGCCGCTCCTGTGACCATCGACCTGGGAAAATGTACCTTTTGCGGGGAGTGTGCCCGGCAGTTCCCGGGAAAAATCAGCTTCACCAAAGACTACCATTTGTCAACGAACAGCCGTGAGGGCCTTATCGTCAGGGAAGGAGAGGATAAACCGGTGGAAGTCCAACCGCACCTGGTCCGCCCTGAGGTGCACAGGGTACTGGGGAGATCGCTGAAACTGCGCCAGGTTTCGGCGGCGGGTGACAACAGTGCCGAATGGGAACTCAATGCTGCCAACAATGTGCAGTTTGATATGAGCCGCTTTGGTATCGAATTCGTAGCCTCTCCGCGCCATGCCGACGGGGTGGTGATCACCGGTCCCATTTCCGCAAATATGGCGGAATCTCTGCAGATCTGCTTTGAGGCCATTCCGGAACCTAAAATTGTCGTCCTGGCCGGCACCGATGCCATCAGCGGCGGCATCTTTGAAGGATCCCCGGCCCTGAACAGGGAGTTTCTGGACCGCACTGTGGTCGATTTGTACATCGCCGGAAACCCGCCCCATCCTCTGACGGTCATCAACGGCCTGCTCGATCTCACACGGAAGATGTAATAAACGGGTGGCTTTTCGAGACTAATAGGAGAAAATAGTAAAGTTATGGTCACAATATTCAGGAGAACGGGAATTGTTTTTTTGGTCATCTTTCAGTTGGTTCCTTTGTTTTTGTTTTCTCAGGAAATCGCCCAGTGGCGTGGTCCGGGGCGTGACGGTAAGTATCCCGGCACATCGCTTCTCAGGGAGTGGCCTGAGGAAGGTCCCGCGATGCTCTGGTCGTATGAAGGGCTGGGGGCTGGCATGGGAAGTCCCGTTGTGTCGGCGGGAAAGATTTATGTGACCGGCATTCCCGACACCCTGGGAGGGGTGGGCAGGCTCCATGTTTTTGACCTCAAGGGAGAGGTGCTGTGGACCAAAGATTACGGCAGTGACTTCACGGCGTTGTTTGCCGGCGCCCGGTCGACCCCTACGGTGGCCGGAGATCATCTTTACATAGAAAGCGGAGATGGCATGGTCTACTGCCTGGATGCCCATACCGGCGAGCAGGTCTGGTCCCTCGATTTTTTCAAGGATCTGAAGGCCGATTCGGTACAGTTCGGGTTTTCGGAATCGTTGCTCGTTGACGGCGACCGGCTATACTGCACTCCGGGAGGGAAGAGCCATAACCTGGTGGCCCTGAACCGGTTCACGGGAGAGATTATTTGGTCGTCCCCGGGTTCCGGGGAGCAGGCCACCTATTCCTCGCCGCTCCTCTTCACGCATCATGGCCGTTCCATGATCGTTAACCTGACGGCCTCCTCGATTATAGGACTCGATGCCGGCAGCGGCGAGGTGCTGTGGAAGATGTTTCAGTACCAGGACAATAAGATCCATGCCAATACGCCTCTTTATGATAATGGGGACCTTCTGGTGTCGAGCACTTCGCGCAAGGACAGCTCGGGACTGGTGATGCTCAGGCTTTCCCCGGGGGGCGATTCCGTCAGGGTGCTGTGGCGCAACAAAGCCATCATCAACCTCTCGGGCGGCGCGATCCTCAACGACAGCTCCATATATATGTCGGCATACCTTCAGCCGAAATGGTACTGTATCGACAGGGCTACAGGAAAGGTCAGAACTACTTCGGGTGATTTGGGGGGCGGGGTGGTCCTCTATGCCGATGGCCTTTACTATTGTTATGCCGAGAGGGATGGAGAGATGGCCCTGGTGGAGGCCACTCCTGAGAAATTCAGGGTCATCAGCCGTTTCAGGGTTCCCCTGGGGTCGGCACAGCACTGGGCCCACCCCGTGATCAGCGAAGGGATGCTCCTGATCAGGCATGGGAATGCCCTGATGGCTTACGATATTAGGGAGAGGTAGCCCGTATTTCCGGCATACAGGTCCTCTTTAATTCCGGGGAGTGCAACCCTTTGGGTTTCAGAAGGCAGGATTCGGAAATGACCATGTGCCAGGGCGTCGATGGTTATCGTGAAGCCTGCTGAAAGACGATTTCGCTGATTCCGGCCACCGAACCTGTGTCGTTCAGGTAAATCCTGATATTCAGTTTGTTGTCTCTTATCCTGACGATCTTTTCAGGGGTCCACGTATACTCTCCTTTTCCCAGAGAGAAGGTGCCTGCAGTGACGCCTTCATATTCTATCTTCTGCCAGGAGGGAAGAAGGCCGTCGCCCACACTTGCCCTGATGCGATAAACCCCGTTTTGAACGCTGATCTGATATTCATACCAGGGGTTGGGGTTGACACATTCGGCGGCCTTGCCATGGAAAAGAAGCCTGGAGAGGCGTACGTTTCCGTTCTGGCGTGAGGAGACCCACTCCACTTTGCCCGTGGTGTTCCAATTCCCCAGGAGCCATCCCGTTCCCTGGTATTCCTCAAATGCCGAGGCATTCTTCACATTTCCCTGAGGGCCGGCAGCTCTGCCGAAAAGGATTTGTCCCTTGGTGAACAGCTGGCTGTTCAGGGGTTGACGGCCATAATAGAGTTCCAGAAGCTGGGGAAAGAAGTTGACGATGTTAGCTTCGGCGTTTTTCAGCGTGGGGAGGCTGTCGGACCTGACCACCGTGAGGTGAAGGTTTTCCTGGTTTCCGTCGCCCCAAATGGTCCCCAGGGGGTCCCCCTTCTGCACCTGCTGGTTGCGGCTGACCATCAAATTCCTGTTGTACAGGTTCCGATAAATGTAATAGATGCCCGAAGAGGAGGCACTCTCAATGCATACTGCGGCTTTCGGCTCTTCAGTGCCGGGAATACGGTTTTCCACCCAGACTACCTTTCCGGCTTCCATGGCCAGAATGGCATACTTTTCCAATCCCCGGGCATTGGGCATGTCAATGGCCACCCCGGGGTGAAAATAGTCATTCCCTGTACTTTCCACGCTGGCACCCATGTAGGAGAACATGTAGGTATCCTCGTTGTTACGCCAGAGGTATCCTCCGGTGAAGGAGACCGGAAAGGCGAAATCCCAGGTCTCAATCAGGGGGCCAGCGGCAGGGGAGAGGGCCACCAGAACATCCTTTTCGAGGAGTCCGTGGTTTTCTTTTCTGGAAGAAAGGGCCGCCACATTTTTGTTGTCGGCCACAAAAACCCTCAGGTTTCCTAGAATGACCGCGGGCGACCGAAAACAGACCCCTATCCATGCGGTGTCGTGATCTACCCTGATGCGGTTGTAATGGTTCTTCATGGCGAGAAGTTCCACTTCCGATCCCTCAAAAGAGAGGGGTTCCTTCAGCGCGAGGCTTACGTAGGTGGCATTTCCCCACCTGAAGGGGCCTGAGGCCCTGACTTTTGTTGTCAGGGCAGCTGTCATCAGGAGCAGGGAGATGAGGAGGAGTATTTTTCTGTTCATGGAAATCAGCGTACCGAGAATTTGAAGAGGGTTGTAGACCTGAGGGTGTCTCCCGGGGTGAGCAGGGTCGGGGGGAAGTGGGGTTTGTTGGGGGAGTCGGGGAAATGCTGGGTTTCGAAGCAGAAACCGGTTCGTTTTCCGTAGGCGACACCGCTCTTGCCCACTTCTGTGCCCTTGAGGTGGTTGCCTGTGTAAAGCTGAACCCCGGGTTCAGTGGTGAATACCTCCATATAGCGGCCGCTTTGGGGTTCCCAGGCCGATGCGGCGAAGCGGGGCTCCGGGGTTTCTGCGCCCAGGACATAGTTGAAATCATAGCCCATGGCCATCTGCAGTTGCGGATCAGGGGCGTCGATTCTCTCCCCCAGGGCATGCGGAGTGGTGAAATCAAGGGGAGTACCCCTGACGTTCCTGAACTCACCGGTGGGGATCATGAAGGTGTCGACCGGGGTCACCTCTTCGGCCATGATGACCACCTGGTGGTCGAGAATATCGCCGTTCCCTTCGCCACGAAGGTTAAAATAGCTATGGTTGGTCAGATTGAAATGGGTGGCTTTGTCGCTGAGGGCTTCGTAATCGATGCGCAATTCATTTTCCGGGGTGAGGGTAAACGTGGTCTTTACGGTTTTATTCCCCGGGAATCCCCACTCCCCGTCGGGAGAGTGCAGGGTCATCACCACGCGGTTCCCCTGTTGTTCTGCATCCCACACCTGACGGTAAAAACTGTCGGGTCCCGAGTGGATGGAGTTCTTGCCGTTGTTTTCAGGAAGGCGGAAAATCTCATCCCCAATGGTGAAGGCGGCGCCGGCAATACGGTTGGCAAAAGGACCAATGGTGGCCCCGTGGCTGGCTCCGTATTTCAGGTATCCGGCCACCGAGGAAAAGCCCAGGACCACATCGGCGGCCTCACCATCCCTTCCGGGAACGACGACTGAGACGATCTTGGCTCCGTAATTGGTCAGAGAAACCTGCATCCCCCGGTCATTGGTGAGGGTGAAAAGTGCGGTTTTTTTTCCGTTCAGAAGGGTGTCAAAGGCAGCAGGCCGGAGGTCCATAATCGTGTTTTTTGTGGTTTTTGGAGAACAGGAAATGAGGAGTAACAACAAGGGTAAAAATGAAAATGGTCGCATCATCCGATATTTTGCCCTAAAGTAGGAAAAAATGGGGTTCGTTAATCCGAAAATGGGGAAAAGGTTGGCCGGGAACCCCGTGACAGCTTAGCGCCGGCAAAGGAATGGCGCATCAGATTAATGATTAAGTTTGTTCACGCTCCTAACGTTGGGCGGGGATCCTCCTGGCCTCCTGAAAGGAATACCCCGGGAATTGTTGGGGATCCTTCCACCTTCCTGAACAGAAGAGGGCGATTTTCCGGGAGAGGGAGCTCCTGGAACAGGGAATATGGAACCAAAATCGGTAATTTAAAGAGGGGAAACAGCTATGAGAATTGCGTTGTCGGGATACCGGGGAATGATTGGGAGTGCCCTGGAGAGGGAACTGGTGGAAGCCGGGCATGTGGTGGTGCGGCTGACCCGTGAAATGCTGTATGATGCCGGGGGATCTCTGCTGGTGCGTGAGCTCAGGGGGTGCGACGGGGTGATCCATCTGGCAGGGGCGCCGGTTCTGCAGCGGTGGACCGCCCAACGGCGCAAGGTGATTCTGGAAAGCCGCACAGTGACTACCCATCACTTGGTGTCAGCCCTCATCGCCCTGCCCGTTGCCGAACGGCCTTCCTTGTTTTTGACGGCTTCGGCAATTGGGATTTACCGGAATGGCGAATGCCATGATGAGGAGAGCACCCGCTATGACACCCATTTTGCCGCAGAAGTGACCCGCGAATGGGAGCAGGCTTCCGCACAGCTTGCGGGAGTCCTGCGTCGCGTGGTCTTCAGAATCGGCCTGGTCCTGGATGCCCGGTCCCGCCTGATCACCCTGCTCTGGTGGCCCTTTCTGCTGGGAGTGGGGGGTCCCGTAGGTTCCGGCAGACAACCCTTTCCGTTTATTCATCTGAAAGATCTGGTCAGGGCGATCCTCTATGCACTGGAAAATTCCTACATGAAGGGAGTATATAATCTGACGGCTCCGGAACCGGTCACTAACCGTGATTTTGCACGCCAACTGGGATCCACTCTTCATCGTCCCTCCCTGATTCCCGTGCCGGCGTTTTTCATGAAACTTCTTTTTGGGAAGGCGGCCATCATGACCACCGATAGTCCTGCGGTGACCCCAGCACGCCTGCCCTCGGCCGGGTTTACCTATCTTTACCCTTCCCTGCGGCTTGCCTTGGAAGAGGTGGTGGGGAGCAAGCGGAGGTGACCCCTGTCGGTGACAGAAGCTGTGGCAGAAAAGGAAGGAGGCTTGTGCAAGGAAAAGAGAGGAGATCATAAAAAAAGGCCATCCCTTTTAACGGGGACAGCCTTCAGTATGGTGTCAAACTTAAAATGCTTCGCGAAAGTTATTTCAGGCGGCTTTTCAGTTTTTCGAACTCTTCCTTCAGTTCCGCGGGCATGCGGGTACCGAATTTGGCATAATGTTCTTCGATGAGTTCGCATTCATGGAGCCATTTGTCGCGGTCGACCTTGAGGAGTTCCCCGAGGTTTTCGGCCACCTTTTCAATACCCTTGACGTCGATGTCTTCGTCGCGGGGAATCAGGCCAATGGGGGTGTTGACGCCTTCGACATTGTCGTTGCAACGGTCGAAGATCCATTCCAGCACACGGATGTTGTCACCATAACCGGGCCACAGCCATTTGCCGTTTTCGTCTTTTCGGAACCAGTTGACGTTGAAGATCTTGGGCAGGTTTTCCTTGACGGGGGCATTTTCGCCGATGTTGATCCAGTGCTGGAAGTAGTCGCCCATGTGGTATCCGCAGAAGGGGAGCATGGCGAAGGGGTCGCGGCGCACACCAGCCTTGAGGCCGATGGCGGCGGCGGTGACTTCAGACCCTACGATGGAGCCCAGGAAGACGCCATGGTTCCAGTTGAAGGACTCGAAGACCAACGGCACGGTGGAAGGCCGGCGACCACCGAAGAGGAAGGCCGAGATGGGAACTCCTGCGGGGTTTTCCCAATCCTTGTCGATCACGGGGCACTGGCTGGCAGGAGCCGTGAAACGGGCGTTGGGATGGGCCACGGGTTCAGTACTGGCAGAGTCATACACCTTGTTTTTCCAGGTGATGGTGCCTTCGGGACAGGGGGTTCCGATGCCTTCCCACCACACGTCACCGTCGGGGGTCAGGCCCACGTTGGTGAAGATGGAATTTTTCGTCATGCTCAGCATGGCGTTCGGGTTGGTCTCCATGGAAGTCATGGGAGCCACGCCGAAGAAGCCGGCTTCGGGGTTGATGGCGTAGAGTTTGCCGTCTTTGCCGAATTTCATCCAGGCGATGTCATCACCCACGGTTTCCACCGTCCATCCGGGGATGGTGGGGATGAGCATGGCCAGGTTGGTCTTCCCGCAGGCACTGGGGAAGGCGGCAGCCACGTATTTCTTTTCTCCCTTGGGATTGGTGAGGCCCAGGATCAGCATGTGCTCGGCGAGCCATCCTTCCTGTTTGGCCATGTATGAGGCGATGCGCAGGGCAAAGCATTTCTTGCCCAGAAGGGCGTTTCCGCCGTATCCCGATCCGAACGACCAGATCTCTCCGGTTTCGGGGAAGTGAGAGATGAATTTCTTTTCGATGGGGGCACAAGGCCAGGCCACATCCTGCTGTCCGGGTTCCAGGGGAGCTCCGACAGAGTGCATACAGGGCACAAAATGGCCATCGTCACCCAGGATGTCGAGGACTGCCTTGCCCATGCGGGTCATGATACGCATGTTGACCACCACATAAGCCGAATCGGTGATTTCCACCCCGATGTGGGCAATGTCGGAACCCAGGGGTCCCATGCTGAAGGGAATGATATACATGGTGCGTCCTTTCATGCACCCCTTGTAAAGGTCACGCATGGTGGCCTTCAGTTCAGCGGGGGCCATCCAGTTGTTCGACGGACCGGCATCCTCCCGGTTGGTCGTGCTGATGAAGGTGCGGTCTTCGACACGGGCCACATCTGAAGGATCACTGTTGAAGGCATAACTGCCCGGACGTTTCTCCTCATTCAGTTTTACGGCGGCACCTGCTGCAACCGTCTCCTCAAGCAGGCGCTGGTTTTCCTCTTCGGAACCATCACACCAATGAATTTTCTCGGGCTGGCACCAGTCAGCCCACTCCTGTACCCAGGCCTTCAGTTTTTTGTGATTTGTAATCATTCTTTCTCTGAATTAGTTATTATGTATGAAATATCTCTTCTTGATGAAAACGGTACAAATATAACCGGAATTGGACAGAATGGGAGCTCCACAGGGGGTAAGAGGAACGGTTATCGTACTGTAAATGGGGGAAATGGGGTTGAAGGGCTGAGAGGGGAAAAACTTCATGACGGGGCCATCGGGGGAAACCGCTGCAAGACAACCATTACAGTAAAACCGCCAGGGAGAGGATATCTGTCGGGGAGAATGTTAAATAAAGATTAATTCGGAATCTTCTTTTTTTTTAGGGAGGTTCCGGTTTTTAGGAACGGGGATGAAACTGCTGGATGGTACTCTTGAGGTAATCCTTATCGATGTGGGTGTAGATCTCGGTGGTCAGGATCGATTCATGTCCGAGCATCTCCTGCACGGCCCTGAGGTCGGCACCCCCGTTGATCAGATGGGTAGCGAAGGAGTGACGGAAGGTATGGGGACTGATTTTCTTGTCGAGTCCGACCTTTTCTGCAAGCCCCTTGATAATGGTGAAGACCATCACCCTGCTGAGGTTCTTGCCCCGGCGGTTCAGAAAGAGGATGTTGGAGCAATCCTTACCGATATGCAGGGTTTTACGGTACCCTTCCAGGTATTTATTGATCTCCTCCACGGCATTTTTACTGATGGGTACCAGTCTTTCCTTTCCCCCTTTACCTTCAACCTTGATATACCCCTGGTCGAAAAAGAGATCGCTGATTTTAAGACTAACCAGTTCGGAAACCCTGAGTCCGCAACTGTACAGGGTCTCCAGCATGGCGCGGTTCCTTTGTCCCTCAGGTTTGGAAATATCAACAGAGTCGATGAGGAGGTCAATCTCCTCCATCGTCAGTACATCGGGAAGTTTCCTGCCAACCTTGGGCGATTCCAAAAGAGTGGTGGGATCGTTCATGATCTTCTCTTCAATCAGCAGATATTTGAAGAAGGATTTAATCCCCGATATGGTCCTAGCCTGTGTGCGGGGACTTACTCCCTTGAGGTTGAGCCATTCCACAAACTTCTTGAGATGCAACAGTCTGACCTTTTCGGGAGGTACCCTTTTGAACTCTTCCTCAAGAAAATTGATCAGCTTATTGATGTCGTTGACGTAAGCCGATACGGAATTCTGAGAGAGGGACTTCTCAAGCCTCAGGAATTCTTCGTAGCCTTTCTTGCACTCACTCCATTTCATATTCGTAAAGTTTAACTTTGTATTCAATATTTATGACTCATTTCAGCGGCTGTTCCTCCTATTTGGTAACACAGCAGGAGAAAAGGGCGAACTTCACGGGGCCCCGCCACAAACCATCAGCGGCAAAATTCCATAAGACAATCCAACCCCCGCATATTCCCGGTTGATAATTCAAATCCCCTGTCTCATATTTAAATCCCACGAAAACCTTACTTTTGTTCCTAAAGCAGGCATGAAACCCGTTTTGAGCCTACGCAAAGAAATAAAAAATTAAGGTCTATTAAATTTAAGAAAAAATTTAATATCATGATGAAAATTTTGTTAATAAATGGACCCAATCTTAATCTTTTAGGAATCAGGGAGCCAGATATCTATGGAAATAGAACTTTTGAAGAATATGTTCAAATCTTGAAGGCTGACTATCCTGACCTTGAGCTGGTCTATTTTCAGTCCAATATTGAGGGGGAAATCATCGACAGGATACAGATGTTTGGATTCAGTTGTGACGGAATCATCCTGAATGCCGGGGGGTATACCCACACTTCGGTAGCCATCAGAGATGCCGTTTCGGCGGTTACCGCCCCGGTGGTTGAGGTCCATATCTCCAACACTCTTTCAAGGGAATCTTTCCGGCATACCTCGCTGATAGGACCGGTTTGTAAGGGATGTATCATGGGGTTCGGACTCGATTCCTACCGGTTGGCGCTGAGTTATTTGATCCGTAGATCTTAAGTGCCAGAATATCAGAATATTCGAATTTCGGAATAATAGAATATCTGAATAACTGAATAACAGAATATTAGAGTATCGGAATATTGTAGTTGTGGGGGTTAAGAGCGTAAAAATCGGAGGGTTAAAATATGAGACTGACAAAGATAGTAGCCACGGTGTCGGACCTGAAGTGTGACGTATCCTTTTTGCGGATGCTGGCCGATGCTGGCATGAATGTGGCCCGGCTGAACACGGCCCACATTACGGAAGAGTCGGCTGCCTTGGTCATTGGAAATATCAGGAAGGTATCGAACAAGATCGCGATTCTGATTGACACCAAGGGGCCAGAGATCAGAACCTGGCAGGTGGAGACCCCCATGGAGGTGCATGCGGGGGACCTGATCAGGGTGTCGGGCGGTTTTTCCTGCTCGGGGGAGAAAATGCTGGCCGTGAATTACGATCTTTTACAGGAGAAACTGGAGCCCGGGGATAAGATTCTCATTGACGATGGCGATATTGAGCTGACGGTCAAGGAGAAGGGGGAGTGCCTGCTCTGCAGTGTGGAGAATGACGGGGTCATCAAAAACAACAAGAGCATTAATCTGCCGGGAGTGGCGGTCAAGTTGCCCTCAGTGTCGGGTAAGGACAAGGGTTTTATCAGGTTTGCCGCGGAAAATGATATCGATTTTATTGCCCATTCCTTTGTCCGTAACAAGGAGGATGTCATGGAGGTGCAGCATCTTTTGGATGAGTTGGGGAGTCCCATCAAGATCATTGCCAAAATTGAGAATGCCGAGGGGGTCAGGAACATTGACGAGATACTGGATCATGCCTACGGGATTATGATTGCGCGGGGTGACCTGGGGATTGAGATCCCTGCCGAGAAGCTTCCCAACATTCAGCGCATGTTGATACGCAAGGCCGTGGAGCGCAAGAAACCGGTGATTGTGGCTACCCAGATGCTTCACAGCATGATCGAGCATCCGCGGCCTACGCGGGCCGAGGTCAATGACGTGGCCCATGCTGTGTTTTCAAGGACCGATGCCATTATGTTGAGTGGGGAGACGGCTTATGGGAAATATCCTGAGGAAGCGATCCAGATGATGTCGCGTATCGCCGTAGAGATAGAGTCGTCAAAAGATCAGCGGACCGACATCACCCTTCCTCCTGTGGAAAACGAGATCCAGGCTTATTTTGCCGAGGCGGCTTTCAGGGCTTCCTACGAGTTGCCTGCCACGGCTATCGTAGCCACCACTACCACCGGGCGCACATCAAGGTACCTGTCCGCTTACCGCGGCGATAAACCCGTCTTCGCCAAATGCCACTCCATGCGGGTGGTCAGGGAAATGGCCCTTTCCTATGGCGTTTTCCCTTCCTACCTTGAAATCAAAAAGAATAAGTTCAAGATTGAGAAAGCAGCCATCAGTTCCCTGCTGAAAAGCGGAAGCCTGCAAAAGGAAGATCTGATTATTTATGTGGGGGGGCGCTTCGGCGAAGATGCCGGAGCCACCTTCATGGAAATCAGCACCGTGGAAAAATTCAAGGTCGAATAGTGACCGCCTGAAATTTCCGGTTATCTGAAATCGACCACTTCGATGTGGGGGTATTTTGCCTTGCTAAAGACAAACTCGGTGTCGGCGACAGGCTGGTTGGTCTTCATGTCGTTGACATAAATGCCGTAGAGATTGCCGTCTTTACCATGGGTGACCAGCGAATAGACGACCATTTTCGACTTTTCGATGCCTACGGTGAGCTTGCTGAATTCCGTAGCCTTGTTGTCAGGAGTCATATCTATGAAGGTGATCATCTTCCCTCCCACGTTCTTCTCTTCCACGGTGCGAAAGGAATATCCCTCCTGATAAACATTGAAGATGGTGGTGGGATCGATGACCCCCTGGCCCTCTTCGCCTGCATTGCTGAGGGTCACCTGTCCGGCCTCTTCCATCAGGTTCCATACCGTCTTTCCGTCACAGAAAATCCTCATTCCCATATCGGGAAGGCTGACCTGGTATTTGTTTCCCTTGAGTAGCAGCGAACCCTTATTCTGTTCCCTGATCTTCATTTTGACATTTTCCATCGTGAAGGTAAAGGTGGCAGCGAGCGTCTGGAAAGACTGCATTTTGCGGCTGGTTTCCTCCAGCAGGTTTTTGGCTTTGGGGTCGTTCTGGGCGGTGACCGCCAGAGTGGCCACCACAAGGAAGAGTGCGAGGTAATTTCTCATCGGTTGCTAATAATAGGATATCAGATATTCTTCAATAATTGTTCCAAACTATATTCATCCTGGATATACACCTGCCGGGGTTTGCTTCCTTCGCCTGATCCGACAACGCCGGCCTTTTCGAGCTGGTCCATGATTCTTCCGGCGCGGTTGTACCCGATGGCCAGTTTTCGCTGGATCATGGAGGTGGATCCCAGTTGGTTCATGACTACCAATCGGGCGGCATCGTCAAAGAGTTCATCTTTTCCCGAAAGGTCGGCTTCCAGGGTGTTGCTCTCATCGCCTGTTTCCACTTCAGGCAACAGGAAAGCTGTCAGGAAGCCCCTCTGTTCACCGATGAATTTGCATACGTTTTCCACCTCAGGGGTGTCAAGAAAAGCGCACTGGACGCGGGTCATGGTGCTCCCGGCGGAGATGAGCATATCCCCTTTGCCCACCAACTGGTTGGCCCCCGGGGTGTCGAGGATGGTGCGGGAGTCGATCATGGACGCTACCTTGAAGGCGATACGCGCAGGGAAATTGGCCTTTATGGTCCCGGTTATGATGTTCGTGGAAGGCCGCTGGGTGGCGATGATCATATGGATGCCCACGGCTCGCGCGAGCTGGGCAATACGGGCAATGGGAAGTTCGATCTCCTTGCCCGCCGTCATGATCAGGTCGGCAAACTCATCGATGATCACCACAATATAGGGGAGAAAATGGTGCCCTTTCTCGGGATTCAGCCGCCGCTGTATGAATTTGTCGTTGTATTCCTTGACATTGCGGGTGTGGGCTTTTTTCAGCAGGTCATACCGCTGGTCCATCTCCACATTGAGGGAGTTGAGGGTGTACTTGACCTTCTGGAAATCGTTGATGATGGGCTCCTCCTCACTGGGCAACTTGGCCAGGTAGTGTTTTTCGAGAACCGAGTAGAGGTTGAGCTCCACCTTCTTGGGGTCAATAAAGACAAATTTCAGTTCCGAGGGGTGCTTTTTGTAAAGGAGAGAGGCTATGATGACGTTGAGACCGACCGATTTTCCCTGTCCGGTGGCCCCGGCCACCAGAATATGCGGCATCTTGGTGAGATCGAACATGAAGGTTTCGTTCGAAATGGTCTTCCCCAGGGCCACGGGCAACTCGGCCGTCGATTCTGTGAATTTCTTGGATCCCAGAATGGACTTCATGGAGACCACTTCTGGATTTTTATTGGGGACTTCAATACCGATGGTTCCGCGCCCCGGAATGGGGGCGATAATGCGGATACCGAGTGCTGCCAGACTCAGGGCAATGTCGTCTTCCAGATTTTTGATCTTGACGATGCGGATCCCTGGGGCGGGTACAATTTCATACAGGGTGATGGTAGGCCCGATGGTGGCCCTGATCTTGGTGATTTCTATCTTGTACTGGCGCAGGGTCTCCACGATCTTGTTCTTGTTGGAGATCAGCTCCTCATTGCTCACCTCGGCATTCCCGAACTTGTGCTCGTCGAGGAGGTCAAGGGTAGGAAATCGGTATCCTGACAATTCGAGGGTGGGGTCGTAGGGGGGCAGGGTGTCGTCGACAGTCACTTCTTCATCCTCTGAAGGTTCATTCCGGGGCTCCTCCTCCTGAATGACAGGCTGAGGGAAGGGGTCTGCGTGTTCTCCGTTGCCCGGGGAAACCTCAATCTCCATTTTTACTTCACCGGGCATCTCATCGGGCAGTTCTCCATCATCGGGATCAAAAATGGCCGTGACAGCGTCTTCGTCATCAATGACTTTAGAGATCACGGGCTCCGGGATCTCTCTATCTTCCAAACCTTTCCTGACCCGGGAAACTGGAGCAGGAGCATTTTTTGCTTTCTCTGCTTCCCTGAGCTTCCTGAGCTCTCGTTGCTCCCTGCGGCGCTCTTCATGCTCTCTGAATTTCTCCATGAGCCAGGGGACCAGACCCCTGAAAGAGATGCCGGCCACCAGGAAGGCAATCCCGAAAAGAAGCAATGCGGTGCCTATACGGCCAATCATGGAACTGATCCACGTACTCACCAAAAAACCATATCTGCCTCCCGCATAAAGAAAGGAGCCCCCTTCGCTTTTTTCGAAAAGAAGTCCGAGCGTGACCGATAACCAGAGCAGGGAGATCAGGGTCAGGGCTATTTGTTTCGGGTAGTTTTTAATGCGGAGGCCTGCCATGCGGAACCCCAGAAGGGTCAAAAGGTAGAGAATCAGAAAGGCGGGGATGCCAAACCAACGGTTGATGATGACATCAGCAAGCCAGGCGCCTGTTTTTCCGGCCTTGTTCTCTACCCTGATCTCCGGATCGAAAACCAGCTCGCTCCATTTAATTTCCAGCTTGCTCTGGTCGGCATCGCCTGTAAAGATGAAAGAGATAAAGGCGATGGCCAGGTAGAGGGTGAAGATGACCAGCAATACAGCCAGGACAAACCATACCCGCTGGTCTGTAAAATATTCGCTCAAGCTCTTTTTATTTCCGTTTTTACGGCTGTTCCTTAAAGGTTTGCGTGTATTTGATGCCATTGGTAACAGTACAATGTGATATGGTATAGATGAGAGTCGATCAATATGATGATGTGGTGCTGCAAAAGTAATGAAATTTTGACAACGGTTTGTCTGTAGGCTCTTCGATGCCGGGTTTCACGGGTGGGGCAGCACTCTGAAACGATTGAATTTCAGAAAAATTATCATATCCGGGCATTTTTTAGAACATTGCGAGGAAAATTCCGTTACCTTGAAAGTTAATAATTACGATTATGAAGAGAGACAATACCAAAGTGACATTCAAGGGAGGAGCGGTAACCCTGCTGGGGACTCCTCCGGAAATCGGAGATCAGGCTCCCGCGTTTACCGTGCTGGATAAGACCCTGGCGCCGCGTACCCTGGCCGACTACGCCGGAAAGGTGAAGGTGATGGCCATTTATCCCTCTGTCGACACCGGCGTTTGTGCCGCCCAGAACAGAAAATTCAACGAACTGGCCACGAAATTGTCGGATGATGTGGTCGTCCTTTCGGTCTCGTGCGACCTTCCCTTTGCCCAGGCCCGTTTCTGTGCCGCAGAAGGACTCGAGAACGTGGTGACCCTGTCGGACCATAAGGATACTGATTTCGGCAGAAATTACGGGTTTCTGATCGAGGAATTGCGCCTTCTGGCCCGGGGAACCGTGATTATTGATAAGAACGATGTGGTTCGCTATGTCGAATTCGTCCCTGAAATCGCCACAGAGCCTGATTATGAGGCTGCCATGAAGGCGGTCAGATCACTCCTGTAGTGGCATAAAATGCGTAGAGAAAAGCCGGGGTGTCTTATCCCCGGCTTTTCTGTTCCTGGGGGAATGTTAAATCATCATGGGCGTTGAAGGGGCGCGTTTGATGTAAAATGAAGATACATAGATAGATGATCTATTTTATATGATAAATATCATCCCTGTACGCTCTCCAAAAGTCTTAAAACATGTTAATTTTTCAAATTATTTTTATAGTTTCGCAACGTTGACATAAAAGCTTTAGACTATTGAATTTACAAATTTAAAATTGAATTATGAGAAAATTGTCTTTATTGCTTGCTCTCCTGGTTTTTGCGGGTTTGCAGGTTGTTGTTGCACAGACCCGGTTGGTAACCGGTAATGTGACATCGGCGGAGGACCGTTCTCCTGTTCCCGGAGCATCCGTTGTGGTGAAAGGGACGACCATTGGAACGGTGACGAATGCTGACGGGAACTTTTCCCTGAATGTTCCGCAGAATGCGCAGACGCTGGTGATCTCCTTTGTGGGGATGGTTACACAGGAGGTTCCGGTAAGTGCACAGGTAAATGTCCTTTTGGAATCAGACACCCGGATGATCGATGAAGTGATTTCCGTGGCGTATGGTACAGCCAAAAAGAGTTCTTTTACTGGATCTGCGGCCTCGGTAGGCTCCGACAAACTGGAAACCAGGTCGGTAGCATCGATCAGCAAGGCCCTTGACGGGATTGTCCCCGGTGTGCAGTCCACTCTTGGAAGTGGCCAGCCCGGTTCCGGCGCTTCGATTGTAATCCGTGGTTTTGGATCTATCAATGCCACTACGACTCCTTTGTACGTTGTCGACGGTGTTCCCTACGATGGTAACCTGAATGCCATAAACCCCAATGATATTGAAAGCATCACCATTCTGAAGGACGCTTCTGCCGGTGCTCTGTACGGATCGAGGGGTGCCAACGGGGTGGTCATGATCACCACCAAAGCGGGGAAAGACACTTCTGGCAAGATTTCCGCCAATTTCAAGGCTACGGTAGGGGTCAGTTCAAGGGCCATTCCGCGCTACGATGTGATGAACCAGTCTGAGTATCTGGAAACGGCTTTCCAGGCCTTTAAAAACGATGAAGTCTTTGCCAAGGGGGTTCCTGAAGCACAGGCCGGCATCAACGCCATTACCCGTATGAAGGGTAACATCGACGGAATTCTCGGTGTCGCTGAGCAGTACAACCCTTATAACATGCCCCTGGCTGAATTGATCGATCCGGTGACCGGCAAGGTGAATCCTTCCGCACAGCTCAAGTGGACCGACAACTGGCTCGATGAGGTCACCGCCGAAAATCCGCTGCGTCAGGAGTACCAGCTCGATGTTTCCGGGGGTAATATGAAGACCAAAGCCCTGGCTTCTGTCAACTACCTGAAGGAAGACGGTTTGCTGAAGACCACTTCATTTGACCGTATGACCGGTCGTTTGAGTGTCGACCACAAAACTACCGATTGGTTCAAAATGGGGATGTCGGCCAACTTCGCCCTGGCCAAGACCAACTTCCTGGGGGCTGACGGTTCTGCTACCTCTAATGTGTGGTATTCCGCCGAACAAATGGCTCCCATCTATCCCATCTGGGAAAGGGATGCCAACGGTGGGCTGATCAAAGACGCTTTGGGCGTGCCGCTGTTCGACTACGGGAAAAGCCGTGCCGCAGGGGCCCAGCAGAACTTCAACTCCATTGCCGTGCTCTATGATGACAAATATATGAGCAACAGCGATAATGTCAGCGGTCGTTCCGTGGTGGAATTCAACACCAATAACGAGAAATACGGCCTCTTACAGGGATTTACCTTCGCCATGAACCTGGGATTTGACTACGTGGGCTCATACTCCACCACTTATTACAATCCCTATTTCGGGAATGCTTCGGGTGAAGTCAAGGGACGATTGACCAAGGAATATGGCAAGACCTTCTCCTATACCTTCAACCAGATCCTTACCTGGGCCAGGGGCTTCGGTTCGCACAGCATCGATTTGATGGGTGGTCATGAATACTACCATAACAAATACAACTATCTTACGGCCCAGAAGACCGGATTCCCCTTTGGTGGTTTGTTTGAACTGGCATCTGGGTCCACCATTGCCGATGCCACCTCCTACGAAAACAACGATGCCCTGGAATCTTACTTCTCCAGGTTGAATTACGATTTCGCTGACCGTTACTACTTCTCGGCAAGCTACCGTACCGACGGTTCTTCGCACTTCAACAAGGATTTCCGCTGGGGTGATTTCTGGTCGGTAGGAGCTTCCTGGAGGGTTTCGGAAGAGGCCTTCATGGATCCGCTGACCTGGGTGAATAACCTGACGGTGAAAGCCAGCTTCGGTACCCAGGGGAACAACGCTGTAGGTCTGTATGCCTGGCAGTCGTTCTATGACCTGACTTACAACAATGCCGGACTGAACGGTGCCGTGGTGACTTCCCTCGAAAACAAAGAGGTTTCATGGGAGAAAAACGAAAACCTGAACGTCGGTCTCGAAGGCCGCTTCTTCGATCGCCTCAACTTAGGCATTGAATGGTACACCCGTACCACCACCGACATGCTCCTTTATCGCCCAATGGCCACTTCACTGGGCTTCAACGGTTTCTATGACAACGTAGGCGACATGAAAAACTCAGGCTTTGACCTTTCTGCCTCTTACGACGTGATCAAAACCAAGAATCTCCTCTGGAGCATCAATGCCATGGGATCGACGGTCAAAAATGAAGTGCTGAAACTCACCGACGAACAGGATGAGATCATTGGCGGTACCACCATCATCAGGGTGGGCGAGACCCTGAATTCCTTCTACATGGCACGCAGTGCCGGTGTGGATCCCTCCAATGGCGCCCAACTTTACTGGGTGTATGATAAGGATGCCGAAGGCAATCCCGGAGAACCCTATATCTCGGCCGACAAAACAAAAGCCGCCGCCAGCAGGGTGATCCTGGGCAGCCGCATCCCCGATCTTTACGGTTCCGTGGGTACCAACCTCAACTTCTATAATTTTGACTTTTCCATCCTGACCACCTATTCCATCGGCGGAAAGATTTATGACTATATCGGGTACAACTATATGAACCCGCTCTATATGGGTAACAACTATGTCCGCGACGTCCTCAGGGCCTGGAAACAACCCGGTGATGTCACCGACGTGCCGAGGGTCCAGAAAGACCAGACCTTCACGCTGACCGACAGGTCACTGATTGATGCTTCTTATCTCTCCATCAAGAACGTTGCTTTGGGATACACCTTCCAGAACCTCAGAACCCTGGGACTTGAATCTGCCAGGATCTTTGTGCAGGGTGACAACCTTTACCTCTTCAGCCACAGGCAGGGAATGAACCCCCAGTATAACTTCTCGGGAAGTACTGACTTCGCATACACACCGAACAGGATCATTTCTGCAGGTATCAATGTTAAATTTTAATCTATTCGACACATGAAAAAGATATTAGCTATACTGATGTTTTTGCCTGTTATCGCGGGACTTACCTCCTGTGATCAGGATTTGCTGGAGACAGCGCCTACGGAAAAGGTGACCGGACCGACGATTTTTGCCGACATCAACAGCGCCCAGGTGGCCATGGATGGGGTATACCGCTTATTGTTCGTCTCGGGCTGGACCGATGGTAATACCCACCAGAACTTTGGAATTCTGTCGACCAATATGTACACCTCCCTGATGGGTGAAGATTTCCTGCAGGATCAGATGGGGAACGGTTGGTTCTACTTTGACTACCGTTATGATGTGCGCAGCCGGTACACCTCCACCAACTGGAGATCTTATGGTACCTGGAACTTCTACTACACCTTGATCAACAATGTGAATTACATCATCCCGCAGAAGGAGACCATCGCAGGAGATCCTGTTCAGGTCAACAATCTGATTGCCCAGGCCTTAACCATGCGGGCATATGCCTATTTCCAGCTGATCCAGAGTTTCCAGCAGACCTACAAAGGCCATGAAAGTGCTCCTGGTGTGCCGCTCTATACCGAGCCTACTACTGCCCAGTCGGAAGGTAAAGGCCGCGGTACTGTGCAGGAAGTGTACGACCAGATCAACAAGGACCTCGACGATGCCATTGCCCTCTTTGCGGAAGACAAGAGCATTCAGACCCATAAGTCTCACATCGACTATTACGTTGCCAATGCCATCAAGGCCAGGGTTTCTTTGGTCATGAACAACTGGGACGATGCCGCAAAATTTGCCGGCGAAGCCCTGCTGAAACCGGGACTTTCCATGATCTCCTCCGATAATGACCTCTATTCGGGTTTCAACAACCGTAACCTGACGGGCGTGATGTGGGGATCAGAAGTGATTGCCGACCAGGCGACCATTTATGCCTCTTTCTACAGCCATATGGATTCAGAAGCCGAAATGTATGGTGAATCTTCCCGTAAATGTATCTACAACTGGCTTTACGACCAGATTCCCGATGCCGACAAACGGAAACAGTGGTGGAATCCCAAACTGCCTGCGGCACAGGTGGAGTCCTCAGGACCAAACCAGAGTTACAACCAGTTCAAATACTACTTCTCTGACAAGGCCAAATACCTGGGAGATTATATTTACATGCGTGCCGAGGAGATGGTATTGCTGAAAGCCGAAGCTCTGGCCCATGCCGGCAAATTCGGGGAAGCCAAAACCACCCTGGAATCACTGATGAAGCTTCGTAATCCCAGCGGTTATGCCGAACAGCTGGAAGGGCTGACCAATTCAGCCGACATCTCCTATACCTCATTCGGGGCCAACACCACCCTGATGGATATGATCCTGTTGCAGCGCCGCATCGAACTCTGGGGTGAGTCAGAACGTATTTTCGACATTCTCAGGCTGAAAACCGGTTTCGATCGGAATGCTCCCGGATCGAACCATTCGCAGAAGCTCAACTTCAACACCCGTCAGGTAGACAGCAAGGAGTTTATCCTTACTATCCCCCAGAAGGAGTTCGACGGAAATCCGAATATGGATGCCACTGCTGACCAGAATCCCATTTAATGACCATTTAAAAGAGTAAATTATGAAAAGAAAATATTTGGCAATATTAGCGGTCGTCCTTTCCGGGGCTCTGATGAGTTCCTGTGAGGAGGAAACTGAAGGCGCTCTCTACGCCGGGGATGCCGGAAAGGTGAGTTTTATGGCGCCCACCTTTAACCCTGACATGACCGATAACGATGGCAGCAAGATTCTTGTTCCCATAGGCCGTACCGATAAAGGCGGCGAATTGACGGTCCCTGTCAACCTTACTTCCACATTGCCCAATTACACGACGGTGTTTACAGTACCTGGCGGTGCCAAGTTCAATGCCGGAGAGGGAGGAACCAACGTGGAAGTCAACTACGGTAATCTCGCATTGGTTAATCCCGGTGCACTTTCCATTAATCTGGATAACGCCAGTGCTACCGGAAATGACATCGTGGTGAAATTGGCCTTTCCCTTTACCCTTGCAATCGCTGACGCCGAAATGGTTTCACCCAGCAAGGTGGGCTCGGTAAGTGTAAATGCTTCCAAGTTGCTCACCTTTGGTGCTCCAATGACCGCCTCCCTCAATTCCATGGACGGATGGTGGGGCGAAACCTACGACGTGCAGGTGGAAAAAGCCAATGGGGCAAATGTCTACAAAATCAAAAGTCCCTTTGGTTACCGCGATTTGGCCTTCCAGATCTCTTCCGATGGAAAAACCGTGGTTTTCCCCGACCAGATTTGCTACAAACATGGCACCTACGGCGATGTCTCCATGACCAAAGTGGTCGGGACCATCGACGGAAAAGTGGTCACCCTGAAAGTGGGGGCTTATACCGTGTCAGCAGGCTCCTTTGGTGCCGGAATCGAAATTCTCACCTTACCATAAGGAATTATTCCTTGATTCTAATAGAGGCTGTCCCAAAAGGGCAGCCTCTTTTTGTGAAAATGTGACGGATATCACCTTCCTGAACTTTACATTTTGTATCTTAATCCCCACAATCAAAACCTGGGACGATGCAATTATTGTTGGAAAATATTGGTCATTTGGTACTGACCGAGGAACATCCACTCCTGTGGAGGGCGGGGAAGGAGATGGCACAGGTCGGCATAATTCAGAATGCCTTTCTGCTGATCAGCGATGAGACCATTGCCGATTTCGGCCCCATGAGTGAAATGGGAAGGATCAGGCTCGATGATTATGCGCTGGTGGAGGTCGATTGCTCGGGGCGGCTTGTTTTGCCCTGTTGGTGCGATTCCCACACCCATGTCGTTTACGCCGGCTCCCGCGAGATGGAATTTGTGGGCCGCATCAAAGGATTGTCCTATCAGCAAATCGCCGAAGCCGGGGGAGGGATCCTCAACTCTGCAGCACTGCTGCATAATACTTCCGAAGATGAGCTATTCAGCCAGGCGTTGCAGAGGGTGAAGAAGATGATCCGTTATGGAACCGGAGCCCTGGAGATAAAGAGCGGCTATGGGCTTCATCTGGAGGATGAGCTGAAGATGCTCAGGGTGATCAGGCGCCTGAGACAATTTCTACCGGTATGCATACGGGCCACTTTCCTGGGGGCCCATGCCGTTCCGGAACGATTCCGGGGAAATACCCGGGGCTATGTCGACGAAATCATCAACGAGATGATTCCCGTGGTGGCCGCAGAGGAGCTCGCCGACTTTATCGATGTTTTCTGTGAGGAGGGCTATTTTTCAGTCGAAGATACCGAACGGATCCTGATGGCTGGGATAAAACACGGCTTGCGGGCGAAAATACATGCCAATGAGATGGCTTTCTCAGGCGGTGTTCAGGTGGGGGTGAAATATAATGCCCTGAGTGTTGACCACCTCGAATATATGGGAGATGCTGAGATTGCCGCATTGAAAGGAAGTGAAACCATGCCGGCGTTATTGCCGGGGGCCTCCTTCTTTCTGGGAATGCCCTATGCTCCCGCCCGCCGGCTGATCGATGCCGGACTACCTGTTGCCCTGGCCTCCGATTTCAATCCCGGCTCTTCACCCTCGGGAAATATGCCCCTCGTGGGATCCCTGGCCTGTCTGCAACAAAAAATGATGCCTGAGGAAGTGCTCCACGCCATGACCCTCAACGGTGCCTATGCCATGGGCATCAACGACCGCCTGGGCAGCATCGCCCGCGGAAAAGTGGCCAATCTCATCATTACCCGTGAAATGTCTGATATCGCCGGCCTCTTTTACCATTATGGTTCCAACCCCGTCGACGCGGTCATCCTGAACGGCGAGTTTTTTCCCATGTCGGAAGATTAGACGATCAGAATATCAGTGAATTAGAC
>CAZMMX010000006.1:52386-54701 GCA_964567485.1 uncultured Prolixibacteraceae bacterium | reverse complement strand
GCGAGTTTTTTCCCATGTCGGAAGATTAGACGATCAGAATATCAGTGAATTAGACGATCAGAATATCAGTGAATTAGACGATCAGAATATCAGTGAATTAGAACATCAGCGTGTTATTTAAGATTTAAGATGGTTATGCGTCAATTGATAGAGTGTGTGCCCAATTTCTCAGAGGGGCGCAATCGGGAAGTCATCGAAAGGATTGCTGCGGTGATTCGCCAGTCGGAAGGGGTCAGGTTATTGAATGTGGATCCCGGGAAGGCCACCAACCGCACGGTATATACCTTTGTGGGAGAGCCTGCTGCCGTGGTGGAAGCGGCATTCCGGGCGATCAGGGAGGCCTCGCTCCTGATCGACATGCAGCAGCACCACGGGGAGCATCCCCGTTTCGGGGCCACCGATGTGTGTCCCCTGGTTCCCGTGGCCAACATCACCATGGAGGAGACCGTGGCCTGGGCGCTGCAACTGGCCCAAAGGGTGGGTGAAGAGCTGGGAATCCCCGTTTACGGTTATGAATATGCCGCCTCCACGGAAGAACGCCGCAGTTTGGCCTACTGCCGGTCGGGGGAGTATGAGGGGCTGAAGGAAAAGCTGGCCTCACCAATCTGGAAGCCCGATTTCGGTCCTTCGGAGTGGAATGGCCATGTGGCCCGCACCGGGGCGACAGCCATCGGCGCCCGCAACTTCCTGGTGGCGTACAATGTCAACCTGAACACCACCTCGGTACGCCGTGCCAATGCCGTGGCCTTTGACGTGCGCGAAGCCGGCCGGGTGCTCCGCGAAGGCGATCCGGTGACGGGTAAGATCGTCACAGGAGATGACGGGGAGCCGGTCAGGATTCCCGGATCCCTGAAAAAGGTGAGGGCCATCGGGTGGTTTATTCAGGAATACGGCATCGCCCAGATCTCCATGAACCTCACCGATATCACGGTGACGCCGCTCCATGTGGCCTTTGACGAGGTGTGCGAAAAGGCACGCCTCCGGGGAATCAGGGTGACCGGGTCGGAACTGATAGGGCTTATCCCTGTGAATGCCATGCTGGAGGCCGGTCGCTACTTTTTGCAGAAACAGCAGCGGTCGACAGGAGTCTCCGACGGTGAGCTGATCCGTATGGCCGTGAAATCGCTGGGACTGGATGAACTGGCTCCTTTCGATCCGAAGAAAAGAATTATCGAATATATGCTGGAGGAAGAGTCCCCCGCGAAACTACAGGTGCTTACGGTGCGGGGATTCATCGAAGAGACGGCTTCTGAGTCGCCGGCACCGGGTGGCGGTTCGGTATCGGCTGCCGTGGGGGCCCTGGGGGCTTCCCTGGGGACCATGGTGGCCAACCTCTCTTCCCACAAACGGGGCTGGGACGACCGCTGGGAGGAGTTTTCTGCATGGGCGGAAAAGGGAAAGCATTATTACAATGCTCTGCTGACCTGTGTCGAGGAAGATACCCTGGCGTTTGACCGGCTGATGGATGCCTTTGCCCTCCCTAAGGCCACTGACCAGGAAAAGGCCGACCGCAAAGAGGCCATCCAGGAGGCTACCCTGAACGCCATGCTGGTGCCCCTGAAGGTGATGGAACTCTCCCTGGAAAGCATGGAGGTAATGCGGGCCATGGCCGGAATGGGAAATCCCAATTCGGTTTCCGATGCCGGGGTGGGGGCCCTCTGTGCCCGTACGGCCGTCAGGGGTGCCTGGCTTAACGTGAAAATCAATGCCTCAGGCCTTTCTGATAAGGTAAAGATGATGGAGATCCTTCACAAGGCCGAAACAATTGCTGCAAAGGCAGAGTCCATGGAAGGGGAAATACTAAAAATTGTGGAAGGGAAGATGAAGGGGTAGGGATGAAGGTATAGCTTTATCTTTGAAACATTTCCGTCAATTTCCGGTAGATAATTTTTTCAACCGTATGGTTAATTCTCCCAAGTTTCCTAACTATGATGGATTTGGGGATTGTCACTACAAAGGGCAGGACGAAGCTTGGTGGAGGTGAAATCATCGAAAGGGAATGGCATCAGGACGATCGAATTATTAATCATGGAATGGCTCCCCATCTTTTATTGTGTAGATGTCCTCTGCGGGATCATTTAAAAAGTCGAAAGATGGATTTTTTGCTATAGAATCCATCCATAATTTTTCCTCATCTGACTCATTTTTTTCTTCATAAAGAATCAGCACGCGGACTTTGCTGTTTGATTTATTAATTTTATAGCTTATTTTCAGCACACCGTCCTGATCGGTTTCTGAATTAAGTTCAATGGCTTTCATCGCAACCTGTTTACACAAATATAATAATTTTTAAGTAGATATAAACCATGAGTGAG
>CAZMMX010000006.1:0-52286 GCA_964567485.1 uncultured Prolixibacteraceae bacterium | reverse complement strand
GCAACCTGTTTACACAAATATAATAATTTTTAAGTAGATATAAACCATGAGTGAGAATCAATTAAGTCGCCGGAGTTTTATCGGAAAGGCCGGAATGGCTGTGGCAGCATTGGGTGTTGCGGGCACTTTGGGGATTCAATCCTGTGCTGCACCCAAACCCGGCAGTAAGGCTTCCGGGCTGGCCGGAAACAAGAATCCCCTTCCGCGCTGGAAAGGATTCAACCTGCTGGATTATTTCACACCGGGTCACGGGGGCAGCCGCGACAAAACCACTGACGACGATCTGAAATGGATGCGTGACTGGGGCTTCAACTTTGTGCGGCTCCCCATGGCCTATCCTTCATACCTCGATTTTGACCGCAGCCGCAACATCCTTCCGGAAGAGGTGTACAAGATCGACCCTAAGGTCACCGGCCAGATTGAAGAACTGGTGACCCTGGCGCATAAGTATGGGCTTCATGTGAGTCTCAACCTCCACCGGGCTCCCGGATACTGTATCAATGCCGGATTCCACGAGCCATACAACCTCTGGAAAGACGAAGAGGCGCAGACGGCCTTTTATTGGCATTGGAATTACTGGGCCACCCGTTTTAAGGGGGTGTCACGGGAGCTGATCAGTTTCGACCTGGTGAATGAGCCGGCGATGCGGGAGGATATGAACGACCAGCATTCGCCCAGCAGCACGGTTCCGGGGGATATCTACCGCAAGGTGGCCCTGGGAGCCTCTCAGGCGATCCGCAGCGCCAATGCCGACCATCTGGTCATCGCCGATGGTAACGATGTGGGCAATTCCGTGATTCACGAAATTACCGACCTGGACATCGCCCAAAGCTGCCGGGGGTATTTCCCCCATGCGATTTCGCATTATCAGGCTCCCTGGGCCAATAAGAACCCGGAATTGTGCCCCCTTCCGGTATGGCCCGGCAAAATCGGCGACAGGGAGTACAGCCGTGCCGACCTTGAAAAATACTACCAGCCCTGGATTGACCTGGCACAAAGCGGGGTGGGGGTTCACTGCGGCGAATGCGGCTGCTGGCGCAATACCCCCCACGAGGTCTTCCTGGCCTGGTTCGGCGATGTCCTTGATATCCTTACCCATGCAGGCATCGGCTTCGGCCTCTGGAACTTCCGCGGCGAATTCGGAATCCTCGATTCGGGCCGGAAAGATGTGGCCTATGAAGATTGGCACGGTCATCGGCTCGACCGAAAACTCCTGGCCCTGCTGCAAAGCTACTAAATAGGTGATCACCCCTTCCTGTGGCTCATGGCTGTCTCTTTAGGGGGTGGACTGTAACCAGGGCATTTTAACCATTATTAACCTGCTGTTTGACAACGGACAGATGAACTTCCGTAACTTTGATTTAGAACATAATACGTGTGTCAATGAAAACCGGAAGAATCATCAGTTTAATGGCCATTGTCCTGCTCCTGGCAGGGTGCTTTGTGGCTTCGTTTTACCCCTTGTATACTGATGCCGACCTGCATCCCGACTCCCTTATGACTGGGAGATGGTTGGATAAGGACTCCACCCTCTGGAATTTTGAATACATCACTTTGCAGGAAAGCGATAAGCCCCGGGTTTCCGACAGTACGGGGTATTATCTCTCTTTTCAGGAAAAGGGAAAATCACCGGGGAAATCAACTTTCGAGATCAGGGTCGTCAGGCTGGATGGCCACTGCTTTCTTGATTTTTACATCAACGACATTAAGCGTGAGAGGTATCCCGACTTATTTGATCTTCACACCATGGCCATCCATACTTTCGCCAGGGCAATCCTTGCCGGTGACACCCTGCACCTCAATTGGATGGATCCCGAATGGCTGAAACAGCTTGAGAAAGATAAAGCACTAAAAATCAGATATCTGAAAAGAGGGGATGAGGTTTTGCTCACGGCGCCACCTGCTGATTTGCAGAAATTCATGGTCAGATATGCAGACGAACCGGCGGCATGGGAAAAGGGAACCTCTTTTAAGCTGGTCAGGGCGTCGCAATAAAAACCCGAAGAACCGCGGAATAACAACCGGATTTAGCCTCTGGAAAAATGGGATACGGGTGCCTGGGTTCAATCGCCTGATTTCATTTCCAGGAGCGGTTCGAATGCCGTATCCTCCATTTTTTTGATGGCGTCGTAACCGATCTGGTACATCTCATCGGCGTGCGACATGCTCAGCACTTCGAAGGAGGTGAGTTCTGGCGGCTCAATGTAGAGGTCTGCATGGTCGCGGGCATTGTGGACGCGGGCATGAATACTCATCAGGAAGGTGCGCATGATGACCTGGATCAGGCTGCCCACTTTGGCGGGTTTTTCCAGGGGACTGATATTGGAAACGATAATTTTTCTGCATTTGCCCACCAGGGGTTCCACGGGAATGTTGTTGAGGAGTCCCCCGTCGGCATAAAGGCAGCCATTGATTTCAACCGGTGAAAAGAGAACCGGGATGGAGGAGGAGGCCAGTACGGTTTTCCCGAGCGGACCGCTGTTGCGGTATTCCATGTCGCCGTTGGTGAGGTCGGCAGTACCCACAAACAAAGGGATAGGCAGCTCTTCTATTTTGTCATATGGGATTTCCTTCCGGATCATCTTCAGGAGTCCGTCGAGCCGCATCAGTCCGTCGCGGGGTATTTGGATCTTTGTGAACTTGAAGAGTCCTCCCTTTTTCAGTATTTCGAAGGTTTCCTCCGGGGTTTTTCCGGCTGCCAGGAAGGCTCCGGCGATGGCTCCCGCACTTACTCCCGAGATGATGTCGGGAACGATCCCCCGTTCCCGTAGCGCCGCTGCAATTCCCAGGTGGGCGAATCCCCGGGCTCCGCCACCACTCAGCACCAGACCGATATTGTATCTTTTTTCCATTGAACGGTATTGAAAGACTGTAGTCCCTTTGAAGATTTCTCAATCTCGACCATGCCCATCTTCGGGCGCCGTATCTTTAGCGAAGGTGATGACCTCGATCTATTTTATTCCAGTTCGAACCACATTTCCATCAGCTTTTCGTACCGGCCAGAATCGTCGTTCTGGTGTCTGAAGTTGTTCTCATGGCGGTCGTAGATATACTGTTCCCTGAGGGAGGAGATGTTCCCGGTGATGGTACGGAGGGTGCTGATCAGCAAGTCCACTTCGGCATCGGTGGTGGTGGGGTGGAGCGACCAGCGGACCCATCCTGGTTTTTCTGAAAGATCGCCATGGTTGATTTTCCAGGTGATCTCCTTAGATTTTTCGTGTGTCACTTCCAGGAGAAGGTGGCCGTAAGTTCCGGCACAGGCGCATCCTCCGCGCACCTGGATACCCGCAAGGTCGTTGAGAAGCCTGACCACCAGGTTGTAGTGAATTCCTTCGATGTAAAATGAGATGACACCCAACCGGTCACGGATGTTGTCGGCCAGGATCTTCAATCCGGGAATGGTATCGAGTCCGGCAAAGGCCCTGCGGAGCAGTTCCTCTTCTCTTTGGCGGATTTTGTCACTCCCCATCTCTTTTTTCAGGCGTAAACAGAGGGCGGTCTTGATCGACTGGAGGAATCCTGGGGTTCCTCCGTCCTCACGGACCTCTATATTGTCGACATATTTGTAATCTCCCCAGGGGTTGGTCCAGTCGACGGTACCTCCGCCCGGCTGGTCGGGGACGTCGTTGTGATACATGGAAGAGTCGAAGATGAGGACTCCCGATGATCCGGGACCTCCCAGAAATTTGTGGGGTGAAAACATAACGGCGTCGAGTTTCTCCCGGGGATCGGCGGGATGCATGTCGATGGGATCATAGGGGGCCGAGGCGGCAAAATCGATGAAACAGACCCCTCCGTACTCATGCATGAGGGCTGCCAGTTGTGGGTATGGGGTTCTTACCCCCGTGACATTGGAACAGGCGGAGAAGGAGCCGATCTTGAAAGGCCGGTCTTTGTAACTCTCCAGCTGTTTCCTGAGATTTTCGGGGATCACTTCCAGGTTGGGGCCCGGTTCCACGATGACCACATCGGCATTGGTTTCGTACCATGAAGTGTGGTTGGAGTGGTGCTCCATATGGGTGATGAACACCACGGGGCGGTCGCGTTCGGCCATGCAGTTGCGTCGTGACAGCTTCCCACAGTATTTGAGTCCCAGAATACGCTGGAATTTGTTGATCACCGTGGTCATTCCCGATCCTGCGGTTATAATTACGTCGCTGGGACCGGCATTGCAGTATTCTTTAATCAGCTGGTGGGACCGGTGGTAGGCACGGGTCATCAGCACCCCGGTTTCACTGGTCTCGGAATGGGTGTTGCCCACAAACGGACCAAAGGCCGCCAGAATCTTCTCTTCAATGGGGCCATATAACCTCCCGCTGGCAATCCAGTCGGCATACGATATTTCCTTCTCCCCGAACGGCGTGGTGAAAACCTGGTCGATCCCGATAATCCCTTTCCTGAATTGTCCAAAGTAGCGTTCCAGTTCACTCATGAGTTGCTGAATTATAATTACAAATTAAGCACCTTTCAGCGAATCAAACCATGATTCACCGCAGGAAAATGAAGGAAGACCCCTGATGGTGACAAATCGTCAGTTTTCCTTCAATGGCACAAGGTTTGCCTGCACAATAGCCGGTAAATCAATCTAAAAAAATAAAAATTGAGCAATATGTCGAAAGGAACTATTGGGGTAACCAGTGAAAACCTGTTCCCCATCATCAAGAAATTTCTTTATTCTGATCACGACATTTTTCTTCGTGAGATTGTCTCCAACGCCATCGATGCCACACAGAAGCTAAAGACCCTGGCATCAAAGGGGGATTACAAGGGAGATATGGCGGAAGTCAAGGTGCGTGTAACCCTGAATAAAAAGAAAAAGACCATCACGGTGTCAGACGAGGGTGTCGGTATGACTGCCGAAGAGGTGGAAAAGTACATTAACCAGATCGCCTTTTCGGGGGCCAATGAATTCCTGGAGAAATACAAGGATGATGTCAACGCCATTATCGGTCATTTCGGACTGGGGTTCTACTCTTCGTTTATGATTTCCTCAAAGGTGGAGATCCTTACCCGTTCATGGCAGGAGGGCGCCCAGGCCGTCAAGTGGAGCTGTAAGGGGAACCCTGAATATACCCTCGAACCGGCCACCAGGGAGAGTGTGGGCACCGACGTGATCATGCATGTCAACGAGGAATCACAAGAATTCCTCGAGGAGGGCAAGATCACCGAAATCCTCGAGAAATACTGCAAGTTTCTGCCCGTTCCGGTGGTTTTCGGCAAGAAGAAAACCTGGAAAGATGGAAAAGAGGTGGAAACCGACGAGGAAAACCAGATCAATGATACCAATCCCGCATGGACCCGCAAGCCTGCCGATCTTACCGATGAGGATTACCTGAATTTCTACCGCAGGCTTTACCCGATGGGCGATGAGCCCCTCTTCAACATTCATCTCAATGTCGATTATCCTTTCAATCTGACAGGGATCCTTTACTTCCCCAGGATCAAGAATAACCTGGAGGTGCAGAAGAACAAAATACAACTTTACAGCAACCAGGTGTTTGTTACCGACTCGGTTGAGGGTATCGTTCCTGACTTTCTGACGCTCTTACACGGGGTACTCGACTCTCCTGACATTCCTCTGAATGTTTCGCGTTCCTACCTGCAGAGCGACTCCAATGTGAAGAAAATCAGCTCCCATATCACCAAAAAGGTGGCCGACCGGCTTCAGCAGCTTTTCAAGGATAAAAGGGAGGAGTTTGAAAAGAAATGGGACAATCTGAAGATTTTCATAGAATATGGCATGCTTACCGATGAGAAATTCTTTGAACGGGCCGAATCCTTCTTCCTCTTCAAAAATACCGAGGGGAAATATTTTACTCCCGAAGAGTATGAGAAGTTAATCAAGGATAACCAAACCGACAAGGAGAAGAACCTGATTTACCTCTATACCAGCAATACTGAAGAACAGTACACCTTTGTGGAAGCTGCCCGTTCGAAGGGATATGATGTGCTGGTGATGGATGATATTCTGACTACACCAATGGCGAATAAGCTGGAGCAGAAATACAGCAGCAAGAGGTTTGTTCGTGTCGATTCCGATGTGGTGGAGCACCTGATCAGGAAAGGCGAAGATGCCACAACGGAGATGAGTTGGGAGGACAAGCAGGAGCTTTCCCCGGTGTTCCAGGGGGTGACCCCGGAGAATGGGGGGGTGAGCTACATCATCGATTTCAAGGATCTTGGTGAAAACGGAGCTCCCATGGTAGTCACCCGCAACGAATGGATGCGCCGCATGAAGGATATGAGCCAGTTTCAGGGGGGCATGGGATTTTACGGGGATATGCCCGAGAGCCTCAACCTGGTGGTCAACACCGCCCACCCCCTGGTGAAGAAGGTGCTGGAACAGAAGGATCTTGAAGTCGGTGAAGCCGTAAACAAGGTACAGCAGGAAATCATCACTGCCAAGGCGGTCATCGATAACCTCGAGAAGAAGGGCAAGGGTAAAAAGGATGATGAGATACCCTCTGAGGAGAAGGAGAAACTGGAGACCCTGCAGAAGGAACTCTCCGGACTGGAAGAGAGCAAGCGTAATACCCTGAAGGATTTCGGCAAGGGAAACAAACTGGCCAGACAGTTGGTGGACCTGGCCCTGTTGGCCAACGGATTGCTTAAGGGCGCTGACCTTGATCGTTTTGTGAAAAGGAGCGTGGAACTGATCGGCTAAAAGAAACAGCCCGGAAGTATAACGAAAAAGAGGTTGTCCGCATTGCGGGCAACCTCTTTCCGTTTCTGAAGGGATATTTCCATCCCCTGCAGGAGAACGCTTAGCCGAGGTATGTTTTCAGTAGTTTACTGCGTGAGGCGTGACGGAGGCGGCGGATGGCCTTTTCCTTGATTTGCCTGACCCGTTCGCGCGTAAGGCCGAAGCGCTCCCCGATCTCTTCGAGGGTCATCTCCTGGCATCCTATACCAAAGAAGAGCCTGACAATATCGCTTTCTCTTTCGGTGAGGGTGGTCAGTGCTCTGGAGATCTCCTTGGCCAGGGATTCCTGAATAAGGCTGCGGTCGGCGTTGGGGGAGTCGCTGTTGACCAGCACATCGAGCAGACTGTTGTCTTCGCCGTCGACAAAGGGGGCGTCGACCGACACATGGCGACCCGACACACGCAGGGTGTCGGCGACCTTGTCGGCAGGAAGGTCAAGGGTGTCGGCCAATTCCTCAGCCGAAGGCTTCCTTTCATGTTCCTGTTCGAATTTTGAAAACGCCTTGTTAATCTTGTTCAGTGATCCTACCTGATTGAGGGGAAGGCGCACAATCCTCGACTGCTCGGCAAGGGCCTGCAGAATCGACTGACGGATCCACCATACCGCATAGGAGATGAACTTAAAACCACGGGTTTCATCAAATTTCTCGGCAGCTTTGATCAGTCCCAGGTTCCCCTCGTTGATCAGGTCGGGAAGACTGAGACCCTGGTTCTGGTACTGCTTGGCTACAGAAACCACAAACCTGAGGTTGGCACGGGTGAGCTTCTCAAGGGCTTCCTGGTCACCTTTTTTTATGCGTTGCGCCAGTTCCACTTCTTCCTCCACTGTGATCAGTTCTTCTTTCCCGATCTCCTGGAGATACTTGTCTAACGAGGCGCTTTCGCGGTTAGTAATTGATTTTGTGATCTTTAGCTGTCTCATAATTTATCTCAAAAAAACGTGCAAATATAAACCATTTGAGGGAAAGATTTCCCTCAAATGTCAGTAATAGTGATTTATATTAAGAAATTATTGTTTGTATTACAGCAAGGGCCGGGCCTGATCAGTTCGGACCGAAGACAAAATACGCCAATTCGCCATCCGGGTCAATCCCTTCAATCAGGATGCCTCCTCTTGCAGTTGTAATTACCCTTTTCAAATCACTTACATCATAAACCGGCTTTTTGTTCACATCGGTAACAACAAAGCCTTCAGGAACACCTGCTGATTTGAGTTTACCGCTTCTCAGTTTTTTTATCCTGATCCCGCGGTCGATGTTGAGTTTCGATTTTTCGCGGTCGCTCACGGTCTCAAATTCAGCGCCAAAGACGATATTGGAATCCTGTACGATTCCCGTTTCGCCAAGAGTGTTACGCAACTTGACGTTAAATTGTTTCTCTGTGTTATCTCTTTTTACGGTAATTTTCACCTCGTCGCCCGGACGGAACTGACTTACAGTCTCCTGCAGTTCGGCATTGGTATTTACTTTTTTCCCCTGGATACTCAGAATAACGTCTCCGCCACGAATGCCCGCTGCTTTGGCCCCTCCCTCATCGGTGACATTGGCCACGTATACCCCTTCGATTTTATCGAGTTTATACTCTTCGGCGACACTGGCATCGACGCCGACGATTTCGACCCCCAGGAGGGCCCGTTGTACTTCCCCGTATTTTTTAAGGTCTTCAACTACTTTGCGCACGATGGTGGCCGGAATAGCAAAGGAATATCCGGTATAGCTTCCTGTTCGGGAGGCGATGGCGGTGTTGATGCCCACCAGTTCTCCGCGCTGGTTGACCAGGGCTCCCCCGCTGTTTCCGGGATTCACGGCTGCGTCGGTTTGGATGAACGACTCAATACTGGAACGGTCTTCGCTGATGCCGATATTCCGGGCTTTGGCGCTGACGATTCCCGCAGTCACCGTTGAGGTGAGGTTAAAGGGATTTCCCACAGCCAGAACCCACTCTCCCAGTTTCAGGTCATCGGAGTTGCCATAGCGCAGGAAGGGAAGCCCTTTTTCGTCGATTTTCAGAACCGCCAGGTCGGTGGTCTGGTCGGTCCCGATCAACCGGGCATCGAACTCCCGTTTATCGTTGAGGACCACCCTGATTTTCTCGGCCCCCTGCACCACATGGTTGTTCGTGACCATATACCCGTCAGCGGAGATGATCACCCCCGAGCCGAAGCCCTGGGCGATCTGTGGTTCCTGGCGGTAACCAAAGAAATCAAGCCACGGATTTCCGCTCGACCACCCCCCGCGCACGCTCTGGGTCATGATGTGCACCACCGCATTTACGGTATTCTCAGCGGCCATGGTCAGGTCGGGTAAATTCCCCTCTTCCCCCGGGTACCCGGCATACCTGACGGCCGGGGTTTCCCTGACCGTCACAACCCGGGGTTTTTCAAAATAGTTTGAATAAACAAAGACGGCCAGCAGCGATGCTGCCAATAACATCAAAAAAGTCCAGCCATATTTTCTTGCATTCTTCATGGTGTTTTGCTTTATCGTTAAACATTGTTTTTAAGTCGTATATTAAACGCAAAAATTCTGCCACTGTTTCTGCCGAAACGGCGCAAACAAGGGATTTTACATATTTTAACAGCCCACCGGGCAAAATGTTAAAATTTGCCCTGGGATTTTGTGTATTTTTGCCGGTAAAGCGTAAAAAATACTGATAATGAGGTTAGAATTCTATAAATATCATGGTGCCGGTAATGATTTTGTCCTCATCGACAACCGGGGGATGACATTTGGGGCTGACAATATTTCACTGATTTCCTGGCTGTGCGACCGACGCTTTGGCATTGGTGCCGACGGACTGATGCTGTTGCAGGCGTTGCCGGGATATGATTTTGAGATGCGTTATTTCAATTCCGACGGCCGGGAGGCCAGCATGTGCGGGAACGGTGGCCGTTGTATTGCGGCATTTGCCCGTAAACTGGGAATCGGCGGCGATAAGGTTACCTTTATGGCCGTCGACGGCGTCCATGAAGCCATTTTTGAGGAAGACGGCGACATCAGCCTCAGAATGTCGGATGTTACGCAAGTGGAAGCTGCCGGCGATGAGTTTTTCCTCGACACGGGATCTCCCCATTTTGTCCGGTTTCTCGACACTCTCGATGGCCTCGACGTGGTCAGGGAGGGAAGAGCCGTGCGTTACAGCAGCCGCTTCATGGAGAAAGGAACCAACGTCAATTTCGTAAAACAGGAGGGAGACCATTTGACGGTCTATACTTATGAAAGGGGTGTGGAAGATGAGACTCTAGCCTGTGGTACCGGCATCACGGCTTCGGCGCTGAGTGCTGCCCTGCGTTCAGGGCTCACCGCGGGCCGTTTCGGCGTAACAGCCAAGGGGGGGAAACTGGCGGTTTCCTTTCGCACTAATGGAGAAATATTCACCGACATATGGCTCCGTGGTCCGGCGGCTTTTGTCTTCGAAGGAAAAACGGAAGGCCCCGGCTGGTAGTGACTGCCGGAAAATGGAGCTCTTCAGAACAAAGAGGTTGATCATATGTACCTGAAAATTGCCCTGCTTCTCTCTGTAGCCATGCAAGTGGCCACCGCCCTGATTGCCATCGGACTCATCAAGCGCACCCGTTTCAATATTTCATGGATCCTGATATCGGCAGCTTTTCTGATGATGGCGGTGAGATTGGTCTATGAACTGCCCCAGGTGGTTGACGGCGTCATCGTGGAGAGCACCTTTGGGTTGGCCATCAGCTGGATGGGGGTGGCCATTTCTCTCTGTCTTCTGGTAGGAATTGCCTTTATCAATAAGATATTCAACAAGCTGCGCGATGCCGACAATCTGAGGAACGAGATGGACCGCAAGGTGCTTGAAGCCATCATCAAAACCGAGGAGGCTGAAAGGAAGAGGATTGCCAAAGAGCTTCATGACGGACTGGGGCCGCTATTATCCAATTTGAAGATGTCGATTTCGGCCCTTGATTGGAGCGGCGACCATTCGCAGCAGGAGATGATATCGGGGATGAAGCAGGTGGCCAATGAGTCGATTGCCGCCGTCAGGGAAATCTCCAATAACCTGAGTCCCCATGTTCTGGAAAATTTCGGGTTGCTGAGTGCCGTCAAGGCCTTTGCCGGGAAAATCGCCGAAAGCAAGGTGATCTCCATCGATATTGAAGGCAATATCGGAGAACGACGGTTTCATCCTACCGTGGAAATCGCCCTATACAGGGTTTTGTGTGAGCTGATCAACAATACGCTGATTCACAGTGGAGCCTCGGAGATCAGGATACGCCTCAGACAGGCAGGAGGGTATCTTTTCCTCCAGTACAACGATAATGGGAAAGGACTGCCTTCAGGAGTCGGTATTTCAGGGCACAAAGGAATGGGATTCAGTAATATAGAGTCAAGGCTGAAAGCTATTGACGGCAAAATGGAATTGTCAGATGCCGGGGAACGCGGTTTTTCCGTGACCGTGACCTGCCAGGCCGCCAACTTCGACATCACAGAAAGGGAGGAACAAGTATGAAAAATGGGGAGATCACGCTTGCCGTTGTAGACGACCACAAGCTTTTCAGGGAAGGACTGGTCTCTCTTCTGCGGAAGAGTACCCATCGCATCACCATACTATGGGAAGCCTGCAGTGGTACCGAGTTTCTGGAAAAACTGAAATCAGAGGTTCCTGACGTCATCCTGATGGATATTTCCATGCCGGGGATGGATGGCATTGAAGCCACCACCAGGGCGATGGCCCTATACCCTGGCATCAGGATCATTGCCCTTTCGATGTATGGAGAGCAGGAATACTATCTGAAAATGATACAGGCCGGAGCCAAAGGTTTTTTGCGGAAGGATTCGGACATTGCTGAGGTCACGCGCACCATCGACAGGGTCGTAGAGGGGGAAAACTGCTTTTCGCAGGAGATGCTCTATTCCCTGGTGGCACAGCCCCCGGTGATAAAGGATGAAATCCTTTCGGATCGTGAAATCCAGATCGTTGAGCTGATTTGTGCCGGATTTCCTGCCGGGGAAATAGCCGAGAAACTCTTCCTGAGCAAGCGGACTGTCGAAAAGCACCGCGCCAACATTCTGGACAAGACCCACTGCCGCAACACAGCCAAACTGGTGGCCTGGGCCATGAAGAACAATTACGTCAGGTAAACACGGCAGGAAGCCCACCCTTACCCATGATTTTCAAAATTCTATGTTTTCTGTAAGTATTTGTGCTTACTTGAAAAATAGGATTTTTTACTCTTTCCCGGCAAGAAGGGGTGGAGTAGCTTTGAAGTAACTAAGCAGAATGATCTTAATTCTATGAGTTACTATGAATTGCTGAAGGAAGATGTAAGGTTCCGGGATGGTCTGAAGGCTTGTATCAGTTGTGGCGTTTGCACCGCGATCTGTCCGGCTGCGGAATTCTTTGATTACGATCCCCGGAAAGTAATGATCATTGTCCAGAAGCACAGAGAGGAAGAACTGGAGGCTCTTCTGCGCAGTGACACCATCTGGTGCTGCGGACAGTGTATGTCCTGCAAAACCCGCTGTCCACGCGATAACACCCCGGGAATGGTGATTCAGGCTCTGAGGAAAGTGTCTCAGGAAACCGGCAATTTCATTCACTCCAGGATGGGAAGACAGCAGATTATTGTTAAGCGCACTGTGGGAGAAAACATCCTGAAACTGGGGTATTGTGTCCACCCCGATACCCTGGAGCCTGAAAAACACCCCGAGCAGGGAACCGTGTGGGAGTGGGTGTATGAAAACCGTAAAGAGGTATATGACCGTCTGGGGGCCTCGCTATACCGGGAGGGCGCCGGGGCTGTCAGGAAAATCGACGACCAGTCGATGGAGGAATTGCGGAGCATCTTCCGGGAAACCGGGGGCGAAAAGATGTTCCAGTTGATCGAATATTACAGTGAAGAAGAGTAAAACCGTCATTCTGCTGAAACAGCCATGTTCATGACATCATCAACAGGAATGAAATTGCAGCACTTCTTCATTGCGACAAAAAAAAACGGCCAATAACCGAAAAAATAGAGCCATCACAGGGGGCCGATATGGCTGTTAACAAGGAACAACATAATCCCATGAACGACAAAACCGAAAAGATTTCCTGGCAGAATTACCAGAAGAAGATTGCCGACGATCATTTTTATTTCGTACGGAGTTGTATCAGGCAGACCTTTTTCCCGGGGTCAGAGGCGGCATTTCTGCGAATCATGCGTGATAACCTGGGAAAGGAGGTGTTCGATGATCCCCGGCACACTTCGTGCACGGGCATTGCCTACCACTCTGATGTTATACCTCTGCAGACCATCATGACGGTGGTGGCTCGTCATTTTGCCCTGATGACTGAAGCCGGCTACAAGAATTTTCTGGTTTCCTGTGTCACCTCCTTCGGTATTTACAATGAGATCCTGCACATGTGGGAGCACCACCCCGAAATTCTGGCCCAGACGCGTGATCATCTGTGGAAGGCTACGAAAAGAGAGTTTCAGATTCCCGAGAACCTGGTACATACTTCCGATGCCATTTATAAATTCAGGAACGAGATTTTTGAGCAGGCGCAATATTCGCTTTCTTGCCGCGGAGGAGTGGCTCCCCTGCGTATTGCCGAACATGTCGGATGCCATTATGCCAAGATTTTCCCCGACAAGGGGGTGGGGGGAGCTGAATTTCCAAAAGTCCTCAGTGGTATGGTGGAGGCCTGGGGAGGTGAATTGGTAGATTATCCCGAGCGAAGGCATTGTTGTGGTTTCGGTTTCCGCCATTATGTCATCCGTGAAAACAGGGGCTACTCGGTGGCCAACACCCGTAAAAAGCTGGAATCATTGGCTCCCTATAAACCCGATTTCATCGTAGCCAACTGTCCCGGGTGTACCATGTTCATGGATAAATGGCAATATACCATGGGGGAAATGGAAGGGGTGACCTTCGGTGCCGACGGCAGGGGAATCCCCGTGCTGACCTATGAGGAGATGGCCGGTCTGGTTCTGGGATACAATCCCTGGGATCTGGGATTGCAAATGCACCAGGTAGATGCCGAACCCCTTTTGAAGAAGATGGGAATTGCCTATTCCCCGGAAGAAAAATACCTGAGCAGCAAAGGCAAATACATGGGAAAGCCTATGGTGCCCGACTATTGCTGTATCTGATCAATAAACAAATGCACATGCAAAGATCCTTATCAGACCTTCCTGGTCTTCTCAATGTGGCGGTCATAGGGGCCGGGGTCGCCGGGATATCGGCAGCGGCAGCTCTGAAGCAGGCGGGGGTCGATGTCGACGTGTATGAGAAGGAGCATACGGCCGGAGGGCACCTTAACCGCTGGCATGCCCTCTTCCCCGGAAGAGAAGCTGCCGTCAGGGTAAGAAAGGCTCTGCTGCAGGAGATCACAGCCACAGGGCTTCATCTGAGGACCTCTTCGGGAGTGAAGGAGATCACCCGGGAAAGGGAAGGCTTCAGGGTGACTACTGAAGGCGGGGATTCCCGCGAGTACGGGGCTCTTGTACTGGCCACGGGATTCCGGTTGTTTGACGCTTCCCTCAAGGAAGAATACGGATATGGGATTTATCCGCAGGTGATCACGTCCCCAGACCTGGAGCGGCGGATGGAAGAAGGTGGTGAAGGTTTGTCTGTCGACGGGTGTTCCCCCGGGAGGGTGGCATTTGTCCATTGCGTAGGATCACGTGATGCCAAGTCCGGAAACCTCTACTGTTCCCGGGTGTGCTGCATTACCGGCGTCAAACAGGCCATTTCCGTGAAGGAGCGTTATCCTTCGTGCGAGGTGGTCAATTTTTATATGGATCTGCGGATGTTTGGCTCAGGATACGAGGAGTTATACCAGGAAGCCCAGGAAAAATACGGCATCACCTTTATCAGGGGCAGGGTTTCAGAGGCTGCTCCCACCCTGGGCGGGACCCTCCAGATCAAAGCCGAGGACACGCTGCTGGGAAGGCCGCTGAAGATCACCGCCGACTGGATGGTCCTGCTCGTGGGCATGGAACCCTCCATTCCCCGGGAGTGGCATGATGCACTATCCCTGGGCACTGATGCTGCCGGGTTTGCCGCGGGCAGCGACATATACCTGCGCCCCGGGGAGAGCAGTGCCCGCGGGGTTTTCATCGCGGGAGCCTGTGCCGGCCCGGCTTCCATTCCTGAATCGGTGAACCAGGGGAGGGCTGCCGCCCTTTCTGTGGTCCGTTATTTAAATTCCGGAGCATGAACACCAGCGATGAGAAATGGGGATTTAAGTCCGGGAAATCGAAGCTCATCGTTCCCGATGAAAACGACAGGAACCTCTACTTCAGGCTTCTCCGTAAAGTGCCGTCACTGGCCTCCTGCATTTTCTGCGGAGGATGCAGCGCCACCTGTACGGCGCAGAAAGAGGGAATGAACTTCCGCGTAGTTCATTTGTTGGTATGCCGCGGAGAACTCACCCCTGTCGGCACGATGACGGCCTCCTGCCTGTTGTGTGGCAAATGCACCCTGGTGTGCCCCAGGAATGTCGATATACGCTCGGCGATTTATAACCTTAAAAAGGAACTATATGAACTTCAGTGACCACCCGTTGTTCGTTTGGCCTTTTTTGGCGGGCATGGCATTTATCTTCATCACCCTGCCCCTGTTGTACGCCAAATGGCTCCACAAGGGAAAACTCAGGGATTTCAGGCTCCTCCCTGCCAACATCTTCTCAACGAAGACCCTGTATGCCGTCAGGGAGGTTTTTAGCGAGTGCTTGTTGCACCGCCGTATCTTCCGCTTTAACCCGAGGCTGGGATATATGCACATGAGCCTGGCTTTCGGATGGTTCCTGCTGATCGTCGTGGGGAAACTGGAGACCATGTTATTTACCCATGACGGGTTCAACCCTCCATACCTGCCTGTGTTTTTTAAATATTTCTATCCTGCGGGCATTCCTCATACCTTCAAGGGTTATTTTTTCCTGACCCTGATGGACCTGCTTCTCCTATTTGTGCTGAGTGGTCTCTTTTTGGCCTTTTACAAGCGTTTCAGGTCGAAGAAACTGGGGATGAAGCGAACGACCCGGCATATCGCTGCCGACCGTGTGGCCCTGACCTTTTTATGGTTCATCTTTCCCCTGCGGTGGCTGGCCGAAAGTGTCACCGCCGCCCAGGCTGGAAGTGGCGGCTTTTTCACCCTGTCGTCGGGGAAAGCCCTGTCTGTCATCATCTCTCCCGAAGTTCTGCTGATGCCTGCCTGGTGGGCCTATTCCATCGCCCTGGGAGGTTTTTTCTTTGCCCTTCCCTTTTCGAGGTACATGCATATTTTTACCGAAGCGGTGATGATTTTCCTGAAGCACTGGGGGATGAGGACCCCGGAAAGGGACAACGGATACGGCGATTTTGAGGTGAACAGCTGTTCCCGCTGTGGCATTTGCACCAATGTGTGCCAGTTATCGGCCGATGCGGGGATTGGCCATTCGCAGGCGGTCTATTACCTGCGTGATCTGCGGTATGGCCGGCTGGAGAGCGAAACAGCCGAGAATTGCTTTTTATGCGGGCGTTGCAGTTCTGCTTGTCCGGTAGAGATTGGTGTGGACCAGTTAAGGCTGGCCACCCGGGCTGAGTTGGCCAACAGGATTTCACCGGCATACCACTATAAGGCTCCCGACGTCGCCCGTGGAGCTGCGGTGGAGGTGCTCTATTTTGCCGGATGCATGACCCATCTCACCCCGGGAATCAAAGAGGGGGTTTTTAAGGTTCTGGAAGGTGCCGGGATTTCCTTCAGGATGCTCGATGATCAGGAGAATATCTGTTGTGGCCGGCCGGCCATGCAAGCGGGATTCCGGGATCAGGCGAGGGAAATCATCAGCCGCACCACCGCCGCGATCAGGGAGTCGGGAGCGACGATGCTCCTGGTCAGCTGTCCGATCTGCTATAAGGTATTTCGTGAAGAATACCAGCTGCCGATTCCCGTGGAACACCATAGCCGCTATTTCCGCCGTCTGGCGCTGGAAAATCCCGCACTTTTCCGTCGCACTCGCCTGAGGATGAGTTACCATGATCCCTGTGATCTGGGACGTGGTTCAGGGATTTACGAGGAGCCGCGGCAGGTCATCGGCCAGGTGGCGACCCTGGTTGCGGTAGACCATGAAAGGAAGGATGCTCTGTGTTGCGGGGGGAGTCTTGCTAACCTGGCCATCAAACCGGCACAGCGCAAACTGGTCACTGACGCTGCCTATGATATTCTGGCGGCCCGGTCACCCGATTATATCGTCACCGCCTGTCCGCTGTGCAAGAAGACTTTCGCTGCCGGGAAACGGAAAATCCCGGTAATCGACCTGGCCGAAGCTCTCTCCCTGGCCATCGACGATGGTCAGGGTGCCCCTGCCGAGATGGTCCGTTGTCATGAGGCCGCGATGGTATGACGAGGATCCCCTTTGCCTGACCTTTTCCGGCTAAAGGACGGCTTTCCTGGCCTTGTCGATCTGTTCCTGCACCACGGCATCGATGACTGCGATGGCGGTGATGTTGACAATATCCCTTACAGAGCTTTCAATATCGGTGAAGTGAACCGGTTTGTTCAATCCCATTTGAATCGGGCCGATGGACTCGCCGCTGCTCATTTCCTGGAGCAGTTTGTACGCCACATTTGCGGAACTGAGGTTGGGAAAGACCAAGGTGTTGACGTCCTTTTTGAATAACCGCGAGAAGGGGTATTTGCGGTCGCGCAGTTTTTTATCGAGGGCAAAGTTGACCTGCATTTCTCCGTCGATAAGCAGGTCGGGGTATTGTTCCTGGAGGAAGCGTACCGCATCATGGACCGACGCAGGGCTTCCCTCAGGGTCAGAACCGAAATTGGAGTAGGAGAGCATGGCGATTTTGGGTTCCCGGGCAAAAAAGCGGACCGTATTCTGGGCCAGACGGGCGATATCGATGAGGGTCGCCGTGTCGGGGTGGCGGTTGATCAGGGTGTCACAGAGAAAATAGGTCCCCTTCGGGGAGTTCAGAATATGCATGGTGCCGAAGTGTTTATACCCCTCCCTGATGCCGATCACCTCCCTGGCGACTTTGATGGTGTTGGAATATTTGGTGTAAACCCCCGTGATGAAAGCGTCGGCATCGCCGGTCTCCACCATCATCATCCCGAAATAGTTACGCTCAAACATCTTGTCCATGGCTTCATCGTAGGTGGCGCCCTCCCTGGACCTCTTGGCGGTCAGTATTCTGGCGTAGTTTTCCCGGCGTTCGGCCTCCTTGTCATCACGAAGTTCCACGATGCTGCACCCGTCGATATTCAGGTTAAGTTCTGCCGCCAGCTTCCCGATTTTATGCTTGTTTCCGAGCAGAATGGGAAAGCAGATCCCCTCCTGGTGTGCTTCCACGGCAGCTTTGAGCATGTTGGGGTGTGATCCTTCGGCAAATACCACTTTGCGTGGATTTTGACGGGCCATTTCCAGAAACTGACGGGTGAGCTTGGTCTCGTAACCCATCATCTGTTTCAGATGGTCTTTATAGGCGTCCCAGTTTTCAATTGGTTTCCGGGCCACTCCCGATTCCATGGCTGCCCTGGCCACTGCTGCCGATACTTCGGTGATCAACCGGGGATCCACGGGCTTGGGAATGATATAATCCCTGCCAAACTTAAGCTGGTTGACATTATAGGCGGCATTGACCAGGTCGGGGACCGGCTGTTTGGCCAGTTCTGCAATGGCCAGACAGGCAGCCCGTTTCATCTCTTCATTGATGGTTCTGGCACGGGTATCCAAGGCCCCCCGAAAAATATAGGGGAACCCGATCACGTTGTTGATCTGGTTGGGATAGTCGGACCGGCCGGTAGCAATAATGACATCCTCACGGGAAGCCCGGGCCTCCTCATAGGAGATTTCAGGATCCGGATTGGCCAGGGCAAAGACCACGGGGTTGGCGGCCATGGTCTGCACCATAGCGGCAGTCAGCACATTTCCTCTCGAGAGTCCCACAAATACGTCGGCATCTCTGATGGCATCTGTCAGCGTTTTGATCTCCTTCCGGGAAGTGGCGAAACTCTTCTTGGAGTCGTTCAGGTCTTCCCTTTCTATGGAGATGACGCCCTTGCTGTCGAGCATGACGATGTTCCCGGGGTGGGCCCCCAGGGATATGTAGAGACGGGTGCAGGAAATGGCAGAAGCCCCGGCACCGTTGACCACGATGCGTACCTCTGAGATCTCCTTCCCCGCGATTTCCAGGGCATTGAGCAATCCGGCGGCCGAAATGATGGCGGTCCCATGCTGGTCATCATGCATCACCGGAATGTCGAGTTCTGCCTTCAGCCGCTCTTCGATGATAAAACATTCGGGGGCCTTGATATCTTCCAGGTTGATGCCTCCAAAAGTGGGGGCTATCGCTTTGACCACCGCGATGATCTTTTCCGGGTCTTTCTCGTTCACTTCGATGTCAAATACATCGATACCGGCGTAGATCTTGAAAAGCAACCCTTTTCCTTCCATCACCGGTTTTCCGGCCAGCGCCCCGATGTCGCCCAGTCCCAGAACTGCCGTTCCGTTGGATATGACCGCCACTAAATTTCCCTTCGAGGTATACTCATAGGCAGTATCCGCGTCTTTTTCGATTTCCAGGCAGGGTTCCGCCACCCCTGGGGAGTAAGCCAGAGATAGATCGGTTTGGGTGCTGTGCGGCTTGGTAGGAATGACTTCGATTTTCCCCGGTTTTCCCTGGGAGTGATAGAGCAATGCTGCTTCCTTAGTAATTTTTTGCATGGTGGCTTTATTATTGAAAGAGCGCTAATATGACAAAACATGTCAAAAGGGCGACATGTAATGATAATTTAGCGTGAAAACTTAAGATTAAATTACGAAATGTTAATGGGAGGGGTGTCCCTGCGGGCGGAAAAGCTCTTTTTGCAGGTTACTTTTCGGGCACCTTGTACCACTTGTTGATCACCTCACCGGGAGTATAGGTTTCGAGATAATCGACGGCTTCGGGGGGAGAGGCGGCGATGTGATAGAGAAGACGGTATTCGGGTTTGGAGAAGTGTTCGGCGAAGGCATGGTCGAACTGTTCGAAGAGGTGGCGGAAGAAGTTCTCTGTGTTGATGAAGACGATGGGTTTCCGGTGGTAGTCGAGTTGTTTGAGGGTGATAACTTCGAGGATCTCTTCGAGGGTGCCGAATCCACCGGGAAGGGCGACGAAAGCGTCGCTGAGTTCCCGCATGCGGGCTTTGCGCTCCATCATGCCGGTGGTGATTTCCACTTCGTGGGCATGGTTAGAGACCAGGTTCCTGCCCTGCATCATTTCTGGGATAATGCCCGTGGTGCGTGCTCCGGCTTCACGGGCGGCAATGGTCACCGCCTCCATAAGCCCTACGTTAGCCCCCCCGTTGATCAGAGCATGTCCCCGGCTCCCAATGAGTTCCCCCAGCTGGTGGGCATCATGAAAGTAGGACTCTCCAATGGCATTGCTCGAGGAACAAAAAACACAGATATTCATAGTATGCTGTTCATTTAATGACCTGCCCCGATGACCAGGAAGTGGTAGTATATTCTCCTTTCCCTTTGGCAGGTTTCCGGGGGGAAAGTGCCGGATATTCCATGACGTGGTCACCGGTTGGCACTCCGCGGTTTTTCTGGTTTCCCGGAATCAGGCGTCGATATTGGCGTAGACCGCATGGTCTTCGATAAACTTGCGTCGTGGCGGCACATCGTCACCCATCAGCATGGCAAAGATATGGTCGGCTTCCGCGGCATTCTCGATGGTCACCTGCTGGAGGGTTCGCTGGCCGGGGTTCATGGTGGTTTCCCAGAGCTGCTCGGCATTCATTTCACCCAGACCTTTGTAGCGCTGTATGGTGATTCCCGATTCGCTTCCTTCGCCCCACTCATCGATCAGCTGAAGACGCTGCTGTTCCGACCAGGCATAAGCTTCCTTTTTTCCTTTTTTGACCAGGTAGAGGGGCGGAGTGGCCAGGTAAAGATGACCCCTTCGGATGATTTCCTGCATGTAACGGAAGAAGAAAGTCATGATCAGGGTGTCGATGTGGCTCCCGTCGACGTCGGCGTCGGTCATGATGATAATCTTATGATAGCGAAGCTTATCGAGGTTGAGTTCCTTGGAGTCCTCGTCGGTGCCGATGGTGACCCCCAGGGCGGTGTAAATATTCTTAATCTCCTCATTTTCGAGGATTTTATGCTGCATTGCCTTTTCGACGTTGAGGATTTTTCCCCTCAGGGGAAGGATGGCCTGGTTACGGCGGTCGCGGCCCTGTTTGGCTGTGCCCCCTGCCGAGTCGCCCTCCACGATGAAGATCTCGCACTTCACAGGGTCTCTTTCAGAACAGTCGCTCAGCTTCCCGGGAAGTCCTCCCCCGGTCAGGGCGCTTTTCCGCTGCACCAGTTCTCTGGCTTTCCGGGCGGCATGACGGGCCTGGGCAGCCAGAATCACCTTGTCCATGATAATGCGGGCAGCCCGGGGGTTCTCTTCCAGATAGTAGGTCAACATTTCACTTACCGCCTGATCGACGGAAGCCACGACCTCGGAGTTTCCCAGCTTGGTCTTGGTCTGGCCTTCAAACTGCGGCTCCTGTATCTTTACCGAAATGACGGCTGTCAACCCCTCCCGGAAATCATCCCCGTTGATTTCGAGTTTGAGTTTGGTGAGGATCCCCGACTGGTCGGCATAGTTTTTCATGGTGCGCGTAAGACCGCGGCGGAATCCCGTCAGGTGGGATCCACCCTCTATCGTGTTGATATTGTTGACGTAAGAGTGGACATTCTCTGAGTAGGAGTTGTTATATTGCAGGGCAATCTCGACGGGAATGCCGTTCTTCTCGGTGGAGACATGGATGATATCGGGGGTGAGCCTGACCCTGGAATCGTCGAGGTATTCCACGAACTCCTTCAATCCCTGGGTCGACAGGAAAGTTTCGTTTTTAAACGTCCCGTTTTCTTCGACCACCCGTTCGTCGGTGATCATCAGTCTGATGCCCGCATTGAGGAAGGCCAGTTCGCGCAAGCGGGCCGTGAGAACCTCATATTTGTAGGTGGTGATCAGAAAAATGGAATCATCGGGTTTGAAGGTGATGATGGTTCCCGTGTCGTTGCTTTCGCCCACCTCTTTTACACTGTACAAGGGCTTGCCGATGTTGTACTCCTGGACCCAGATCTTTCCGTTGCGGTGGATTTCCGCTTTCATATAGGAGGAGAGGGCATTGACACAGGAAACGCCGACGCCATGCAATCCTCCCGAAACCTTGTATGAGTCTTTGGAGAATTTACCCCCGGCATGGAGCACCGTCAGAGCTACTTCAAGGGCAGAACGGTTTTCTTTGGTGTGGATCTCGGTGGGAATTCCGCGCCCGTCATCCTTCACCGTAATCGAATTGTCAGCATGGATGACCACTTCAATATTCTTACAGTAACCACCCAGAGCTTCGTCGATCGAGTTGTCGACCACTTCGTAGACCAGATGGTGAAGCCCCCTGTCATTGACATCGCCAATATACATAGCCGGTCGTTTCCTGACGGCTTCAAGACCTTCCAAAACCTGAATGCTGTCGGCGCCGTAACTATCTTTGCTGATTCCGCTGACCCCTCCGTTAACGGTTCCAATTTCTTCTATTTCGCTCATTTTTCCTTATTGAATTTTCTACCCTGTTTTCCGATGGTTGCGGAAACCAAAAACACTCCTGGAATTCGTGGTTTTGATCCCGGAAAACATTTGATAATCAAGTTGTTGTAAATTCCTTATTTTCTCCTTTAACCATCGGGCAAATATAATAAAATAACCCGTGAAAATGGCATTTTCACGGGTTGGGAGAGGGGTATTGTTGATAACTTAATGCACCGGTTGAACCTTAGAAGGAGTAGCTGATTCCGGCCAGGAAATTGAAAGTTTGTGCCGGGTATCCCAGCCATCTTTCATATTTCTGCATGCCGAAATTGTTGACCTGTCCGAAGGCCGCCAGTTTCGTGGTGATCTCGTAATTTCCGCGGAGGTTGATATCGAAAACGGGATTCAGTTTAGTGATGACGGGGGTTGCCGCTGATAGCGATTCTATGGTTTCTAAAGAATACCAGGGGGCCGGGGCCAGGTCGGTGTTGTAAAGGAGACCTCTGCGGGTTCCCATGGCATAGACATCGGCAGCTACCGAAAGGCGGTCGTTGACGGCATAGCTTGCGGAAAGGGTGGCCTCAAAGGAGGGAAGGTTCCAGGCGTATTCCTGTTCCGTCATTTTGAATTTGTTGATGTTGGCACTGAGAAGGATATTGAGTTTATCTCCGGCGTAGTAGGTGACTTCTCCGTTAAACCGGGTTTTCTTCATGTCGTCATAGAGTACCCTGAAGGTGTTGTCGGCGAATCGCGGCGTGGGGTTGGGGCCCAGTGTCGGCAGCCGGAATCCCTGCAGATAGAAAAATGGATGCCCGTCGAAGGCGGAGTGGTCGACCTGGATCTTAAAGTTGACTTTTGAGGAGATTTTCCCGTCAAAGCCACCGTATATCCTGTATTTCTCGAGATGGTTATCCACGCTTTGGTATGGGTTGATAAAGGGATTTTCGTAGGCGATGGCCGAATAGTGGTTATGATAATATTGTCCGTCGGCCCCTGCAAATACGCTGATAATCTCCTTGACGGGGGAGAAGTTAAAGCGGATGTCAGGGGTGATTTTAAAGGCGGCCTTGTCGGTTTTTCCCACGACGATCCATGATTTGAACCCTGCCCTGAGGCTGATGGTTTCGTTTCCCAGCTGAACGCCCGGGCGGAAATTGACCCATAGTTGCTTCCTGTTGACTTTCAGGGGGATTTCGTCGAAAACATGGGAGAATACTTCCGAGGTGTTGGAATATTCCACCCCGGCATCGGCCAGCAGGGTAAATCCTCTTTCGGGTCTCTGGAAATCCATGTCGAACCGGGCATAGTCCTCCCGCTGTCCGGTTTTATTGCCAAAGCGGGTGTATTGAAAGTCGAAGCCTGCCGAGGGGTCGGCTTTTGTGGCGTATATATTCCGGAGGTTGATGGTAATTCCTCCCCGGGTAAAGGCCTGTTTCTTCCCCTGATGGGTAAACGTCTGGTCCTCTCTTTTCAGGAAGGAGGGGATGGAGTCGTTATGGCTGGAGGCCGGATAGCCATAGTACCGGAATCCGTCGTGGTCAACTCCCAGGTTCACCGAAAGTGTCGACTTGCGGAACATATGTTTCAGGAACATCTCGGCCTCATTTTCGGAGAAGGGGGCGCTGACGCGTTCCCCGTTGCGCAGATTGAGCTTGCTGTGCGAGGAGAGATGCATGGCGTGCAGCCCGAAAATCGAATTCTTGTTTTTGGTATTGTTGAAAAAGAGTTCCGCATAAGGTTTGTTGTAGTTGCCTATTCCTCCGCGTACCAGTCCGTACCCCGGTTTCTCCTCAGGCTTTCCCACGATGGTGGCGGCCTGGAGGTTTTTTACCGGCAAGGCGGAAAACACCGGCTTGCTGTCGATGGAGTAACTGAAATCGGGCTTTTTCTGGGTGTCGTCCTTAATGGCAGGGGTGTCGTTGATCTTTTCTGCATCGATGGTTACAGGGGTGTATGATTTGACCACTTCCACCTCTTGCCTGAGGGTGTCCTGTTGTTGTGCCTTCACTCCGGGGATGGAAATCAGCATCAGGGCCAAGAGGGCCGTTCCGGGACTAAAAATCCGTATCTTCATGATTCTCTGTTTTCTGTTAGTTTAATTTGATCTGTAAGGGATTGCCCTGCTCTGCGCCGGCGTCGGTGCGTTCCCTTTCCTCGATGGCGGCCAGTTTACGGGCGGCTTCGTCGAGGATGCCATCCTCCTTCACCGGATAGTTTTCCAAGAGGCTTTTCAGGGTATGCTTAGCCTGGAAATCGTCCTTTTTAGCGACGTAAATGTCGGAGAGGAGGATAAAGCTTTTGGCCAGCCAAAACTGGTGGGAAGTTCCCTTATCGATGAAATCCATGATTTCCTTTTCTGCTGCGGCGACATTCTGCTTACGGAAGTAGGTGTCGGCCAGGAGGTACTTGGCTTCCGCGCCGCGTGCTGTATTGGTCTCTGCCGAGGCTTCCCGCAATCCGGCCATGGCCAGGTCATAATTCCCCAGGACATAGTATGATTTGGCGGTGATATAGGAGGCTTCTCTGAGGAGCTCGGGACTTACCTTTTCGGCTTTGGTGAGCCTGGCGGCGTCATCGATGGCATTGCGGTACTTTTCGAGCATGAAATTGCTGCGCATGGTCCCTGCTATCGCCCTGATTTTGTTCCACTGGTTGTTGGAGATGGTCTCCAGTCGGGAGAAGAGGTCGAGGGCTTCGTCATACCGGTGGGCGTTGTAGAGAAGTTCCGACGCCCTGGAGAGGGCCTGCTCACTGAAGGCGCTCACGGGTTGCCGCGACACATATAAATAGTGATCGAGTGATTCGCTGTATTTTCCCTGGTTGTAAAGGGCTTCTCCGAGGTAAAAGCGGGCATTCAGCAGAAAACTGCCGTTGGGAAACTGCCTGAGATAACTCTGAAGCTGGGTGGCGGCATTGGGATCGTTGGCCATGAAAAGCCTTTCCGCCGACAGGTATGTCAGGGAGTCCTGTTCCGAGGTGGTGACCATCGTGCCCGTGCCCAGGTTGTTGGCATAGGCGAAATAGGCATCGACATCGTTCAGTTCAATATAACAGTTCTTGATTCCCATAAGTGCGGCCTGCGCTTCCTGGGTCCCTCCGTAGTTCTCTGCCACCTGCTGGTAATACTTCAGGGAATTACGGAAATCACCGACGTTGTAATTGACGAGTCCCATTTGCAGCAATGCCTTGGGATAGTAGGTGCTTTCCTTGAATTTGTCAATGATGGCCTGGTACTCTTTTTTGGCGTCGGCATATTTCCCTTCGCGCTCAAAAGTACGTCCCAGCTCAAAGTGGGCTTCGTCGAGGAGTGATGACTGGGGGTATGAGGTCGTCAGGCTTCTGAGCAGGGCGATCTTTCCAGCCTGGTTTCTCTGAAGCCCGCTGCAGAAGGCAAGCTGGAAGAGCGCGTAATCGGCATCGTAGATTTTCATATCAAAGGCCTGTTGGTAGTTCCTGACGGCCTCGGGGTATTCACGAGCCACGAAATGGGAATCCCCCACCCGGTTATAAACGTCAGCCACCTTATCGGTGCGTCTTCCCTGCATGGCACTGAGATATTTGCGGAAGGTATTCCCTGCCAGGGTGTAATCCTCGAGTTTGAAGTAGGAATATCCCAGGTTATAATAAGCGTCATTAAATTCAGAAAGGGTGCTGGCTCCCGGGGATTGCAGGAACTGGTGAAACCCGGAGATGGCCGCATTGTAATCGCCGGTACGGTAAAGGGTTTCTGCCCTCCAGTAACGCGATCCTGCTGTGATGGGATTGGAATAGCGGTTTTCGAGCGCCTTGTCGAACAGGACCATCGCCTGTTCATACTCCCCGTTGGTGAAAAGCTCCAACCCGCGGTAATAGGTCACCCTCTGGTAGGCCTGGTTGATTTCGGGGTTTTTGACCTTTATCTTTTCAATAGAGCTGATGGCGTCGCGGTAGTTGCGGGTGACCATGTAAACATCAACCAGGTATTTGTAAGCGTCGGTGTTCCGGTCGGAATTGGGATAGAGGGTGATGTATTTGTCAAAAGCCTTAATGGTTTCATTGAAGGGGGAATAGGAGAGTTCGTAGGTGAGCTTGGCATAGTTGAAGAGGGCATCCTCCTTGATGCCGGCGTCGAAGTCCATTTCCGAAGCCGCTTCAAAGGCGATGCGCGCCTTCTCTTTCTGGCCGGTCTTCACATAGGCGTCGGCCAGGGTATAGTAGCTGTTCTGGGCCGTCACGTCATTTCCCTTCGACGATTTCTCAAGGAAGGGGACAGCCCTGGTGTGTTCCCCGGTATGGTAGAGGCAATAGCCCATGATGTAATTGTCTTCGCGTGATTTGGCTCCCGGGGTTTCGTGGTAATATTCGAGGTACTGCAAAGCCTCGGCATACTCTCGCTGGTGAAAGTAAGAGTCTCCAATGATCCGGGCCAGCTCGGGTTTGTATTGTTCCTCGACATCGTTGATGATGGGGACAATGTAACCAATCACCTCGACATATTTCTCCTGCTTATAGTAAATCTGGCTCACATAAATGGGGATAATCTTGTTGAAGTTGGGGTCGTTCTGCAACTGCCGGAAGCCGTCGAGGGCCTCATCATACCTCTCTTTAAGGTAATTAATGTGGGAGTAGTAATACAAAGCCGGCTTTGCCAAAAGATGGTTTTTCTCCTTGATCATGATGAACTCATTCAGGGCCAAGTCGTTTTCTTCAACCATCATGTAAGAGTACCCCATCATGTACCCAATTTCCACCTGGTCGGCGGGAGAAAGGCCATCGCGGTCGACTTCACCCAAGGTACGCAGAGCCAGCTGGTAGCGTTTTTTCTCAAACTGGAAGTCGCCCAGGTAAAAACGGGCGTAGTTACTGTATGGACTATCGGCATACTCCTTGATAAAGTTGTTAAGCATTTTGTCCCCGGTGACATGTTCGGAGCGGAGGGCTGACAAGGCCATGTAATAGTAAGCTTCGGCTGACAGTTCGGAGCGGGGGTCGGCCTCTTCCCTCACTTTTTCAAACTGCCGGTATGCTGCGTTGTATTTGGCATTTTTAAAAAGCTCCTTGCCCAGGGCGATATCCTTCTGTATCTCATTATAATAACGGGTCTCCTGTGCCTGGATCCCGGAGGCCAGCAACATGAGACCGGCAATAAGCATAAAAGGCTTGAATTTCTTCATTCCGGTAGTATTTATTAGGACCTGATAAACAAAAACTGTGCAAACTCCTCGGGTCTGCCATCAACAAACAACTAAAGTAGACCATTTGCATGGGCTAACCGGGCATTTGTGAACCATTTTCTCAACAAAAAACTGTTAGTTACTTTCGTTTATTATAAGGGGAGGTAAAAAAGTTTGGGCTACCTTCGTGGAAAAATATGGCGGAGATGAGCGGTCAACCAATTATAGAGCTTATAGATGCTGACATTTTCCAGCGTGAGGAATTGGTCTTGCACAATGTGAATCTACGGGTCGACGAGGGGGAATTTGTGTACATCATAGGCCGGGTAGGAACGGGAAAGTCGAGTCTTATCAAAACCCTCAATGGGGAGATCCCTCTGATAAGCGGTACCGGGAATGTGGTGGGGTATTCTCTCAATGATCTGAAGAGCAGGGATTTGCCTATGCTGAGACGTAAGTTGGGGGTGGTTTTTCAGGATTTCAGACTGCTGAGTGACAGGAATGTGAAGGCCAATCTGGAGTTTGTGTTGAAGGCTACAGGATGGAAGCAGCAGAAGGAGATAGAGGAAAGAATACATGAAGTGTTGGAAATGGTAGGCATGGAGCATCAGCTGGTCAGGATGCCGCATCGTTTGTCGGGAGGGGAGCAACAGCGGGTGGTCATCGCCCGGGCCATGCTCAATGATCCGCCTGTCATTTTGGCCGATGAACCTACCGGGAACCTGGATCCTGAAACTTCCGAGCAGATCCTCGGGTTGCTGCAGAACCTCAACAAGGCCGGGAAGAGTGTTCTGATGGCTACCCACGATTATGCCCTGATCAGCAAACATAAATCCCGAACCCTGACCTGTGACGGAAAAATACTGACCGATGTGACCAAAGCCGAAGGCGAACTCGACTTTGACCAACTCCTTTAGCACGGTCAAAATAATCTTATGTCTTGAGTCTTAAGTGATGGAATTCCGGAATCCCGGAATAGTGGACTAATCCTGAATTCCTTGGTTAAGAAAAGGAAAAGAGAAGGTCAACGTCAGAATGCCGGGGGGGATTATTGGCTCAGTTTGTCGGCCATGGCGTCGGCGAGACGGATCAGTTCATCGCGGGTATCGATCTTCAGGGCTCCTTTTTCTTCGATAGGCTGGTACACCAAATCCCACTTCACTTTTTCGGCAAATTCCATGAGGTTTTTGACCCCACCGCCATTCCATGAGTAATTTCCAAAGATTCCGAGGTAGTGGTTTTTCACACCCATGTGTTCAATGGTGGAAATCAGGGTTTCCACGTTGGGGAACAAGGCGTTGTTGTAGGCGCAGCTTCCGACGATGAAACCCCTGTATTTGAAAATGTCGTTGATAATGTAGGAAGAGTGGGTTTTGGAAGCGTCATAGACCCTGATATTTCTGATTCCCCGTTCGGCTAACCTGCGGGCCACCACTTCCGCCATTTTCTGGGTGTTGCCGTACATCGAGCCGTAAACGACGACGACTCCTTTCTCCATGTCATAAGAGCTCCATTTGTTGTACCGGCTAAGGACCCACCCGAGGTCGGTGCGCCAGACGGGGCCGTGGGTGGCGGCAATCATCCTGATCTCCAGGTCGGCCAGTTTTTTGATAGCCCGCTGGGTATGGGCGCAGTATTTACCAACGATGTTGGTGAAGTAGCGCATCACCTCCACCTCGTAGAAGTCCAGGTTGATCTCGTCGTCAAAGATGCCTCCGTCGAGGGTACCATAGCTTCCGAAGGCATCACCCGTAAAAGCGATTTTTTCGCTGATTTCGTAGCTGACCATGGTCTCGGGCCAGTGAACCATGGGGATGGATCTGAACTGCAGGGTGTGACGGCCCAGTTCCAGTGTGCTGTCGTCGTATACTTCGATGGTCTTCTTCGGTTCCAGATAGTAGCTCTCCACCAGCTGGAAGGTTTTCTTGTTCCCCACCAGGGTGACTCCGGGGTATTTGGTGATCAGGGCTTTGAGGGCTCCCGAATGGTCGGGTTCCATGTGGTTGATCACCAGGTAGTCCACTTGCCGGCCGTCGAGCAATGCTTCGATATTATCGAGGTAGTCGTCGATGAACTGGCGCTCTACGGTATCGATCAAAGCCACCTTTTCATCCACGATCAGGTAGGAATTGTAGCTGATGCCGTGGGGAATAGGCCATATGTTCTCGAAAAGATGGGTTCTGCGGTCATTGAAGCCCATGAACCAGATATTGTCGGCAAGTTGAACTTGTAACATTGGGTTGTCGATTTAAGTTTCTGGTGGCAAAAATACAAAAAATGCCCTAAAAGGAATCAGAGTGTTCAGGGCACTTTCTGTGAAATCATAAATGATATATTTGTGGTGTCTTTTTGCGTGACGGACCAGTCCGTGCCGGTTGCGATAAAGACCATGGCAGAAAATGATATCAAGATGTTAAACCAGGAGCATAAACTGATGGTTTTCCCCCGGCCGGGAAAAGTGGTGATCGTAGTGGTGGCCCTGCTGGCCCTTGTTATGGCCCTGAGGGCGTGGCAGCTCTACGGATATCTCTTCAAACCGAATGTACAAAAGGATTATGTCCTTTACATCACCGAAAAGGGGTCCTTTGAAAGTGTGGTGGACAGTTTGGAAGCTAACGGTGTGATGCGCAGTATGAAAGCTTTCCGCTGGGTGGCCAGGAAGAAAAATTGCCGGGACTTCATCAAGCCGGGGAGATACCGTTTTTCGCCGGGAATGAGTACCAACACGGCAGTCAATATGCTGCGGTCGGGATTGCAGGAGCCGGTCAAGCTTATCTTTAACAATATCAGGACCAAGGAACAGCTGGCGGGGACGGTAAGCCGTTACCTGGAAGCCGATTCCCTCTCCATTCTGGCTTTGTTTGAGCCGGAAACCATCAGCAGATATGGGTTTTCCCCGGAGACCTTCCCCGCCATGTTTATCCCCAACACCTACGAGTTTTACTGGACTACCTCGGCACAACAGTTTGGTGACCGGATGAAAAGGGAGTATGAGGCATTCTGGAATGAGGAACGCCGGAAAAAAGCCGGGGAGCTGGGCATGACCCCAGAAGAGGTGGCCACCCTGGCTTCCATTTTGCAGGAAGAGAGTAATAAACAAAGTGAAAAACCCCGTATTGCCGGGGTATATATCAATCGTCTCAGAAGGGGGATGTTGTTACAGGCCGATCCTACCGTGAAATATGCCGTGGGCGATATTACCCTCAGGAGAATCCTCCTTCGTCACCTGGATACCCCATCTCCTTACAATACCTACCTTTATCCGGGATTGCCCCCCGGCCCCATTACCTTCCCCGAAATCCAGTCCCTCGAGGCGGTCCTCAACTTCGAACAGCATAACTATTACTACTTCTGTGCCCGAGAGGACTTTTCGGGATATCACAATTTTGCCCGCACCCACGCCGAACATGAACGCAACGCGGCACGATACCATGCTGCGCTCGACTCACTCCGAAGGGCAGACTAATCGGAAACCGGAAATCTAAAGTCTTAAATCTTAACTCCTGAGTCTTAAGTGACAAAATGTGAGGGAGTTAGGATCTATGAAGATCGGAAGGTGTGAAGATCAGTAGGTCTGAAGATCAGTGGGTCGGAAGATCAGAGGGTCGGAAGATCAGTAGGTCGGATGCTCGGAAGGTCGAAAGTTCAGGAAATCAGGGGATTGGTGGTGGCGGCACTAAAAAGCGGCTGAAAATTTCCTTCAGGATCTCTTTTTCGTGGTTCCAGTTCAGTTGGCGGGCAGCATTATTGAGGTTCACCGACCATTTTTCGCGCAGGGAGGGATCGCTGAGGGCTTTCCGGAAGGTGTCGGCCAGGGTTTCCGGGTTTAGGGAGGCGGCCACAAGGCCGATATCATAATCCCTGACAATGCGGCTCATTTCGGGGAGGTCTGACACCACCACGGGAATGCGTGCCTGGATATAGTCAAAGAGTTTATTGGGCAGGGCATAGCGATAGTTGAGGCCGAGATCTTCCTCCACCGAGATTCCCAGACGGGCCTGGCGCGTGAGTGACCCCAGCATTCCGGGGGCCAGCCAGCCTGTAAACCGTACATTTTTAAGTTGCAGTCCGGCAACCAGGGTCTGTAATTCCTCTTCAAGGTCACCCCTGCCGGCGATGACCAGTTCCGCTTCTGCAAGATGGTCCATGGCCAGGATGGCCTGTTCCAGTCCGCGTCCTTTATTCAGCGCTCCCTGGTAGATAATCACGGGAGGCTTGCCGGTCTTCCCGCCCTCTGCCGCTGTTTCGTCAGTTTCCGGATCCCTGAACCAGGGCAGGTTACGGACTACTGCAAAGGGGATTCCATATTTATATGTGTAGGCTTCAGCAATGGGACGGCTAGCCGTGTAGGCTGCGGCCACTCCGGGTACCAGCAGTTTTTCGAGCCAGGTCCATATTTTCCTGGTGCCCTGACGGTTAACCAGTTCGGGAAGTTCCGTGAAATATTCGTGACTGTCATAAACCACCGGTTTTCGGCTGGTCCATCCGGCAAGGCAGTTGGCCGGCAGGGTGTCCAAATCGTTGGAGAGAAGCAGGTCGTAACGGCTAAACAGGAGGATGAGAAAGAGGCGCAAGTTGTATTCTGCATAAAACAGGGGGCCTTTACGGAAGAGGAGGTTCATGCGGCGCATAACCCGGGGGGGGTGTTCTGGCAGAGGCGACGAGGTGGGTAATGTGCGGCCGATAAGCACCACCCGGAATCCCATCTCCTCCAGGGTAAGACATACCCGGTCGACCCGCTGGTCGCCCGAGAGGTCATTGGTCACTGATACGATAATCTTTTGCAAAGGCACTTATTTTTAAATGGTCTTTGAACTTGCTACCCCTTTCGTGAAACAGCGGCGAAGACCATGTGGTGCATCAGCACGGAATTTTCCTAACCCGATGAGATCCTTGCAAGGGCGCAATTTTCAGCTAAAACTAAAAAAAATCTCTCATTATTTCAGGAAACTGCAGGTCAAAGATTCGGGAAACTTACTTTCCTTTGCAGACGCAGAGAAATTGTCTTCAGATGGTTGTTTTTTTAGAAAATGCTTCGCTGCGCAAGGTGCACACTTTTGCGACAGAGGCAAAAGCCCGCTATTTTCTGGAGTTTTCAGAAATTCTGGAGGTTCAGTCATTTATCAGAAAGCACAAGGATCTATTTAAGAGAGTGCTGGTTTTGGGCGGGGGGAGTAACCTCCTGTTTGCCTCTGATTTTCCCGGGTTAGTCATTCATCCTGTGATAAAGGGGATTGCTGTGGAGCGGGAGGATGAGCATCATGCCTGGGTGCGTGCCGGGGCGGGTGAGATTTGGGATGACCTGGTAGCTTATGCCGTTGCGGCGGGGTGGGGAGGGGTCGAGAATCTCTCTTTGATTCCGGGAACGGTGGGAGCGGTTCCTGTTCAGAACATTGGGGCCTACGGCCAGGAAGCTTCGCAGGTGATCAGTTCGGTGCGGGGTGTTGACCTGGTGACCGCAGAGATTTGGGAGCTGGATGCCGCGGAGTGCTGGTTCGGATACCGGAGCAGCATCTTCAAGGAGGAGCTGGCCGACAGGTTCCTGGTGACTTCCGTGGTTTTCCGACTGGATAAAAGGCCGCGGCTGGTGCTCGATTACGGGGAACTGGAGGCATTGGCAGCAGGCGACACACCCCCTGACCTGTCGATGGTGCGTCAAACCATCATGGCAGCGCGCCGGAGAAAACTTCCCGATCCTGAAGAGCTGGGAAACGCCGGAAGTTTCTTCAAGAATCCTGTAGTATCAGGTGAGATGGCCGCCCGCATGAAGGGGCTGTGGCCGGCCATGCCCCTGTTTCCCGCCATGGAAGGATATGCCAAACTGTCGGCAGGATGGCTGATCGAACAGTGCGGATGGAAGGGGGTGCGCCGTGGTGATGCCGGGGTTCATGAAAACCATGCCCTGGTATTGGTGAACCACGGGAATGCCTCGGGAATGGAGATCTTTCTCCTCGCAGAAGAGATCAGAACTTCGGTTAGCGACCGTTTCGGAATTGACCTGGAAAGAGAAGTCAGGGTTTGTTCTTTTTCAGAATCTGTTTGATATAGTTGGTAAGGATTTCGATGGCTTTCAGGTTAAGTCCTCCCTGGGGGACGATGATGTCTGCGAAATTCTTAGTGGGCTCGATGAATTGCATATGGCTGGGGCGCACGGTTTTTTCATAACGGTCGAGCACCATTTCCACATTGCGTCCCCGTTCCATGATATCCCTTCTGATTACCCGGGAGAGCCTTACATCGGAGGCACAGTCCACAAACACCTTGACATCCATAAGGCGGCGGAGGTGCTCATCGGCCAGGCACAGGATGCCTTCAATGATCAGCACATGACGGGGCTCTATCCTGATGGTCTCCTTTTGGCGGGTGCAGGATATAAAGGAATAGGTGGGCTGTTCAATGGCACAGCCATTCTTCAACGCCTTGATATGCTCGACCATCAGCGGAAATTCGATCGATTCAGGATGGTCGAAATTCTTTCTCCTCCTTTCCTCAAGAGAGAGGTTGCTGTTATCATAATAATAGGCATCCTGCGATAAGATGGCGACCTCTCCTTCGGTAAATGATTCGGCAATCTTGTCGACCACAGTTGTTTTTCCCGACCCTGTGCCACCGGCAATTCCTATAATGAGCATATCCTTTAGCCTTTTGTTAAAATTCCGGGTAAAAGCTTTATCCACCCGTTCACTCAGCTAAATTAGTTTTAATTTCGCACGGTAATATTCACTTCACCCAAAATCGAACGGAAATTATGATTACACACATCGTGCTTTTTAAGCTGAAGGAGTTTTCTGTCACTGAGAAAGCGGCCATCAGAGAGGAACTGAAAGAAAAGCTGGAGGCGTTGAAAGAGAAGATAGGTGTTGTTGTTCAGTTGGATGTGGCGATTAACGAACTTCATGAAGAGAAGAATTACGATTTGATGTTGTTTTCCCGTTTTCGTACTGAGGAGGATTTGGAGACCTACCGTGTTCACCCTGCCCATCAGGAGGTGGTGGCGCGAGTGGGAGAGGTGGCCGCGTCGCGGGCTGCCATTGACTTCACCAGTAAGTCTGCTCCTTCATTCTGAAAAATCATGAATACACTCTACCCTTTGAAATTTGCTCCTTCTTTCCATGAACGGCTATGGGGGGGCAACCGCATGCACAAGGTGTTGAATAAACCCATTTGTCCGTTCGAAAAATGTGGTGAGAGCTGGGAGTTGTCGGCGGTGGAAGGTCATATTTCTGTGGTTTCCAACGGTTATCTGGCCGGCAACAACCTGCAGGAACTCATGGAGGTATACATGGGCGACCTGGTGGGGGAAAAGGTCTATGACCGGTACGGCATTGAATTTCCGTTGTTGATCAAGTTCATAGATGCCGAGGATGATCTCTCGATACAGGTGCATCCCGACGACCAGCTGTCGAAGAAGCGCCATTCCGCCTACGGCAAAACGGAAATGTGGTATGTGGTAGATGCTGACCCGGGGGCACGGTTGATTTCCGGGTTCAACCAGGAGGTAAACAGGGAAAAATATCTCTCTTACCTTGAGCAGGGCCGCATTCTGGAACTTCTTCTTTCGGAAGAGGTCTTTGCGGGAGATGTCTTTTTCATTCCTGCGGGGAGGGTCCACGCCATAGGCAAGGGGATTCTGGTGGCTGAAATACAGCAGACTTCCGATGTCACCTACCGGATTTATGACTTTGACCGGGTTGACAAGCATGGGAATCCCCGAGAACTCCACAATGATCTGGCTGCCGATGCTATTGACTTTTCCTGGCAGCAGGAGGTTAAGACCAGCTATGACAAGGAGAATAACAAGCCGGTAGAGCTGGCGTCGTGTCCTTACTTCACGACGAACTTGCTGGAGTTGGACCAGAAGGTGGAGAAGGATTTTTCGTTGCGCGACACCTTTGTGATTTATATGGGGATCAGGGGAGGCGTGCGACTGGTGTGGGACGAAGGGGAGGAGACCATCGGTCAGGGGGAAACGCTGCTGATTCCCGCCTCGCTTGAGGAGTTCACGCTGGAGCCCCTTTCCGGGGAAGCCCGGCTGCTCGAGATATATATTGATTAATTGATTATGGAGATTAAACAAGCCCGTTTTCTCATCAGTAATAGCGATCCGTCGAAATGTCCACGGCCCGACAAGCCCGAGTATGCCTTTATAGGCAGGTCGAATGTGGGGAAGTCCTCCCTGATCAACATGCTGACCAACAGCAAGACCTTGGCCAAAACTTCGGAGAAGCCGGGGAAGACCCGGCTGATCAACCACTTCATCATCAATGAAGAGTGGTATCTGGTCGACCTGCCCGGGTATGGCTATGCCAAAGTCCCCAAGAAGGAACGCGTGAAGTGGGAAAGCTCCTTCCGGAATTATATCCTTGGGCGGACTAACCTCTGTTGCCTTTTCATTTTGGTAGATATCAGGCACGAAGCCCTGGACACCGACCTTCAGTTTATGGAGTGGGTGGGGGAGAGCCAGGTGCCGTTTGCCGTGGTGTTCACCAAGGGCGATAAGCTGAAGCCCACGGAGGTAGAGCCTGCTGTGCAGCTTTATAAAGAATCTCTTACAGAGAGGTTTGAGCCGCTTCCTCCTCTGTTTATCACCTCATCGGCCCACAACTCAGGAAGGGAAGAGATCCTGAAATTCATCGGTGAGGTGAACAAAAACTGTAAATAGACCCGGGTATTCGGGAACTGTATAATTAAAGTTTTATTTTTGCACACAATATTGATTTTCAAATAAACTTCATACAATGGGAACCAAAAGTCACCCCCTCAAAGTTTTTTCCTGCCGGAATTCGAGGTACCTTGCTGAAGAGATTTGCAAAAGTCTGGGTGAAGATTTGGGCAACAGTTCATGTGCCGTATTTTCTGATGGGGAGTTTGAGCCCTGTTTTGAGGAGACCATCAGGGGGTCCCATGTTTTCATTGTTCAGTCGACGCCACCGCCGGCCGACAATATGATGGAGCTTTTGCTGATGATCGACGCGGCCAAACGTGCGAGTGCCTACAAGGTAATTGCGGTCATGCCCTATTTCGGGTATGCCCGTCAGGATCGTAAGGACAAGCCCCGGGTTTCGATAGGGGCCAAGCTGATGGCCGATTTGTTGTCGGCTGCCGGTGTCGACAGGGTGATCACCATGGATCTTCACGCCGACCAGATTCAGGGATTTTTCAACGTTCCGGTTGACCACCTGTTTGCCTCTGCCAATTTTATCCCTTATATCCGTGAGCTGGGGCTCCATGATATTACCATTGCCTCACCCGACGTGGGAGGCACCAAGCGTGCCAATACCTATGCCCGGTTGCTGGAAACCGACATGGTGATCTGTCACAAGTCACGGGCCAAGGCCAACGTAGTGGATAGTATGACCCTGATAGGCGAAGTGGCCGGGAAGGATGTGATCATCGTCGATGATATGATCGATACGGCGGGGACGATTTCCAAGGCGGCACGCCTGATGCTTGATAAGGGAGCCAACAGTGTCAGGGCGTTTGCCGCCCATGCCGTCCTCTCGGGAGCCGCCATCGAAAATATCGACAATTCAGTGCTCGAGGAGGTTTATTTTACCAACTCCCTGCCCAAAAAGAACAGCTCCCCCAAGATCAAATACATCTCTATTGCCGATTCTTTTGCCGACGCTATCGAAAGAGTGTATAAAAATCAATCAATAAGTTCTTTATTCTTCAGGTAAGTGCTATATTTGCACCGCTTTTTTCAATAACGGCAGCCAGTGCAATTATGCATGCTGTTTGTCCGGCCCTCATAAGAGGCTGGAAGAACTGAGTACCATAATTAATTACAAAAATGTTTTATGAAATCATTTGAAATTAAAGGAAATCTCCGGCAGGTGACCGGAAAGAAGGATTCGAAGAGGCTGAGAACCGAGGAACTGGTTCCCTGTGTACTTTACGGCGGTGGAGACCCTGTTCATTTTTCCGTTCCCTTCAGCGAATTCCGTGGGCTGGTGTACACCCCCGAAGTCTTTGTGGTCAACCTCGATATCGAGGGCCAAGGTTGCCAGGCCATATTACAGGACATGCAATGGCATCCTGTGGAAGAGAAGTTGATGCATGCCGATTTTTTGAGGATTGAGGAGAAAAAACCCGTAAAAATTGAACTTCCTGTGACGATTGCCGGGACTGCCAAAGGGATCAAGACCGGGGGTAAGCTGAAAGTGAACCTGCGAAAGATCAAGGTGAAAGGTCTGGTGAAAAACCTTCCCGACAGTGTGACCATCGATGTTTCTGACCTTGATGTGGGCCAGAGCATCAAAGTCGGCGACCTGCATATTGATGGTGTAGAGTTCCTCGCAGTTAAGACGAATGTTGTCGTTACCGTTTCGGTGACCAGGGCCACCAGGGCCGCAGCTTCGGCAACAGAAAAGAGTGGTAAGAAATAGTAAAAATTAGCGTCGTTGAAATACCTGGTTGCCGGATTGGGCAATATCGGAAAAGAATACGACCATACCCGCCATAACATTGGCTTTATGATATTGGACGCGCTGGCTGGTGCGTCCAATATTGTTTTTGAGGATCGTCGTTACGGATTTGTGGCTGAATACAAATTCAAGGGGCGTACTTTTCTGTTACTGAAGCCCACTACCTATGTCAATCTGAGTGGCAGGGCGGTGAACTACTGGCTGCAGAAGGAGGATATTCCCCTGTCTCATCTGCTGGTGCTTTGTGATGATCTGGCGCTTTCCTTCGGGACCATCAGGCTCAGGGCCAGGGGGAGTGACGGAGGTCATAACGGTTTGCGGAACATCAATGAAGTATTAGGAAGCCAGGAGTATGCCCGCCTCCGCTTCGGCATTGGGGACCATTTTCATAAAGGACACCAAGTCGATTACGTGTTGGGGAAGTGGTCCGGGGAAGAAGATAAGGAGCTTCCATTCCTGGTGCAGGACAGCATCGGGATCATTCAGAATTTCGGGACCCTAGGCATTGAGAGGGCCATGAACTTCGGGAATATCCGTAAGGAGAAAAAGGTAAAGCCCCTTACCGCCAATAATGGTTCCCCGAAGCCGGGGAGTGAGGATTCCGCAGGTCAGGAATAATAGGTGGTGACAGGGAGTGGCAGGCCTGCCTGCAAAAGTGCCGGGTGTCACTTCTGATGCTTAAGAGAGATCATCAAGAATGGAAGGTTGATTATTAGTACCTAAAGGAATGGAGGAATTTCCCCGCATTGACAAATGGCTTTGGTCGGTCAGGCTTTTCAAGACGCGCAGTATGGCCGCGGAAGCCTGCAAAAAAGGTCAGGTAATGATGGATGATCTTCCCGTGAAGGCTTCTCGTGTGGTCAAGCCCGGAGATGTGGTCAGGGTGCGCAGGGCTCCCATCTGGCGCTCTTACAAAGCCCTGGAGACCCTCAACAACAGGGTGTCGGCCAAAGAACTGGAAAAGTTTCTTTCAGATATCACCCCGGCTGAAGAACTGGCCGTTCTGGAAATGCACAAGGCCGGGCAATGGATCTTCCGTGATCGTGGTGCCGGCCGTCCCACCAAAAAGGATCGCCGCGACCTGCAAGGTTTTTTCGGTCAGGAATAGAAGAGATGCTGAGGAATTTTTCACTAAATTCCGCATAGATAGGAACCATTCCAGAAATCCTTATGACTTGAAATTATCAACTCCACTGATTTTGTTTGACGGCTACTGCCACCTGTGCAACCGTAGTGTCAGTCTGGTGATCAGGAAGGACCGGAAGCGTCTTTTCCGTTATGTAGCTTTGCAATCTGAAGCAGGAGTGTTCCTTCAGAACCGGATACAGGTTCCTGCCGGAACCGATTCGGTGATTCTGGTGGACGAGGGGATGGTGTTCACCGAATCGGAGGCTGCGCTGAGAATAGCCGCAAGGTTACCCTTTCCCTGGTCTATAACGGTGATTTTTTGGATCGTACCCCGTTTCCTGCGCGACCGGGTTTACCGGTGGATTGCCGTCCACCGTTACACATGGTTCGGGAAAAGAAAATACTGCCGGATTCCCTCCCGGGAGGAATCTGAATTATTCCTGACCCTTGAGGACCTCAGCGATCTCCTCTGATTGTGAGGTTTATTCTTTTTCCGGTACGGGTGCATAAGGGCATTCCTGCCCTGGCCGGAGTCCTATTTGTTTGTTTTGAAGTCTTTGATCAGGGCTTCTGTCATCCAATTGGCCAGGGCCTGGCGGTTCCCGGGGCTGACGATACGCTTCTGGTCACGGCTATGGTGGATATTTCCCAGTTCGATGTACACCGATACGGGCAGGGTGTTGGCCACCACGTAAAGGTTACGGTCAGAGACGGTGCCATGGTAGCCCCTGCCGGGCTGGTGTTCCCGGTATTTCTCCTCGAAGGTGTTCTTCATGATCCGGGCAGTCTTCTCTCCTGTTTTGCTCCGTGGGTCATGGTAAAAGAATACATCGATGTTCTTGTTTTTAGAGCGGGCGTCGACATGTACGGAAATCATGCGTTGGAATTTTCCCCTGTTGCTTCTGTAAAGTTTGTTGACGGCATCGGTGCGCTGCCTGAGGCGCTGGACCTGGTTCAGGGGAATCGTCAGGTTTGGGGTGCAGACCTCGTCTTTGTCGGCCGCCAGATAATAGCTATCCCTGATTCCGTCGTTTGGATCCTTAATGATGAAATGGACGGTGGCTCCGTGTTCCAGGAGGTTATGCCCCAAACGAAGGATCACATCGTAGGCATATTCATCCTCACAAAGGAGGTGACTTCCGTATTTTCCCATGGCCCCGGGGTCGGGACCCCCGTGCCCCGCCTTCAGGTAGTAGACGGCGCCGGCAAGCGTGTGGCTCTTGGTTGACACCTTCTGGTAATGAGGGCCAAAAATCTTATACGTCTGGGTAGTTTGGGCATTTACCCCGCTCATCATTACTGTTGGGAGAAGGGTCAGGGTCACCACCATTACCATCCATCCCTTTAACTTCCGATATGCTGGGATGCGACAACCGGTGTGACGGCCGCTCATTGAAAATTTGGTCATACGAATAAAAACTCCATTTTTGGCAAAATAGTTTTTTGGTTTCATAAATTTGCGCAACAATACCTAATTCTTTCACCCTTCTGTTGTTGATAACCTGCCGGGGGAGGTGCGGCTTCACGTGCACCCTGGCGGAATGCGGGAATCTGCAGCAGGGCTGATGATGACGCAAGTTAAAGAATGTCAGAGGTATTGGTCTTCATTAACAAACCGAAATGTAATGACGAGGTCAATAAGATGGATGTTATCGGTATTGTCAGGGGTGATGCTGAGTCTTCCCTGGCTGGGGTTCCCCGGCTGGTTTCTTTTTGCCGCCCTGTTGCCCCTGTTGTTGCTCGATGATTTTTTTGTCAGGCAAAAACAGGACTATAAGAGTGTGGCCTTTTGGGGGCATTCCTTTCTGGCCTTTCTGATCTGGAATGGGCTGACGACCTGGTGGATACTCTATGCCACCCCTGCCGGGGCCTTTGTGGCCGTTTTCCTGAACAGCTTCCTGATGTCGCTGGTCTTCTGGCTGGCCCACCTGTCCCGGAGAACTGCCGGGGGAGGCTCGGGATACCTGGCTTATCCGGTTTTCTGGATTTCTTTTGAATTTGCCCATTACCACTGGGACATAGAATGGCCGTGGCTGACCCTGGGGAATGGTTTCGCCGGAAATGTGCGGCTGGTTCAATGGTACGAATATACCGGGGTTCTTGGTGGCACCCTGTGGGTGTGGATGATGAGCCTGATGCTCTTTATCGTTCTAAAGGCTTCTGTGGTCGGGGAACTCCGCCGCAGGATGGTGGCCAACATCACCCTCCTTTTGTTCATGTTCCTGATTCCGTCGATATGGTCGGGGGTACGCTACAACAAATATGTCGAGAAAGGGGAAACCCGGAAAGTCCTGATTATACAGCCTAACATAGATCCCTACACTGAGAGTCATGAGGAGGGCGCCGTCAGCGATAAACTGATGCGGTTCGCAGGTCTGGCTGCGCAGAACATCCCTGCGGGGGTCGATTTCATTGTTGGCCCTGAGACGGTTTTTGAGCAGCAGTGGGACGAATCGCGGCTATTGCAATATCCGGCATTCAGAGAGTTACAGAGGCTTACCACCCTGGGTGACAGTGCTGCCCTGATCATAGGCGCTTCCACGTACCGTATTTACGGGGATGCTGAAGAGGCCCCGGTCACTGCCCGCCACTCCCCCGACGGACTGACCTATGATGTTTACAACTCCGCGATTTATACCGATGCCACGGGGGGATACCAGGTCTACCACAAGTCCATTCTGGTTTCGGGAGTGGAAAAAATGCCCTTTCGTAAATATCTGGGATTTTTAAATTCATTCATCATCAACCTGGGGGGGACGACAGGAACCCTGGGGGTTCAGGCCGAGCCTTCGAATTTTGTGACTCCCCGGGGGGACCGGGTAGCTCCCGCCATCTGTTACGAGTCGGTGTTCGGGGGCTATTTGACCGAATTTGTCAGGAAAGGGGCAGGCGCCATTTTCGTGATCACCAATGACGGGTGGTGGAAGAATACTCCCGGTTACCGACAGCACTTTTCGTTTTCCCGGCTCAGGGCTGTGGAAACCCGCAGGGCCATTGCCCGTTCTGCCAATACCGGTATCTCAGCGTTCATCAGCCAGCGGGGCGAGGTCCTCGACCAAAGCCAGTGGTGGACCGAAGATGCCCTCACCCGGGAAATCAGATTCAACGAAGACCTCACTTTTTATGTAAAACACGGGGATTATATCGCCCGCATCGCCCTGTTCATGGCTGCCCTGATGCTACTTAACCTGCTGGTCAACCGTTTGATAAAGGGCAAAAAAAATCCGCACTAATCCCGATTGTGTAAAACCCCGATGAACAGGATTTGAGTGCCCCGATGCTCAAACGTCCAACGGTCCGAAGACTCATCCCAACAAGTTGGGACTACCAGGCCTGTTTTCACACCGGAAAGCTTTCTCGTTTCAATGTTTAGTGTTGAGTTTACCAACGATAGGACTAATGCGGAAATATCTTTGAATTCAATGAACGTCGATCTCTTTTCAAATGTAATCTGAATATTCCAAGTTACCAAATATTTTAAGGTTTTTAACAGCTTCAGGGGGGTCAGAAATGGTAAGCAGGACGTCGTTCTCTGTGGTACAGGTCAATGGCGTAATTGAGGGAGAGTTCGATCAGAAAAGGGCTTCTTTCTGAGTTGCCTGATATTCCGATATCGCTGCTGACCGCCGTTCTTATTTTTTCAGACCATTCCTTTTGTGCCAGCAAGCCAATGCGGTGCCCGGGGGCATAGAGTACTCCCAGCCAATCTTTTTCTTTGAGGAGAAAATTCATGCTCAGTTCCATGCGGGAAGCCCTTCCAAAGGGGATGGCGTAAAAGAGCTGGGGTTTGAATCTGACATTTTCGGTAAGGGGGAAAACTGCCGCTGCGCTGAAGAAAATCAGCCTGTTCTCGCGAAGGATTCTCTCTTCCTGATTTTCGTAGGCTGCATTATTACGGATCAGCCGGGGAACCGAGAAGCTGAAAAACCCGTTGGTGCTGTATATGAAAGCTCCGATTCCGAAATTTCCCTGGTGCTCGGTTTTTTCGTCTGTTTTGCCGATTCTCGAGAATCCAAAAGTTCCTCCCAGGCGAAGCCTGATATCTTCGTCGATAAGCATTTCATAGCTGTAATCGGCAAAAAAGGAGAGATGGGAGATACTGTCGTTACGATCGGCAATGGCATCGATGCCAGCTCCGTTGAAATTATTGAAAATGGGCGTATGAAAGGAGAAGATCGTGGCGTAGTTGGCAGGAGAAATTCCAGACACCTGGGTGCGGTTCAGAACAAAAAAACCCAGGTGTTCACCCAATGCTGTATAAGCCGGGTTGACACTCTGATGGTCAAAGAGGTATTGCTGCCACTGGGGGTATTGCTGTCCCCGCAGGGAAAGTGCCGTTATCAGCAGTAGTGCCAAAAATCCGAACCGCAGAAGCCGTTTTCTCATGGCCCAAAAATAGTCATTTGGAGGGACATGCCCTGGGGATTCCTTCCTTTGCGGAGCCTGCACTTAGTTGTGATGCGTCATGTTGAATTTCAGTTTTTTCAGCTCATCGAGATCATGGACGGGTCTTTCCAGTTCTGCGGGGATCTCCATCTTGCTGAAGGTCTGGAAATAGAGGAGGCAGGCATCGCGCCACCAGATGGCCTCGCGGGTCTGTACTTTTAGTTTTTTCTGAATTTCGCTGAACCGTTGAGGGTCTACATATTTTCCCAGTTTATCCCACTGTTTCTGGAAGAAGCGTGTTTCCTCCACGCCATCAGAATAGCGGGTGCAAAGTTCCTCCCAGAGATTTTTCCCGGAACTGAGGGTGTAATCCCAGGGAAGATGGTGAAACCAGAGGATCAGATTTGTGGGACAGGTGTGGGGGTTTCCGTACATTTCGCGGAGCGGTGAGAAGTATTGTTCCACGGAATTGGCCCCGGTGGGGGAACGGTCAAAACCTATGCCGTGGGCCGATGCATTATGGTAATAGCGAGGCAGCCAGTCGGGACGGGCGTTGGGGATGTCGGTCCAGGGTTCGGGGCCGTGGTGGTGGCTCCAGCCCATGAGGTGGTGGAGACCCAGGGGGGTCATGTAACTGACGACGGCTTCGCGGGAGCGCATCATGATGTTCAGCGATGGTTCCAGGAATTCCGGCTCCCGGGAGAAGGTCATTTGCAGCCATTCTTTCCCGATTTCCCGGGAGGAGAGCTGGTGGTTCCATGCCAGGCGGCCGTAGGCATACCAGTTGGACTGCCCGAAGTGGTGACCGCACCAGTTGATCTCCTTGCCGATGTTGGCCACTCCGGCGATGGCGGTAAGTTGGTGGGAAAAGAGGCTGCCGTCGGTGACGCGGGCTACGGTAGATCCCGGGCCCTTGCACCAGGTGTCGGCGTCGAGGCACTCCTTCTGCAAGGGGGCCAGGTAGACCAGATGGTCCGAAAATCCCAGGTATTCCTGGGTGATCTGGAATTCCACCATCAGGGGAGTCTTTTCCATGGCCCCGAAGAGAGGACTGAAGGGCTCCCGTGGCTGAAAGTCTACCGGTCCATTTTTGACCTGAACGATCACATTATCGGCGAATTTGCCGTCGAGGGGGACGAATTCGGTATAGGCCTGTTTGGCACGGTCTTCCCCGGAAGGCTCATAGACAAAAGCCCGCCACATCACCACGCCCTTGTAAGGTTTCAGGGCGTGTGCCAGCACATTGGCACCGTCGGCATGGGTGCGCCCGTAATTCTGGGGTCCCGGCTGCCCTTCACTGTTGGCCTTCACCAGAAATCCCCCGAAGTCGGGAATCAGGTCATAGATCTCCTTTACCTTTTCTTTCCACCACTCCGCCACGGCAGGGTCCAGGGGGTCGGAGTGGGGGAGTCCCCCGAGAAGGGCTGGCGACGAGAAGTTGACCGATAGGTATACCTTGATGTTGTAAGGCCTGAGAATGTCGGCCACGGCGGCGAATTTCCTGAGGTATTCGGGTTTCAGGGCATCGGGTGAGGCGTTCACATTGTTGAGGACGGTGCCATTGATTCCCACGGAAGCGTTGGCACGGGCATAAAGCCTGTATTGTTCCGTCAGGAGAGTAGAATCTTCATCGCGGTTCCACCAGATGGAACGGCCGGCATACCCCCGCTCCACGGTGCCGTTGAGGTTGTCCCAGTGATTGAGCAACCGTAGCTGGTAGGCTGGGTTTTCCCGGATGTCGGGACCGCCGAGAGCCTCCCCCGTCTGCATTTTACGAATCAGCGTGAAAACCCCGTAGAGCACGCCGGCATCGCCATTGGCGGTGACCACCGTGGCCGGACCGGCTTTCGTGGTGACCCTTCTGATCAGGAATCCCTCTTCTCCGCAGCTTTTTACTTCATCCGGCGAAACCAGGGCACGGATCCCGGGCTGATTGACGGTTCCCAGGAGCAGGGTTCCGCTTCCCGGCTTCTTCACGATCTGAAGTTCCTTTCCTGTGAGACCCCGGAAAGCCTGCAAAAGCTCTTCCACCGCAGCCGTGGTGACGGGAGATTCTCCATTTACCAGAAGTCCGGTAATGTCGCGGCAATACTGCTCTGAAAGGCCGCCCGGCAACCTGTTGTAACGGAGCCACAGTGCCGAACCGTCTTCAGCAGTGAGCATAAAGGGGAACAGAAACAGCCATGTCAAAAAGGGTAACAGCTTCTTCATTCTATATTGTTTATGAAAATAGTCAAATCAGAAATCGTTAAAATAACGATTTATTTTTGATTCTAACTCTGAATTGCATATGCCCATACCGGATGTTGCTTAATTTTAGATCCTAAAACACCAGGAAAATATGAAAATCTTACTGTTATTACTTGTTTCCCTTGCGACCCTGCAACCCGCCCGGGCACAAAAGAGAATGCCGGCTGGGAGTTATACGGCAGTAAAGGTTTCATCCAGTGCTGACCCCATTTCAGGAATTGGAACGGAAGAGCGGCAATACTGGGCGGACCTGGCCACGCGTATGGCGGCGCCGGTGCTGGAGAAAATGAGCCGGGGGGAGCTGGTCAGGGAGATGGCCCTGGAGGTGGCCCCTACGTGGGACAACCGCAACATCAGGGTCGCCTATATGGAGGCCTTTGCCCGGCTGATGACCGGTATAGCCCCCTGGCTGGCACTGGCCGATGATGACACGCCGGAAGGACAACAACGTCAGCAACTCCGCGAATGGGCCCTCCAGTCCTATAAAAATGCCGTGGATCCCGAAAGTCCCGACTGTCTCCTCTGGAAAGGGGAAGGGCAGATCCTGGTCGATGCCGCTTTTCTGGCCGAGAGCTTCATCAGGGCCCCCCAGGCCCTCTGGGATCCCCTTGACCAGGTCACCAAAACTAGGTATATAGAAGCCTTCCGTGGCCTCCGCTCCATCAGACCCGCCTACTCTAACTGGATCCTCTTCCGGGGAATGATAGAGGCTTTTTTCATCATGGCCGGAGAAGAGGTGGACGCCTACGCCCTCGATGTGACCGTCAGAAAAATGAACGAGTGGTACCTGAGCGACGGGTGGTATTCCGACGGAACCGAATTTGCCATGGACTACTACAATGCCTTTGTCATTCACCCTATGGTTGTGGAAATCCTGGAAGTCATGCGCGACCATAGTATGGCATCGCCAGTCAGCTTTGATCTGGCCGTGGCCAGGATGCAGCGCTACAACCAGTTTATCGAGCGGTTGATTTCCCCGGAAGGGAGTTTTCCGGTTTTCGGGCGATCCATCACATACCGGATGGGGGCTTTTCAGACGCTGGCGCTGTCGGCCTGGAAATACGGCCTGCCGGAAGGGATGACGAACGGTCAGGTGCGCAGTGCGCTGACCACTGTCATGCAACGACTGTTTTCGGTACCCGGAAATTTCAATGACGCGGGTTACCTGACCCTGGGCTTTGCCGGCCACCAGCCCGGTCTGGCCAACTCCTATACCAATAACGGCAGCGTTTACCTGACCTCCGTGGTCTTCCTGCCCCTGGGATTGCCGGCTGACCACCCCTTCTGGAGCGATGCCCCGGCGGACTGGACCTCCCGGAAGGCCTGGAACGGCCTGCCTTTTCCGATGGATGGGCATCAATCGCTCACCCGATGAGTTGTAAAACCCGCGAATGCAGTGGTCAAAACCGTGCCTTACGCCGGGTATCCGTATCTTTAAGCCATAAAACCGAGAAAATGATTATAAAAAAAGCATGGGTCTTCATGATGACTCTCTGGCTTCTGGCGGGGTTCCCTGCCGGGGCGCAGCAGACCGGATCGTGGGGCGACCAGGGAAACGGCACGTATATCAATCCCATCCTGAATGCCGACTATTCTGATCCCGATGTGATCAGGGTGGGGAAAAAGTATTATATGATCTGTTCGGAATTCCATTTCATGGGAATGACCATCCAGGAATCTGACGATATGGTCAACTGGAAGATCGTGGGAAGGGTATACGAAAAGCTTGATTTTCCTGCCTATGACAGGAATGAGAGGTATGCCGGGGGCTCATGGGCGCCGGCGTTGAGATATCACGACGGGAAGTTTTGGGTTTTCTTCTGCACGATCAACGAGGGGTTATTCATGACGCAAGCACCTGAGGCTACAGGCCCCTGGGCTCCCCTGACCCTTGTCGGGGCGGTGGAGAAATGGGAAGATCCCTGTCCGTTCTGGGATGACGACGGCCAGGCTTATCTGGGGCACAGCGTTCATGGGGCGGGGCCCATCATTATCCACAGGATGAGTCCCGACGGCACCCGGCTTCTCGATGACGGCCGTACCGTATACACCGGTCCGGTGGCCGAGGGTACCAAAATCCATAAGTGGAACGGATGGTATTACTTGAGCATTCCCGAGGGTGGCGTGGAAAGGGGCTGGCAGACCGTTCTCAGGTCGAAATCCATTTATGGGCCCTACGAAAAGAGGGTGGTCCTGGAAACCGGCAGCACTACGGTCAACGGTCCCCACCAGGGGTCCATCGTCGATACCCCGGAAGGGGAGTGGTGGTTTTTTCATTTTCAGGCCGCCGGGCCGGTGGGGCGGGTGATGCACCTCCAACCGGTGCACTGGCACGATGGTTGGCCGGTCATGGGGGTCGACATGGACAGGAATGGTATCGGGGAGCCTGTTTATGTGTGGAAGAAACCGGAAACGGGAAGCCCCGCGACTATTTTCGCTCCACAGAGTGACGATGATTTCGGAACGACGCAGCTGGGGCTGCAATGGCAGTGGAACCACAATCCTGCCGCGGATTTCTGGTCCCTTACCCGGAAGCCGGGATGGCTCAGCCTCACCGCCCTGCCGGCACCCACTCTCAGGGAAGCCCGCAACACCCTTACCCAGAAGGTGATGGGACTCACCGGGGAAGCTGTCGTCAAAATGGACCCCGCGGCCATGACTCCCGGACAAAAGGCAGGTATGGCCTGTATGTCGAATCTGTTTCACAGCACAGGCGTGGTCAACAGGGAGGGCACCCTTCATTTCTTTTTTGAGGGCACTGGTATGGCTTCACAGGAAGTGCCCCTAAAAAAGGGCATCGTGTGGCTGAAAGTGAAGCTCAACTTGAAAACCCAGAAAAACCAGTTTTATTACAGCAGCAATGGGCAGGATTTTTTGCCCATTGGGGGAGAATTCCAGGCCCGCTGGGGCCATTGGAAAGGCTCCAGGATAGCTCTCTTCAGCTATCTGGAGAGCACCGGGGAACCCTTACGACCAGCGGGCAGCACAAGCCTTTCTCCCGGCAACGGCCATCACCGTGATGACCGCACGGCCACGATATCTCCGGAAACTCCCGTCCAGGGAGGAATGGCTGCCTTTGACTGGTTCAGGTATGAGTATGATGGACCCAAATAAAGTTTTTTTTGTAATTAACCATACCGGTTTGTGTTTTATTCTGAAATACATTACCTTTGCGGCGTTAATAATTTTATCATCATGAAAAAAGGAACAGTAAAGTTCTTTAATCACACCAAAGGTTTTGGTTTTATTAAAGACGAAGAAACGTCCGAGGAGTATTTCGTGCACTCCACCGGACTGGTCGACCGGATTCGCGACAACGACGTGGTTACGTTTGAAGTCGAACAAGGCCGGAAAGGTCCCAATGCAGTAAACGTAAAACTTGCATAAGTTAAAATTTACCCATTAGACGTCATCAAAAGCTCTGCCACCGCAGGGCTTTTTTTGTGAAGGGGAAATGCCAAAAGTTCATTGGATTCTTCTGTCAAAAGGTTAATTTTAGCGCCGGGTTAACTGTGATTTTATGAAAACTACCTTAGACCTGAACAATGAATGGCGGATGGTGGCATCGGCTATTTATAAGAGGCCCACTGATTCAAAGATTCTGGGACAATCGGAAGTGGATGTGACCGAATTGGAGGCTTACATTGCTGAGAAGAGAAAAATCGGGGTCAAGGTGACCCTGACGCAGGTGCTCACCCTGGCAGCAGCCCGGGCCTTGCGCAGTGATGTGCCCGAACTGAACGTTTACCTTCGCCGGGGAAAGGTTGTCAAGCGTCCTTCGGTCGATGCCATGGTGAGTGTACTTCTGGAGGGCTCAGAGCTGGGATCGGTGAAAGTTCCGCATGCCGATGAGATCACTATCGATGAAATGGCGCACTTCATTGCGTCAGAGATCAAAAAGGCGCGATCGGGGGATGAAAACAAAACCATGGAAATGAAAGGCAAACTGGCCGCTATTCCCTGGCCTTTCCGCAGTTGGATCTTTCAGATGATCAGGACCTTTACCCAGAAATGGGGCTTTTCGATTTCCCGGCTGGGACTTACCCCGCACAGTTTCGGATCTTTTATAGTTTCCAATATCGGCACCCTGGGTCTTGACCTGGGCTTTCCCGCCCTGATGCCCACCTCGAACGTCTCCTTTGTGCTGATACTCGGGGCTGTGAACAAGAAACCATGGGTGGTCAACGATGCGATTGTCGTCCGTAAAATCCTCACCCTGGGGGCTGCCCTGGACCACCGGGTGTGCGACGGTTCCCACGGAGGACGCCTCTTCCGCTCTCTTAAATACTATATCAAAAATCCGGAACTCCTCGACCGCAAACCTGACGTGTCATGAGCGAAACCGATATCCTGGCCCATATGGTTCTGGCTCCCTATATCATCAAAGCCACTGCGCTGATCAGCAACGAAAGGAAGGTGGGGGGCAACCAGTTCAGGCATGCCTTTGCAACGCTGGGAATACTTCTGGACTATAAATATTTTTCCAGTTCCGTTTTACTGAAAGCTTCCCTGATCCATGACCTGATTGAGGATGTGCCGGGGACCAATATGGAGGAGTTACGGTCGATTGACCAAGAGGCCTACCAGGTGGTGGATCTGGTTCTGGAAGTGACCAGGAAACATTGTGAAACAAAAGCCGCATATCTGAAAAACATCCTGACGAACGGATCCCGGGAGGCCAAGATCCTTAAAGTTGCCGACCGCATCAGCAACCTGACTGATCTTCACCGTGACATCTATTCCGAGGAGAAAATGTTGAAGTACCTGAATGAGACCGAGCAATTTGTCGTTCCCATGGCCATGGAAGTCAACGATGATATGGTCAGGGAACTGAGGGACCTGATTGCCAAACGGCGTGAATTGCTGGGATGTAAAGTCATATCATAGTCCCCGGGTTAACCTGTTCATGAGGGAACCTAATACGTGATCGTGCGCTGGTGCGTTCGGTTGTATGGAGCTGAAACCTTCTTATATTTGCATAAAAAAGATGGGAAATTACGCCGACAATAACCTGCTCAAGGGGGAAATGGTGGAATATGAAGCTTACCTCCACTGGAAAATTTTCATCAGGCTTTCGGGAATTCTGACGCTTTTCATTTACCCGCTGATCCTCCGCAAAACAAGTGAGTTTGTGATTACCAATAAGCGGGTTATCATCAAAAAGGGGTGGATATCGCGTTACACCTTTGAGATGAACCTCAACAAAATCGAAACGGTAAATGTGGACCAGTCGTTCTGGGGGCGCATTTTTGGTTTTGGGACCATCACCATCGTCGGTACCGGCGGAACCCGTGAAATGGCCGACTCTATCAGCAAACCCCTTGAATTCAGAAAGCGGTTCATGGAGGTCTCCGCCTGATTCTGAAGGATAGATTCAGTAAAGCATTCTGGCCCTCAGGGTATGGGGGATTTTGCGGAGTTCCGCCAAAATGGAGGAGCTCAGCTCACTCTCCGTATCGATGATGACATATCCGATATCCTGATCGGTCTGGAGATATTCCGCAGCGATGTTGATCCCCTTCGTGGTAAACACGTCATTGACACTTTTCAGAACGCCCGGGAGGTTCCGGTGAATATGGAGGAATCTCTGTTTATTCTCGTTGGGTTGAAGGGAGATTTGTGGGAAGTTGACCGCTCCGATGGTGGAGCCGTTGTCGCTGTATTTTATCAGTTTTTCGGTCACTTCGTGGCCGATCTGTTCCTGTGCTTCCCGGGTGCTGCCGCCGATATGGGGTGTGAGGATGACATTGTCGAATTCCTGAAGGTCGGTGCGGAAGGGATCCTCGTTTGATGCGGGTTCCTCAGGAAAGACATCAGCGGCGGCCCCGGCGATATGGCCGCTGCGCAACGCCCCTGAGAGCGCCTGGTAATCTACCACGCTTCCCCTCGAGGCATTGATGAGCAAAGCCCCTTTTTTCATCAGCGCCAGTTCGGGGTCTGCCATCATGTTTCTGGTCAGGGGTGTTTCGGGGACGTGAAGGGTGACAATGTCGGAGAGTTGCAGCAACTCTTCCAGGGAATCGCAGGGAGTGGCCTTCCCCAGGTTCAGCTTCTTCTCAATGTCGTAATAATAGACATTCATTCCCATGGCTTCTGCCAGTACCGACACCTGGCTTCCGATATGGCCGTAACCGATAATCCCGATGTTTTTATTCCGCACCTCAAAAGATTGGCTGGCCGACTTTATCCACACCCCCCTGTGGGCTGCGGCATTTTTGAGCGGGACTTCCCGCATCAGCATAACACACTCGGCAATCACCAACTCGGCAACAGAACGGGTATTTGAAAAAGGGGCATTGAAAACCGGGATCCCCCGCATCTTAGCTGCACTGCGGTCGACCTGGTTGGTCCCAATGCTAAAACAGCCGATGCAAAAGAGCTTTTTGGCTTTGGAAAGCACTCCTGCCGTGAGTTGCGTGCGTGACCGTATGCCGATCATGTGCACATCGCTGATTCTCTTCTCCAGTTCTCTGGCATCCAGGGCCGTCTTACTGTAGTCGATAGTGGTATACCCCGCCTTTTCAAAAGCCGCGACGGCTGAGGGATGGATCCCTTCGAGCAGCAGGATCCTGATTTGTTTCTTGTCGAGTGAAAAATGTGGTGCCATAAGCCAAAATCAGTTTTGAAGTGGTTCTGCCGGTTGTGGTTATCCAAAGATGGCGAATTGAAAGCCATCATCTGAAGCCAGACTCTTTTTTTTGTGAAAAAATCACAATAAAGTGAAATTG
>CAZMMX010000005.1:0-124211 GCA_964567485.1 uncultured Prolixibacteraceae bacterium | reverse complement strand
GCGGGGTGGTATTTGCTTTCGGCGGCCCAGCGGATCCCTCTTTTCTGGATCTCCAGCACCTCAGGGCCTTTGAAATCTCCGATAACATGCCCCAGCGACGAGTAAAACACCCTTCCCCTGCCGTAGTACTTCTTCCACACCACGGGCATGACGCAGCCATTGATCCAGGGGGCGTGGTCTCCGTTGAAGGTGGTGGTGGCCAGTACCTTGACATTGGGATCGATGTGCATGTAGTACTGTTCCGAGTGCATGTTGAAATCTTTGAGCCCTTTGGTCACGGGATCCTCGTGGTTGGTGATCTCTACCGAATAGTCAATAACCCCGCCGGGGTGGGCGACCCACTGTCCGCCGACCATGAACTGGAACTCCACATTGTTCCGGAAGGAGTCTCCGGTTCCCCCGTGCCATCCCGCCAGTCCGGCCCCGTTTTTCACCGCCTTCAGTAGTCCGGCCTCCTGCTCATTGGTGATGGTCCCCATGGTCCAGATCTGGACGATCAGGTCACGTGATTCCATCAGTTTTGCATCGAGATAACTGTCGAGGGTGTCGGAAACCACTACTTCAGCACCTTCCGACCGCATCCACGGCACAAAGAGGTCAACCGAAGGTTTTGGATCGTGGCCTTCCCATCCGCCGTACACATAAAGCACTTTCTTCCCCTTCAGGGAAGGATTATTCGGAATTTCTCCAGATTGGGCCATGAGTTTTGAGGATAAGGTGGAGGTATAGAGAAGGGTTCCTGTGCCGGCTGCCAGGGTGGTTCCGACAAACCTTCTTCTGGATAATGACTTCATCATGTTGGACTTATTTATAAATGGTAACCATTTTCGTAGGGTCTGTGGAAATACTTTCCGGCTTCGGGATCGTTAATGAAATACTGAAGCTCAGGGGACCAGTGGATGGGTCTTCTCAGTTCCAGGGCGATGGTTCCCAGGATGCTGACAGTGGCCGTACGTTGGCCTACTTCCACAGGGGCGATGGGATCGCGGCGTGATTTTACCGACTGGATAAAGTCGATAATGTGGAGCGGACTGTCTTCGTATTTTCCGGCTTCTGCCACTTCCTCCTTTGATGGGAGCAGGGCATTATCGGAGGCGGCGATGCTTCCGCGGGAGACCTCTATCCAGCCGTCGCTGCCCCAGAATTTGATCCCCAGGGTTTTTTTGTCGTCATAAGGCTCATTGATCATCTCCAGGCCGTTGTCGTACACGAAGGTGAGGTGTTGGGTGCCCTGGTATCCGGGGGGGATGATCTTCACGGGGCCGCTGTGGTCTTTGGCGAGGCCCCACTGCCCGATGTCGAAATTGTGGGCACCCCAGTCGCAGACAAACCCTCCACCTGTCTCCTTGAAGTAACGCCAGCGGGCCCAGTAAGTCTCATCCTGCCGGGGATCGAGGGAGATGGGCGGGTTGAGGGCAGAATTATAGTGGACAGGCTTCAGGGGCCCCAGCCACTGTTGCCAGTCAAGGCCTGCTGGAATCTGCTCTTCGGGAAGGTTATAGGGATCGGGTCCCGGACCCACATAGGCGGAGACTTTCCGCAGTTTCCCGATGGCTTCGCGGTGGACCATGTTCACGGCATGTTGATAGTTGTGGTCGGAACGCTGCTGGCTGCCGGTAGCAAAGATCACATGATTTTTCCTGACGGCTGCCGCCACCTTGATTCCCTCCTTTATGGTAAAGGTGATGGGTTTCTCCTGGTAGATGTCCTTACCGGCGCTGCAGGTGTCAAGGGCTATCAGGGCGTGCCAGTGATCGGGCGTCGCAATCACCACCGCATCGATATCCTTCCGGTCGAGGATCTCCCGGTAATCCTTGCAGGTGAAAACTTCGGCCTTCAGGTTTTTCGCCTGGTGGAACGCCTTAACCCTATGCTCAAACCGCTGCCGTTTGATGTCGTAAACATCGGCACCGGCCACGATCTGAACCCCGGGAATTTTGTTGAAACCCCCGATCAGATTGTTGGTCTGCTGACCCAGACCGATAAACCCCATTCTGATGGTGTTGTTCGGACTGTAGCCATAACTGTTCAGCCACGGAAATGCGGCCAGGGCTGCTGTGCCCGCCATGGTGGTCTGAAGAAATCGGCGTCTTGACAAGTCTTGCATACTTTTTTGCCTTAAATCTACAATTTTATACAATGTATCGGTGCAGGATTCACACTTATCGCTCCCTCAAAAGGCCTGTATTTTGGATTTTACTCTTATTTCCACGGTTTTCCGGTCAGTCCGGTCAGGTAAGCCTCACCTTGATTACGATTTTCCGGACCATGGTGTTTTCCCCGATTTTCACCCCGGGTTGGTGCGCGTCGCCGGGGAAAAAGATGAAGAATCTGCCGGGTGTGGCCCTCCGGAAGTGGTCATGGGCCGCCGTCAGGAAGATGATATCTTTTTCTTCGTTGAACAGACCAACAGGAGTGGTGGCGGCCAGCGGAACCACGCCGATTTTTTCCTCTCCGGCGAGGACTACCTGGATATCGGCATATTTCCGGTGGGCTTCGTAAAGGACGTCCTCCTCGTTTTTAGTGACATAATCACTGACGCTGGCGAAAAGGGCAGCCTCTTCTTCCAGTTCATAGCGGCCGGGGGCCAGGGATGTCAGGTCGTGCTGCGCCAAAAAGGCAAAAGCCTTGTTCCACCTGTCGGGAAGTTGTGTGTAGCTGCCGGAGAATTCCGCCTGGTCGATACTCTCGTCGGGAATGGCACTCCATCCCTGTTTCCACTCTCCCCGGGCAAACCACTCCAGATGATTTCCTTCACCTGAAGGGAGGGTTGATTCTTCCTGTTCTTTCTTTAGTTTTTTTTCCATGTTCTTATTTGTTGTGGTTGTGTTGCTGTGTCGATAATACAATTATTTAATTATTAGACTTTTCCTGAAAGAGGAAGTTTCGGGGAGGTGCCGGCGTTTCTTCCGTTTCTGCCAGGATGGCGTTTTCCGGTACGCATAAGATGGCTCCGTCAGGGCATGACATGGGGCATTCGGCGATTTTTCCCGGGTGTCATTTGCAGGTCATCCCCCAAATCTTCCCGGGCGGTATTGGCCAATTTACGCAGCTCATCCACTATGACGGGATAATACTCTTTCACATCAAAACGTTCTCCCGGATCGCGTCTGAGATCATACAGAGCTTCTTGATGCGGAAAGTTTTCGTTCGTAGCTCCCGGATGTCCGTCTACTCCCGGCTTAAAACCGCAATAGGTGCGCCCGGGATGGGCAAAGACCAGTTTCCAGTCCCCCAGACGGACGGCTTCCAGACTGTTCCGGCGATAGTAGTAAAGGAAGGATTCTCTCGGAAGGGCTGTTTCGTCTCCCTTCAGCAGCGGAAGAATATTCACTCCGTCGATTTTCCTCCCCGATAGGGGAGCTTTGGTGATGGCTGCCAGGGTGGGAAGGATGTCTATGGTGGATGCCAGTTTGTTACAAATGGTTCCGCCGGTAATGTGCCCCGGCCATTTCATGATGCAGGGGACCCGCTGCCCTCCCTCATAACTGCTTCCTTTGCCTTCACGCAATCCCCCGTTGGAGCCGGCATGGTGGCCGAAATTCATCCATGGACCATTGTCGGAAGTGAAGATGACCAGGGTGTTCTCTTCCAGACGGTTCTTTTTGAGGGCTTTCATAATTTCGCCCACCGACCAGTCTATTTCCATGACCACATCGCCATAGAGCCCCTGGTCGCTTTTCCCTTTGAATTTTGAGGAGACTGCCAGCGGTACATGTGGCATGGAATGGGCCAGGTAGATAAAGAAGGGGTTCTTCCTGTTCTGGTTGATGAAACGCACTGCCCGCTCAGTGTAAAGGGTGGTTATTCCTGCCTGGTCTTCCAGGGTGCGGAATTCCCCGACTTTTTCATTGCCTTCGATCAGCGGTAACGGAGGAAAGGCAAATCCCCGGTCCCGTTTCTGGTCCGTTATGGGGGTGCCGTCATAGTTGACCGGCCACATATCGTTGGAGTAGGGAATGCCGAGGTATTCGTCAAATCCCTGCTGAAGCGGCAGGAACTCTCTGAGATGTCCCAGATGCCACTTGCCAATGGCCGCGGTTTTGTAATTCCGCTTTTTCAGAAGTTCTGCAATGGTCTCTTCAGAAGGGTCCAATCCGGTTTTTGAATCGGGGAAGAGGGCGCCGGAAATACCTACCCTGTTGGGGTAGCATCCTGTGAGTATCCCCGCCCGCGAAGCACTGCACACCGCCTGGGCTGATAAAAAAGTGGTGAAACGCACTCCCTCGGCGGCCATCCTGTCAAGGTGGGGGGTGGCGTATTGTGATGCGCCGGTGCAGCTTAAATCGCCGTAGCCCAAGTCATCCGTAAAAATCAGGATAATATTGGGTGTGGCGTTTTTTGGATTTTCTTTGGTGGCTGCTCCTGCCGGTAATAAGGCCATTCCTGCCATGGAAGCGGCTACCAATGTCTTGGTATACATAAGTTTCATAGTTCTTCTTTTTTCCTGAATGGTATTCCCTGTTGATTGAGCTATCGGACTGGCGATGTTCTCGTACAAAGTTATCATTTTTACTTATTCCGGTCTTTTTGTAATTCGAAGGGTATCACAACTGTGTCTCCGTTGTTGTTACACTGTTTTTAAATCCCTGGGCAATGAGGTGGACCTCGGTTTTTTGCATGACCTCTGTTTCACGAATTTCACCATAGTAACAAATATTTTAAACAGATGAAATACCCATGCATCATTTATGCACCAACCGGAATGATTAACCACATGGGTATTACATGTGTTTCACGAGTTTTACCATATTAATCGACTAATTTAAACACATGAAACCCATGGGGAAAAAGTGGTTGCGATTAAAATAGGAATAGATTTGCATCAAACAAAACAGTGCCATGGCGGATAAGATACGACGGACGAAAGTTCTCAGGTTTCTCCCGGAATGATGACCACAATAGGAGGCCAGGTGACCCCAGTCCCCCCCCCGGAATGGAATGGGAAAGATGGGCGTGCCTGGTCAGGTGAGACTGAGGCTTCAATATCCTTAATTTATGGAGTTGAAATTTTCAGGTTATAAGAAATGGATATCGGGTTTGGTGATTTCCCTGGTGGCGGTGCCTTTATGGCTTACCGCGGCGCAGGAAGGTGATCAGTCCGGGAAGTTTACCATCAGCGGATACGTGAAAGACCAGTCTACAGGGGAGCTCCTGATAGGGGCTACCGTTTACATCACGGAATTGGGCACGGGTGTGGTCACCAACAGTTATGGTTTTTATTCGGTGAGTGTCGGGCCCGGGAGTTATATCCTCCGCTATTCCTATGTGGGGTATGAATTGCAGGAGCGGATGGTTCATCCTGAAAACAACCTGACTCTGAATGTCTCCCTGGCCCCGGTTCCGGAAGAGCTGGGGGAGGTGGTGGTCACCGGCAACCGTGCGGGACAGAATATTATGTCGCCTGAAATGAGCCTGGTGACCATCAGCCGGAGCGCCATCGGGAAGGTCCCCGCTTTTCTGGGAGAGATAGACCTGGTGAAGGTGATCCAGTTGTTGCCGGGAGTCCAGGCTACCAGCGAGGGAACTACCGGCTTCAGCGTACGCGGGGGAAATGCCGATCAGAACCTGATCATCCTTGACGAGGCCACGGTGTACAACGCTTCCCACCTGATGGGTTTCTTCTCGGTCTTCAACAACGATGCCGTCAAGGAGGTGACCCTCTACAAGGGGGATATCCCAGCAGCCTATGGGGGAAGGCTCTCCTCGCTCCTCGACATCAGGATGCGCGATGGTCATGCCCGTCATTTTTCCGCCACCGGCAGCGTGGGTACCGTATCGAGCAAACTGACCCTCGAAGGTCCCCTGGTCAGAGAGCGCACTACTTTTCTCCTTTCCGCACGGCGTACCTATGCCGACCTGTTCCTGCCCCTGGCCAAAAATGAGGAAATCCGCGACAACCAGCTCTATTTCTACGATCTGAACCTCAAGTTGTCGCACCAGATCAATGAGAGAAACCGGCTCTTCCTTTCGGGATATGCCGGCCGCGACATTTTTAAAAACCAATTCGCCCTGATGGGGTTTGGCAACCGAACGGCTTCGCTGCGCTGGAATCATCTCTTCTCGCCAAAGCTATTCTTCAACCTTACCATGCTGCGGTCGGAATTTGATTACGAAATAGGGACCCCCGGGGAGGAAGAGAATGCCTTTCGCTGGACTTCCCAGTTGCGTGACCACTCCATCAGAGCCGATTTTACACACTATATCTCTGTACACCACACCCTCAGATATGGCTTCACCTCCACCCATCACCACTTTTTCCCGGGCGATGTCAGAGGCATTGGGGAACTCACCCATTTCCCCGATTATCTTTTACCCGAAAGACAAGCCCTTGAGCAGGCCCTCTACTTGTCTGATGAAATCAGGCTGGGCGGCCGGTTGACCCTGAAGGCAGGCCTGCGCCTGGCCCTCTTCCGGAATATGGGCCCGGGGACTTACTATACCTATGATGACGATTACCTTCCTGCCGACAGTACCCTTTTCGGAAAGGGAGAGATTTTTAATTCTTATTCCCATCCGGAACCCCGCCTGGCTTTTACATTTATGCTCAATGACCAGTCATCGGTCAAGGGGAGTGTCTCCCGTACGGCCCAGTTCCTCATGCTGGCGCAGAATTCCACTGCCGGAACTCCCCTGGATATCTGGTTTCCCGCTTCCCCCAACGTGAAACCCCAGACCTCCGACCAGGCCGCCGTTGGCTACTTCCGGAATTTCAGCCAGGGGATGTATGAGTTTTCTGCAGAAGCCTATTATAAGGTTTTCGGGAGCGTCACCGATTTCAGGGACCATGCCCGGCTGATTCTGAACCGCCATCTGGAAGGGGAATTGCGTTTTGGAAAAGGGAATGCCTATGGCCTCGAAACCCTGGTGCGTAAGAATGAAGGGCGGCTGACCGGATGGATAAGCTACACGTGGTCCCGTTCTTTCCGGCAAATTGCGGAAATCAACGGGGGAGAACGCTATCCTGCGGCCTTTGACAAACCCCATGCCGTGAACGTGGTGGCCAGCTACGATCCCGGAAAACGCCTCTCGGCCGCCCTGACCTGGGTATATGCCACCGGACTCCCCGTGACCTTCCCCACGGGGCGCGCCCTGGTCGGTAATGTATTCCTCCCCGTTTATTCTGGCAGAAACGCCTACCGGATGCCCGACTACCACCGGATGGACCTCTCCCTGACCCTCCGCGGCAAAAACAAACCGGGAAAAAAGTGGCACAGCGAGTGGAACCTCTCGGTTTATAACCTCTATGACCGGCATAACACCTGGTCTATCAACTTCGTACAGGATGAAACCCGGCCCGAGGTGACCTACGCCGAAAAAACATACCTTTTCTCGGTCATCCCGGCCATCACCTTTCACTTTAAATTCTGAAAGAATGGAAATGAGGTTTGACAGGACAATACATACTACCTGCAGGAGGAGGAGATCCATCGCCGGATCAGATAAAACCATTGACCTTACTGGAGAATGGAGCGGTATCTGGAGAAGGTTGAAAGGCCAAAGGTCAAAACCCCGGGAGAGGAGGGTAAGGTGGACAGGATGCCGTCATTTCCGGGCATACCCGGGGTGGCTTGTGGTCTTGCTGTTTCTTCTGTTTGCCTGTACCGAAAGGATAGAGATAGAAACGGAGCCTGAGATGGTCAGGTTGGTGGTGGATGGTTCCCTGACCACGGAGGCGGGGCCTCACCAGGTGCGGTTATCGCTCACCGGCGATTATTTCGGGGGCCTGCCGGCCCCGCCGGTGACCGGTGCAGAGGTATCTCTGCTGGCGGCAGGGCGGCAGCTTCTCCTGCAGGAAACCTCTCCGGGACTGTATGCCACGGCTCCTGGTATGCCGGGCATCCCCGGGGAAACCTATACCCTGCGCGTGACAACCGCTTCCCCGGTGGGAGGGCATACCGAATATGAAGCCACGGCGGATCTCCTGCCTCCCGTTCACCTCGACTACATTCAACTGGAATTTTATCCCGACTATTCCGAGGAGGGCATGTGGGAGGTAAGGGGGTATTTCCGCGACCCTCCCGATGCCGGCTGGTACCGGTTCCTGGCCTACAGGAATCATGTACTCATCACCGACACCCTTACCGAGTGGTATGTTACCGATGATCTCCTCTTTGGGGGAAGGTACGTGAATGGCTGGCGGGTGGCTTTTCTGCAGCAGCACCGGCCCGATGAGGCCCTGGTACCGGGTGATACCCTGACCATCCGCATGGACCGGATCAGCAGGGAGTATGCTGATTTCATCCTGGGGGCCCAGTCCGAAATGAGAGGCTCCTGGCCCCTCTTCACAGGTCCTCCGGCCAACATCAGGGGTAATCTCTCCCATGGCGCCATCGGCTTCTTCGCAGTTTACCCCGTATCGCGGGCCAGCGCCGTCGTTCCCGGGAAAAGGAATTCCTTTTAGGCCGACGACCAGCCCCTCACGGAAATGAACCTGTTCCTCCGTGGCAGCCATCCATGGAAGCAAGAGCAGCAGCCACATTCCTGTCAACAACTATTTTCTGGTCATAAATCTCAATGATTTTGTTGACAGAATTTAGCAGGCCATAAAACCCCAAATTTAGGGTTCAGCAACGGAAAGGAATTTTTGCTGTTCCACAACATTTCAACAGTTGCAAGTGACAATTATTTCTAAATTTGTTCGCTTCACCGGCAGATTCAGGATATATACACACCAATCCTGCTTTTTACCCAGTTGAAGGTCTCGAAATACGCTAATAAAAAAACCATATGAAGAAAAGTGAAGAAAAGGTGACAAAAAAAGTTGCCATTGGAGTGGACGTTGGCGGTACCAATACGGCTATCGGGGTTGTCGACGTAGAAGGCAATGTCATGTTTAAGGACAATATTCCCACGGCTACGCACGGGGATTTTGAAAAGTTCATTGAGGAGTTGACTGATGCCATTCAGAAGTTGATCGATTCTGCCATGCTGCTGAATGAGAATCTGGAAGTGCTCGGTATTGGCATCGGTGCCCCCAACGGGAATTATTATAACGGCACCATTGAGTATGCTCCGAACCTTTCTTTTAGGGGAGTTCTCCATTTCATCAAGCTGCTCAGGAGTCATTTTCCGGAAATGCCGGCCCTGGCCCTCACCAATGATGCCAATGCTGCTGCCATCGGAGAAATGATTTACGGTGGAGCCCGCGGAATGAAGAATTTCGTGATGTATACCCTGGGTACCGGCGTGGGAAGCGGCGTGGTCGTGAATGGCGATCTGGTCTATGGCCATGACGGCTTTGCCGGGGAGTGCGGTCATACCACCCTGATTCCCGGAGGAAGACTCTGCGGCTGCGGTTCCCTGGGCCACCTCGAGGCTTATTGCTCGGCTCCCGGCATGAAACGGACCGCCTTTGAACTGATGGTCCAGTACAATGCCGCCGACAGCATGCTGGCTAAAAGGTCTTTCCTGGAACTCGACTCAAAAATGATCTATGATGCCGCTGTGGCGGGAGATAAAGTCGCTAATTTGGTGTTCCAGAAAACCGGGGAATACCTAGGCCAGGGCCTCGCTGATACCGTTCACCACCTCAGCCCTGAAGCTATCTTCCTTTTCGGAGGCCCTACGGCAGCCGGGGAGCTGATCTTCAAACCCACCAGGGAGAGCATGGAAAGACACCTGCTTCCCATTTTCAAGAACAAAATCAAGATCCTTCCCTCTCAGCTGAAGCCCGGCGATGCTGCCATCGTGGGAGCCAGCGCTCTGGTGTGGAAGGAGCTGGAGAAATAACAACCTGGGAAAGAATCTCCTACCAGACTCCGGGAAAGCTCTTTTTTATATTTTTATGATTTAAAACCCGTTTGTTCTGATGAGGCTTATTCTCCCATATATATGTCTGCTCCTGTGTTCTCTGCTTCCCCTGACCCTTTTTTCCCAGGCTCCTGATTCCGGGTTCACCGAAAGGAAAGCCCTTATTGAAGCTGGGCATTGGGTGAAAACGGCCGCTATTACGGAGTCTTCGTGGGCCGGGGAATACGATCTCACCTACCAGCGCATGGTATGGCAGGTTGATCCGGCCATTAGGTTCATTTCCGGGGAAGTCACCTCTTGCTTTCACTCAAATAAGGAGGGAATGAACCGTCTTTGCTTTGACCTGAAATCCAATATGGTGGTGGATTCTGTTACCGAAAGGCTGGGGCACCTCTCTTTTACCCACTCCGGTGATCTACTGGAGATCACCCTTGCAAAATCCCTTTCCGCCGGTGATGGGGATTCCGTGACGGTTTATTACCATGGAGAACCCATGCAATCGGGTTTCGGATCTTTTGAAACCAGTCAGCATGCCGGAGTTCCGGTGATGTGGACCCTTTCGGAACCCTTTGGGGCTTATGAATGGTGGCCTTGCAAGCAATCACTGGCCGACAAGATCGATTCGACCGATTTCATCGTTACTACGCCCGAGTTGTACCGAACCGCAGGCAACGGGGTACTGGTTTCGGAAACCCTTCGTGAGGGGAAAAGGACCATGACCTGGAAACACCGTTATCCCATTGCCACCTACCTGGTAGCCATAGCGGTGACCAACTACACCGATTTTACGGATACTCTCGACCTGGGTAGCGGCGTTAACCTTCCGGTTGTTAATTTCGTTTACCCCGAATACCTCGATTATGCAAAATCAAAGGCAGGGCCGACCCTGAGCCTGATCTCCTTGTACAGCCGGCTTTTCGGGGAATACCCCTTTGCGAAAGAGAAATATGGCCATGCCCAGTTCGGATGGGGCGGGGGCATGGAACACCAAACCATGAGTTTCATGGGAAACCTAGAATTTGAACTGGTCGCTCACGAGCTGGCCCACTCCTGGTTTGGCAACAGCATTACCCTGGCTTCATGGCACGATATATGGCTCAATGAGGGATTTGCCACCTACGCCACCGGACTGGCCTACGAACACCTTTTTGACGGTATTTACTGGAAAACCTGGCTCTCCAATACCCTGAACTCCATCGTGAGGCAACCCGAAGGGTCGGTGTACGTTGCCGATACCACCTCGGTCAACCGCATTTTTGACAGCCGCCTCTCCTACAACAAGGGAGCCTACCTTCTCCATATGCTGCGGTGGATCGTGGGAGATCCTGTTTTTTTTAGCGCGCTGAGAAATTACGCCGCCGACCCTGGTGTGAAATACGGATTTGCCACCCATGAAAAAATGGTGCATCACTTGGAGGCCGCTTCAGGCTTGGATTTGACGGAATTTTTCCAGGACTGGTATTACGGAGAGGGATATCCTATATATTCCGCCACCTGGGAACAACAGGAAGGCGGATTTGTGGATATTTCGCTCTCCCAGCTCCCCGCCCATTCTTCCGTTACTTTCTTTGAGATGCCCGTCCCGGTCAGGTTTTACAGTGCCGGAAGAAGGGATTCAACCGACTTCAGGCTTGACCACCGTTATAACGGACAGCTCTTTGGCGTAAACGTAGGTTTTCCTGTGGCCGAAATGGTGATAGATCCCGATTTGTGGCTGATCAGGAAAATTAGTAACACTACGGGGATCAGTACAATGGCGGCGGCCGGAACCGCTCTTTCCGTCTACCCCAATCCGTCAGAGGGCACCTGGCACCTGGCCTTGCCGGCCGGTGAAATCCCTGAGAAGGTTGAAATTTTCAGCCTTTCGGGAAACCGGCTCTCGGAGCTTCGTCCCGTGAGCCTTTCCGTTTCGCTTCCCTGGCTGACTGCCGGGACTTATCTGGCCCGTGTGACAACCAACCGGAGGGAGGCTGTCGCCCTTCTTATGAGGCGGTAATTCTCTAATGTCTTCCCGCTGGATTCACTCCCTCCTGGGAGAGTGTGCCCGCCGGTTCCAGGATTACATGTGTATATTTGTGGTTTAAAGAAATGTCTATGTCGTTACCCGAAAAAAGGATCACCGATTTCATAAGGAAACACCATGTGGTTTCCCTGGCCACAGCTTCGGGAAACACTCCCTGGGTGTGCCACTGTTTTTATGCTTATATGAAGGAGGAGAACTGGCTGGTGTTCACCTCCGAGGATCAAACCCGTCATGTACGGGAAGTGATAGCCAACCCGGTGGTGGCAGGGGGAATAGTCCTGGAAACCAGTGTGGTCAATAAAGTGCAGGGGGTCCAGTTTACGGGAATGATGCGCCGTCCGGCGGAAGAGGAAAAGGGGAAGGTCACCCGCGCATACCTGGCCCGGTTCCCCTTTGCCGTTCTTATGAACGCCCACCTTTGGATCGTCGACCTGGAGACCATAAAAATGACCGATAACCGCTTGGGATTCGGGAAGAAAATGAACTGGGAAAAACAGGGATCCAGGAATTAGGAGAGGTTGTCGAGGACCAGGGAGGAGGCTCCCAGGATGCCTGTGTTTTCCCCGTCTGAAACTTCCAGGGCCAGTTGGTTATAAAGCCTGCGGAAGGGGAAGTTGTCTTCGAGGAATTCGTTCATGGAGTCGCCGAAAAACTTATAGCCTTTACTGACCGACCCTCCGAAGATGATGGCCTCGGGAGCCAGGGCAAAGAGGATGTTGGCCACCGCCCGCCCGATATGTTTTCCCAAATCCTCGAAGACCTTCAGGGCCACCGGATCGCCAATGGTCGCCCGACGGAACAGAAGCTTGCCGTCGATTCCCTTGTCACGGAAAAACTGACCGCTGGCGTAAGCTTCCATGTTTTTGTCGCGGTAGAAAATATTCCCGAATTCACCGGCACCGCAAAGCCTCCCCGGATAGAGATGGTGGTTGATGATGATCCCCGCACCCATGCCGGTACCAATTACCAATCCCACAAAGTTGGCATACGGCTTTCCCTTGCCAAAATACTTCTCCCCAAGGGCAAAACAGTTGGCATCGTTGTTCACAAAAACCTTTTTGTTGAAATACTCCGAAACCAGCTCCTTCAGGGGCACGGCATCCCAGCTGGGAATGTTGGTGACATCGAGAACCGTGTTCTCCTCAAGATCCACCAATCCGGGTACCCCAATCCCAATGCCGGCGACCGAGGGATCAAAAACTTCGTCGATGACCTGGTAAAGGGCTTGTACCACCTCATATTGCGGCCGGTCAAAGGGTGTAGCTACCGTCGACTCCTTCACTATTATGCCTTCATGGACCAGTCCGGCACTGATCTTGGACCCTCCAACGTCAACTCCGATGATTTTCATAACAGCTCTTACAGGTTTATTCCCTGCAAATGTAGATAATTATTGAATTACACCTTCTGTTCAGAAGAGGCCCTCTACCGATTTTCCCAGTTTGCTGGCTTCGGTGAGAAACTCCTGTACGTTGAGTTCCCTGAGGTAGATGAGACCGTGGGTGGCCTTCAGCAGGGGGGAGTCGTTCTCATAGTAGAAATTTTTGCCCAGGAGGTACTGGATCTGTTTGTGCTGTTCCATCCATATCTTCTGAGTCAGCTCGCTGAATTTTCCATCGAGCTGGTAGCTCGGGAAGGAGGCGTTTACCTGGGTCAGGTAGCAGTCGGTGAATGATTTATCCAGTACGGCCAGGGAATTCATGGATACCGGAACGATCACTTCTACATCGGAAGGGTTATAGCGGAACCACACATTCCGGTATCCGATGATTCTCAGGTGGGAGAGGTCGGTTTCCTTGTTCCATTCGGCAACGGCGGCGGCGATGGCTTGCAGCACCTTGTAGTGGGTGTCGGGGCCGCTTCCTTCGGGGTCCATGGCCAGACTGATCACCGTGGGTTTATATTTTCTGAAGTCGTTAAGGATGGGGAGGACATCGCGGGTGCGGTCGGGGCCGGCGCCAAAGACATCGCCCTGGTAAAAGCCCAGGCGCAGATGGTGAACATTCTTCACCGGAACTCCGTAGTGTGCCCAAACCAGCTCTTCTTCAAATTCACGTATCATCCCCTTGAGCTTCTGTACGTTCGGGAGATTCTTCGCTCCATCGTAGCTCCTTTCCAGAAGTTCAATGGTTTCCCTGATGGCGGTGACCAGTCCCTGCTGGTCCTTCATCCCCCAAATGCTGACCATGGCCCTGACCAGGCGGTGACATACCCCGCGCCTCTTGCCTTCCTCATCCATGGCGGCAATGTTGTCGAGATAATGGTAAACATCCTTATCCCACTTATACTGAAATCCATTTTCAAAAAAATCGGGATAATGGATCATTTCTATTTTCCCTCTCCCGATCAGATCCAGGGTATCTCTGAGCAGGTCAAGCATGAAATGGTTGGTGACCGCGTTAAAACCTGAGGTGAGCACCGAAAAGTGCATCTCATTGGAAGCCTCGCGGCTCTGCCGGTTGGTCACAGGCATAATCCCAAGCATGATATCATCGTGGTGAGGTCCCGTGTGGTAGTAGACCTGGTTGACCTCTTTTTGCATTCCCCGTTTCATCTTGGCCAGAATTGAGTCGATGACCGTCTGTACCGTGTTTTCATCCAGTCCGGGAATATGGCTGCAGAATTCGTCCGCTTTCAGGTCGTCGAGGGTTAGTCTGTGTCCGAATTTGTTCACCTTTTTGCACAGGCCGATGACCGCCCGTTCTGTCTTCTGGTGATTCCAGGGAGATCCGAAGTAGTACGTCCTGATGCTGTCGCGGAGTTTCACTCCGGCACCCCGGGTCAGGTAATATCTGGCGTTTTCCAGTTTATGGAAGGCTGAGGCTGGATAGATGTTACCCGGCTGGCTCTCCAGGGAATCACGGATAACGGAGGCAATGGCCTCTCCTGCGGCGTATACGATGGTCTTGGCCTGCGGGTTGAAGGTCAGGGTCTCCAGTCCGATGGTAATCACCAACCGGTTACGTGATACCTCAATGCCTCCGAGGTCTCCCGCAGTTACCGCCTGCGTCTCAAAATTGGTTTCGGTCAGTCGGGTGGGGTTGTAGTGGCTGGTCCCCCGGGTGTTAAATACGATGTGGCCGTCGGGACCTATAGACCCCAGGAAAAAGCCGATGCCCCCCTGGTTCCTGATCTTCTCTTCGTATTCTCTGCACCAGTTGTCAATCATGAAGATCGAGCGCTGCTGCATTTTTTCCAGATGGTTTCTGGCTTCCCGGAAACGAAGCGAAAGGTCGATCTTCAGGTCGGGGAAGATAGCGTTATAACTCTTCCCGTCGGCCAAAGGAATTTCGTCGGAGTTGATCAGCAGGGCCCGGGCAGGATCGAGTCCGAAATCCTTGATGTAGTAATTCCAGGCATAGTTCCACAGGCTGTTGTGCTGGGCCGAGTTGATGGGGTAAAACTCCCCTGCCTGTACAAACCGGAGTCCCCGCAGATCGGGGCGGGCCAACCCTCCCAGTCCGTATTTTTCACGGATCTCCCGGCCTTCCCGGTTGTCCCAGTTTTCAAGGAGCAACCGGGTGTTTTTCAGGAAGTGCTGCGCGGTCTTACTCGTGGGCAGAGAAATCACACCTTCGGGGTTGTTTCCCGTCCACTCCAGAAAACTCAGTGCTGAAAGTAATCCCAGTTTGGGAAAGTTGTCGACAATAAGATATGTCGCTTGTGTGGTGATCTCCTGGTGTCCTGATTCCAGGTAAAAGGCTTCTTCTACGGGCGTGAAATTTCTCATAAGGCGTGTATATTTTGTCGTTTTTTATGCAGTGGTGAGTTTTTTGAGGGCATAGGCAGCGGCTCCTATGGCTCCGGCCCTGACCCCCAGTACAGAAAAGAGAATCTCGGTATCGCTGTTGATATCACTGTTGGTATAGGTGAAGATGGCCTGCTGGATGGGCGCCAGCATGAACTGGCCAGCCTCAGCCACTTTCCCGCCGATGATGATCAGTTCAGGATTAAAAATCTGGATCAGCTGGGCGATCCCTTTTCCCAACCAGAACCCAGCATTCGTCAGTATCGAAATTGAAAACTGATCCCCCAGGCGGGCGGCCTCTATGACCGTTCCGGTGGTGATCCTTTCCTGATCGTTGTTAACAAGCGACAGGATCAGTGATGAGTTCCCCTTTTCGACTCCTTCGCGGGCTTGCCTGGCAATGGCAGGCACAGAGGCGATGGTTTCGAGGCATCCGATTTTTCCGCAAGAGCACAGAATGCCGTTGTCGACCATGGGGATATGCCCGAATTCTCCCGAGAACCCTGATTTGCCCCCGTAAGGCTGGCCATTGATGATCAGTCCCATGCCGATACCCCAGTCGCAGTGAACCATCAGCACATGCTGTTTTCCCCGGGCAAGCCCGAAGTGCTGTTCAGCAAAGGTACGCATGCGGGCATCGTTGTCAAAAAATACAGGAACCCCAAACAGGGTGCCCAGCCGCTGGTGCAGATCGCCAATGGCCGGGAAATAGGTCTTATTGATTTTCCTGACCTGATGGACCAGTCCCGGAAACTCCATACCCACGGCTATCACCTTGTCAGCATCGATTCCGTCTAATTCCAGCTTCTCCTGCAAATGGTGGTTTAACCGCTCAAAAAGTGCAAAATCCCGCTCCATCTTTACGGGAAAATAATGGGGTCCGCTCACCTCCCTGTTCTGGGAGTTGAAGATGACAATCACCGAATAGTTTACATTGATGGTAATCCCCACCACGTAAAAAGCATCTGGGGCCAGTCCATACATCACCGGTCGCCGGCCACCGCTGGAATCCCCCTGCCCCAGCTCAAGGACCGTTCCCCGAAGGATCATCTCCTGCAGTAAACTGTTGATCTTGGGGGTACTCAGCCCTATATCCCTCGAAAGGACTGCATTCGATTCGGGACCGTTGAAATATAACGATCTGACGATCTGCTTCTGCTGGCTGACTTTCTTCAGCTCAACCCCCTGCATCTGCTTGTTGTTCCTGAAAAGAAATTCCATGGTCGCTAAGTTGACCCAAATTTCGAAAATCTATTTGTGAAATGCAAGTTACTTATTAAAAATATCAAAAAGTAACTGAACCTTTTTTCTGCCGGAGGGTTTATCTGCCGGTACGTACGAAGTTTTGTGGTGCGGAATCACTATTTTTGAACCCGGTTAATGATGCTGATGGAAAACAATTTCAAGGAGGGGCAGTTGAGGGCGGTGACCATAGAGGCTAACGTGGAGATTTCACCGCGTGTTCACCTGATCAGCTGGAAGCGGGAAGATGATTTTTTCCCCGGCCAGGTGGTGAAAATTGCGCTGACCCGTAACGAGAACCCCAGGATATACTCTCTGTGCAGTAGTCACCACGGTGATGAGATGGCCGTTATTTTCAATGTGAAGGAAGAGGGATCCCTGACTCCGAGGATGGCTGCTCTCAACGCCGGTGACTCCATATTTGTATCGGCACCCTATGGGACATTCACGGATGATGAATCCCCTGCCTGGTGGATAGCCACGGGCACAGGCATTGCTCCTTTTTACAGTATGTTCAGGTCGGGACTTGGAAGTCATAAAACCCTGGTTCACGGCGTGCGTTTTCTTCACCAGTTTTATTTCGGGGAGGAACTGCAAAAAGGATTGGGTAACCGCTATATCCGTTGTTGTTCTACGGAAGAGGCCGACGGCGTTTTTCACGGCCGTTTGACGGCTTTTCTGGAACAGCAGGAGAGCTTCCCTGTGAACACCCGTTATTTCCTGTGCGGCAATCCCCTGATGGTGGTGGAGGCGCGGGATATTCTGATCGCCCGGGGAGTTCCCTGGTCCGATATTGTTGCAGAAATCTATTTCTGACCTTAAACTCATTACAGTTATGAAACCTTTCCTTTTCGGAAAAACGCTTGCTGAGTTGCGTACGATCGTTGACGGTGCCGGTTGGCCCGGGTATACCGCCAACCAGATTGCCTCCTGGCTCTATGCCAGGGGGGTGGACTCTCCCGAACTGATGACCAATCTGTCGAAAAAAGTACGGGCAGTATTGACAGAAGAGTTTGATATGGGGGTATTTCCTCCGACGAAGGTGCAGACCAGCAACGACGGCACGAAAAAATACCTTTTCGCGACCGCCTCAGGGAAGTTCATAGAAACGGCGATGATCCCCGAAACAGACCGGATAACGGTATGTGTCAGTTCACAGGTGGGGTGCAAGATGGGGTGTCTGTTCTGCATGACCGGGAAGCAGGGGTTCCAGGGGCAGCTGTCGGCGGGTGAAATCGTCAACCAGATTCGCAGTATTGAGGAGGCCGGCAGAGTCACCAATATTGTCTATATGGGTATGGGAGAGCCTTTTGATAATCTGGAGGAGGTCCTCAAAAGTTTGGAGATTCTCACGGCACCCTGGGGGTATGCGATGAGTCCCCGCAGGATTACGGTGTCGACCATCGGGATCATTCCGGCCATGAAGATTTTTCTGGAGAGAAGCGAAGCCCATCTGGCGGTGAGCCTGCATACCCCCTTTGATGAGGAACGCCGCCAGTTGATGCCCGTACAGGTGGTTTATCCCGTGTCGCGGGTGATCGATGAAATCAGAAAATGGGATTTCAGCCACCAGCGCCGGGTTTCCTTTGAATATATCCTCTTCAGGGGGGTCAATGATTCTCCCCGGCATGTCAGGGAGCTGAGCCGCCTGCTGAATGGCCTGAGCTGCCGCATTAATCTGATCCGTTTTCATCCTATCCCCGGCACCCCCCTGGTAGGCAGCGATGAGGAGACCCTTTCCGCCTTCAAGGACGCCCTCAATGACAAAGGAATCCTCACCACCATCAGAGCCTCCCGCGGCCAGGATATCTATGCCGCATGCGGACTTCTCTCCACCAGGGAACTGATGAAACAGCCATGATCATGATATCACCAAAAGGAATGGTTAAACCCATCACGGCGAATAAATGTGGACGTTAAAACAAACGATTCATTCACTTGAAAAAAGGGGGATCATAGCTCAAAATCTGCCCTAAAGTGTTATTTTTATAGAAAATTACCAAAAAAGGCACCCATGGAGAAACTATTCTGGATGAAGGAGATCTTTGGGGCGAAGCTGGAAATAATCCAGGGCAGTGAAAAAGTGGGCTCCATACGCTGGAACAACATGTTCAGCAGCAAGGCCTCCGCTGAATTCAACGGAAGACTCTTCTCTATGAAGAGGGATTTTCTCAATTCCAGGATTGAAATCAGGGATGCCAGAATGGAGTCACTGCTGGCTGTGGTGACGGTCAACATCTTCAATCCCCGCAGCGACGTGATCATCAATGGAAAACGGTTTGAACTGGAAATCAAAAACTTCTGGCAGTCGCGCTGGTCATGGATATTCAACGGGACTGAGATCATAGTCTTTACGTCCAATGAGTTCATTAGCCGCGAAAAAGGCGACATAGAGCTTTTTACCACCTGCTGTGAGGAGGTGGAAATCCTCATTCTCCTGGGGCTTTTTGTCAGGAATCAGTTTGTGCTGCTTATGCTTCTGGTGATGCTCGTTCTGTTGCTGATCATCCTGTGACTTCTCTCTTAGAGGAAATCTTCGAATTCCAGTATTTCGCCCTGGCCTACAGGGTCGCTGCCGGTGCAGTCGAGGTCGATATTAAAATTGGCAGGCCTTTCGAAGCTTACGTTTTCGCTATAACCCAAGGAAGGATCGGCGAGTACTTTTTTCATGAAGTATCCCCATATGGGCAGGGCCATGCTGGCCCCCTGGCCTGAGCTGATATCGGAGAAGCGGATACTTCTCAGGTCGGCGCCTGTCCACACCCCCGCACTCAGGACGGGGGTCATTCCGATGAACCACCCGTCGGAGTGGTTCTGAGTGGTCCCCGTCTTCCCGGCAATGGGCATGGTGAATTTCCCATAACCTTCGCGGTTGCGCAGGCGGGTTCCTGTACCTTCATTCACCACCCCCTGCAACAGGTTGACCATCAGATATGCCGTATTCTCGTCGATAGCCTCATACCGCTGAGGCATAAATGAGGCCACCCGTGTACCATGACGGTCTTCGATGTGCGTCACAAAATAAGGCCTGATGAACACCCCCTTGTTGACATAGGTATGAAAAGCACCTACCATCTCATACAGCGTAATGTCGGAAGTCCCCAGGAACATCGAATAGACAGGGTCTATGGGGCTGTAAATCCCCAGTTTTCGCATCACTTCTGCCATGGCGTCGGGATTGAACTGCTTCATCACCCATGCCGAGATCATATTCCGGGAGTTGGCGAGTCCCCATTTCAGGGTAACCATTCTGCCGTAATTGGCGGCATCGTGGGAGGCATCCCTGGGCTCCCACACCCTTCCGTCGGGAAGGATAAACTGCTGCCTGACATAGGGAACCCTCGTACAGGGACTCAGCCCGTTCTGCATGGCCAGGGTGTAGAGAAACGGTTTCACCGTCGATCCCACCTGTCGCTTGCCTCCTTTGACCATGTCGTACATAAAATGCTCATAGTTGGGACCCCCGACATAAGCTTTCACCTTTCCGGTACCATTTTCCATGGCCATCATTGAAGACCTGAAATACCGGAGGTACCACTTGATAGAGTCCATGGGTGACATGATGGTGTCGATTTCACCCTTCCAGGAAAACAGCGACATCTCCACGGGTGTATCGAAGATCTCCCTGATTTCCCGGGAACTCTTTCCCTGTTCCGAGAGGAGCCGGTAGCGTTCCGACTGTTTTACAAAACGGTTGAGGAGTTCCCCGGTCTCTTCTTCAGTCATGTCGTTGCTGAAGGGGGGATTGCGCAGGTTTTTCACCCTGGCATCAAAAAGGGGTTGCACGTTGGTGCTCAGGTGATAGTTGACGGCTTCTTCGGCATATTGCTGGATGCGCGAATCTAGTGTGGTGTAGATCTTCAGTCCGTCACGGTAAATATCCCAGGAACTGCCGTCTCTTTTTTCATTCTTATTACACCATCCGTACAGCGGATTGGTTTCCCACTCCACCGAGTCTTCCCGGAATTTCTGCATCTGGAAGCTGGCATAATCTTTTTTGTCAGGTTTTTGTGCGCTCATAGTCTGCCTGAGGTACTCCCGGAAATAGGGCGCCAGTCCCCGCTTGAAATCCACCTTGTTGAAGTCGAGTCCCAGGGGTAACGCCTTTACCGAATCGAAGACTTCGGAGGTTATGTAGCCATACTTGCGCATTTGGGAGAGGACGACGTTACGGCGCTGAAGGGTCAGCTCAGGGCGCCGCAGCGGATTATACAAAGAGCTGTTCTTGGCCATGCCCACCAGCATGGCCGCTTCGTGCATCTCCAGAGAATCGGGTTCGCAGTTGAAATATACATTGGCTGCCGATTTGATGCCCACGGCCAGGTTGAGGAAATCGTACTTGTTCAGGTACATGGTCAGGATCTCCTCCTTGGTGTAACTTCTCTCGAGTTTGACGGCAATGATCCACTCCCTGAATTTGCGCAGGGCCAGTTGCACCGGTCCCGAAAAATGCTCACGGGGGAAAAGCATTTTCGCCATCTGTTGTGAAAGGGTACTGCCTCCTCCGGAACTGGTGTCGCCCGTCAGAATTCCCTTGACGACCCTGAGAAGTCCCCGGAAGTCAATTCCCGAATGGCGGTAAAACCGCACATCCTCGGTGGCTACCAGGGCATCCACGAGGTGGTGCGGTAGATTTTCATAGGCGACAAAGGTGCGATTCTCCGCGAAGAAGGTGCCCAACACCTTCTCATCAGAGGAAATCACCTCAGAAGCCAGAACGGTCTCCGTCTTCTCCAGATCTTCAAAGGTGGGCATGAACCCTAATACTCCTCGGGCAATAAGAATGAAAAGAATAAGGATGATTACGGCTACCGCCGTAAAGGCCCCCCAGAAATAACGGATATATTTCTTGAGCTGAGAACTTTCGTCAGACATAGGTGTTCTTCTTGAGTTTCGGACCACAAATATATTGGTATTATTTGAAGTTTAAATTTTGAACTAGCCGATTCATTTTTATTTACTTTGCACAAATTTTAAAAAAGTAAAACCGGAGATCATGGAAGAAAATCTTGTAATTGTAGAATCACCGGCCAAAGCGAAAACCATTGGGAAGTTCCTTGGTGATGGTTTTAAGGTCACTTCATCGATGGGGCATATCCGTGATCTCGAGAAAAAGGATTCCGGGATCGACATCCTCAATAACTATCTTCCCAAATATATAGTATCAGACGATAAGAAGAAAGTAGTTGCGGAGTTGCGCAAGCTTTCCCGGAATGCCAAAATGGTGTGGCTGGCTTCTGATGAGGACCGGGAAGGGGAAGCCATTGCCTGGCATCTCCTTGATGAGCTTAAACTAAATCCTGACCTCACGAAAAGGATTGTTTTTCATGAGATTACCCGTGATGCGATACGTCATGCCATTGAACATCCCCGGGCCATTGACCTTCATCTGGTCAATGCTCAGCAAGCGCGGCGGGTTCTCGACCGCATTGTAGGGTTTGAGATATCCCCGGTACTTTGGAAAAAGGTGAAACCCTCATTGTCGGCGGGAAGGGTCCAGTCGGTGGCCGTGCGTCTGATCGTAGACCGTGAGCGGGAAATCATGGCCTTTGACGCCACCTCTTCCTTTAGGGTGACGGCACTTTTCAGAGCGGTCATGGCTGACGGCAGCGTGGCAGAGATAAAAGCTGAACTGTCGCACCGCTTTGATACAGAAAAGGAAGCCATGGCTTTTCTGGAAAAATGCCGGCATGCCGGGTACTCTGTGACCGACATATCGCGTAAGCCCATGCGCCGCTCCCCGGCACCCCCCTTCACCACATCCACCCTTCAACAGGAAGCAAGCCGTAAACTCGGTTTTTCGGTGTCTCAGACCATGTCGGTCGCCCAGAAACTCTATGAATCGGGGAAAATCACCTATATGCGTACCGATTCAGTGAACCTCTCTTCTTTGGCCCTTAACACCGCTGCTGCCAGAATAAAGGAGATGCACGGGGAGAAATATGTGAAGACCCGACAGTACAAGACCCGATCAAAGGGAGCCCAGGAAGCCCATGAGGCCATTCGTCCCACCTATATCGAACAGGAGAACATCACGGGAACACAGCAGGAAAAGCGGTTGTATGAACTTATATGGAAACGGACCCTGGCTTCCCAGATGGCCGATGCCGAGCTGGAGAAAAGCGTGATTACCATTGCCGTTTCCACTGCCTCCGAGAAATTTCTGGCTACCGGCGAAGTGATCATCTTCGACGGGTTCCTGAAGGTTTACATGGAGTCGACCGATGATGACACGATCAATCAGGGAGGTCAGGTTCTCCTTCCTCCTGTGGAGGCCGGCGTCCCCCTGGAGGCTCTCCAGGTGCAGGCCACGGAACGTTTTTCCCAGAAGCCATTCCGCTTTACAGAGGCTTCGCTGGTGAAACGCCTCGAAGAACTGGGAATCGGCAGGCCTTCGACCTATGCCCCCACCATCACCACTATCCAGAACCGCAACTATGTGGTCAGGGAAGACCGCCCCGGCAAAGAGCGGTCATACCTCCAGCTTGACCTCTCAGGAGACACCATTGCCCGCCTCCGGAAAACGGAAATGGCAGGTGCGGAGAAGTCCAAACTCTTCCCAACCGATATCGGCATGGTCGTCACCGATTTCCTGACCGAACACTTCGGACAGATCATGGATTACAACTTTACCGCCAGTGTCGAGGAAAACCTGGATGAGATTGCCGAGGGGAAAAAGATATGGTATGAAGTCATCGACCGTTTCTATCGTCCGTTCCATGAGTTGATCGGGACCGTCCTGAAAACCAGTGAGAAGACACGCGGTGAACGCGTGCTGGGGGCTGACCCTGAGACAGGGAAGCAGGTGTCGGTCAAAATCGGCCGTTTTGGTCCCATCGCCCAGATGGGAGAACCCTCGCCTGACGAGGAGGGCGAAAAACCCCGGTTTGCCAGCCTTCGTGCCGGCCAGCACCTGGAAACCATCACCCTCGAAGAAGCCCTGGAGCTTTTCAGGCTGCCCCGTGACCTGGGAACATACGAAGAAAAAGCCGTGACCGTGGGCATCGGCCGCTTCGGCCCTTACATACGTCATAACAACAAGTTTGTTTCTCTGGCAAAGAGCGACGACCCCTTTACCGTGACCCTCGACAGGGCTATTGAACTGATCGGCGCCAAAAGAGAAAAGGAGAAAAATGCGGTCATGCGCAGTTTCCCCGAAGATGAGGAACTGAGGATCCTCAACGGTCGTTGGGGCCCTTATATCTCCTATAAAAAGGAGAATTACAGGATTCCCAAGGGGACGAACGCCGGGGAGCTTTCCTATGAAGATTGCAGGAAGCTGGTATCGGAAGGCACCGGCAAAAGCCCGAGAAGGAGTAAAAAATAGGACCGCCGACGCCCTGGCGGGCTAAGGAAAACAGAAAATGGAACTAAACCTGTATTTCGATCCTGTCGATTTCGCGGAATTCCGGGAAGGAGGGAAATTTAGTAAACATACCCTGGGCTATTTCATAGAAAGGGACAGCCTCAAAGGAGGAATTCCGAAGAAAGGGGAGACCATGGTGGCTCTGGTAGGTGTTCCCCACACCGGGGAAGGAGAACCCCCCGGATGGGCACAAGCCCCTTCTGCCGTGAGAAAAAGCCTCTACAGCCTCAGTCATTTCGGCTCTTCCGCAGGGGTGGTCGACCTGGGAAACCTCAAGGCCGGAAAAACGCCACGTGATCTTCATTTCGCCCTCCGTGACATCACCGACTATCTTACCGGTGCGGGAATCACCGTTGTGGTCATCGGGGGAGGACAGGAGCTGAGTACGCCCATCAGCAGTGCCTTCCGCGAAAGGAATGACTTTGTACTTTCGGTCATCGACGCCCGCGTTGATATGAAAACCGGAAGGGAGATCACGGGATCCAGCAACTTTTTGACCCGCCTTCTGAAGGAAAACCCTTCGCTTTTTCATCTGCAGATGATGGCCACACAGGCACCCCTGGTTCCCCCGGCGGCGATAAATTTCCTGTATGAGCAGACCTTTGACCTGCTCTCGCTGGGGTCACTCCGCGACGATATCCGTGCTGCGGAACCCCTCCTGAGGCATACCCAATTTCTGAGTTTTGACATGACCGCCATGAAAAGCGCAGAAATCGGGGGCGGGGAGGGAGCCCTTCCCAACGGGCTCCACAGCGAAGAGGCCTGCCGGCTGGCACGCTATGCCGGACTGAGTCCTACCCTGGAGGTCTTCGGCCTCTTTAATCTTGACGCTGGTAAGGACAACCACGGGGTCGCCATAGCCCTGGAAGCCCAATTGATCTGGTATTTCCTTGAAGCTACCACCCAGCGGCGCCGGGAAGATCCCCGCCGTGATAAATCGCCGTTCACCCGGTACTATGTGGAAATGGAGAGCCACGGAGACCCCGTGGTTTTCTATCACCACCCCCCTACCAACCGGTGGTGGCTTGAGATTTTCATAGGGGAATACGGCAGCTGGATCATCCCCTGCCTGGAAGCTGACTATTTGGCCACTGTCAGGCAGGAACTCCCCGATATATGGTGGAAATTTGCCCGAAAACTAAGCGTTTATCAAAATAATAGAAAATTAAATTCGTTATTTGCAAAACAGTAGGATGCTTTAACAACCTTTACGTGCTTGACGGTTCCCCCGGGAACCACATTTCGTAAGGTTGATGGGGAAAAAAGTATGAAAAAGATAATTTCTTTTTTATTTTTTATATTTACACTATATTTATCGGTACTTGGGCAGCAAGATCCGCAGTATACCAATAATATGTTTTATAAATTGGGTGTCAATCCGGGTTTTGCAGGTAGCGATGATGCCATCAGCGGAACCATACTGAACCGATATCAGTGGACTGGCTTTGAGAACTCCCCCAGAACCCTGGTTTTCAGTGCTGATGCGCTGGTTTTTATTTTCGGGAAGCCTGCGGGTATCGGCATGAATATCATCAGTGACAACCTGGGCCCAGAAGAAAACGTTCTCGTGAATTTCAGCTATGCCTGGAAGAAATCACTCTCCATGGGCGAACTGGGGGTAGGTGTTTCCCTGGGGATGTACAACAAAAGCCTCAAGGGAGAATGGAAAATTCCTGAAGATGACCTGGGGATTTATACCCCTCCCGGTTCTGACCCTGCCATCCCCGACGGGGAGGTGAGTCAGGTGGCTTTTGATGCTGGTTTTGGGCTTTATCTGAAAGGACCCCGGTATTATACGGGACTATCAGTGACCCATGTGAATGAGCCGTCGATCCGGTTTTCTGACCTGGCCAGCACATATTTGGCACGGCACTATTATTTAATGGGTGGATACAATATCAAACTGCCCGATCCGTTATTTGAGTTGCGCCCTTCATTTTTGCTGAAAAGCGATCTGGCAGGGTGGCAGATCGATCTGAATACCAATGTGGTGTATGACGACCGGCTGTGGGGTGGGATCTCTTACCGCCTCCAGGATGCTGTCTCACTCCTCTTTGGCGCCGAGCTCTTCAACGGCCTCCGACTGGGGTATTCCTTCGATTTGGTCACTTCAGCCATTGGGCGTTATGGCTACGGTTCACACGAGATTTATCTCAGCTATTCGCTCGAAGTGGAGAAAAACCGCAGTCGTAAGTATAAAAGTGTGAGGTTTTTGTAAAAAAACGATAGAGTACTAAACTATGAAAAGAGCTTTTTTTGTTTCTATGGTGCTCCTTGCCGGAATACTGTTTTCCGGATCCATGTGCAGCGGCCCCGGATACGGCAGTGGTTACGGGAATGGCGAGCTGGTGGGTGCGGCACGCGATAAAAAGTGGAAGGAGACCGCCCCCACAGGCATGGTCTTTGTGCGCCGGGGAACCCTGAACATCGGCCCCAACGACCAGGATCCTGCTGCGGCGACCCAACCCACACGCACCGTTTCCATTGATGCCTTCTGGATGGACGACACCGAAATTACCAATTCCGAATACCGCCAGTTCATCAATTGGGTTCGTGATTCCATTGCCCGGCAAACCCTGGGGCAGCAATACCCCGAGTACCTGATTACCGAAGACCGCGAGGGTAACCCCGTCGATCCCCCGAAAATCAACTGGAAAGAGCGTATCCGTTGGGACGAGCCCGATTACCTGATGGCCCTGCAGGATATGTTCATCCCCGAAAATGAAAGATTCCTGGGACGGCGCGAAATAGACCCGAGAAAACTCTTTTACGAATATTGGTGGATAGACTACAAGCAGGCCGCGCGCCGGCAGAATAGCTATAATTATGATACCCAGAAGTATGAAGGTTCCGTCTTCGATCCTTCGGGAAATGAGGTCCCCATTGAAAACCGCTCAGCTTTCCTCTTCCGCGACCGCGTGAATGTCTATCCCGATACCCTGAGTTGGATCAGGGATTTTACCTATTCTTACAACGAGCCCTGGTCGACCCGCTATTTCTGGCATCCCGGCTTTGACGAGTACCCCGTGGTGGGGGTCACCTGGAAACAGGCCCGTGCCTTTTGCAACTGGCGTACCAGGATCCAGTCCGATTACCTCTCCAATCACGGACAACCCGAGATGATGGAATACCGGCTGCCCACCGAAACCGAATGGGAATATGCCTCGCGTGGAGGTAAAAAATTCTCGATGTACCCCTGGGGTAGTTACTATATGCGCGACCAGGAGGGGGTCTTCCTGGCCAACTTTAAACCTCTGCGCGGGAATTATATCGAAGACGGCGGACTGGCATCCATGAGGGTGGGAAGTTATGACCCTAACGACTTCGGACTGTACGACATGTCGGGAAACGTTGCCGAGTGGACCATCACCGCATACGACGAATCGGGATACATGCTTATCAATGACTTCAATCCCAACTACGAATACAATGCCCTCCCCGATGATCCCCCGGTGATGAAACGCAAGGTGGTCAGAGGAGGTTCCTATAAGGACATTGCTTATTACAACCAGGTCGCCACACGTAGCTTTGAATACCAGGACACCACCAAGTCGTTTATAGGCTTCCGCTGTGTGAGATCTACCTTTGGCAGTGAGTTTTAACAAACCTAATAACAACCACAATGAATATCGGAGAAATTTTAAAGCAAAAGCGGGCCAAAAGCTTCATGAATTACATCTACAGCTGGGGGGCTTCCATTGTTCTGATAGGGGCATTGTTCAAACTCCAGCACTGGCAGTATTCAGGAGTCTTTCTGGCAATAGGTCTGATTACTGAGGCTGTGATTTTCTTTGTTTCTGCTTTTGAGCCTCCCCTGGAAACCCCCGAATGGTCGAGGGTTTACCCGGAACTCAGGGAGGACTTTGAAGGTCAGGAATTTGCTGAAGTCACCCGCCCGGGCGCCAACCTCGACAACCTCCTCAAGGGTACCGATATCACTCCGGCTCTTCTCGATAAGGTCAGTTTTAGTCTTAACGAATTAAGCAACACCGCCCGGGGTATCAGCGACATCTCCTCGGCGACCCTGGCCACGGAAATGTATGTCCGCAACCTCAGTTCGGCCAGTGAAGCCATGAGTTCCCTCTCGGAAATCAACCAAAAGGCCAACTCTTCCATCCATAACTCCATCACCCAGTTGGTCGACACTTACCAGAATACGACGCGGCAGATGAGCAGTTCGGGACAGGCGATTATTGACAAGCTGAACAAATCGGGAGATGAATTCACTTCCCGCATCAGTGAGTCGGGAAATCTTTTGGCCAGGACCTATAAAGGGGCCTCTGAGAAGATCGAACAGAGCATGCAGCATTTCGGGGATTCTTCGGGATCGTATGCCGAGAATCTGACCAGGCTCAATAAAAACCTGGCCACCCTCAATGCCACGGTTGAAAGCCAGCTGAAAGGTTCGGAAGACCAGATGAGGGCCAACCAGAAGTTCAACAACGATATGCTGAAGATCAACGATGTACTGGCCTCTTCGGCTGAGGAGCTGCAGAAGTACCGCGAGAATGCGGCAAAGCTGAACCAGCATCTGGAAGCACTGAACCAGATTTACGGTAATATGCTGGGCGCCATGAATTATAAGAAGTAAATGAACGAAGCACTTTAAGCCATGGCAATAAAAAACTGCCCGGAAACACCGAGGCAACGGATGATCAACATGATGTACCTGGTTTTGACGGCGATGCTTGCACTCAACGTTGCCGCCGAAACCCTGGAAGCATTCAGGGTCATTGACGGCAGCCTTATCCAGACGTTTGGTGCGGTAGACTCCAAGAATAAGCAGATATATCTCGCCTTTGAACAGGCCTATGCCGAGAATCCCGCCAAAGTCGCTGACTGGAAGACCAAAGCTGACCAGGTAAGATCCCGGACTGACAGTCTGGTTCATTACATCTGGCGGCTCAAGGAAGAGCTGGCCGTTGGCTCCGATGCCGAAAAGACCGATATCGAAAACCCCGACCGGGGTGAGTTCATCACGGTGAGGACCATGACCGGTGACACCCTGGTGGTGAAAAAAGAAGATGACATCAATGCCCCTTCTGAAATTATGATCGCCCAAAAAAGGGCCAGCAACCTGAAATCCAAAATAAACGAATACAAAGATTTCATGGTTGGCATCATCGATGATGACGATAGTGAGCTGAAGGAGGTCATCTCGCAGGAACTGGAGACCCGTGATCCACGGTTCAACCTTAAAAGCGGGGGCGCCACCTGGGAATCTCTTTACTTCGAGAACAAACCCCTGGCATCGATACTGACACTGCTTTCGAAGATCCAGATCGATGCCAAGAACTCGGAGGCCAACCTGCTCAATTACCTGTACTCCAAGATCGATGCTGCCAGCTATAAATTTAACAAGCTTGATGCCCAGGTGATTGCCAACTCCTCCATCATTTTGCAGGGTGAGGAGTACAACGCCGAAATCTTCCTGGCTGCCATTGACACGACCGTTGACCCCGAAATCATTGTTAACGGCCGGGCCCTTCCCATCGTCGATGGTAAGGCTCTTTACAGCCTGAGACCTTCGGAACCCGGAACCTTCAAGTGGAGCGGTGTGCTCAACTACAAAACGCCGGAAGGCCTGGTGCGCAGTTATCCCTTTGAAAAGGAATACCAGGTCACCCGCCCCGGGGTAACCATCTCCCCCACCAAGATGAATGTCTTTTACCGGGGAATTGCCAATCCCGTCGATGTTTCGGTTCCGGGAATCGCCAAGGAAAACCTCAGGATTGAAATGACCAACGGCAGGATTACTCCCTCGGGCACACAAATGCAGGTGTTCCCCACCGACCTTGATGAACAGGGACGGAAAACCACGGTATCGGTATATGCCCGGCTTTCCGGGGGCGAGCGGCTCATGGGAACCATGAATTTCAGGGTGAAAAGGGTCCCCGATCCGGTGGCCAAAATCGCCAATCTTTCCGGGGGAAACATCAAAAAGGAGGATATCCTGCTGGAAGATGGCATGATGGCAGTGCTTGAGGATTTTGACTTTGACCTCCGTTTTGCGGTCACCCAGTTCGATGTCTCGCTGACAGGGGCAGGAGGTTATGTGAATACATGGAAATCAACGGGTAACCGTTTTACTGCCGAACAGAAGGCCCAGTTTCGCAATCTCGCCGTGGGCAGCATCATCTATTTTGATAATATTAAGGCCAGGGGTGATGACGGTACCGATCGTACCCTCGACCCCATCAGTTTTAAAATCAGATAACAATGAAGAGAGTCGTTTTTACATTCCTCATGGCCTGTGTCGCCCTGGGATTTCTCCCGGTGGGAGAGGCCGGCGCCCAGATCATCAACGGGGCATTCAAGCGTCAGGATGTTTTCCAGAAAAAGCCCATGCCCATACCCATGGTGCGTGAGGCCGATGTCTTCTGGTCTCAAATGGTCTGGCGCATTATCGATGTCAGGGAAAAGATCAACCAGCCCCTTTATTTTCCTACGGTACCCTCTGAGGGCCTTACCAACCTGGCAGGGCTGCTCCTGAAAGGCGTCGAGAACGGTCAGATCACTGCTTATGACGCCCGTAACGATGATGATTTCAAGACCCCGCTGACCATGGCAGAAGTGAAAACCGCCTTTGGCGCCGAAACCGTGACCAGGGACGTGCAGAATTTCGATACCGGGGAAATGGAAACGCGTACCATTGAAGGGGAGATCCGTCTTGAGGAAATCAAACAGTTTATGATCAAAGAGGAGTGGTATTTTGATAAGCAGAACAGCCGTCTTCAGGTACGGATCGTCGGGATTTGTCCCATCCAGGAGTTTTACCGTCAGGACGTGGAGGGAAGCCCCCTGCAGAGAAGAAAGGTTTTCTGGGTATATTACCCCGAAGCCCGGGAGCTCCTGGCCGGCAACCAGGTCTTCAATCCTTATAACGATGCCCGCAGGATGACCTTCGATGACCTCTTCATCAAGCGCTATTTCAACAGCTATATCGTCCAGGAATCCAATGTCTATAACAACCGTACCATCAGCCAGTACCTGAGCGGTAAGGAGGCCATGCTGGAATCAAAGAGGTTGGAAGACAAGATTTTCAATTTTGAACAGGACCTCTGGGAGTACTGATCCCATGCACAGGTCAGAAGGCCTTATGGGAAATCTCATAAGGCCTTTTTTTCAGAAAGTACTATTTATTAATCCGCTGCGTTAGATTGAAAAGGAAAAATCAGGGATGATCAGAAGGTTCCGGTTCATATGTTTTGTTGTTCTTCTGCTGCCGGCCTGCAAACAGGCCGATATTTACAATGCCGAAGAGATCAGGAACCGGGGGATGTGGTTTGAGCCCACGCCGCACGGGATGGTGTACATACAGCGCGATGCCTTCCAGATGGGTCCCAGTGATGACGAGATCACCGAAGACAGCAGGATTAGGACCGTTTCCGTGGATGCCTTCTGGATTGACGATACCGAGATTACCAACAACGAGTATACACAGTTTGTGGTATGGGTCAGGGATTCCCTTGCCCGCAAGATGCTGGGGGAGACCGATCCAGAGTTCCTCAGGAGCGAGACTCCGGCGGGGGTTCCCCTGGAGCAGCCTGTGATTAACTGGAAGCCCCGGATTAACTGGCAGGACCCCGATGTGCGCCTGGCTTTGGAAGAGCTTTACCTTCCCGGGGAAGAGCGGTTCAGCGGCCGCAGGGAGATTGACAGCCGCAAGCTGGTTTATGATTACTACTGGATCGATTACCGTCAGGCGGCACGCCGGGTCAACAGTTATAACTTTGAGGAACAACGGTATGAAGGAACCGTAATCAACAGCCGCGGTGAGGAGGTCCCCATTGAAAACCGCAGTTCCTTTATCATGCATGAGACTGTACCCATTTACCCCGATACCCTTTGCTGGGTGCGTGATTTTTCCTATTCTTACAATGAGCCGTTGACTTACAAGTACTTTTCGCATCCCGGGTTTTATGAGTATCCGGTGGTGGGGGTAAGTTGGGAACAGGCACGGGCTTTTTGCAACTGGCGCACCCAGCTGAACGAAAATTACCGCTCCCGCATGAACGACACCCCGGCGCATGACTTCCGCCTGCCCACCGAATCGGAGTGGGAGATGGCGGCCAGGGGAGGACGGCAGAATACCAAATTCCCGTGGGGCAGCTACTATACCCGGAACAGCCAGGGATGTTTTGTGGCCAATTTCAAGCCCCTGCGGGGAAATTATGTGGCCGATAGCGAAACCAACGTGACCACCATGCGTACCGGCTCCTTCGATCCCAACGACTTCGGCCTTTACGATATGGCGGGAAATGTGGCTGAATGGACCAGCAGCGCCTATTTCGAAGCCGGCTATGACCTGGCCAACGATTTGAATCCCGAAGTCGAATACCATGCACACCCCGATGACCCTCCGGTCATGAAACGCAAGGTGGTCAGAGGAGGCTCCTGGAAGGATGCCGAATATTTCATCAGGTCATCGACCCGCTCCTATGAATACCAGGATACCACCAAGTCCTATATCGGTTTCCGTTGTGTCCGCAGCTCTTTCCGCAACGAACTCCAGGGCCGGTAATTTCTTATCATTGCTTTACCCCCGCTCCAATCCTGCCCTGTTTCCGGCAAGGTCACTTCCTGACCGGTGAAGATCATCCCTTTACATGGTTCCATTTCCCTGGTTTAAGCAGTTTCATGGCTCCGAAAATGAGGATCAGGGTGAAAATGATGGACGCCCCTGAAGGAATGTTCAAAAAATAGGAGATGATCAGTCCGGAGAAGGTGCCGGCAAAAGCGAAGAGGACCGAAAGGATCATCATTTTCCGGAAATCGCGGGTGAAGAGGTTCGCCGTGGCCTGGGGTACTGTCATGAGTGAAAGGATGAGGATGATGCCTACGGCTCTGATATTCATGACCATCACCAGGGCGATAAGGGTCATGATCCCGTAATTGAGGAAATTGACGGGTATTCCGGAAGCCCGGGCGAATTCTTCGTCAAAGGCGATGTACAGGATTTCACGGAACCAAAAGATGAAAAATCCCCCCAGGAGAAGAAGCAGCGCGAGCATGGCCCAAAGTTCCATGCTTCTTACCGTGAGGATGTTGCCGAAGAGGTAACTCATCAGGTTGGGGGTATACCCCGGGGTGAGAAACACAAAGATTACGCCCATGGCCATACCCAGTGACCACCAGATGGCGATGGAGGAATCTTCCCTGATATTAATCCTGTCGGAGAAGAACTGGATGCCGAAGGCGGTGAGTATGGCGAAAAGGGCAGCTCCAGCCAGGGGGTTAAAACCCAGGAGGAAGGCCAGGCCAATCCCCCCAAAGGAGGCATGGGTGATCCCCCCGCTGATGAAGACGATTCTTCGCGAAACGATGTAAGTTCCCGTGATTCCTGCCGATATGCTGGTGAACAGCGCGGCCAGGAGTGCCTTCTGGAAGAAGCCAAAGGTGAAAAGCCGCAGGAATTCATCCATGATGGTTGTGTTTTTCAAGGACGGTGTGGGGAATATCCCCGTGGGTGATGACCTGGATGGGGCAGTTGTAGGCCTTCAGATCGTCGGGGGTGATAATGGGGGAGTGGTGATAATGGAGCCGGCGGTTGACGCAGGCAATGGTGCGTACGTAACTGGCGATGGTCCCCACGTCATGCGATACCAGAAGGATGGCCATCTTTTCGTTGAGCACTCTCAGTTTTTCATAGAGTTCCCCTTCAAACCGGTTGTCGACGAAGGTGTCGGGTTCATCGAGGATCAACAACCGGGGATCGCTGATCAGCGCCCGGCATAAAAACGCCCGTTGCATCTGTCCCCCTGAGAGTTCCCCGATGGCTTTGCGACCCAGGGCGGCGATGCCCATCTCTTCCATGAGTTCCAGAGCTCTGTTTCGTTCTTCTGCAGCACTGGCAAAGGGATCGTGACGCATCAGGGAGCCCGAACGTACCACATCCATGACGGTAATGGGAAACTGGCGGTCTATGTTTTTGACCTGTGGAAGGTAGCCGATGGGCCTTTTTACCCGCGGCAGGTCCTCCCTGAAATAGAGCTTTCCCTTGTCGGGTTGGATAATCCCCATGATGATCCTGATCAGAGTCGACTTTCCGCCGCCATTGGGACCTATCATTCCGATGAAGTCAAGGTCAAAGATCTTCAGGTCTACCTCTTCCAGTACGGGTTCCCGTTCCCAGGCAAAGGTCACATGGTTGATGTGGACCAGCGGTTTTTCCATCAGTTCCCGCTGATTTGCCGGGCGATTCCGGTAAGGTTGGCGCTCCAGTCGGGATTAAGGGGCCATATCTGGATGACGCTGCCCCCGATTTCCGTGGCAAATACCGCTGCCAGCTCCCTGTCAAACTCACTCTGAATATAGATCACCCTGATGTTTTCTGCCTGCGCCGTCTCAGCCAGTTGCGCCAGATGCGCCGGCGTGGGCTCTTTTCCCCCTTGTTCGACCGAGAGCTGCACCAGCCCGTAATCCCGGGCAAAATAGGTCAGCGATGGGTGGTAGGAGATCACCTTCTTTCCGCGGGAATCTTTCAGGATTTCCCTGATATCCGCGTCAGTGGTATCTATCTCTTTCAAAAACTCCTGAAACCGGGCCGTATACTCCTTCTTTTTTGCAGGGTTGATTTTCACGAGTTCCTCCAGGATGCGGCCAGCCATGATCCTGACATTGGCCGGTGACATCCAGGTATGGGGGTCTATGCCTGACCTCCCCCCCGGTTCTCTGGCCGGGGTTATCCCTATCAATTCGAGCCCTTCTGACAGATCTGCCTCCTCCATCAGGGGATTGGCCTCCCTGATTCTCTCTCCCCAGGAGAGTTCAAAACCGACGTATCCCATTTTCAGCCATATACGGGCTGCGGAAATTTCGGCCATTTGTGCCGGCAACAGGGTATAAGTGGTGGGATTGGCTCCATGGGGAATCAGGACGGAAATCGTAAAATCCCCGCCGCCGATCTTTTCCACAAAGGTTTTCTGGGGCAGAATGCTCACCAGCACAACCGGTTTTTCCCCTTCCCGGGGTCCCCGCATTCCGCAACTCCAAAGTACCAGGGCACCTGCCAGTATAAAAAACTTCCTCATAATTTCCTGTTCTTATTCCTGTGTTCCGTCCTTCCTGCCTGATGGGCTACCCCTGATGGCGGGCAACCTTTTTCAGGGAGAATGGAGCCGCAGAGATCTCACTATTTGCAAAAGTAATATTTTGCATCCGGGAATAAAATCTCAGGACCGGTAATCTGTCATACTAAAAATCTTTAAATTCAGCCATTCAAATTCTTCTACCATGTTGATAGAATTTAACATAGAATATAAGACCTGGTTTGGTCAGCAGCTGATGCTGGTGGGGTCGCACCCCTTATTGGGGAGTGGTTCCGAAGAGAAGGCCACGGCGATGGATTATTCTCCGGAGAACGGCGGATTATGGCGTTTCCGTCTGGAAACAAACGCGTTGGATCCCCTCCATTACCGTTATTTCATCAGGAATAGCTGCGATGGTTCCGTCATCAGGGAGTGGGGGAGAGACCGCACTTACCAGCCCCGGGAGGGAGATCAGGAATGGGTGGTGCTGCGCGACCGGTGGCGCCCGATGTCAGATCCCGGCTATGCCCTCTGTTCCTCAGCTTTTACCAAGGCGGTGTTCAGGCCTGAAGAGGTGACGGCTGATCAGCCTCCCCGTCTCTCCGGAAAGAAAAAGAGCGTGGTGATCCGTTTCCGCCCTCTGGCACCGCGGGTAGTGCCCGGTCAGCAGCTGGCCGTTTGCGGAAGCTCCTCCCTGCTGGGGAGCTGGGATGCCGGGAAAGCCCTGAAGGCCGGAAACAGCCGGTTCCCGGAGTGGTCGTGCGAAGTCGCCGTACCCCTGGGCGACTTTCCCCTGAAATACAAATATCTCATCCTCGACCCCCAAAATAACAGACCACTCTGGGAAGAGGGAGAGGACCGGACCATCACCCTGTCTGGCGCATCGGTACCCCAGGTGATGGAAATCAGGGATGAGAAATTCTCCTTCCCTGGGGCTCCCTGGAAGGGTGCCGGCGTGGCCATCCCCGTTTTTTCGCTGCGCAGGGAAAAAGGGTTCGGCGTGGGAGAATTCTCCGACCTTACGTTGTTGGCCGATTGGGCATCTTCCGTGGGCATCACCATGATCCAGATCCTTCCCGTCAACGATACCGTGGCCACCCATACCTGGCACGACTCCTATCCCTATGCTGCCATCTCGGTTTTTGCCCTTCATCCCCTCTATATCAACTTGTTGAAAATCGGAAAGCTCCATTCAGCCATTACCCAAAGGATCGTCGATGCCCAGGGAGAATACCTCGATTCGCTGGGGAAGATCGACTATGAAGCCGTGATGACCCTGAAGTCGCGTTTTTTTAAGCTTATCTACGACCAGCAAAAGGAGGAGTTCCTGGCAGATGATGCCTTTCTGGCCTTTTTCAGCCGCAATGAGCACTGGCTGAAGCCGTATGCCGCCTTTTCCTATTTGAGGGATCTTTTCAACACCCCTGATTTCACCCGCTGGGACGGATTTACCGCCTTGACTCCGGGGCTCCTCAGGGAGCTGACCGACCCGGCGGCTCCCCATTATGACGACATCGCCATCCACTATTTCATACAATACCAGGCGCACTGCCAGCTCCTGGAAGCTGCTGAGTATGCCCGGTCCCGGGGGGTGGTCCTCAAGGGCGACATCCCCATCGGCATTTACCGCAACAGCGTGGATGCCTGGCTGAATCCCCGTCTTTTTCACATGGACTGCCAGGCGGGAGCCCCTCCCGACGACTTCTCGGTCACCGGCCAGAACTGGCGCTTTCCCACCTATAACTGGGAGGCCATGGCCAGCGATAATTTCAGCTGGTGGCAGCAGCGTCTCCGTCAGATGTCTTCATACTTCGACGCCTTCCGTATCGACCATATCCTGGGCTTCTTCCGCATCTGGGAAATCCCTGCCCGTCAGGTGCAGGGTCTTATGGGCTATTTCAATCCCAGCATCCCGTATTCACGCGGCGAGATTCTCTACAAAGGAATCCGGTTTGATGAAAACAGGTTTTGCAAGCCTTACATCCGTGATCACTTCCTGGCAGATCTCTTCGGGGATCTCACCCCCGGGGTGAAGGCCACCTTTCTGGAGGAGTATGCTCCGGGGTGCTATGCCCTGCGCCCCTCCTTCGACAACCAGCAGAAGATTGAGGCTTTTCTCACGCCATCACCCGACGACGATGCCGACCGCAGGTCTTATCTTAACCGTCTGAAACAGGGGCTTTTCTCCCTGGTGGCGGAGGTGCTTTTCCTGGAAGCCCCCGGGTCGGGAGGGAATGCCTGGTTTCCGCGGAACTCCTTCCATGCGACCCACTCCTACAGGGAACTGGACCCGGAAACCCGAAGGCTTCTCGACGAGATCTATATTGACTACTTCTACCGCCGCAATGAGGAGTTCTGGCGGGGAAAGGCCATGCAGAAACTTCCGGCCATCAAATCGGCCACCGAGATGCTTCTCTGTGGTGAAGACCTGGGCATGGTTCCCGCCTGCGTGCCCGATGTCATGAACGACCTGGGAATTCTCAGCCTGGAGGTCCAGCGAATGCCCAAGAATCCAAAGTTAGAATTCGGCCATCCCGCCCACTACCCCTACCTGTCGGTGGCCACCCCCTCGTCGCATGATACTTCCACCATCAGGGGATGGTGGGAGGAAGACAGGGAGAGAACCCAAAAGTTTTATACCCATAATTTGGGACACCAGGGAGATGCCCCGGCTACCTGTACCCCGGAAATGGTCAGGGAGATCGTGGCTCAGCATCTCTGGTCCCCGGCCATGTGGACCGTCTTTCCCCTTCAGGACCTGCTGGGGATGGACGAAGAACTGCGCCATCCCGACCCGGGGGCCGAACGCATCAACCAGCCGGGAAATCCCGACCATTACTGGCGTTACCGCCTCCATACCGCCCTGGAAGAGCTTCCGGAGAAAGAAAAATTCAATGCCATGCTTCGGCAAATGATTGCCGAATCGGGCCGCAGCGACCGCTGACCCCGGGATTCTCTCTTGTGCGCAGCACCGTCACTGAGGAGCCTGGCTGCCCGGCTTTTGCCCGCAACGGGATGGAAGCCGTATCCCATTTGGGATGAAGTGTGGGTAGCTTTATCCTGAGGGGGTATGCCTGTCGTGAACCGTTTGAAAGGAGAGACCTCCGGTGACCTTCCTGTCGTCCCATGGTGGCTCAGGAGTCCTGTTCCGGAGAAGTGCCGTTTTCGGCTTTTGGGGTCCGGGATTTTGGCCTGAGAGGTCTGGTGCCCCGCGGTGGCACCGGATCATATCCGCTGGTACCCCAGGGGTGACAGCGGGCAATTCGCAGGGTGGCCAGCCAGAAACCCCGGAAAGGACCGTGGATCCTGACAGCCTCAACCGCATATGTCGAACAGGTGGGATAATGCCTGCAGGTGGCCGGCGTTAATGGCGAAATCGCATATTTGTAGATATACACCGGGACCAGGATCACCTGTCCCAAAAACTTAAGGAGCCAATGCCCGCTCCGACGCCCTATTTTTTCTTTTGTCATCAATCATGTAAAGGTAATTAATTCTCTTTTCTTTCGAAATATGGGTGTAATGAGGCTTTGAAGTTCTCCGAATCAGGTTATTTTTGTAAAAACGACCTCTGAGGTGACTTTTTTGGCGTGGCGGGGAGGTATTACACTTGTGCCTGTGGTTATGGAAATTTCTCTGGAACTGATGATGCTGGGGCTTTCGTTTCTTTTCTTCATCAGCATCATGGTCAGCAAAGCGGGATTCCGGTATGGGGTGCCCGTGTTGCTGCTCTTTCTGGTGATCGGAATGTTGAGTGGCAGCGACGGATTGGGGATCCAGTTTGAAAATATCCATGTGGCCCAGGTGATCGGCACCCTGGCGCTTTGCATCATTCTGTTTTCCGGGGGCCTCGATACCCGGATCCAGGATATCAGGCCGGTACTGGGACCGGGTGTTGTTCTGGCCACGGCAGGGGTTTTCCTCACTGCTTTGGTCACCGGTCTTTTTATCTGGTGGATCAGCGGGATGACCCGTGGGGGCGCGGGAATTGGTTTCCTCACCTCTCTGTTGCTGGCTTCCACGATGGCTTCCACCGACTCAGCCTCGGTATTTGCCATCCTCCGAACCCGGAAAATCAGCCTGAAGAATAACCTAAAACCCATGCTGGAGCTGGAAAGCGGAAGTAACGACCCCATGGCCTATCTGCTCACCATCACCTTTATTGATATCATCCTGCAGGGGACGGCCCCCAACATTGGGCTGGTGCTCGGCAGGATCGCCTGGCAATTGGCCGTCGGCGCTCTGGCAGGCTACCTACTGGGAAAACTCACGGTTTATGTGATCAACAGGATCAATATTGGATACGACTCCCTTTATCCCATACTGGTCCTTACCGCATCTGTTTTTATCTATTCCCTCACTTATTATATGAAGGGCAATGGTTTCCTGGCCATTTATATCGGAGGGCTGATCATCGGGAACTCCCGGTTTGTTCACAGGCGGTCAGCCATCAGCTTCTTTGACGGTTTGGCATGGCTGAGCCAGATCCTGCTCTTCCTGACCCTGGGGTTACTCGTGAATCCCCATGAACTGGTCCCGGTCATTGTCCCCGGAATCCTGGTCAGCCTGGCCCTCATCTTCGTCTCCCGCCCCCTGAGCGTTTTCCTCTCCCTTATCCCTTTCCGGAATTTCGATTTCCGCTCAAAAGTATACGTTTCCTGGGTGGGGCTGCGGGGTGCCGTGCCCATTATCTTTGCCATCTACACCCTTGACGCCGGGGTTCCCCATGCCCGGTTCATCTTCAATATCGTCTTTTTTGTCACCCTCGTCTCCCTGCTCCTCCAGGGAACCACTCTGGCACAGGTGGCTCACTGGCTCGGACTGGCCAAAAAATATAAACCTTCACGTGCGGTAGACTTTGATTTTGAATCGGAAGAAATCAAATCGATCAGGCTGGAGGTTACGGTGACGGATAAAACCCTGGAAAACGGCAACCGCCTGATTGATATCCTCCTCCCCGAGAAGACGCTGGTCGTCCTGGTCAAACGGGGAAGTAACTTTTTTGTTCCTGCCGGAACTACCCCTTTGATGTCAGGAGATAAACTGCTGATGATCACCGACGATTACAAATCCCTCTCCGAAACCTGTAAGATGAAGGGAATGAGCGGATATAAAATTACCAGTTCCTGATGTCAGGTTAATCCTCATGAAGGTATGTTTCGTATATCGCCTGATGGCGAATGAAACGCCATACTCCTGAACGCGGTAATCATCTCAAGGTCATGCCGCACTGGGATGGGGCCTTACATGCGAAACGAATTCCGGCGGGACTAAAAAAGTAGGATATTATCCAGGAACTCACCGGTTTTTAATGGGGAGTCACTGTAGGTTATGGAAAAAGGACTCAACATAGGTTATTAAAAAGGGATTCACCAATAGACAATAATGAGATGATGACCAGGAAATATTTTCAGGGAAAGAGAAGGGCTATGTTTTTCGTGATGATGGTTTCTGTGCTGCTCATGGGGGCAGTTTCCTGCAGCCGGCCCCGTTTTGATGCGGTCAGTTTTGTAGACCCGCAGATAGGTTCGGTCCACGGCCGTTGGTTTTTTTATACCCCTGCGGCTGTTCCCTTCGGTATGGCCAAGCTGGCCCCCCATACCAATGCTTACAACAGTTTTGGGAGCTGGCAGCCCTGTGGGTACGACGACCGTCATACCTCGATCGAGGGATTCGGCCATTTCCATGAATTCCAGGTGGGGGGAGTAGTATGCATGCCCTCGACAGGGACTCTGAAAACCCTTCCAGGCACCCTGGAAGACCCCGACAGCGGCTACCGTTCCCGTTTTGACAAGGAGAGTGAGACAGCGGAACCCGGCTACTATTCCGTTGTGTTAAAGGATTATGAGATCAGGGCTGAGCTGACGGCTACCACCAGGGTGGGATATCACCGATACACCTTCCCGGCGTCGGAAGAAGCCCACATCCTTTTTGATGTCGGTCATAAGCAGGGAGAAAGCAGCGATGTCACCGAGGCTTATGCCGCCCTGGTCAACGGCCGTGACGTACAGGGTTATGTGGTCACCTATCCCGAGTATGTGAAATTCTGTGACCAGGGAAAACGGGTGAAAATGTTCTTCTATGCCCGCATTTGCAAGGACCCCGTGGCCGTGGGCACATTTACCGACTCTCTGGTGCAGGTGGGGGCCACCGAAACCCGTGGTACCGGCAATGGCCTGGTTCTTCATTATTCCACCACGGAAGGTGAGGTCATTGAAATGCAGGTGGGGGTCTCCTACACAAGCATGGAAAATGCCCGGCTGAACCTGGAGGAGGAGAGCCGTGGGGTCTCCTTTGACCAGGCCCGCACCATGGCACGGGAGCGGTGGAATGAGATGCTTTCCCGGATTCGTGCCGAAGACGACGACACCACCAACCTGAAGAAGTTTTACACGGGCCTTTACCATGCCCTTCTCGGCAGGGGTGTCGCCAGCGATATCAACGGTGCCTATCCCAGGAATGACGGCGGCATCGGTCAGCTTCCCCTTGATCAGGGGGGCCGGCCTACGCATCACTTTTTCAATACCGACGGGATGTGGGGAGGCTTCTGGAATCTGAGCCAGCTCTGGATGCTGGCATGGCCCGGTCATTTTAGGGAATACCTCCAGGCGAATCTCGATTTTTATGAGGAGACGGGATGGCTTCATGACGGACTGGCCGCCGGTATTCATACCAATGGGGTGCAGACCAATTACTTCGGTCTCCTGCTGGCATCGGCATACCATTGTGGCATTCCCTTTGAAGACCTGAACCAGGCCTGGGAGGCTGCATACAAGAACGAGACCGGCTATGCCGGAAGGCCCTTCGGCTCAGGAAAATACGACCTCCGCTTCCTCGTCAATCACGGTTATGTCCCTGCCCGCGATACCATACTCTCCAACGGATGGGTCTTCAACTTCGGGGCTTCCCATACCCTGGAGTACTGCTTCAGCTCCTATGCCGTGGCCGGCATGGCTCATGCCCTGGGAAAGGAGGAGGAATACCACCAGCTGATGCATCAGGCCGAAGGGTGGAAGCACCTCTTTGACCCTGAAACCCGCTATATCAGGCCGAAATACGAGGATGGCACCTTCATCGAAAACTTCAATCCCATGCAGGCATGGCGCGGCTTCCAGGAAGGAAATGCCGTCCAGTATTCCTGGTATGTGCCCCATGATGTGGCTGCCCTGATCGATGCGACCGGAGAGGCATTTTTCAATGAAAGGCTGGAGAAGACCTTCGAGGATGGCCAGAAAACGGTGTTCGGCGGAGGAAAGGAGGTCGATTCCTTCTCAGGACTCGAGAAGCTCTATAACCACGGGAACCAGCCATGCCTTCACCAGAGCTGGCTTTTCAACTATTCGGGGAAACCCTGGCTGACCCAGAAATGGACGCGCACCATCTGTGATGAGTTTTATGGCACCGACCCGCTGCATGGTTACGGCTACGGCCAGGATGAGGACCAGGGACAACTGGGGGCCTGGTTTGTCATGGCGGCCATGGGAATTTTCGACGTCCAGGGTCATGCCTCTGCTCACCCTACCTTTCAGTTCGGCAGTCCCCTCTTCCGGAAAGTCACCATTGACCTAGAAAAGGGCAGAACTTTGGTGATTGAGACGATCCACAACACTCCTGAGAACCGGTACATCAACTCGCTCTCCTTTAACGGAAAAGCGGTGACCCAGGCGTGGTTGCCCCGCGAAGAGATCATGAAAGGGGGCGTGCTGCGTTTTACCATGGGGGCGGAACCCAACAGGGAATGGGGCGTTGAGGTGCCGCCGCCCTCTATGAGCAGCGAATTACCATAACCGGAATGCACGAAAAAAGCGGTGGGATGATGGCCACCGCTTCCCTCTTGAAAGACAAACAACTGATGATCTTTACCTTCCATCAACAACCAATCAACCTTTACAAGTCAACTAAAAAGGTGAAAATCTAACGAGGTTACGCAATCAGGGATGGTTTGTTACATCCCTGACGTGAATTAACAATTTTTAACCCTTTCCGTTGCCCGGGGTCAGGGCAGCCGCGGTTATTTCCAGGAGCTTTTTGGTCGCCATGATGCCCTCTTTTTCAGGGAGGCGGGTTCCTTCATATTCCACGCCGATGTACCCACGGAATCCACTGTCGTAGACGATGCGGAGCATACGTGAGAAGTCGGTTTCGGTCTCATTTCCGGCGGCATCGAAGTCGTGTGATTTGGCAGAGACTCCTTTAGCCCAGGGCATCAGCATTTCAACGCCGCGGTAGCGGTCGAATGATTCGGTTTCGATGATGGTGAAATTGCCGAAGTCGGGGAGGGTTCCCACCCTTTTATGGGCGGTGAGCTGCATGACCCCGGCGAGCCATTCGGCGTTGCTCGAGAGTCCTCCGTGGTTTTCCACCAGAATGCTGATTCCGGCTTTGTCGCCATAGTCGCACAAAAGGTGTAATCCATCAGAGACGCGTTTCTGTTGTTCTTCATAACTCCCGCTGCTTCCTGCATTCACTCTCACAGCGTGACACCCCAGAAAGGCCGCTGCGTCGATCCATTTCTTGTGGTTTTCGAGGGTCTGCACCCGTTCTTTCTTGTCGGGGTGACCGACCATGCCCTCGTTATCGCACATGATCAGCACATTTTTGATCCCCTCCTGCCGGCAGATGTTCCTGAGCTCGTTGAGGTATGCGCTGTTTGTGGCCTTGTCGAAAAAGCAGGTGTTGACATATTCCACGGCCTCGAAGCCGAGACTCCTGGCAAAAACGGGAAATTGCAGGTTGGTCATTTCGGCTGACTTCTCGATGGTGGCAAAATCTTCCTTCAACATTCGGCCAAACTCCTGCCATCCTGATCGCAAGGCCGGACCCAGGATCATCCGGTGAACCGACCATTCGGCAAGGGAAATCCTCATTGGCGGTTCCCCGCTTCCGGGAGATGTCCCTTTCATACCCCGGAGCAGAATTCCCGCCCCTGCTGCTCCTGCCAGTTGCAGGAAGCTTCTCCTTGAAAATTGTGATGTCATCTTTCCGGTTTTTTGAACCTTTACCGAGTCCCGGAGATAAAGATACGGTGTTCCCCTGAACCCCTATATGTTAACGTCACCTAGGGTGAAGGAAAACGGTCGTGACGCTACATGTACTTGAACCTTTTGATGTTTTTCTTGGGGGTTTTCTCGAACTCTTCCTTCACCAGCTGAACGTCCGTGACATTTTCGTATTTCGGTAACTCGTGGTTCAGTTTTTTCAGGTTTTCATTCATGATGTGGGTAAGTTGCGAGTCCTCAATACTGTCGGTTTTCATCGCTTCATAATCGGGATAGACCAGGGCTATCAGTTTATGATTTCGTTCAATGACCACACATTCAGCTATGTAGGGGAGGTTGTTCAGCTTGGCTTCTATCTCTTCGGGATAGATATTCTGTCCCGAAGGGCCCAGGATCATGTTTTTGGAGCGGCCGCGAATGTAGATAAACTGGTTGGCATCGGTGATTCCCAGGTCCCCGGTACGAAGCCATCCGTCTTCGGTGAAAGCTTCTTTGGTGGCTTGTTCATTTTTATAATATCCCAGCATGACATTATCGCCTTTTACCTGGATTTCGCCCACCACATGAAAAGGATCTTCCGAGTCGATGCGCATTTCCATGCGGTCGACCAGTTTACCCGCCGAGGAGGGCATGGTCTTATTCCATGCGGCATAGCTGACCAGGGGGCCACATTCTGTCATTCCGTATCCAATGGTGAAAGGAAAATTTATCTTCTTGAAGAATCTCTCCACATCGGCGCTCAGCGGGGCCCCGCCGATGACAATTTCAATGAAGCGACCGCCAAAGGTCTCGATCATTTTTTCCCTTACTTTTTTCAGAATCAACCCCGAAATCCCCGGAATGGCCAGGGCTACTTTCATCGCTGGTTTTTCAAGGGTGGGCAGGATTCTTTTCTTGTATATTTTCTCGATAATCAGGGGAACCGACAGGATCAGGTGAGGCTTTACCTTGCTGAAGGCCTGGGTGATCACCTGCGGTGAGGGCATCTTGGCCAGGAATGAGATGTGGCATCCCAGGGTGACGGGAAAGAGGAATTCAAAGAGCAAGCCGTACACATGGGCCATGGGGAGAAAGGAAACGATCTTATGATCGGCTTTTAGCGGCATATTCTCCTGCGCAAACACGATATTGGAAACCAGGCTCCGTTCCGGGATCATCACCCCTTTGGTGAACCCCGATGTTCCCGAGGTATAGGAGATAATGCAACACTCTTCAGTGGCCCATTTGTAAAAATGGAGCTCCTTGATGGCGTCCCTCTGTTTTTTATAGTAGCCAAAGGCATCGGTCAGTTTGGTGGCTGCATCGGGATCCTTGGAGAAATGAACGGTGAAGTTGTCGAGTATGATGACCGTTTCCACACCGGTGGCCTTTTTCAGGTCAATCTTGTCAATCAGCGATTTCTGCGCAAATACAATTCTGGACTCTGAGTGGTTCAGGATGTGGTTCGTATCGTTCACGCTGAAGTCGGGTAACACGGGAACGATGACCGCTCCGGAAGTCAGAACCGAAAGGAAGGTCGTCCCCCAGCGGGCTGAGTTTCTTCCCAAAACTGCAATCTTGTCCCCTTTTTTGATTCCAGATACCTGGTAGAAAAGTTGCAGTGATTTGATCATTTCTGCGACTTCTGCGTAGGTGAAATCACCACCGTCAAAATCTGAAAAAGCCAAGTTATCCCAATGGGATAAAAATGGTTTTTCATAGAGTTGCGCCAGATCTGTTGTTACCATACTATAATGTTATAATAGAATATAAATCAACGTTATATGTTTTGGCTAACCTGGCATTTTACGCCGAAGGGTTGCCTGGTTTCAAAAGTATCAATTTTGGATTCATAAAAAAAACCGAAAACCGGAAAATAAAGGATGAGGATGAAATTACATTCTGCTGATCAGATCAGTATTTATATTTTGGTACGATCTGTTTAAATATTTAAATAACTAGTCTGCTATGAAAGTGACTTTCAGGATGGTATTCTCCGGTATCATCCATTCATATAGCGTCAAAGGCCGGTATTGTATGATTATACCGGAGGATAACGGGACGATGGTGGTAATAATCTCAGGGAACAGGATTATTTGGTTAAATTTATGAACTCCTCATCATCACGCAGCGCCTTCAGGTCTTCATCCTGCAGTGCGTGCTGTTTAAGCCGGGGAATCATTTCCAGTGCTTTCTTCAGGTCCGTCAAGGCCAGGGTTTTGTCTCCCTTCAGGCTGTATATGCAAGCTCGGTTGTATATGGCGTACCCATTTCCGGGAAAGAGTTCTATTCCTTTTGAGGCGGCAGCAACGGCTTCCTTAAACTCCCCAAGTTTTATGAGGGCTCCTGCTTTCATGCCATAGACATCGGCCCTTTCCGGACCTAACACGATCGATTTGTCAAAGGCTTCGACGGCTTCCTGATGCCGGTTCATGCCATACAAAATCTGACCTTTCGCCAGCCAGTTGATCCCGGAATCGGGCTGAAGTGTGATCAGCGTATCGGCCAGGCGCAAAGCTTCTTCGTGGTGCCCGTATTCGGCATTCAAAAACAACTTCCAGAAGACGATGGCGCTGTTTTCAGGGAATTGTGTGCCCAGTTCTTCCAATGATTTGATGGCTTCCTCCTCCCCAGTGGGTGTTCTTTTCATGTTGGCCATCAGCCATCCCTGGACTGCTCTCTTGTTATGAGGTTCCAGTTTCATGATCCTGGTGTATAAAGCCGAAGCTTCCGTCGGGTGGCCCTGTCTGGCCAGGTCTTCTGCTTTTTTCATCCATGCGTTGATGGAATCCATGGACGCCTCGGTGACAGAGGAGTGTGCAGCATCCTTTTCCTGGCTTGACAAAACCATCGGCAAAAGGAATGAGATGAGAATAAGTAGCTTTTTCATAATCCTTAAAGTTAATTCATAACTTACTTCGACATATGTGCGATATGAATTAAAGTTACGACAGAAATAAGGATTTTGTGTGAAGTGAGTTAAAATAAAAGTGGCTGTCCATATCAGACAGCCACTTTATATTTTTAGGCGATTAACCATTTAGCGATTAACCATGCATGGCCAGCAGGATTTCAAGGATCTTTTTTCCGGCTGCGGCGACGCTGGTGCCGGGGCCGAAGATGGCTACAGCGCCTGCATCGTAGAGGTACTGGTAATCCTGGGAAGGGATGACACCGCCAACGATGACCATGATGTCTTCGCGGCCCAGTTTTTTGAGTTCTTCGATCACTGCTGGCACCAGGGTTTTATGGCCGGCGGCCAGGCTAGAGACTCCCAAAACGTGGACGTCATTTTCGACGGCTTGTTTGGCGGCTTCTTCCGGGGTTTGGAAGAGGGGTCCCATATCGACGTCGAAGCCCAGGTCGGCATAACCGGTGGCCACCACTTTGGCACCGCGGTCGTGGCCGTCCTGTCCCATTTTGGCAATCATAATGCGGGGCTGACGCCCTTCCAGTTCGGCAAATTTCCGGGCGAGTTCCAGGGCTTCCTGGAATTCCGATTTGTTGTTGGCTTCTGATTTATACACTCCTTCAATGGTTCTGATGACAGCTTTGTAACGACCGGCCACTTTTTCACAAGCGTCGGAGATCTCCCCCAGCGATGCCCGTTTTCTGGCCGCATCGATGGCCCGTTCCAGGAGGTTTCCCTCGCCGGTGGCGGCACAGTGGGTGAGGGCTTCCAGGGAGGCCTGAACTTCCGCCTCGTTCCGTTCAGCCCTGAGCTTATTGAGTCTTTCGATCTGGGACAGGCGCACCGCGGTATTGTCGATTTCCAGGATGTCGATGGGGTCTTCCTTCTCCAGCCGGTATTTGTTGACCCCCACGATGATTTGGGTGCCACTGTCGATTTTTCCCTGGGTGCGTGCTGCCGCCTCTTCGATGCGCATTTTCGGAATGCCGGTCTCTACAGCTTTTGACATGCCCCCCAGTTTCTCCACTTCTTCAATAAGGGCCCAGGCTTTGCGGGCAATCTCATGGGTGAGGTTCTCCACGTAGTAGGAGCCAGCCCAGGGATCCACGCTCCGGCATATTTCGCTCTCCTGTTGGATGTAAATCTGCGTGTTACGGGCGATACGTGCCGAGAAGTCGGTGGGCAGGGCGATGGCTTCGTCGAGGGCGTTGGTGTGAAGGCTCTGGGTATGCCCCAGGGCTGCCGCCATGGCTTCAACGGCCGTGCGTCCCACATTGTTGAAAGGATCCTGCTCGGTCAGCGACCATCCTGAGGTTTGTGAGTGGGTGCGCAGGATCAGTGATTTCGGGTTTTTGGGGTTGAACTGTTTGACCAGCTTGGCCCATATCATGCGGGCAGCCCTCATTTTGGCGATCTCCATAAAGTGGTTCATGCCCACGGCCCAGAAAAAGGAGAGCCGTGGAGCAAAAGCGTCGATATCGAGGCCTGCCTTCACTCCCGTGCGGAGATATTCCAGTCCGTCGGCCAGGGTATAAGCCATTTCTATGTCGGCGGTAGCCCCAGCCTCCTGCATATGGTATCCCGAAATCGAGATAGAGTTGAACTTGGGCATATGCTGAGAGGTGAACTCAAAGATATCGGCGATGATGCGCATCGAGAATTCCGGCGGGTAGATGTAGGTATTCCGTACCATAAACTCCTTGAGGATATCGTTTTGGATCGTCCCGGAGAGTTGCTCCATGGTGGCACCCTGTTCCAGTGCGGTGACAATATAAAAGGCCAGGACCGGGAGAACGGCGCCGTTCATGGTCATCGATACCGACATTTTGTCGAGCGGGATCTGGTCGAAGAGGATCTTCATGTCGAGGATGGAGTCGATGGCCACACCAGCTTTGCCCACATCACCGACGACCCTGGGGTGGTCTGAGTCGTAGCCCCTGTGGGTTGCCAGGTCAAAGGCCACGGAAAGGCCTTTCTGGCCTGCTGCCAGGTTCCGCCGGTAGAAGGCATTTGACTCTTCGGCGGTGGAAAACCCGGCATACTGCCTGATGGTCCACGGCTGCATCACATACATGGTGGAATAGGGCCCCCGCAGGTAGGGCGGTAGTCCGGCAGCATAGTGGAGGTGTTCCATTTTTTCGAGGTCTTCACTGGTGTAGACCGGTTTCACGGGAATCAACTCAGGGGTCATCCAGGAGTGGCTGCCGGCAGCAGCTGTCGTCTTCCCGGCACTGCTATTTCGTATATCCAAATTTTTAAAATCGGGTCTCATATCATTTCAGTTTTACGGCAATCAGCGCCCTGGGTTAAATGTTCAGTGATTTCTGGTAATTCTTCAGCTCTTCGAGCAGGTTGGACCTGACATGGATGAACCGGTGGATTCCCAGGGCTTCCAGGTCGGCCCGGCAGGCGGGATTGCCGGCGATTACCAGGATCTCCTCAGGTTTCAGCAGGGGCACCAGAGTGGGGACGATTTCAGCATATTCCTCATCGGAACTGCAGAGGACGATGATTTTCGAACCTGCCTGGCGTGCAGAGGCCAAACCTTCTTCCGGGGTGGAAAAACCGTTGTTGTCGATCACTTCGAAGCCGCCAACGGCGAAGAAGTTACAGCTGAACTGTGCCCGTGCCTTACGCATGGCCAGGTTTCCCATGGTCATCATAAAGGCCGAAGGACGCTTGTGGCTGAGTGTATATCTGTCGGTTTTGTAACGGAGCGTTTCAAAGCTCTGACCGGCACGGTATGGCTTCAGGGTCTCCACCTCAGGATTCTCCAGGGTGAAGTCAACAGGCTGAAATACCGGAGAGCCGAGTTCTTCTTTGATGGTTTCTGAGAAGTTGGGGAATTGGTTGGTTCCCAGGAGGTTTTCACGCCTCAGGGCGATATTCTGGTCCCTGCGGGCGGCTGTCTCCCTGATGTGCTTCTGAATGAATCCTTCGCGCAGGGCGGCCAGGAAGCCTCCCTTACTTTCGGTTTCCAGGAACAGTTTCCAGGCCTGGTCAATGATGGCGGCGGTGAGGTTTTCTATATAATAAGAGCCTCCGGCAGCGTCGGTCACCTTGTCGATGTAGGACTCTTCCTTGAGGAGAATCTGCTGGTTCCGGGCGATCCTTTCCGAAAAATCGGAGGGGTTCCTGAAGAGGCCGTCAAAGGGAAGCACGGTGATGGAGTGGGCACCCCCGAGGGCTGCCGACATGGCTTCGGTTTGGGTGCGCAGCAGGTTGACATAAGGGTCATAAACGGTTTTGTTGAACATTCCCGTTTCGCTGTGGACGATCATCTTCATGTTTTGGGGGTCGGTGGCCCCGAAGGCCTTGACCATTTGGGCCCATAGGTATCTTCCGGCTCTCAGCCTGGCGACCTCCATGAAATAGCTGTTGCTGATGCTGAAGTTAAACTTGATGGCAGCGGCGGATTCATCGGCGGTCAGGCCTGCGGCAGTCAGACGTGTGAGGTACTCGGCCCCCATGCTGAGGGAATAAGCCAACTCCTGCACGATGGAAGAACCACTATTCCCGAAAAATTTGCCGTTTACCCCCACGGTGCGAAACTGCGGAAGGGAACCACCTGTTCTGACCAGACTGGCCAACCGGCCAAAGGTCTCCTCTTCGCCGCCTTCTTCAAAGCGCCCCTTGAGCATCAGTACTCCAAGAGGATCATTATTGGCGGAGGCTTTGACTTCCGTGACCCTCCAGGGCCCCTGACTTACCAGTCCGGCAAAGGCTTCCGTCACATCACAATTCCTGCAGGAACAAACAAAATTGACCTCCGCAGCTTCCAGACAGATATCCTTCAGCAAAATCCTGAGATCTTCAATTGCCGGTCTTGCCGAACAGTCAAAGATGAATCCCAGGGAATTGACTCCCTTTCCCAGGATCTCCAGGGCTTTTTTATTGGCTTCTGCAAAGTCGGTGACCACAATGTCCTGTCTGATCAGCCAGCTGTTCATGGTCTCATTTCCCCTGGTGTAGGGAAATTCTCCGGGAAGGGCATTCGAAAAAGAAAGTCCCTCCAGATCTTCGGCACGGTAATAAGGTTTTACGGAAAAACCTTCGTTGGTGCGCCATACCAGAGCTTTTTCATAGTCTTTTCCCTTCAGGTCGGCAGTTATTTTCTCCTCCCACTGTTGGGTGGACACTTCCGGAAAATCGGAGAAAAGTCTCTCATTAGTTAATGTCATATCTGTTTTATTGAAGTTCAGGCCACAAAAATAACCTTTTCCCATGTGAAAGTTTGTTTTCTCCCGGCTTTTTAATCCATTGGTAATATATGGAGGAGTCCGAAATTGGCCGTGAAATTTTTTCCGCTGGTTTTTTCGGTTTGCCGTGTCTTATGCGTAATTTACGTGACCTAATCCGGGGAATGAAGGAAGAGGAGATTATAGCATTATTAAGAAAAGGGGATGAAAAGGTCTTCCGGGAGTTGGTGGAATCCAGCCAGGTGAGGGTGAGATCCATTTGTCGTGAGATCGTTCGCGACAGGGAGGATGCCGAGGATATTGCCCAGGAAGTCTTTGTGGAGGTTTACCGGTCGGTGGGGCGTTTCCGCGCCGACGCAAAGCTTTTTACCTGGATTTATCGCATTGCCGTGAATAAGTCTCTGAACCATGTGCGCAGCAAACAACGCCACAAATGGCTTCTGCCTCTTGAAAAACTGGCAGGTACTCTGCAGGAGGCGGAGGGCGCAGGAACCACTGCTTCCCTGCCTTCTGCAAAACTGGAGGAGAAGCAGAGGAAGCAGCGTCTTCATGAAGCCATTGATGCTCTCCCCGAAAACCAAAAGAAGGCTTTTATTCTCAGCAGGATCGAGGGTTTTTCCACCCGGGAGGTGGCGGAAATCATGGAAACTACCGTCCCCGGGGTGGAGTCCTTGCTTCAGCGTGCCCGCATGAACCTTCAGAAGAAACTGTGGGCTTGTTACAAAAAGGGGTGCCTTTGAGCGAAGGTTTTGGAAAATGAATGTGTCAAACCATTAAAGTAATGCAAAATGAAATGCAAAGAGTGCCATAAGGATCTGATCGCTTACCTGGAGGGATCTTCGGTTGGAGAGCAGTGGAAAGGGGTGGAGGAGCACCTGGCGGTATGCCGCGATTGCCGGGAGTTTCTGGAGGTTCTTCGTGATACCCTGGCATTGGCTGGCGATGAGGCCATGACGGAGCCCGATCCCTGGTTTTACACCCGGGTGAAAGCCCGCATCGATCGTGAAAAGGATACTGAGATCACCTCAGGATGGAGGGTGATCCTGCAACCTGCCCTTTTTTCCCTGCTCCTGCTATTGGGGATTTACGGCGGGGTCCGCCTGGGCAGCCTTCCGGAAAAGGGGGGAGACCGGCAGATTATCGCCGAACAGGTGATTCCCTGGCTGAATGAAATGAATACGGAACCTCTGGAAAATTTCCTGATGGATTGATAATACTATGCAAACAGAGAAAAGAAACAGAATTTTGGTGTGGTTGGTAATCATCCTTTTTGCCATGAACCTGGCGACTATCGGGTCGCTGTTATACCACACGCGCAGTAGCCATCCGGCAGAAACAGGGGTCAGTGAGGCTACTGTTTCCGGAGAAGAACAGGGGGCCCGATGGTTCCGTGACCAGCTGGACCTCGGCCCAGAACAGATGGTTCGCTTCAGGGAGGCCACCAGGGAATACAACCGGAATAGCCATCGCCTGGCCCGTGACCTGGAGGCTCTCAGGCTGGAGATGGTCACCCTGATGACCAGTGCCACCCCCGATAGCGCTCTCCTTCATCACATCAGCCGTGAAATCGGCCGGAAGCATGAAGAACTGAAAAACCTCACCGTCGGCTACTACCTCTCCATGAGGGAAAACTGCACCCCCGAACAAAAGGAGAAACTCGACGGGATCTTCCTGAAAATGGTGCAGACGGAGGAGCCGGCTCCGGCCGAAAGAGGCCGCCGCAGAGGAAGGGGATGGGAAAATGCCCCAAAATCGACAGAGAAGTGAAAGATTTTAAAAACCGTTCTTAAAACAACAATTACACATTAATCATTAAATATTTGATCATGAAAACAAAGAAATGGATTATCACAGGTTTGTTGATGGCCCTCATCATGATGGTGAGCGGAAGTGCCTATGCCCAAAGGGGCAACCGGGCGGGGAACTATTTCTGTTGTGAGGGCATTCCCGGATTGACCGAAAAGCAGAAAACGGAGATTACCGCCCTGGAGAAGAGTCACCGCAGTGACATGGATGCCATGCGTGCTGACCGGAGAAAGTCAGGAAATTACACCACCAGAGATGCCTATCAGGCGGCCGTGGATGAAAAGGTGAAAGCCCACCGTGACAGGGTGCGTAATTTGCTCAATGAAGAGCAGAAGGTGGTTTTTGACAATATCCAGTCACGTCAGGGGCAGGGTAACTATGCCCGCAGGGGTGGCGGAGGCCGTGGAAATGGATTCCAGGGCGGACAGGGCGGACAGGGCGGTCGTGGTGGCCGTGGACGCTGGTAATCCCTGAACGCTGGGGAACCCATTCTGTTCAGCCGCCCTGCCTGGTATCAGGCAGGGCGGCTTGCCGTAAACCGGCCCCGAGGGCAGGCCCTTAGAAATATTTTACCGGAGTATTGGAGGCTAACCCTTAATTTCCTATTTTTGCCCCGCATTTTGCACTGCAAAACAGGGCCTCATAGTTCAACGGATAGAACGGCGGTTTCCTAAACCGTAAATCCAGGTTCGATTCCCGGTGAGGCTACACAGGAAAGAAAATAGGCGCTGTTTATCACAGCGCCTATTTTGATGATACCCATCCTTACTCTGTGGCGATATTATGTTTATTTTTTATCAGGGTTTGATATACCTGAAAATAGTGTTGTCGAACGACATCTCCTTGCCATTCAGCAACAGGGCTGACTGAATAAGTCCCAGGTGGGAGTAAGCCTGGGGAAAATTGCCGAGGAGTTCACCCGTATCTGTTTCCACATGTTCGCTGAGGAGCCGGAGGTGATTGGATGCACCCACTACTTTTTCAAACAACTGCCGTGCCTCTTCGGGATATCCAATTTTATAAAGGCTGTTTATCAGCCAGAAGTTGCAAAGGATAAAGGAGCCGGTCGGTTTTCCAAAATCATCTTCATGCATATATCTGAAAACCAAACCATTTTTGACCAGGCGCTCTCTGGTTTTAAGGACGGTGGAAATGTAACGGGGGTCATCGGCGTCAATAAATCCGAACTCTTCCATCAGCAGGTTGGAGGCGTCGAGCTCCTTTGATCCGTAATACTGAACAAAAGCCCCTGTTTCTTCCTCCCAGCCGTTGGCATAGATGTCGGCCCTGATGTTGTCAGCCAGGTTTTGCCAAATTCCGGAATAATAATCTTTGCCGAACATCTCTGCAATTTTAACGCCCCGGTCAAAGGCTACCCACGACATCAGCTTGGAGTAGACAAAATGGCGGTCGGGGCCTCTCATTTCCCAAATACCCTTGTCGGGTTTCTGCCAGTTCTTCCCGACAACCGACAAAATACCCCTTACGAAAGTCCACAACTCTTCCGAGGTGTCGAGGGTTGAGGGAAATTTCTGCAAGGAGACAAAAATGGCATCGATCAGTACGCCATAAATATCATTCTGTTTTTGGTTGAAAGCTCCGTTGCCGATTCGCACGGGGGGAGAATGATGGTACCCTTTCAGGTGTTCCAGCTCAATTTCAGGCAGATCCTTTTCTCCATGGATCCCATACATGATCTGGATCTCTTCCTGTTTACCGTTGCTGACATTGAGGATAAATTTCTGGAATTTCCGTGCAGAGTTGGAATGGCCGATTTGTAAAAAGGTTTTGATGACCATGGAAGAATCCCGGATCCAGCAAAAGCGGTAATCCCAGTTGCGGATTTCGCCGATGGCCTCGGGAAGGGAGGTCGTAGGGGCAGCCACAATAGCTCCTGTTTTTTCGTAGGTGAGCAGTTTCAGGACAAGGGCGCTGCGGAGGATCTCGTTCCGGTATTTCGGTAAAACCAGTGTCCGGTTCGACCAGTTCATCCAGTATACCTTGGTGCGCTGGTATTCCAGGTATGCCCGGGTGTAATCCGTTTTAATGAGTTTCTGGTTATAGGTGATGCAAAAAAAGTGATTCCCGCTTATCTCTATATAGTGATTCCCGAGGATGACTTCCAGGTCGAGGTCACAGTACAGGTAAACCGACTCATACCTTCCATCGGTGGTGACATGTTTCAGGGCGTTATTTTCGATGAATCCCCTGGTTGGCCGGGCATAGTTGAGCATGGGGGAATAACCGGCCCTGATGACCGGGGTTCCTTTAAGGACCCTGATGATGCGGTATATTTCCGGGGCATTGTAATAATGATCCACATCGGTCCGGTAAATGGGCATGAAGTCGATGATTTCAAAGGCCGCCTCTTCCGCGGTGAAGGTGGTCTTCAGGATATTTGTATGGTCAATGTATTTTTGCGTAATGGTATATTCTCCTTTTGCATGGATGTCAAAAGAACCACCCTTGTCATCATCGAGCAAGCGGGCAAAAACAGAGGGGCTGTCGAAATCGGGCAAACAGCACCAGTCAATGGATCCGTGGCGGGAGACCAGGGCACTGCTCCGGCAGTTGCCAATAATCCCGTAATCAGCAATGTTCATAATTTTAAGATAGGATCAACTGCCGGAGTAACCTGATCAGGTCATCGCTGCCGGCAAGGGTGAATTTTGATTTTTCAGAAGGCTGGCCGATCTTAATGGTGATGGCCTCTTTGGGCAAGGCATCAAACATATCTTCATCGGTGGTGTCATCACCGGCTGCCAATATGAAGGGATAATCCCTGAGGTGGAAATTTTGGCTGACAGCGGTGCCCTTGGTGTATTCTGCAGGTTTCACTTCCACGATCTTGTTGCCCTTCATCAGGTGAAGCTGCCTGCGGGTGCAGGGATAGATCAGCTTGTTGATAAGCTGTCCTACTCTCAATTCTGCCAGCCATTTGTCGGTATTCCGGTAATGCCAGACAATGGAGGTTTCCTTCTTTTCGATGAAGGAGCCCGGGGTGTTGCCTGTGAATTCCTGCATGATCCTGACGATTTCTGATTGCCAGGATAGGTCTTTCCGGTAGAGGGATCTCCATTCTCCCGCAATACGGCGGTATGCCCCATGTTCTGCCAGGATGATGAGTCGCGGGTCTGTAAAGATATTGTCGAGGAAGGCTTTATTCCGGCCACTGACAATGGCCATCTCCAAATCCTCATAATTAAGGAGTTTGTCGACCAGGTTGAGCAGGGATGGCGGGGGAAGTGCAGCTGCCGGATCTGCGTGAAAGGGAACCAGGGTGCCATCATAATCGAGGATGATAAGCCGCTTTTCAGCTTGAAGAAATTGTTCCACGATGTTTTTCTTCCTGGGCTTGTCGATCTCTTTTTTCATCATGCTCCCCATTCGGAGGTGGATTTCTTCCAGCTCATCGATGAAGTCACCTGCCCATTTGGCCACATCCTGGTATTTGAGGATTTTCTGCATTTTCCTCATCCTTTGTTTTTGCTCCCTGGCAGGCATCTTTAGTGCCTGGTGCAGGGTGTCGGCCATTTGGGTAATATTGTTGGGATTGACATGAAGGGCCTCGGTAAGTTCAATGGCTGCACCGGCCATTTCACTGAGAATGAGAACTCCCGGTCTGCCGGCATTGGCGGCTACAAACTCCTTGGCGACAAGGTTCATCCCATCACGCAGGGGGGTCACCAGGGCAATGTCGCTTTCGTGGTAAAAGGCGACCAGCTCTTCGAAGGCGAAATTGCGGTAAAAATACTGGATGGGAATCCAGCCCGGCCGCGAATAGGTGCCGTTGATGTTGCCAATGGTTTCGTCGATGCGGGTTTTCAGGTCGTGATAGCTGTCGACACTGTCGCGTGAGGGGACCAGGATCATGACCATGGAGACCTTCCCTGTCCACTGGGGGTATTTTTGAAGAAGCAATCTGAAGCCTTCAAGGCGCTGTAAAAGCCCTTTGCTGTAATCGAGCCGGTCCACTGAGAGGACAATCCTGCTGTTCTGGTATTGTTCCCGGAACCGTTCCCGGGCAGCCCGGACCTGGGGTAAGTTGTGTGCCTTGTAAAAACTGTCGAAGTTGATACCCATCGGGAAGGTGTCTACCGACAGGGTATGGGTTCCTGTGTGAAAAGTGTTGTCGTTCGATTCCAGGCCGGTAATGCGGTAGAGTGCGCTGATGAAATGGCGCATGTAGGTGAAAGTGTGAAACCCGACAAGGTCTGACCCGAGTAAACCCTCCATCAGTTCTTCCCGGTTTTCAAGGGTTCTGAAAAGTTCATAGGAGGGGAAGGGAATGTGTAAAAAGAAGCCGATCCTCGCCGCTGGCAGGTGTTCCCTGATCATAGCCGGGAGCAGCATCAGGTGATAATCCTGTACCCATATGATATCATCTTTCCCTGCCACCTCCAGGACCTTGTCCCTGAATAGGAGATTCACCCTTTTGTAAGCTTCCCAATAGGCACTATCATGCCGGGTGTGCTCATAAAAATAATGGAAAAGAGGCCATAAGGTTGAATTGCTGTAGCCTTCATAGTAATTGAGGATCTCTTCTTCAGTAAGATATACGGAATGGAAGTTCATTTCTGCCAGTGCTTCATCGAGCCCTGACTGCTTCATGCGATCGTGAAGGTGTATTCCCGGCCAGCCGATCCAGTGCTTCTCATAAGAGACCCTGAGGGAGTCAAGCCCTGTGGCCAGACCTCCCGCACTTTTTTCCAGAATAAAGGAACCATCCTTCATTTCGGCTTTCACCGGTAAACGGTTGGCCACAATAATCAACCGGGAGGGGCTCTTTTTCAGCATGAGTCCGAGTTTTTCTGTTATGCATGTAAAGGTAATGTTTTCAAATTTAATTTCGTGAATAACAGATTTATGGTATTTTCGCCTCTTGTTTTTTTGATTTTATTGTATGTGGATTAAAGTATCCCGGATCATTCTGCGCAGCAAATTCCTGTTATTGGGGATACTGTTGCTCTTCACTCTTTTCTTTGGATATCATGCCCGTCATGTTGAAATGTCATATGAATATGCCTCCCTGCTTCCGCAGAAAGACCAGGCTTTCAGTGATTACCGGGAGTTTGTTAGGATATTCGGTGAAGAAGGCAATCTGATCATCCTGGGGGTGCAGGACCCCGACTTTTTTGATCCCCTTCATTTCGGGCGTTGGCAGGATCTGGTGGCTCACCTGGGAGCCGTCGATGGTGTGGAAAACCTGATGTCCCTGACCAATGCCTATGACTTGAAGAGGGATACGGTGAGCCGCAAATTTACAGCCCGCAGAATTTTCCCTGATGAACCGGTAGATTCCTTACGGCTCGATTCCCTGGCTGCCCGCTTCAGGGAACTCCCCTTTTACAGCAACCTGCTTTACAACGATACTACCCATACCTACCTGATCGCCATTGCGGTGAACAAGGACCGGATGCGCAACAGCCACCGCGAGGCCATGATCCGTTCCATACAGCGGCATGGAAGCCGTTTCGAGCAGGAGAGCAAGCTCGAGCTTCACTATTCGGGATTGCCCTATATCAGGGTGGTCACCTCCATGAAGATCAAAAATGAGATCTACCTCTTCAGCCTGTTGGCACTGCTGGTGTGTATCCTCTTTCTCTTCCTTTTTTTCCGCTCTTTCAAGGCGGTGATTATTCCCATGTTCATTGTGCTGATCCAGGTCATCTGGTCGCTGGGAATGATGGCCCTTTTTGATTATAAAATCACCATCCTGACCGGAATGATTCCCCCGTTGCTGATCATCATCGGCATGGAAAACAGCATTTACATGCTGAACAAGTACAATTTTGAATTTTCACGTTACGGAAATAAGATCAAGGCATTACAGAGGGTCATCATCCGCATCGGGACAGCCACCATGATGACCAATCTGACCACGGCCATGGGTTTTGCCACCCTGGCGGTGACCAAAAGCGAAGTGCTCAAACAGTTCGGGATCATCGCCTCCCTGAATATCATCAGTCTTTTTGTCCTGACCCTGATCCTCATTCCGGTGATATACACCTTTGTGGATCCCCCTTCCACGAGGCATCTGAAATATCTCGACAGCCGTGTCATGACACGGGTCATTGACCGTCTTATCCTGATCACCAAATACCACAGGAAGGTTGTATACAGAGCAACCCTCCTCCTGGTGGCGGCAGGTTTCCTGGGCATCTCCCTGATGAAAAGCTCGGGATTTATCGTTGACGATATTCCGGAGAAGGACCCCATTTATCAGGATCTGAAGTTTTTCGAAACCCATTTTTACGGTCTCATGCCGCTGGAGATCATGGTCGATACCCGTAAACCCAATGGGGTTATGCAACTGCCCACACTCCGGAAGATGGAACAGCTGGAGGAGAGACTTTCCGGGTATTCTGAGCTGAGTCCCCCACTGTCAATGCTTAACCTGGTGAAATTCGCCAGACAGGCGTTTTACGAGGGAGACTCCGCCTACTACTCCCTTCCCAATAATTATGAGAAGAGTTTTATTCTCTCGTATGCCACGGGTGGGGATGCCGGACTGCTTCACTCCTTTCTTGACTCGTCACGTCAGATTACCCGGATGAGTTTCAGGGCCAAGGATGTGGGAACCGTTAAGATGGAAGCACTATACGGACAACTGACCGCTGATATTGACTCTTTGTTCCCCCCTGAGCATTTCCGGGTGGTGGCCACCGGGTCAAGTGTCACCTCATTTAAGGGAACCAAATATCTCCTGCATAACCTCTTCTCCAGTCTGGGCCTTGCCATTTTATTGATCTCCCTTTTCATGGCGTTGCTGTTCTCATCTTCCCGTATGGTGGTTATTTCGCTGATTCCCAATCTTATTCCCCTGATTGTGACCGCTGCCGTGATGGGGTATGCCGGCATACCCATCAAGGCGTCCACCATCCTGGTCTTTAGTGTGGCTTTCGGGATTTCGGTCGACAATACCATCCATTTTCTTACCAAGTACAGGCTGGAGCTGAAGCTTACCGGATGGGACATCCGCAGGTCGGTGGTGTATGCCCTCCGGGAAACCGGGGTCAGCATGATCTATACGGCGGCCGTTCTCTTTTTTGGTTTTGGCATCTTTGCCCTTTCCAGTTTCGGAGGTACCAAAGCCATGGGCATTTTGGTATCCCTGACCCTGTTGGTGGCCGTAACCTCCAATCTGGTCCTGCTGCCATCACTGTTGATGGGAATGGAGAAGATAACCAGGAAGAAGAGTTTCGAAGTTCCCCTGATCGATGTAGCCGATGAAGAGGAGGAGAATAAACTGCTGGATGCAGAGAATCATAGAAATGGTAATCACCAAAACTGAGGATATGTCTGATTTGGATCAACTTCAGGTGATGATAGAGGCGGCCCTTCAGGAGAGGCTGAAAGGGTGGGGGCAGGCAGAACCTCCGCGGCTCTACCAGCCTGTGCTTTACTCCCTCGAGGGGGGAGGAAAGCGGCTCAGGCCCCTTCTGGTGTTGCTGGCTTACCGCCTGTTCGGGGAGAAGGTTGAAGAGGCGCTGCCTGCAGCCCTGGCCATTGAGGTGTTTCACAATTTCACCCTGTTGCATGATGACATCATGGACAAGGCGGAGCTGCGGCGTAATCAGCCTGCCGTATACCTCCGTTTTGGGGAAAACAGCGCCATCCTTTCGGGTGATGTGATGGCTTTCCTGGCCTATGACCTCCTCCTGGAAACCCACCACCAGCGTTTCCCGGAAATCGCCCGGCTTTTCACGCGCACAGCCGTGGAAATCTGTGAAGGACAGCAGATGGATATGGATTTTGAGCAGCGCAATGAAGTGACCACTGCGGAATACCTGGAGATGGTACGGTTGAAAACGGCTGTTCTTTTGGCCTGTGCCCTGAAAACAGGCGCCCTCCTGGGAGGTGCCGATGAACCCCAGGCCCAGCTCCTCTATGAAGCAGGCATCAGCCTGGGAGTGGCCTTCCAGTTGCGTGACGACTTCCTCGACACCTTCGGGGACGAAGAGAACTTCGGAAAAAAAATTGGGGGGGATATTGCCGCCAATAAAAAAACATTTCTTCTTACCGAGGCGTTGCGGTGTGCCGGTGATGCCCGGAAAAATGAGATCAGGGCATGGCTCGGCAATAATGCCGCCTCCCCGGAAGAGAAATTCGCCGGCGTCAAGGCTCTCTTTGAAGAGCTGAAGATCCATGAAACGACCCTCGGGCTCATCGATCGGTACCATAACCGGGTGACTGGGATTCTCGAAAGCCTCGATGCACCAGAACAACGGAAACAACCCCTCTATGACCTCTGTTCCAGGCTGGTTTTAAGAAGAAGTTGATTAATCACGGATAATTTCCGGAAATCATTAAATTTGTTTGCCATATCCCTGTCAAGCGGGGACAAAAGAGTGATTTATGGGACAGAACATGGGGAAAGTCATCCAGGTGATCGGGCCTGTGATAGACGTCAGTTTTGAGGGTGAGGGGTTGGAACTTCCCGGCATTTATGATGCCCTGGAGGTCATCCGTGATCAAGGGAACCTGGTGATTGAAGTGCAGCAGCATATTGGTGAAGATACCGTGCGCTGCATAGCCATGGATGCCACCGATGGGATACGGCGGGGGCTCGATGTTTTGTCCACGGGAAGTCCCATCAGGATGCCCCGGGGAGAGGCTGCCCTGGGAAGGCTCCTGAACGTTACCGGAAATGCGGTTGATGGATTGGGGGATCTTCCCCATGATGGTCTCATCATTCACAATAACCCTCCGAAATATGAAAACCTGACCACCGAAACCGAGGTGCTTTTTACCGGCATTAAGGTGATTGACCTGATAGAGCCCTATGCCAAGGGGGGGAAAATCGGCCTCTTCGGAGGTGCAGGAGTCGGGAAAACGGTGCTTATTCAGGAGCTGATCAATAATATTGCCCTGGCCCACAGCGGGCTTTCCGTGTTTGCCGGGGTGGGAGAGCGCACCAGGGAGGGTAATGACCTGCTGCGTGAGATGATTGAAGCCAACATTGTCAATTACGGGGAGGAGTTTAAGAAATCGATGGAATCAGGGAGCTGGGATCTCTCGAAGGTAGACCATGAAGCCCTGAGGAATTCCCGTTTGGCCATGGTTTTTGGCCAGATGAACGAGCCGCCCGGCGCGCGTGCCCGCGTGGCCCTGTCGGGCCTGACTATTGCTGAGAGTCTCCGTGATGGTGACGGGTCAGGGGGCAGGGAAATTCTTTTCTTTATCGATAATGTCTTCCGTTTTACCCAGGCAGGCTCCGAAGTCTCTGCATTGTTGGGGCGCATGCCCTCGGCTGTGGGCTACCAGCCTACCCTGGCTACCGAAATGGGGATCATGCAGGAAAGGATAACTTCCACAAAAACGGGATCCATCACTTCGGTACAAGCGGTATACGTGCCTGCCGACGACCTCACCGACCCGGCACCGGCAACGACCTTCGCCCACCTTGACGCCACCACGGTACTCAGCCGCAAAATCACGGAACTGGGGATTTACCCGGCCATAGACCCCCTGGATTCCACCTCCAGGATTCTCACCCCCACCATTGTGGGGGAAGAACATTACCAGTGCGCCCAAAGGGTGATCCAGATCCTCCAACGCTATAAAGAGTTGCAGGACATCATCGCCATCCTGGGAATGGAAGAACTCTCGGAAGAGGATAAACTGGTGGTCCACCGGGCCCGCCGCGTTCAGCGCTTCCTCTCCCAACCCTTCTTCGTGGCCGAGCAATTCACGGGGATCCCCGGTCAGCTGGTAGCCATTACTGATATTGTAAAAGGGTTCAATATGATCCTCGATGGTGAAGTAGACCAGTATCCCGAAGCTGCCTTTAATATGGTGGGGACCATCGAACAGGCCATTGCCAAGGGCGAGAAACTGATCGCCGGAAATTAACCAACGCGGAAATTCAGGAGGAGAAGGTCATGTTGCTGGAAATTATCTCACCCCAAAAGAAGATTTATGCAGGAGAGGTCACCCTGGTGCAGCTACCGGGGAGCAAAAGCTCCTTCGAATTGCTAAAAAATCACGCCCCGCTCATATCTACCCTGAAGAAAGGAACGCTCCGCATTATCGAAGAAGGGGGTAATGAGCGAAATTTTCCCATACCCGGAGGGGTGGTGGAAAACAGGGATAACTATGTGGTGGTTCTGGTTGACGCTTAGTGATCCCAATTCCGGAGGAGTATTCCGGCAAAATGCCTTTTGACCCTGGCTATGGAGAAAAGGAAATTTTTATTTATCAGGTTCAGTTCCATTGGCGACATTGTGTTGACAACGCCCCTGGTACGGTGTCTCAGGCAGCAGCATCCCGGGGCCGTGATTCATTTTGTCACCAAAAACAAATTCCGGGAGCTTCTGGTGGCCAATCCCTATATCGACAAGGTCCATTTTCTCAACGATCATATCGGGGATTTGATGACAGCCCTGCGGGCCGAGAAGTATGACCAGATCATTGACCTGCACAACAACATAAGAAGTTTACGCATTAAAAGGGCGCTGGGTGTTCCGGCGCGTTCCTTCAGGAAGGAGAATCTCAGAAAGTGGCTGCTGGTGAGCTTTAAGATTGACCTGCTCCCCGACCGGCATATCGTGGAGCGTTATTTCAGTACGCTCTCCCCATTTCAGGTCCGGGACGATGGCGGGGGACTTGACTTTTTCATCCCTTCGGGGGAGGAGTATGACATGGGCTTGCTCCCTGAGAGGTACCGCAGCGGCTATATTGCAGTGATCATTAGTGGCACCTACGCCACTAAACAACTGCCGGCCGCTAAGGTGGCTGCCATTTGCGACAGCATCTCCTATCCCGTCATCCTGGTGGGGGGCAATTGCGAAACCCCGATGAGCCGGGAAATTGACCGCAGGGTAGGGGACCATGTGCTGAATCTGGCGGGGAAGACCACCATCAGCGAATCGGCGACCCTGGTACGGAATGCCCGGTTGGTGATGACCAACGATACGGGAATGATGCACATTGCTGCTGCTTTCCGTAAGAAGATTCTCTCCTTCTGGGGGAATACGGTGCCCAAATTCGGCATGTATCCCTACCTGCCGCATCCTTCCTCCAAAATCATGGAGGTGAAAGGGCTCCCATGCCGGCCCTGCTCCAAACTGGGGTATGCCAAATGCCCGAAAAAGCATTTTCGCTGCATGAATGATATCGATATCTCGGCAGCCGTCGCCTGGATCAATGAGAATTATCCCGAATAGATCCCGGGTGTTCTTCCGTCGCTGTTACACCCGGGCAAAGGCTGCGGCCATTCTTTCCAGGCCTTCCGTCAGCACCTTCCGGGGGCATCCGATGTTGATGCGTTGCCAGCCGTCGCCGCCAATGCCGAAGCGGGCGCCGTTGTTCAGGGCAATTCCTGCTTCCCTGACCAGGAATTCTGAGAGCTGACGGTCATCCATGCCATACTCCCGGAAGTCGAGCCATACCAGAAAAGTGGCCTCTGGTTTCATTACCTTCACCCGGGGAAGACGGGCAGCCATGAATTCTTCCAGAAAGCCGTAGTTCTCCTCCACATAAGCCATCATCTGTCTGAGCCAGTCATGTCCGTGGGTATAGGCGGCTTCCAGGGCTATGGTGCCGGGAATATTGCCAGTGCCGATGTGGAGGGTCTGTACCAGGGCGTCGAATTTTCTCCGGATTTCCGGGTTGGGGATGATGGTGTAGGAAGTGGATAACCCGGCGATGTTGAAAGTCTTGCTGGGAGCCATACAAACCACGGAATGGCGGGCGGTCTCTTCCGACACCATCCACCAGGGGGTATGGCGGTGCCCTGCATACACCAGGTCAGAATGGATCTCGTCTGACACCACCATTATATTATGCCGGCTGCAGATTCGGGCCAGAGCTTCCAGTTCATCTCTGGTCCAGACCATTCCCCCGGGGTTGTGGGGACTGCACAGGATCAGCATCGTGGTGCGCTCATCGATTTTGGCTTCCAGATCCGCAAGATCAAAATGATATCTTCCATCATGCAGTTTCAGCGGATTCAGCGTGACTCTTCTTTCTGAACCGGTGATGCTTTCGTAAAAGGGAAAATAGACGGGGGGCTGAACGATGACCCTGTCTCCCGGTTGGGTAAAGGCCATCACCGCCACGGTGACGGCGGAGACCACCCCGGGGGTGAAGGAGATCCACCCTTCGGGAACGGTGGTTCCGTAATAATGGTGAAGCCAGGAAGAGATGCTGCGGGAAAATCCCTCCCCACGGAAGGTATATCCCAGAATATCATGCTCCAGTCTCTTTCTGATGGCTTCCATGATAAAATCAGGGGTGCGGAAATCGGTGTCGGCCACCCAGAGGGGAAGCAGGTCATCGCTTCCGAAGATCATTTTCAGGGCGTCATATTTAAAGCTGTCAGTACCGCGTCGGTCGACGACCCCGCTGAAATCGTAATTCTTACTCATGGGAATGGTTAAATATCAATTTTACGCAGGAAAAGACCGTGTTCCCCGGTTTCCGCGCGCAGGACAAAATCAAAAATGGCGGGACGGAGGCAGAGGTCAAAGTCTTCGGCCGGTGCCCATTCCTGGCTGGCGGGATCGAAAAAACGGGCTCCCGATCCCATTCTGATTACCTCTCTCATGGCTCCGAAACCGCTCTCTTCTCCCTTGAGTGAGCGGGTGAGGTATTCGGCACACAGGGTATCCTCATCGGTGGGGTACTGGCAGGCGTACCCCATACCTACCAGGGAGACGCGTGAAGGGTTCTGTCTTCTGATGTAACGGACGATAGCCCCGGCATTGACAAAGCTTCCCGTGATGATCTCCCGGGCTTGATGGGCATTCACGATTCCCTGGGTTCCGGAACTGGTGGTGTGGATCATGGGTCTGCCCCGGAATCCCGACTTCAGCAAAAGAGCAGGCGAGTTGCCCAGGTCAAAGCCCTCGGGGCGGCGTTCATTCCTCTCTCCCACGAGAAGGGCATCTCCTATTTTCTCCTTCAGACGAAAGGCCTCTTCCAGGGTCCCCACCGGATAGAGCGGCCCCAATCCCATAGCCACGGCATAACAAGCCGTGGAAAAAGCCCTGAAAACATCAATGACCACCGTCAGACCTTCAGCCTGACGTGCCCCCTCCAGTAACTGTCCCGTCGTGATTTCCATATTGGTGGTAAAAGCGTGCAATTTCGCCACGATTCACGAGAATTCAAAAAAAAGGCGTTACAATAGCTATTCGTTATTAATCGGCTATTAAAATATCCATTTCCGAAGAATATAATGAGAATGTTTTATTTTTCATAATTTACAAATTTGCCGTAATGTTAAAGATATGTTATAAAACATACTCAATTTGTAGATATTACAATAAATAAGGAGGAGTCTCTTTCATAACGGATACATTTGTGGCGTTAAACAATTAGAGAACGTTATGAAAACAATTGCAACATTAGTTCTGGCCCTTGCAGCGACAGTTGCGGGAGCCGTGGAAAGGCCCCGTCTGGAGGTTACTCCGGTCAGGGAAAACAAGGCCATAGTGGCACTTGCCAATGAGAGGCCTTCTCTCTTTGAGATTTCCGTGAATGCCGCTGACGGCACCCTGGTGTATCGCCATGAAACGAAGGAGATTCAGACGGGTTACCGTAAGCTTTTTGATTTCTCGGGACTGGAAGATGGCCGGTATGAGCTTTCGGTAAAGGTGAACACCTCCACTGTAAAGAGGTCGGTTACCATCAGGGATGGTGGTCTGCAGGTGGGAGATTCCGAGCTTCGTTTTGATCCTTATTTTACCTGGTCAGAGAATCTTCTGAAGATTTCCTATCTCAATTTTGACAAGGATCATCTCCGGTTTTATATCTTCGACACGAAGGGCGAGACTTTGTACGAATCCTCTTTGGGGAAAGAGTTCAACACCATAGCGGGGTACGATCTTAAGGGTCTTGACCCTGGTTTATACACCGTGGTCATCACGGGCGGTAACAAGGAGTTTGTCTACGACCTTACAAAATAGGTAGCGTAAAGCTTCAGTGAAAGAGGTTCCGGATTCCGGGACCTCTTTTTTTGTAAAAAATTTTCAATTTCAGAATAATTATGGCATTTCAGGAGTTTTCCTGTAACCGGGAAGCCCTTTTGGTAACAAATAATTGCGTAACATTAAACTTTCATTGTCAGGGAGAGTCGAAATTCAACAGCACCACAAAAAACCAGCTTATAAAGTGAAAATATCAGTAGAGAATCTCAATAAGATTTACACGAACGGCAATTGGGCGTTAAAAGATATCAATCTGGAGATACCCAACGGGATGTTCGGATTACTGGGGCCCAATGGTGCCGGCAAGTCAACGCTGATGCGCATTCTGGTGACGCTGATGAAGCCCACCAACGGGAAGGTGACCATCAATGACCAGTATGATCTGATGAAGAACAGGCGTGAAATCAGGTCTATGTTGGGGTATCTGCCCCAGGATTTCCGGTTTTTTGCCAAGTTGAAGACCTGGGAGTTTCTCGATTATACGGCGCGGCTGGCGGGCATGAAGAACAAGGCCAGGCGCGAGGAGGCAGTAGACCGGATGCTCGAGGAGGTAGGGCTTTTTGAAGCCCGTGACCGCAATGCCAACCGTCTTTCGGGAGGGATGAAACGAAGGCTGGGGATTGCCCAGGCACTGATCAACGATCCCCGCATCATTATCGTCGATGAGCCTACCACCGGCCTCGACCCTGAAGAGAGGATCCGCTTCCGCAACCTCCTTTCCAATATCAGCACACGTGATGTCATTATCATTCTCTCCACCCATATTGTGGGCGATATTTCCAGCACATGTGAGCATGTGGCTCTTCTGAATAAAGGAAAGCTGGCTTTCACCGGTTCTCCCGGTGATCTGGTCAAAGAAGCCGAGGGAAAGGTGTGGCAGATTCAGGCCACCGAAAAGGAGTACCTCGAAATCAACGACAAATACCCGGTCATCACCACTATTCCTTCCGATTACGGCTGGGAGATGCAGGTGGTGGCCGACGAGATCAACGGATACTACGGCAAACCCATCGAGCCCAACCTCGAACATGCCTATGTCTATTTCATGGAGAAAAAACTGAATCAGTGGACTTCCGCCTGATCAAAACCTGAAGAATGATGATATCACTGCACAATATCAACTCGATAGCCAAGTACGAAAGAAAGACCCTGTTCCGCAGCTGGTTTTTCAGGATTTTCAGTATTCTGGCCCTGCTGGTTCTCTTTTTTATGAATCTGGTCATGCTCACCGATGCCGGCAGCCCCCAGTGGATTCTCAGAGCCGTTCCCTCGGGAATTCCCTATTTCAACCTGCTGATTCTGAATGTGGCCCAGGCCATTATTGCCGTGTTCCTCGCTTCCGATTTCCTGAAGAGGGACAAAAAACTCGACACCACCGAGGTGATTTACATGCGCTCCATGACCAACGGCGAATACGTGATTGGCAAGACCCTGGGAAATATACAGGTTTTCATGATTCTCAACATCGCCGTACTGGCCATGGCCCTGATTTTTAATCTGGTTTCCGCGGGGACTTCTGTTTCCTGGTGGTCCTATCTCCTTTATCTGGTGCTGATCTCCATACCCACCCTGGTTTTCATCATGGGACTCTCCTTTTTGCTGATGAGTCTGATCCGCAACCAGGCGGTGACTTTTGTGATCATTCTGGGATATATCGGCCTTACCTTGTTTTTGATCCAGGATGCTTATTATTATGTCTTTGACTACATGGCTTTCAATATTCCCATGCTCAGGTCGGGAATCACCGGCTTCGGCAACCTGGAGGTCATCCTCGGTCACCGCGGCATCTATTTTTTCCTGGGCGCAGGCTTTATTTTTCTCACCATATACCTTCTGAAGAGGTTACCACAGTCTGAGTCGATGACCTGGCTGTCGGTAATCTTCAGCGTTCTCTTCATTGCGGGAGGGGGTTACCTGGCCTACAGCCATGTCCACCGTTTCGTGAAGAACGACAGAATGCGGGCACAGGCCGTGGAACTGAATAACCACTATTCTTCAGGGCCGGTGGCCGATGTGGCCACGCACACCCTGAAGCTGGTTCATGATGGGGAGAATATCGCGGTGACCTCATGGATGCAACTGGTCAATAACAACCCGCAGGCGATCGATTCCCTGGTTCTTACGCTTAATCCCGGATTGGAAATCTCCTCTGCCCGCATCGGAGGATCGGAAGTCACCCCCGTCAGAAAACAACAGCTGGTGATCTTCCCTCTCTCCCGCCCCTTTACCGGCAGGGATACCCTGGCGGTCGAGATGGCCTATTCCGGAGAAATCGACGAAGCTTATTGTTATCTCGACATTGATAACGAGACCCAGCGCGAAAAATTCGGCGAGTTTGTTATTAATGTCGACAAACGGTATGCGTTCATTGAGCCCGACTATTTGCTGCTGACACGTGAGGCCGGGTGGTATCCCGAAACCGGGGCCTCCTACAGTACCCGTAATTTCGGGTGGAACCGCATCTACTTCACCGATTTCCGGCTGGAAGTGACCACCGACACCTCGCTGGTGGCGGTATCCCAGGGATCCCCGAGGGAGACTTCGCCGGGAACTACGCTCTTTACCAACGACCATCCCCTGACCCAGATTTCCCTGGCCATCGGTAATTATGAGCATAAAAAGATGGAGTCAGAGGGTGTGGAATTCGGGATTTGGCATCTTGAAGGCCACGATATCTTCGGCGATGCACTGTCAGAGGTGGAGGATACCATTTCCGCGGTGATCGGAGAGCGGTTCCGTGATTTCCTGAGAACCTACAACATGGAATTTCCCTTCCGGCGCCTGTCGGTGGTGGAGGTGCCAGCGCAGTTCAAGTCATTTGAACGGGTCTGGAGCTTCCAACAGGAGTATGTGCAGCCCGAAATGGTCTTCCTGCAGGAAAAGGGATACCTCTTGGGCGACATGGACGTGAAGTCCCAGATCCGCCGCCAGAAACGGTGGAGCGATAGGGAGGGGGCATCGATGACCGACAAGGATTACCAATTGATGGCCGTCAACAATCTCCTGGGAAATTTCACCCGGGAAGGAGGACGCCCCAATATCCGTTTCAGCGCCGGACAGGTGACTTCGGCCACAGAATCGGCGAATCCTTATTTTGTCTTTCCGCAGCTCTATTATTTCAGCAATCATGTACGGTCGGACCGTTGGCCGGTGACCAACCTGGTGATGGATGCCTATTTCAAAAGCCAGTCGTCTGACATGCGTGCCGGATGGATTCGTGACATGACCGGAATCAGCGAAGACGAGCTGGCCAATATCGCCCTTCAGGACCGTTCCTTCGAAGAGCTGCTGGCTTCCCGGGAGCAGAGGCACCTGGTCGATAACCTCATCAAACTGAAAGGTGACGTTCTGTTTACGATGATCCAGTCGGAGACCGGTGAGGGGGATTTCGGGGATTTTCTCAGGAAGAACCTGGCAGATCACCGTTTCAGGGTGCTTACCTTTGATTCTCTCGACAAAAAGACAGAACGTGAACTGGGAATTTCCATATCTCCGGTGATGAATAACTGGTTTAAGGAGAAGAGACTTCCCGGATTTTTGATATCGCCGGTAACGGCGGTGAACACCAAATCGGGGGACCAGATCAGGACGATGGTGACCTACAGCGCCAGCAATACTTCGGAGGTTGACGGGGTCATCAAGCTTACCTTCCGCATGGGAGGACCCGGTGGCGGGGGAAGAGGCCGGATGATGCGCGGGGGTATGCCGGGTGCCGAGGATAACATCAATAAAATTGTCAGGCTCAAGGCCGGAGAGACCAAAAAAGTCAATTATCTCTTTGACAGTGAGCCCCGTGGGGTGACCATCAACACCCTGACGTCGGCCAATATTCCCCAGACACTGATGAATTTCTTCGGTAAGGTGGAGGAGGACCTCAAGGTGGTGCCTCTGGAGGGGGAGACCTTGCTCGATGCGCCTGTAGCTCTGCTTCAGCCCAATGAGACCCTGGTCGACAATGAAGATCCCGGGTTTACCTTCACGGTGAACGACAAAGTTTCGCTACTCCGCCGCCTGATTGTCAGGGAAGAGGAGAGCGATCTGAAATACAAGGGGTATAACAACTGGCGCCCCCCCCTGAACTGGACCAATACCACCAATTCGGGATTTTACGGGCATTATGTCAGGTCGGCTTATTACATCAAGTCGGGCGCTGGCGATCAGAAGGCGACCTGGACCATTCCGGTGAAGGAAGCCGGTCATTACGATATCTATGTTTATGTTAATAACATGGGGGCACGCCGTGGCCCCATGATGGGAGGCCCGCGTGGTGGCGGGAGCCAGGAAGAAGCCGGGGAATACCATTATTTTATCACCCATGACGACGGGGAGACAGAACAGACGCTGCAGTTGCAGACCGCTGAAACAGGGTGGAACAGCCTGGGCTCCTTTTACCTCTCTCCGGAAAATGCCCGGGTAGTGCTCACCAATAAGTCGGCAAGCCGGATTGTCATCGCCGATGCTGTCAAAGTGGTCAAAAATTAGAATTGAAAATAACGAATCTTATGAAGTTGATCAATCATCTTTTTTTCAGGAGAACAGGATGGCTGGTGATGCTGGTTTTACCCGTCCTGCCCCTGGTGGCCCAGCAATCGCTGACCCTTGAAAAGGCCCTCGATATTGCAGGGTCCAACAGCCCCAGTATCCAACTCTCCCTGCTGAACCTGGAGAGGTACCAGAACAACCTGGAAGCTCAGCGGGCCGCCCTGAAATCGAAGTTCAGCCTCAGCGTGAACCCTGTAGATTACAGCAATACCCGCAAGTTTGATACCTTTAACTCCAAGTGGTATACCAATGAGACGTTCAACTCCAATGGAACATTCAGAATTGAACAGCCTATTCTCGCCACCGACGGTACCATCTCCCTGATTAACCGTTTCGGATGGCAAAACAGTAAGGTGGTCAAGTCGGGAATGGACCCGGAAATAGATGAACGGTTTACCAACAACCTGTACCTCAATCTGAGTCAGCCGTTATTCACCTATAACAGGCTTAAGCTTCAACTCAAGGAACTTGAGCTGAGTTATGAAAATGCCAACATCAGTTATGCGATGCAACGGCTGAACATGGAGCGGATGGTCACCCAATATTTTTACAGCGTCTATATGGCCCAGATGAACCTGGCCATCGCCCGGGAAGAGCTGACCAATACCCAGAAGAGTTTTGAAATTATTAAGAATAAGGTGGATGCCGGACTGGCGGCCCGGGAAGAGCTCTACCAGGCCGAACTCAACCTGTCGCAGTCCAACTCCACGGTCCAGAACCGGCTGGTCTCCTTTGAAAATGCCAAGGACCAACTGAAGATGTACCTGGGGATGGATCTTTTTGAGGATATCCTGGTGGTGACCGATGTAGAGGCAGCACCGGTAAAGGTGGACCTGCAAAAGGCCATTGACAACGGCCTGCAGAGTAGAATGGAACTCCGCCAGCGGGAAATAGACTTGGAAACCAGTCAGTTCGAGATGATTCGCACCAAGGCGATGAATGAGTTTAACGGCACCATGAATCTTGCCTTCGGGATTATCGGGGATAATGAGAAGTTGTTAGATATCTTCGACCAGACCACCAGAAATCCCCAGGCGCAGATCTCTTTTAATATTCCCATTTTTGACTGGGGAGAGCGGAAGGCCCGCATCAGGGCACAGGAAGCTTCCATCAAAAGCCAGCAATTGAACTACGACGAGCAGAAGAAGCAGATCATCATCGACATCAGGGAGGCTTACCGTAACCTTCAGAACCAGGTCAACCAGATCGAAATTGCCCGTCAGAATGAACGGAATGCCCAGCTGACTTACGAAATCAATCTCGAAAGATATGAAAACGGCGACCTCACGGGGATGGACCTGAACCTATACCAGACCCAGCTCTCCAACCAGAAGATCAACTATGCCCAGGCCCTGATCAATTACAAGATAGAACTTCTGAACCTGAAGATCCAGTCGCTTTTCGATTTCGAAAAGGGTGTTGAGATCATCCCCCAGGAGTTATACAAAACGGAAAAGTAGGGCCTTTCCGCCGGAAGGGCACTGGTCTTCCCAATAGCATAGAACACAGCAAGAACAAAATACTTAACGGAACACAAAAATGAAGAAGCTTAACAACTTTCTGGCATTAGCCGCAATACTGGCCCTTTTTGCCTGTAATAACCGCCAGCAGGCTGAGACTACCGATCTGGCCATTCCGGTGTCGGTTGAAGACCTCCGGAAACAGCCGATAGAGATGTATATCAACACCACGGGAACGGCCAAGGCGATGCAGGAGGTGACCCTCTCCTCTGAGATGGCCGGAAATTACCATTTGCTGAACAATCCCTCCACGGGCAGGCCTTTCAGTCTGGGTGACCGGGTGCGGGCAGGGCAGGTGCTGGTTCGCTTCGAGGATGAGGAGTATGTTAACAATATTGCCCTCGACTCCAAGAAACTCAATCTGGAAATCTCGGCCCAGGAGTATGAGAAACAGAAGTCGCTGTACGAAAAGGGAGGGGTGACCCTGCGGGAGCTCCGCAATTCGGAAGTGTCGGCCACCAATGCCCGCTATGACTTTGAGAATGCCCAGGTAAAGCTTTCGAAGATGAGCATAGTGGCTCCCTTCAACGGGGTGATCGTTGACCTTCCCTATTTTACGCGGGGTACCCGCGTCACCTCAGGCCAGGCCGTGGTCACTCTGATGAATTATGAGAAGATGTTCCTTGACATCAACCTGCCCGAGAAGAGCATCTCTGAGGTGCAGACCGGACAGGAGGTGATCATCACCAACTATACCATTGCCGAAGATACCCTCAAGGGAGTGGTTTCGGAGCTTTCTCCGGCGGTGAGTACTGAAACCCGCACCTTCAAGGGAAAACTGCTGATCGATAATCCCGATCTGAAGCTCAGGCCGGGGATGTTCGTCAAGGGAGACATCGTTGTAGCCCGTCGTGACAGCGCTATTGTCATTCCCAAGAGCATCATCATGAGCAGCAACCGCGGCAAGGTAGTTTTTGTGGTCGACCAGAGTACGGCACGTGAACGACGCATTACCCTGGGCATAGAAAACCAGGATTATGCCGAAGTCATTGCCGGGCTGAAAGAGAATGAAAGGTTGGTCGTGAAGGGTTATGAGACGCTTCGCAACGACTCCAAGGTAAAAGTGATCAAGTAAACCTGCCTTTGCCGCCGGCATCCGGAAGCTGACATCTTCCGGGAAACAGCCACCAATTTTTGGGGCCGGGGAACGGCCTGCCGGAACTCTCCGGCATTATTCAACCATTAAACAGAATTCCGTGAAAAAACTAACCCTGTTTTCAGTCAATTATCCGGTCACCATCCTGATGATCGTGCTGGCAGTGTTGCTGCTGGGGTATATATCGTTCGACAAGCTGGGGATGGATCTTTTCCCTGATCTGCGGTCACCGAGGATCTTTGTGGAGATCACCTCCGGGGAACGCCCCCCTGAAGAGATGGAAAAGCAGTTTGTCGAGAACATCGAAGCCCTGGCCATCAGGCAGTCCGACGTGGTGCAGGTCACCTCAGTGACCAAGGTGGGAACCTCCCAGATTACCGTGGAATATGCCTGGAACAAGGATATGGATGAAGCCTTCCTGGATCTGCAGAAAGCCCTGAACTCCTATGCCCAGAACATGGAAATCGACGAGCTGAAGATTACCCAGCACGACCCCAATACCGCCCCGGTGATGCTGGTGGCCCTGGCCCATAATGAAATCACCGACCTGAACGAAGTCAGGAAAGTGGCCGAAAACTATGTCCGTAATGAACTGGTGAGGCTCGAAGGGGTGGCTGAGGTGGAACTCTCGGGAGAAGAGGAAAACGAAATCGTCATTGCCACCGACCTTTATCGCCTCGAAGCACAAAATCTCACCCTCGATGATGTCAGTACCAGGATCCAGAATTTCAACCGGAGTGTTTCCGGAGGTCAGATTTCGGAAATGGGGTTGCAATATATTGTCAAGGGGGTGGGTCTTTTGCAGGATCCCTCCGACTTTGAGAATCTGATTGTGGGCTACAAGGCCGTCACGGCTTCTGCGTCGGGTTCAGCCACGGCGTCGCCCGTCAACATGGCTCCTGTCTTTCTGAAAGATGTGGCCACGGTCACCATGGCCAACAAGGAACCGGTCAACATTGTCCACCTGAACGGTAAACGGTGTATCGGGTTGTCGATCTACAAGGAGACACGCTTCAATACCGTAAAGGCTGTAGATCAGATTAGCGAGGCCCTGGAGAAAATCGGCAAGGCCCTGCCGGGGTACCAGCTGACCCTGGTGACCAACCAGGGCACCTTTATCAGGGATGCCATTTCCGAGGTCAAGGATTCTGCTCTTTACGGGATCATCCTGGCGGTGGTGGTCCTTTTCTTCTTTCTGCGGCGGGTGGGCACCACGCTGATCGTCAGTATGGCTATTCCCTTTTCGATCATCGCCACTTTTAATCTGATGTATTTCAACGACCTCACCATCAATATCATGACGTTGGGGGGCCTGGCCCTGGGGGCGGGTATGCTGGTCGACAATGCCATTGTGGTGATAGAGAATATTTTCAGGCATCACGAGGGGGGAGCCTCCGTCAAGGATGCCGCGGTGAAAGGTACCGCCCAGGTGGGGGGGGCCATCGTGGCCTCCACACTGACCACCATCGTGGTTTTCCTGCCCATCGTTTATCTGCATGGTGCTTCCGGGGAACTCTTCCGCGACCAGGCATGGACGGTGGCCTTTTCGTTGCTCTCCTCCTTGTTCGCCGCGATCTTCCTGATTCCCATGCTTTACCACCGCATGTACCGCAACAAACCAGCCCCGGCGACCCGTCATATGCTGGAAATGAGCTGGTATGGAAAGCTCCTGGGGAAGCTCCTCAACGTGAAATGGGTGGTCCTGCTGGTGGCTCTTGCCCTTACCGGGGCTTCCTTTCTGCTGATTCCCCTGATCGGTTCCGAGTTCATGCCCCAAACGGAGTCACGCGAGTTTACTCTTAATCTTAAGCTTTCGGAAGGAACCCGTCTCGAAAGGACAGAGGCCACCGTCAGCAACATCGAGGGGATCATCACCGAGTACCTAGGGGAGGATCTCGATAAGATCTATTCCCATGCCGGTCCGCGTACCGGGCTCACCGGCGATGCCTCCACCGTCTTTGAAGGGGAGAATACCGCCGAAATTAAAGTGATTCTGTCGCCCCAGGCTTCGATCACTGCCGACCGGGTGATCGCCACCATCGACGGTCTCACCGGCGATATCCCCGATCTGGAGGTGACTTTTTCCAAGGATGAAACAGCCCTGAAATCGATTCTCGGGAGCGACGAAGCTCCTGTGGTGGTTGAGATCAAGGGTGAGGAGATGGACCAGATCGAGGAGATAGCCCTGGCGGTAAAAGCCAGGATGGACTCCATCCCTGGTTTGTTCAATATTCAGTCATCGATAGAAAATGGGGCCCCGGAGGTCGAGGTGGTCATTGACCGCATCAAGGCCGGGATGTATAATCTCAACGTCAATACCGTGGTCACCCAGCTCCAGGACCAGTTGCAGGGCAAGAATGCCGGGCAGATGGAAGAGGGCGGCGAGATGAGGGACATCACCATCAAGCTGCCCGACACACGGCTCTCCGAGATCAACAACATGGTCATCCGTTCGGGAACCCAGCTTTTCAGGCTTACCGAAATTGCCGACATCCGCTATGGCGAGTCGCCACGCGAGATATTCCGCAGAAACCAGAACCGCATCGGAAGAATCACGGCACAAATGGAGCCGGGGATAGCCCTGGAACATATTGCCTCTTCGATCAGGGAAGCTACCGGCGAAATCACCCTGCCTCCCGATTATTCGGTGAAGGTCACCGGAGATGAGGAAAAACGAGAAGAATCCATGAGCAGTCTGGGTTTTGCCCTTCTCCTCTCGGTGGTCCTGGTTTACATGGTGCTGGCCTCGATTTTTGAGTCGCTGATCCATCCCTTCACGGTGCTGGTCACCATTCCTTTTGCCATTGTGGGAAGTATCCTTACTTTTTTCTTGTTGGGGAGGACCATGAATATCATGGCCATCATTGGCATTATCATGCTGGCGGGTATCGCGGTGAACAGCTCCATTATACTGATAGACAGGATTAACCAGCTGATCAGGGAGGGAATGGACCGTCGCAGTGCCATCATAATGGCGGGTCAGCAGAGGCTTCGTCCCATCCTGATGACCACGGCCACCACCATCCTGGCTCTGATTCCCCTGACCATCGGCTTCGGAGAGAGTGCCCAGCTGCGCTCCCCCATGGCCCTGGCCGTCATCGGGGGGTTGGTCTCTTCCACCCTTCTCTCCCTTGTGGTCATCCCCTGTGTGTATGACCTTCTCGACCGTCTTCACCCCGAAAAAAGTCTCCCTGAAATAGGAGAACACGAATTATAATCCCTAAAAGGATGATCAGATGAGGTTTATCATCAATAGAAAGGTATTTATCAGCATGCTGTTCCTGGGGATGACCCTACTGGGGTATATCTCCTACAAGCAGCTGCCTGTGGAGCTGATGCCCGACGCCACCCTGCCCATGTTGTATGTTCAGATCACCTCCCGCCAGGAAGTGGATCCTACCTACATGGAAAACCAGGCCGTGATTCCCGTGGAAGGAGCCATCGGCACCCTGGAAGGCGTCGAGGATATGGAAACGTGGCTGAATAACCGCCAGGCTTCTATCCAGATCAGCTTCAAGAAGAATGTCAATTTCAAATATCTCTATCTCAAGTTACAGGAAAAAGTCGACCAGGTGCGGGAGACCCTTCCCGAGGGATTTACGGTGACCCTGGCGAGGGTAGACATGCAGCAACTCACCAACCAGTTCATGGAGTTGCAGATCAGGGGCAGCGGGGGGACCGACCGTATCCGCAACATCGTGGACCAGGAAGTCCTCAACGATCTGCAGAATGTCGACGGGGTAGCCTCTGCCAATGTTTATGGCGGAAAGGAAAGATCTATTGAGATTACCATTGACATGGAAGCCTGCGAAGCCTATGGCATCACCCTGTCACAAATCCGTTCCGCTCTCAGCTCCAACTCGATGAACCGGACCTTTGCCGGATACCTCCACGAGTCGAACCGCCACTACTTCGTCCATGTCACTTCGGAATATAAGGAGGTGTCAGATATTGAGAATATCGTCCTGGCCGAAGGTCCCATCCTTCTCAAGGATGTGGCCGAAGTCTATTTCGGGGTCAAGGAGGAGACCACGCTGAGCCGTGTCAACGGCCTTGATGCCATCTCCTTGTTGCTGGTGAGTGACTCGCAGGCCAACCTGATCGACCTGTCGCACCGCACCAGGGAGGTCATCGCCCGCCTGAACAGTAAACTGGCATCCAGCGAAGTGGAAATCGTCATTCAGTCGGATACCGCCGAGACCATGGAGAAGAATATCGACCAGATCATCTCCCTGGCGTTGGTCGGGGGATTGCTGGCCATTTTTGTGCTCTGGATATTCCTCAAGAATGTGCGCATCGTTGCCATCATTGCCCTGGCCATTCCCGTTTCGGTTTTTTCGGCTTTCAATCTCTTCTATGCCTTTGGAGTCTCCATCAACAGCCTGACCCTGGTGGGTATGGCCCTGGCGGTGGGTATGCTCCTCGACAACAGCGTGGTGGTGCTGGAAAATATATACCGGCTGGCGGGGAAACACTATACCCCTGAAAAGGCGGTGACCCAGGGAACTACTGAGGTGTGGCGCTCTGTGGTGGCAGCCACCCTGACCACCATTACCGTATTCCTTCCTTTTGTCTTCTCCTCGGAATACATGATCCGCATTCTGGGGAACAACGTGGGGGTTTCCATTGTCTCTACCCTGGTGATCTCTGCCGTGGTGGCCCTGTTGCTTATTCCCATGGCTGCCCATCTGTTGCTGAAGCGAAAACAGTCGCACAACATCTTTTATGAAAAGGTGACCACCAACAACCGGATCATCCAGGTTTATGTGGTCCTGCTCAAGCAGGCCATGAGAAATCCTGCAGGCACCGTTGTCGGGGCGCTGGTCGTTTTCTTTATTTCCATTTTCATTGTGCTGGCCATCAGCGTGAATTCTCTCAGGGAGGTGGACCAGGATACCTTTTCGGTATACGTCACCATGCCCACGGGTTCCACCCTGGAAGCTACCGATATTGTGGTCAGGGAGCTGGAAAGCCGTCTGCCGGCAGTCAGCGAGATCAAGGATTTTACTTCCCGTATTCAGGAGGAGGAGGCTGTTGTGGCCATTACCCTGAAAGAGGATTTTGAAAAGATCGCCAAACGCGAAGTGGCAGAGATCAAAACGGATGTGGAGAGCCGGGTTACCAATATTCAGAATGCCGAGGTCAGCCTGACACAGCCCACCTCAAGCCAGAGTTTCAGGGGCGGGGGAGGCATGGCCGGAGGCGTGGGTGGCGACTTTGGCCGCTTTATGGGCATCGGCTCCAACCAGGAACGCATTGTCATCAAAGGTCAGGATTTTAACGTGATGCGCGGGGTAGCCGAAGACCTCCGCTATTTCATCGACAACCTGGAATCGGTCTCCAGCGTCAATGTCAGCGTGGGCACCAACAGACCCGAAATCCACCTCCTCTTCAACCAGCGGCTGATGACCGAATACAACGTTTCCCTCAGTAATATCGCCAGTGAGCTGGCCTCTTTTAGCAGGGAGTTCAGTTCCGGGGTGACCTTCAAACAGGGAACCGAGGAATACGACATTATTCTGAAAGAGAAGGGAGTTGATGAGGAAGATCGCGAAAAGAGCATTGACGACCTGCGTGCCCTGAAAATCAGCAATAACCAGGGCGCCGTCTATGACCTCCAGGATATCGCCGAAATCATCTACGCCAGCGGCATGGCCAATATTACCCGCATCAACCAGGAAAAACAGATCGAGGTGAACTACCGTTTTGCCTCGGAAGCCGAGGATTCTAAGGATCTTCTGAGCGCTTACCGCATGGAAATCGACGATGTTGTCGGGGCTTATAACCTGCCTGCCGGGGTGGCCGTTCAGGTGATCCACGAGGAGGACCAGTACAGGGAGTTTTATTTCCTGATTGCGGCGGCTTTTATCCTTATACTGATGATTCTGGCTTCAGTGTTTGAGTCGCTGTCGACCCCTTTTGTGCTGTTGTTTTCCATACCCCTGGCGGCCATCGGTTCCTTTGTGGCGCTGATCCTTACGGGAAACAGCCTCTTCAACGCCAATACGCTGACAGGATTCATTATCCTGCTGGGTGTGGTGGTCAACAACGGGATTATCCTGATCGATTTTACCAACATCCTGCGTAAGCGTGGTCACCGGAAATCACGGGCCCTGATAGAAGCGGGGCTTTCCCGGGTACGCCCCATCCTGATCACCTCTATTACCACCATTGTGGCCATGTTTCCCCTGGCCTTGGGACAGTCAGAATATGTCGGCGCCATTGGTGCCCCCTTTGCCATAACGGTCATCGGCGGTTTGGCCCTGAGCTCCCTGCTCACCTTGGTCTTTATTCCCACGCTTTATGCCGGGCTCGAAAATACCCTGCAATGGATGCGTCAACTCGACTGGAAAATCAAAGGTTTGCACCTTTTGCTTTTCCTGGCGGCGGTAGGGTATATCTATTTCCGCATCGACACCTTCATCTGGCAGTTGCTGCTTTTCATGCTGGTAATCCTCCTCATCCCGGGGCTCACCTGGTTTATCCAGAACAGCCTGCGCACGGCCACCACCAAACTGATCAGCGAGGATGACCCCATCACCATCAGGGTCCATAAACTGGTGAAGATTTATGAACGCGACAGCCGCTTTACAAGGGAGTGGAAGTCGGGACAAAAAATAAGGGAAAGGGCGGGACTCGCACGTACCTATACGCAGCCCCGTGACTTCAATGATCTGATCTGGCAGATTCCCCTCTTTGGGTTTCTGGTTTGGTTTACCTTTTTCCACCTCCGCAATAACTTTGCCATGCTGGTCATGGCCGTGGTCATCTATTTTTTCCTCTTTTTGTTGTGGCAACCCTTGGGGGCTGTATTGGAACACCGCCAGGCCCAAACCGGGAAAGCCCTTTTCGGGAAACTTCGCAAGTGGGGGGTTAACCTTCTGATGTGGGGGGCGCCCATGCTTTTCCTGGCGGTTTTTAACGTGAAATGGGACAATACCGGTATGGTGATCTTCGTCGGACTCATCTTTTTCCTTCTTTTGGCCGTGTACACCTCTTCGGAGTATGTCCATAACCAAAATGTCAACATTGAGCGGATTACGGGCCGCTTTGGGGGTCTCCGCAGGGGGTACTTCAGGGTGGTCAAAGAAATTCCTGTCATTGGCAAGCGGAAAAAACCCTTCAAGGCGCTCAACGGAGTCTCCATGGAAATCAATACGGGAATGTTCGGCCTTCTGGGACCCAATGGTGCCGGGAAATCTACCATGATGCGCATCATCACCGGGATCTTTGAACAGAGTTATGGCAAAATCTACATCAACGGCCTCGATACCCAAAAATACAGGGAAGAACTCCAGGGACTTATCGGTTACCTTCCCCAGGAATTCGGGACCTATGAAAATATGACTGCCTGGGAATTCCTCGACTACCAGGCGATCCTCAAGGGTATCACCGATGTGCAGCTCCGCACCGGAAGACTGGAATACGTGCTGAAGGCCGTTCATATGTATGACCGGAAGGATGAAAATATCGGTTCTTATTCGGGAGGTATGAAACAGCGTATCGGTATCGCCCATATCCTGCTTAATCTGCCACGCATTCTGGTGGTCGATGAACCGACCGCCGGTCTTGACCCCCGCGAGAGAATCCGCTTCCGTAACCTGCTGGTGGAACTCAGCCGCGAAAGGATCGTGATCTTCTCCACACATATCATCGAGGATATCTCCAGTTCCTGTAACCAGGTGGCCGTTATCAACAAGGGAAAACTCAAATACCTGGGGGTTCCCACCGACATGGTCAACCTGGGCGAAGGTTTTGTGTGGCAGTTCACCCTCACCCCTGCCGAATTCGAACGGTTCCCCAATAAGCAGATGATCACCAACCATCTCAGGGAGGGCGAAGTGATTAAGGTACGCGCCATTTCAAAAGAGAAACCGGTACCCGATGCCGTTAACGTCAGGGCACACCTCGAAGATGCCTATTTGTGCCTGCTCCGTGATATTGCCTGAAAATCAGGATAAAAAGAAAGACATGAAGCTGTTTCAGAAAAATTCAATGATCAATTTGTGGCGTAACATACGCTATAACCTGAAGATCATCTTCGCCGGGAAGTTCTTCTGGTTCCTGGTGGCCTCCTTTGCCTTTTACCTCTTTTTTGCCATCATGGAGGTGATCAACAACCAGTCGATCGGTGAAGGCGACGTTTATAACCTGATGCTCTTCCCGGGAGTACTGCTGGTTTTTTATCCTTCGGTATTCGGCATTCAAAATGACGAAGACTCCAGGATCCTCGAAATCCTCTTCGGCATTCCCAATTACCGGTATAAAGTGTGGCTGGTCAGGCTCATGATGATCTTTATCCAGGTCTTCATCATCCTTATCGGTTACGGATATATCTCCTCCCTGTTGCTCTATCCTGTCAATCCCCTGGAAATGGCTATTCAACTGATGTTTCCTGTTGGCTTCCTCGGCACTGCCGCCTTTATGTTCTCCACGTTAATCAAAAATGGAAATGGCACTGCTGTGGTGATGATCCTTGCCGGGGTGGCCTTTCTGATCATGGCAGATGCCCTGCAAAGGTCACAGTGGAACATCTTCCTCAATCCCCTGGAATTGCCCGACAATTTCAACCCCATCATATGGAGTGGCATCGTCACCCGCAACCGTATCTTCCTGGGAGTGGGCATGGTGATTTTCCTTCTCTACGGACTTTTCAACTTGCAAAAGCGCGAGCGGTTTGTGTAGCATAATATGACTGAGATTTCTGGTACTCCCACCATACACCCGGTGTTGTTCATTACAGGCAAGGCCGCAGGATTTTGGGTGTGGTTTGCCGGGCTTTATGTTTATATGACAGCGGGGCATATGCGGCAACCGCTGGGGTGGGGGTTTGATGTGGCCGCCGGGGTGGCGCTTATTGCGGGAATCCTGCTGATTCTGGTCAGCTCATTTTCCCTGGGCAGCTCGATAAGGATCGGCCTTCCCACAGAAGAGACGGTGTTGCGAACTTCGGGAATATACCGCCTCAGCCGCAATCCGATGTATGTGGGGGTGCACCTGGTCACCCTGGCAGCCCTGCTTTTTACCCTGAAATGGTGGACTGTCGTTCCCGGTTTGTACAGTTTTTATGTTTACCATCTCATCGTCATGGGAGAGGAGGCTTTCCTGGTACACCGGTTCGGGGAAACCTACCGGCTCTACCGGAAGATGACACGCAGGTACCTCTGAAGGAGGAGACATACGCCTGCTTAACTGATCGGAGGCGCCGACACTTTTCATTTTCCCCTCTTATTCAAATTGGGCAGCTGCTGCCTTAAATGAAAAAGCCTGCTAATCAATGATTAACAGGCTTTTGTGGAGGTTCCTGGCGGAATCGAACCGCCGTAGGCGGTTTTGCAGACCGCTACCTAACCACTCGGCCAAGGAACCTTGTACCTTGTTTCTGCGGCAAAGATACTAAATTTTCATTTGCTCCTCTCCAGGGTAACGCTCACTTTTTCGATTTCCCCACCCATGGGCGGGTTCATCTTGGAAATCTTGATCAGGGCGTGGCTGATTCCCTTCACTTCAGTGAAAAGGGCTTCTGCGATCCTTTCCGCCACATGTTCGAGCAAATGGGAGGGAATTTCCATTTCCCTGCGGACCAGGGAGTGAAGCTGCTGGTAGTCCAGGGCATCTTTCAGCCTGTCACTCCGGAGTGCTGCCGTTTCACTGCTCTCCACCTTCAGGCTGACCAGGAATTGGTTGCCTACCTTCTGCTCCACTTCATAGTGGCCGTGGTAGGCGTAAAATTTCATATTTTCGAGTTCAATGAGGATCTTTTCATTCATTGGAAAAAGGGCATTTAAGAAGTGCGAATTTAAGAAATTAAACCCCGCGGCTACATTTTTAAGACAGGGGATCAATGGGCAAAAATCATTTTTTAACTTTGACGCGCCACAGGGCGGTTTTCCGGATCGGGTGCCGCGTGCTGGCCTTGATTAACAGGTTTTGAAGGAAATACAATGATTGAAAAGGAAACAAACGGACAGGAAGCTTCTGTAAAGGGTAATTTCATCCATCAGCTGATTGAAAAGGATATCAGTGAAGGGAAGAATGATGGCAGGGTGCATACCCGTTTTCCGCCCGAGCCGAATGGATACCTGCACATCGGGCATGCCAAGTCGATCTGCCTCAATTTTGGCACAGCCATGAAATACGGAGGGCTGACCAACCTGCGGTTTGACGATACCAATCCTGAAAAGGAGGAGGATGAGTATGTGCGTTCCATCATGGAGGATGTTCGCTGGCTGGGGTTTGACTGGGGTGACCGGCTCTTCTATGCCTCCGATTATTTCGGTAAGTTGTATGCCTTTGCCCTGAAGCTCATCGGCGAGGGAAAAGCTTACGTTGACGACCAGGATGCTGAAACCATCAGCAGCCAGAAGGGGTCGCCCACCCGGCCGGGAATGGAGAGTCCCTTCAGAAACCGCAGTGTGGAAGAGAACCTCCGTCTTTTTGAAATGATGAGGAAGGGGGAGTTCGGGGAAGGATCCTGTGTCTTGCGGGCGAAGATCGACATGACGTCTCCCAATATGCACATGCGTGACCCTATCCTCTACCGGATCATGAAAACCCCGCACCACCGTACTGGTGACCAGTGGGTAATCTATCCCATGTATGACTTTGCCCACGGTCAGTGTGACTTCTGGGAGGGGATCACCCATTCGGTGTGTACCCTTGAGTTCGAGGTGCACCGTCCCTTGTACGACTGGTTCATCGACCAGCTCAGGGAAGGAGAATACCGCCCCCGGCAGATTGAATTTGCCCGTCTTAACCTGACGTATACCGTGATGAGTAAGCGGAAGCTTCTGGAGCTGGTGAAGGACAAGTATGTAAACGGCTGGGATGATCCGCGCATGCCCACCATATCGGGGCTACGCCGCAGGGGGTATACTCCCGCCTCTATCCGCAATTTTGCCGAAAAGGTGGGGGTCACCAAGGTGGAGGGGATCAGTGATGTTTCCCTCCTGGAACACAGCGTGCGTGAAGACCTCAACAAGACCGCCCTCAGGGTGATGGGAGTCCTCGATCCCCTGAAGGTTATGATCACCAATTATCCTGAAGGCCTCACCGACGAGGTGGAAGCCATCAACAACCCCGAAGACCCGGAGGCCGGAACCCGGCAGCTTCCCTTTACCCGGGAAATTTATATTGAAAGGGAAGACTTCATGGAGAATCCTCCTGCCAAGTTTTTCAGGTTGGCTCCGGGCAGGGAAGTCAGACTGAGGTATGCCTATTTTATCACCTGTCATGAGGTGGTCAGGGATGAACAGGGGAATGTCACCACCCTGCTTTGTACATACGATCCGGAAACCCGGGGAGGCAACGCCCCCGATGGCCGGAAAGTCAAGGCTACCATCCACTGGGTGTCGGCACTCCATGGTATCCCTGCCGAAGTGCGCCTTTATGACCGGCTCTTCCTCGTCGAAGATCTCTCGGAAGAGAAAGAGCGCGACTTCAAAGAGTTCCTGAATCCCGGCTCGCTGGTCGTCAAAGCAGGCTGTATCGTGGAGCCCTCGCTGGCCACGGCCGCCCCGCTTTCCCATTTCCAGTTCGAAAGAGTGGGATATTTCAATGTCGATCCTGATTCCCGTCCCGATAAACCTGTTTTTAACCGTACCGTCGCCCTGAAGGATTCCTGGACCCGTGAAAAGGGAAAATAACGCAACCGGGGTGTACTTATTCCCCACCGTCTAAGCCACCACTATGTGAAATTCTTCATTTACCGGCATTTTGCCCCGTTTAGCCGAATCACCTGACCATCAGGTTCAGGAAGTTGTTAGTTTTGATCCGTCATCAAATTCTTCTGATCATGGACAAACAATCAAGTGACGAACGTTCAAAAGTGGTGCTGGCGGTGATCCTGATCGCCATCGGGGTGATATGGTTGTTGCGGCAACTGGGAATACACCTGCAACTGGAGGGTTTTTTCCGTCCTTTCTTTTCCGTTTTCAGTTATCTGGGAAGAATTCTTTTCTCGTGGCCCATGATTCTGGTGGTCGTGGGACTGGTCATGCTGGCGGGGAAACGCCCCGGAGGCTGGATTATCCTCGTTCTCGGGGGAATTTTCCTGATCCCGAAAATTTTCATGATCCCCGGCTTCTCCTTTTCCCTTATTTTTCCCCTTTTCCTGATCGTGGCCGGAACGGCCCTGGTGTTCAGGAAGCTTTGAAGCTTCCTGGCGCTGTTTTACCGGCAGAACTATTATATTTACCGAAAAGGATGAACATGAAAAGCGTATTTTGTATTACATTTAGATAAAAAACAGGACGTCATGGAATTACAACAAGGCAGCAACAGAAGGTTTTTATTCGGGATCGTGCTGATCGTCTTCGGCATGCTCTGGTTGCTGGAGAAACTCCACATCCTTCCCGAATCGGTAAGCGAGATGGTCATTTCATGGCAATCACTGCTGATCATCATTGGTGTGGTTACCCTGATTAACGGCAACCAGGTATCAGGGGGAATCCTCATGGTCCTGGGAGTTGCCTTTATGGTGCCCCATTTTCTGGACATTCCCTGGGAGATGAGGCGGCTGTTTTGGCCGGTATTGCTTGTGGCCATTGGGGTGATTCTGCTTTTCCGCTACAACCGCCCTGAGAAGAACCCTGGTGAGGGGGGGCTTAAAAACCTCAATTTCTTCGATGACTTCGTCATTTTCGGCGGTCGGGAGATCATCATCAACTCGCAGGCCCTGGTCGGGGGAAAGAGTACTTCTATTTTCGGCGGCTCTGAGTATGACCTGCGCAACGTCATCCTCTCAGAAAACGGGGCCGTCGTTGATTGCGTCAGCATTTTCGGGGGAACGGGTTTTAAGATTCCGCCCGACTGGACCGTAAAGAACGAAGTAACCACCATCTTCGGGGCTTTCACCGACAAGCGGGGATCGATCGTTCCCGACTACCAGAATCTCAGTAAGACCTTTGTCATCAGGGGATTTACTGCTTTTGGCGGCATCGAAGTGAAAAATTTCTGACCTGAATGAAACATCCGCTTCTCTCCAATTCCCGTTATCTGATCCTGTACGGGCTTTTCTGGATTCTGGTCTCTACGGCAAATGCCATGATCGGCTGGAACTACTACGATATGCCTATTGAGCAGGCCCTGATCAACAGCTTCGTCCAGTATCTCTTTTTTGCCGTTCTGGCCCTGAACATCTGGTATGTGGTCAAATACAACACGGTAGAATCCAACACCTGGCTGCGGCTTTTTGTATTCCACCTGGTGGCGGCCACCATCTTTGTTCTTCTGTGGGTCTATTTTTCAGGTCTGGTCATCGGGCTCATCGACCCCAGGCTCAAGGAGTACCTGACCATGAGCTTCCCTTCCCGCTTTCTCTCGGGATACCTCTTTTACGTCTTCTACGTCTTTTTCTTCATGGCGATTATCTACTACCAGAATTTCAGGGAGAAAGTGAAGCGGGAGGGCGAACTGAAGTCCCTGATCAGGGAGGCCGAATTACATGCCCTCAAGTCGCAGATCAATCCCCACTTTCTGTTCAACAGCCTCAACAGCATTTCTTCGCTGACCATGTCAGATCCGGGGCGGGCCCAGGAGATGGTGATCAACCTCTCGACGCTGATGCGTTATTCCCTGAAGCACGGACAGGATGAAAGGGTGACCTTCGGCACCGAACTGGAGAATAACAAACTCTATCTGGCGATTGAAAAGGTCCGCTTCGGCAGCAAGCTGCAACCGGTGTTCAGGGTGGATGAAAGCTGCTTTGGCGCCCTTATTCCCAACATGATCCTGCAGCCGGTCTATGAAAATGCGATCAAATACGGGGTATATGAGGCCACCGAGCCAGTGGAGATCATCACCGAAGCCTCCTGTAACGGGGAATTCCTGGAAATCACGGTGAGCAACGCCTATGACCATACCATCAGCAGCAAAAAGGGGGAGGGGATAGGCCTCCGGAATATCAGGGAGAGGCTGCAGATCATCTATGGTAATCCGGCTCTTCTGAAAATAAGGGATACCAGGAAACACTTTTCCATTACATTAACCATACCTCAAAAATAAACCGATATGAACAGCGAAAAAATCAGAACACTGATCATTGAAGATGAAGAACTTGCCCGGAACCTTCTCCGCACTTACCTGGGAGAGCATGATGAGTTGGAAGTCATTGGCGAATGTGAGAACGGCTTTGAGGGGGTGAAGGCGATCAACGAGATGAAACCCGATCTGGTTTTCCTGGATATCCAGATGCCCAAGATTACGGGATTTGAAATGCTGGAGCTGATCGACCACCATCCCGAGATCATCTTCACCACGGCTTATGACCAGTTCGCCCTCAAGGCCTTTGAATATAACGCTGCCGATTACCTGCTCAAGCCCTTCTCGAGGGACCGCCTGCAGGGAGCTCTTGAGAAGGTGAAGGAAAAGCTGGTCAGGGAGACCGACCATGAGGATATGGTCGAGAAGATTACCAACTTCCCACGGGAGGAATTCCTCGACCGGGTGGTGGTCAAAGACCGCCATAAGATCCACATCATCCCTGCTGACCAGATCCGTTATATCGAATCCCTCGATGATTATGTGATGATCTACACCCATGAAGGACGGTTCATGAAGCAAAAGACCATGCATTACTTCGAGAATGCCCTTGATCCCCGGAATTTCTCACGCATCCACCGCTCCTATATCGTCAGGGTCGACCAAATCGCCCAGCTTCAGCAATACGAAAAGGAATCCTACATCGCCATTCTCCACGATAAAACAAAACTCAAGGTCAGCAAATCGGGTTACAAAAACCTGAAGGAGATGCTCAACTTTTGATTATTTAAATGTTAACTGGGAGTTCCCCGCTTCCTCCGGCAGATTTTGGTGAGGAAAATCAATTATATTTGCAGTCCGTTTGAACATCCTGTGAAATAATTGTTTAATATATATACGTAAATAGAATTCTCATGAAGGTAACAGTCGTCGGAGCAGGAAATGTGGGAGCCACCTGTGCCCAGGTGATCGCCCAGAAGAACATTGTGCAGGAAGTTGTTTTAGTCGACATCAAGGAGGGAATCGGTGAAGGCAAATCACTCGATTTATGGCAAACAGCCCCGGTGAATTATTACGATACCCGTTTGACCGGGTCTACGAACGATTATTCGAAGACCGCCGGAAGTGAAGTAGTGGTAATCACCTCAGGGGTCCCCCGGAAACCCGGGATGAGCAGGGATGATTTGATTTCCATCAATGCCGGTATTGTGAAAAGCGTAACCGAGAATGTGGTGAAATATAGTCCCGATGCCAAGATCATCATTGTCTCGAATCCTCTTGACGTGATGACCTATGCAGCCTATGTGAGTGCCAAGCTGCCCCGTACCAAAGTGATGGGGATGGCCGGAATCCTGGACACTGCCCGTTACCGGGCTTTCCTGGCTGAGGCCCTGGATATTTCGCCACGTGACATCCAGGCCCTTCTGATGGGAGGCCACGGCGATACCATGGTGCCGCTGCTGCGCTATACTACGGTTTCGGGAATTCCCGTCACCGAACTGATCGATGCCGAAAAGCTGGAGGCCATCGTTAAGCGGACTATCAATGGCGGCGGTGAACTGGTAAACCTGATGGGGACCTCGGCATGGTATGCCCCAGGGTCGGCAGCCGCCCAAATGGTGGAAGCCATCGTCCTCGACCAGAAAAGGATCTTCCCCTGCTGCGTGAAACTCGAAGGTGAATATGGCCTTGACAACATGTTCGTGGGCGTGCCCGTCAAACTGGGTAAAAACGGCGTCGAACAAATCATCGAGGTGAAACTCAATGAGGAGGAGAATGAACTTCTCAAGAATTCAGCCAATGCTGTGAAAAAAATCATGGAAGTCCTCGACGGCATGAATATCCTGTAATCAGATGATATGAACAGAAACGGATGGTCACGCGGCCATCCGTTTTTTATTTCCCGGAAGATGAAAATAGTAATCCCGCTTGAGCTGGTAGAACTGGAGGAGAAGAGTTACCACATGGCTATGGTGGCGCAGTTCCCCCATGGTGAGGAACTGACCTGGCTGATCGACACCGGAGCGTCACGGAGTGTCTTTGACCAGTCGCTGACCTCCTGTTTTGAGCCTCTTTCGCACGATGAGGGAAGCCCGGTACAGTCGGCAGGAATCGGCAGCACCTCCTTTGATGCCTCCCTGGCCCTGCTCGGGGAGTTCTCTCTGGGAGAAGTGACCCTGCCCCCCATGAAGGTCGCCCTGATTGACCTTACGCATATCAACGAACTCTACTTTAATGCTGTGGGCATTAGAATTTGCGGTCTCATCGGCAGTGATTTACTGCTGGAATACAGGGCTTTGATCGACTACGGCCGCCGTCAGATCACCCTGCACAGCCGGGGGCGCTCCGGCTTCCGGAACACCCGGGAAACGGAAAAAGACCTTTATTTCCGGCGCTCACCATGCTGCTGAAATTTTTGCCTTCTTTTTTGACAATCTGCTCATAAACTGTATATTTGCGTCCGCCAAAAGGGAATATGGTGAAACTTTTCAAGTACATATCCAGAGGAAATTGTCTGAGGCTTGGAGTCTTCCTGGCATTGCTGGTTGCTGCCTGGGTGTTCGACAGCTGTCATGAGGGAGAATCTGTGATGACGGAACAGACCGGGGCTGCAGGCGAAGAGGCGGGTAGTCTCTCTGCCCATTTCTATGGTACCCTGCAGGTTACGGTGAGCCTGAAGGCTCCTGCCGGAAAAGAGTACCATCCCCGAGCCAGCCAGGAAAGCTACAACCGACTTTTGGTGGCCCATCTCAAGGCCCGCATGGGTTACCTCCGAAAGGCCGAGGAACAGGCGCAGCCCCATGGCCTCACCCCGGCGCGCCACCTGGTTACCCGGAAGTATTACCTTTACGTCAACCCCGACGACCAACCTCCCCTCTCCTGAGGGTTCCGGCATTCTTACGTGCCATCACCGGCGCCTGACAGGAACCGGAAAACATGCATTCCGGCTGTTTCAGGCAGAAAATCTCATCAATCAGAGAATTAACTATTAAATATTTTAACCATTATGCAAAACAAAGGAGCAATTACAACATTTGCTATTTTGCTGGCGGCAGTCTGTCTGTATCAGCTGACTTTTACCTGGAAAGCCAATCAGATTGAGAACCGTGCAAAAAAGTTCGCCCAGGGCGATCCTGTCAGGGAATATGCCTACCTTGACTCCGTATCGGGGGTTCCGGTATACAATTTCCTCGGCCTTAAGAAATTTACCTATAAGGATGTTAAGGAACTGGAAATGAACCTGGGCCTTGACCTGAAGGGGGGGATGAACGTGACCCTCGAGGTGTCTGTGGTTGACGTGATCAGGGCCATGTCGAATAACAGTACCGACTCCACCTTCAATGCAGCCCTCAGCAGGGCGGTGGAGTTGCAGCGTAACAGCACCCAGGATTTCGTGACTCTTTTTGGCCAGGCCTTTGAGGAAATTGATGCCAACGCCCGGCTGGCAGCCATTTTCAATACCCTGGAACTGAAGGAAAGGGTGAAATTCGACTCTTCTAACGAGGATGTCCTGAAGGTCATCCGTGAAGAGACCGATGCCGCCATTGATAATTCCTTTAATGTTCTGCGCACCCGTATTGACCGCTTCGGGGTGGCCCAGCCCAACATCCAGCAGTTACAGACCCGCGGGCGTATCCTGGTGGAACTTCCGGGTGTCGACAATCCCGAACGTGTACGTAAGCTTCTTCAGGGGACAGCTCAGCTCGAATTCTGGGAAACCTACGAAAACCAGGAAGTCTATCCTTATATGCTTCAGGCTAACGAAAGAATCAGGGATCTGACTGCGGGTGTTACCGCCGCCGCCGACACGGTTGCTGCCGATAGCCTGACTGCCGGAGCGCTGACCGCCGAAGCCACCACGGCCCCTGCCGACACGGCTGCCACGGCCACGGAAACGACCTCCCTCCTCGATGAGATAAAAAGTGACACTTCGGCTGTTGCCAATGGGACCACCCCTGCCGACCTGGAGAATTTCCGCCGTGAGTATCCTCTCTTCGCCATATTGAACCCGAGTACCGACCAAACGGGTAACCTCTTCCCCGGACCGGTAGTAGGTACGGCCCATGCCAAGGATACTTCCGAGGTGAATGCCTTCCTGGCCAGGGAACAGGTGCGTAGTATCTTCCCCAGGAACATGATGTTCCGCTGGACGGCCAATCCCGTTGATGAAGAGGGGAGTTATTTCCGGCTGATTGCCCTGAGGTCGACTTCGCGCGACGGTAAGGCTCCCCTCACGGGCGACGTGATTACCGATGCCCGCCAGGACTATGACCAGATGGGGGGTCGCCCCGAAGTGGCCATGTCTATGGACAGCGAAGGCGCCAAGGTATGGGCCCGCATGACCAAGGAAAACATCGGCAAATCGATCGCCATCGTCCTCGACGATTATGTGCGTTCCTTCCCCACCGTGCAGAACGAGATCACCGGCGGCCGTTCCAGCATTACCGGGCTCGAGAGTGTTGAAGAGGCCACTGACCTTGCCAACATCCTCAAATCGGGGAAAATGCCGGCACCGGCTCGCATCATGCAGGAAGACGTCGTAGGCCCCTCCCTGGGAAAAGAAGCCATCAATTCAGGTTTCGCCTCCTTCGGCATCGCCTTCCTTTTGGTGCTGCTCTACATGCTTTTCTTTTACAGCCGCAAGGCCGGACTGGCGGCCAACATAGCCCTGTTATTCAACGTGTTTTTCCTCATTGGGGTCCTCGCCTCTCTGGGAGCTGTTCTCACCCTGCCGGGGATCGCCGGTATCGTGCTCACCCTGGGTATGGCTGTCGACGCCAACGTGCTCATCTATGAAAGGGTTCAAGAGGAGATATGGGCAGGCAAAGGCCTGAAGCTCGCCATCACCGACGGGTATAAAAATGCCTACTCCGCCATCATCGACGGTCAGGTGACCACCCTGCTGACGGGTATCGTCCTTTATATCTTTGGTTCAGGCCCCATCAAGGGATTCGCCACCACCCTGATCATCGGTATCCTCACCTCCCTCTTCACGGCTATCTTTATTACCCGTATCCTCTTCGAGTGGCAGCTGAAACGCAACGTCAACATCACCTTTACCTCGAAAACCACAGCCAACTGGCTGCGGAATACCAAAATCAAATTCATCGATAACCGCAAAATCGCTTATTACATTTCGGGAACCTTGCTGACCATTTCCATTCTCTCCTTTGTGGTCCGCGGTTTTGAACTGGGGATTGACTTCCAGGGAGGACGCACCTATACCGTGCGTTTCGACCAGGAGGTAAAGGTCGCCGATATCAGGGCTGCCCTGGCCGATGTTTACGGAGCGGCTCCCGAGGTGAAGACCTTCGGCTCGGCCAACCAGGTACGCATCACCACCAAGTACAAGGTGGATGATATGAGTGAGAATGTGGATAACGAAGTGGAACAGCTCCTCCACAAGGGACTTTCCGACGGCGGGTTCCTGACGAATGTCGCTTTTGAGGATTTCTCGGCCAATTACCGCATGAGTTCCCAGAAGGTGGGACCCACCATCTCTGATGACATCAAGCGTGATGCCGTGATTGCCATCTTCTTCGCGTTGGTGGCCATCTTCCTATACATCCTGGTTCGTTTCAGCAATTGGCAGTTTGGTTTGGGCGGGGTCGTCTCCCTGGCGCATGATACCATCATCACCCTGGGATTCTTCTCTATTTTCCACGGTTGGCTTCCCTTCTCTCTGGAAATCGACCAGGCCTTTATCGCCGCCATCCTGACGGTGATCGGTTATTCTATCAACGACACTGTGATCGTCTTTGACCGCATCAGGGAGTATATGCACCTTTATCCCAAGCGCGACGTAAAGGACAATATGAACCACGCCATGAACAGCACCCTGCGCCGTACCTTCAGTACTTCGCTGTCGACGCTGGTGGTGCTGATCGCCATCTTCCTCTTTGGAGGAGCCAGCATCCGCGGGTTTATCTTCGCCCTGTTGATCGGTATTGGTATCGGTACCTACTCTTCCGTTTTCGTGGCTACCCCGGTAGTCTATGAAGCCATGAAGAGAAAAATGCAAAAGCTGGCCAAGGCCCAGGCTTAAGTCCAATCATAGCATAAAAAAACCCGGCTATCCGCCGGGTTTTTTTATGCCTGCCAGTCAGGTTGAAGGCTAAGAATTTTGGAATTCCCGGCGATCTTTTATCGTAATCGCTGATCAGGGATTAGGATTTTATCCGTTTTTCAGGATGTAAATCAGTGAGCTGCACCTCTTTTTATCGGCCAGGGTTTTCCACCAGGAGATTTTGCCGTACCAGGCTCCCCGAAGAAGGGGGAAAGAGGATTTTTTATATTTCTCGCTCAGGATGGAGACGTAAAAGCTGTCGAAGGGCATCCGCTGGCTGCTGATCACCCTGAATCCGTTTTGGGAGGCCATCATTTCCAGGTTGGCGGGGGTGAAGTGCCAGAGGTGGCGGGGGGTATCCCAGGCTGCCCAGAATTCGCGGTAGTGTGCAGCATCCCAGGATCCGGGATTGGGGAGGGCGATGACCAGGGTTCCTCCGGGCCGGAGGAGCCGGGTGAACTCATGCCAGAATTTTCCGGGATCGTGGAGGTGTTCCAAGACGTGCCACAGGGTGATGACGTCGAAGGAACGTGAGGGCAGGGAAAAGAGATCCCCGGCGGGAAGGAGGGATAATCCCCGTTCTGCTGAGGCCAGTGCGCGTGCCGTTTCGTTGACCTCGGTTCCGGTCACCAGCCATCCTTTTTTCTGCATATAGTGGAGAAAGAAACCGGTACCCGCCCCAATATCAAGGAGTGATCCGCTGTTGATGCCGGCGGCTTTACGCACTACGGCCGCTTTACGGGAGACCATGAAATTCCGGACCAGGTGGTAAGTCCTGCTGACCAAACCCCGCGAGGTATCGCTATGTGAGATGTACTCTTCCGACTGGTAATAGCGCTCCATTTGCTCTTCCGCAGGGGGAAACCCCGTCATCCTGAAGCCACACTCTTTACAACGTAAAATGGGGAAAATCTCCCCTGTCACAAAATGGTCGGCACAGCGGAATTGCTCCCCTAAATCCGATGACCCGCAAACCAGACATTTCCCGGCCGCCGGTGTGGTTATTATATTCATTGCCGAAGGTGTCAGATAATCAGCATGGCGTCACCATAGGTGCCGAAACGGTAGTCGTTTTTAATGGCCACATGATAGGCTTCCATCAGAAAGTCATATCCGGCAAAGGCAGCAACCATCATCAGCAGGGTGGAGAGAGGCAGGTGAAAGTTGGTGATCATGCGGTTGGCGACGCTGAATTCATAGGGCGGAAATATGAATTTGTTGGTCCATCCTTCGAAGGGCTTCAGGAAGCCATCGGTAGATACCGAGCTTTCGATGGTACGCATGACGGTGGTTCCCACGGCACAGACATTCTGGTGGTTCATCTTGGCCGTGTTGATCATATTACAGGCCTCCTCGTAGATCCAGATCTGTTCGGAATCCATCTTATGCTTGGTGAGATCTTCGACATCGACACTTCTGAAGTTTCCCAGGCCTGCGTGAAGGGTGATGTAAGAGAATTTCACTCCCTTTATTTCCATTCGTTTCATCAGTTCCCTGCTGAAATGGAGGCCGGCTGTGGGAGCGGCCACCGCACCTTCATTGCGGGCAAAGATCGTTTGGTAACGATCCTTGTCCTCGGGGGTCACCGGACGGTTGATAAATCGTGGCAGGGGCGTTTCCCCCAGGCTGTAAAGGGTTTTCTTGAATTCGTCATAATTGCCGTCGAAAAGAAAACGAAGGGTGCGCCCACGGGAGGTGGTATTGTCGATCACCTCGGCTACCAGAAGGTCGTCATCGCCGAAGTAGAGCTTATTCCCGATCCTGATTTTCCGGGCAGGATCAACGAGCACATCCCAGAGGCGCTGTTCACGGTTCAGCTCCCTGAGGAGAAAAACCTCGATTTCGGCCCCCGTTTTTTCTTTATTGCCATAGAGACGGGCAGGAAAGACCTTGGTGTCGTTAAAAACCAGTACGTCATTGTCATCGAAATAGTTGAGTACGTCCTTGAAGAGGAGGTGGTCAATGGAACCCTTTTTTTTGTCAAGCACCATCAGTTTGGCCTCATCTCTGTTTTCCGAAGGATGAAGGGCGATCTGCTCATCGGGTAGCCGGTACTTGAATTTCGATAATTTCATCTCTGCCATATCAACTGCTTATTACTGCTTAATTCTTGTTATTCAGGTCATAGAGGGAAATGTTTCCCTGAATTTTTCAAAGGTAAATGCCTTTTCTACGTAAAAATCGCCGCTGCGGGTACGCCTGAGAGCGGTTAAATACGCTCCTGAGTGTAAATCTTCGCCTATGTCGCGTGCCAGGGCTCTGATATAGGTGCCCTTGCTGCAAGTGATCTTCAGGGTGACCAGGGGCATGCTGAAGTCAAGAAGTTCCAGACTGGTGATTTCCACACTCCGGGGTTTCAATCCCGGGTCGGTGCCTGCCCTGGCATGTTTGTAAGCCCTTTTCCCGTCGATTTTCACGGCTGAGAAAACCGGCGGCACCTGAAGAATGGTTCCGGTGAAGCGGCGGAGGGACTCTTCGAGGAGTTCTCGGGTGATGTGGCCGGCAGGAAACTGGAGGTCTTCGGCTGTTTCCATGTCGAAGGAGGGTGTTGTGGCTCCCAGTTTCAGGGTGGCGACATACTCTTTCTCAAGTGCCTGGAGCCGTTCAACCTGGCGGGTGGCCTTCCCGGTACATAAAACCATCACCCCCGTGGCCAGGGGGTCAAGCGTTCCGGCATGGCCTACCTTCAACCTTTTGACCTTGAGTTCCCGGGAAAGAAAATTCCGGACCTTGTTCACCAGGTCAAAAGAGGTCCACCCATAAGGTTTATCAAACAATAATATTTCTCCTTCTATGAAATCTCGCACTCCGTCAGAAAATGTCATTACCTGGGATTATGGCGTTTTACCCGCATCCTGATTTTCAGGCTGCAAAGATAGCAATTAGCCCTATCAGAAGACAATAGAGTGCGAAATAAATCAGTTTACCCCTGCTGACGATTTTAATCATCCAACTGCAGGCCAGCAGGCCGACTAAAAACGCCGAGATGAAGCCGATGCTCAGGGGCCATGCACTGTTCATGCCGGCTGAGAGCTCCTCGGTGCTGATGATGTCAAGGAAGTTGGCACCCAGTATGGGGAGCAGGACCATGAGAAAGGAGAAGCGGGCCACCTCTTTACGGTCATTCCCCAGGATCAGTCCGGTGGCGATAGTCGCCCCACTGCGGGAAATTCCCGGTAAGACGGCAATGGCCTGGGAAATGCCAATGATCAGGCTGTGCCACCAGGAGACTTCCGCCCCTTTCTGTTCCTTCCTGAAATGGGCAAAGGCAAGCAATGCCGCCGTGACCAGCAGGGAACAACCCACTAATATAAGATTCCCGGTAAAGAGGGCCTCCACCTTATCCCTGAAAAAGAGCCCAACAATGGCCACGGGGACCGCTGACAACAGCAACTTGCCGATATAGGAGCTCTCCTGGTTCTTTTTAAACTGCAGCCCTTTCGTTATCAGTCTGGAAATGTCTTTCCTGAAAACCACAATAGTACTCAGAACGGTGGCTGCATGGACCGTGAGGGCAAAGGTAAGGTTTTCTCCGGGTGGGGTATGCAGGATATGGTTTCCCAATTCCATGTGTCCGCTGGAACTGACAGGTAAAAACTCGGTCAACCCCTGGAGGGTGCCGAGCAGAAGTGCTTCTATTCCGGTCATGGGTGGGTGGTGAAGGGCGTTTACCTGGTTTTTTTCATGATGGCCCAGATTTCGAAGATGAAGCCGAAAAGCAGAACCAGGGGAGCCAGGGTAATCCTTCGGAAGCTGAAAATTTCGGGGTTGAACTGGTGGGGGTCCTCACTGCCACCGCCGGCCATCAGGATAAACCCAACAATGATAATCAGAAAACCCAAAGCTATGAGTTTATAATTCTCCTTTCCCAGGGGTAATTCGGGATGCTCTTTCATCTCACTCTCTTTCTTATCCATAAACGGTCGGGTTTAAAAGGTCAAAGATAGGTTTTTTCTCCTAATAGAACATTTCGTCAAACTTCATTTTCAGGAAGCGGTTGACGGCGACGTGTGTAGAAATCGAGGAGAGGAGGATACCCATGATCAGCACGATCAGGAAAACCGTTCCCAGAAGGAGGAAATCGGTATAGTCGATCACGCCGCTCAGTTCTTTTTTGTAGGTGAAGATCACTGCTCCCAGGAGGAGGCAGGAAAGAAGGGCCCCGTAAATGCCGTAAAGGATACTCTTGCGCACAAAGGGGCGCCTGACGAAACTCCGGGTGGCCCCAACCAGCATCATGTTATTGATGATGAACCGCTGGGAATAGACCGAGATTCTGATGGTATTGTTGATCAGAACAGTGAAGATAAAGAGCATCAGGGCGCTGAAGAGGAGCAGGAAGATCGTGATCTTTCTGACATTGTCGTTGATGACAGAGACCAGGCTGCGCTGGTAAAAGACCTCTTTTACCTGAGGTAGCTGCACCAGGTCTTTTTCGATGAGGGCCAGACTGTCGCTGTGGGTATAGGGGGCAAAAAGCCGGACTTCGATCGATGAAAAGAGGGGATTAAACCCCAGGAATCCCGTAAAATCTTCTCCCAATTCGGTTTCCAGTTCTTTGGCGGCACTCTCCTTATCGATGAAACGGAGCGATTTCACCCAGGGTTCCGTGGTGAGGCTTTTTTGCAGGCGGTCAATTTCCTGAGGCTGAAGGTCGTCGTGAAGAACCAGGGTGAAGCCGATTTTTTCACGCACGTATTCCGAGAGGCGTCCGGCATTAAAGAGAATCAATATCAGTAATCCCAGCAAAAAGAGCACCAGGGTAATACTGACCATTGAGGTGAGATAGGAGGTGAATATCCTTTCCTTCAGTTTTTTAGGCTTACTTTTTCCCATCGTATTATCAATTCGGCGAGTGTGCGGTGTAAAAGTAAACAAAATTACCGGTTTGAGAGGGTATTTTCCCTTTGCCGGAGTGGGTTCAGGGTAAAATGGAGCCTCCCTCCGGAAAATCATTTATTTTTGAGAATGAATGTTTTGCATTTCTGAAAAAAGAAAATACTTTTGCAGTCCGATTATTATCATACTGAGGTTTGTATAAGATACTGATTTACTTTACAGTAAGCAAAGCTGTCCGGATGCCATAGGTGACAGCAGCTGCTGGAGGGTTTAGCGGTGTCATTGTTGAATGTAAAAACTAATAATTTACAAGTGGATACACTTAGTTATAAGACTGTTTCGGCCAACAAAGCGACAGTGAACAAGGAGTGGGTGGTGATCGACGCTACCGGACAGGTGCTGGGCAGGTTGGCCAGCACTGCGGCACGCATACTGCGTGGCAAGCACAAAACGGATTACACGCCTCATGTCGATTGCGGGGATAATGTGATTGTTATCAATGCTGAGAAGGTGGTACTTACCGGGAAGAAGATGACCGATAAGGAGTATGTGCGTCATTCGGGATATCCGGGAGGACAGTACAGGCGTACCCCTGTTGAGATTCTTGTGAAATTTCCTGAAAGGCTGGTGGAACATGCCGTCAAAGGGATGCTTCCGAAAAACCGGCTGGGACGGGATCTTTACCGGAACCTGAAAGTCGTCGTCGGTCCCGACCATAAATACCAGGCCCAGCAGCCCAGATTAATCGATTTAAATACCATTAAATAAGCATCATGGAAGTAATTAATACAATTGGTCGCCGAAAATCGGCTGTTGCCCGTGTTTACCTGATGCCGGGGAAAGGTAATGTTACCATCAACAATCGTGAACTGAAGGAGTATTTCTCGACTGAGATTCTGCAGTTTGTGGTTCTCCAGCCCCTTAACCTTTTGGGTGTGCGGGAGAATTTCGACGTAAAGGTGAACCTCGACGGTGGTGGGTTTTCCGGACAGGCAGAAGCGCTTCGTCTGGGTATTTCGCGTGCGTTGATCAAAGTCGATCCTGAGAATCGTCCCAAACTGAAGCTGGCCGGTTTCCTGACCAGGGACGGCCGTGAGGTGGAGCGTAAAAAGCCGGGACAGCCCAAAGCCCGCAAGAGATTCCAGTTCTCGAAACGTTAGAATTTTTTTTATCATAATTAATAACTCAATGGGATCTAAAACTGTTGAGACTTCCGCGGGTGCGGGACTACTCAGCAGTTGCTTTTAAGCAGGATTTCAAAAAAAGTAAACAGATGCCAAGAACAGATTTTCAGCAGTTACTCGATGCCGGATCGCATTTCGGCCACCTGAAAAGGAAATGGAACCCGAACATGCAGCCTTACATCTTCATGGAGAAGAACGGGATCCACATCATCGACCTTCAGAAAACGATCGTCAAGATTGACGAAGCCGCCGCTGCCATCAAGCAGATTGCCCGGTCGGGGCGTAAGGTTTTATTCGTGGCCACAAAGAAGCAGGCCAAGGATATCGTGTCAGAACTGGTCTCCACCGTGAAAATGCCTTATGTGACAGAGCGCTGGCCGGGGGGGATGCTCACCAATTTCCCCACCATCCGCAAGGCCGTCAAAAAAATGGTGTCGATCGACAAGTTGACCAAGGATACCAGCTGGGAGAAACTTTCGAAACGTGAAAAGCTGCAGATCACCCGTCAGCGTGCCAAACTGGAGAAGGTCCTCGGAAGTATCATCGATTTGACCCGCCTGCCTTCAGCCCTCTTCGTCATTGACGTGATGAAGGAAAAAATCGCCGTTAAGGAAGCCCAGCGTCTGGGAATCCCTGTTTTCGGGATTGTGGATACCAACTCCGATCCCAACGGGATCGATTTTGTCATCCCCGCCAATGATGATGCCTCACAGTCGATCCAGCTGATCACCGGACTGATGGTGGATGCTATCCGTGAAGGTCTCCAGGAGCGCCGGGTAGAACGCGATAAGGACGATATCGATGGGGACAACGAGGGAGAAGAAGACGAAATGCCCCGTCGTGCCCGTCGTACCCGCAAAACCGTGATTAAGGCGGAAGTGATCGAAGAGGAGGTCGATACCGATGTTCCGGAAGAGATGGAAGAGATCGGGGAAGATTTGGAAATCGGACAGGATGAAGAGATCGAAGAGGACGAAGAGATCGATACCGACCTTGACGAAGAAGAGGAAGAAAAATAATCTTTTCCGGAGTTTTATTTTAAAGGATTAAAATCATTAAATAACAGCACTTGATATGTCAGTAACAACAGCAGATGTGGTAAAACTGCGTCATGCCACCGGCGCCGGAATGATGGATTGCAAGAATGCGCTGGTCGAGGCCGACGGGAATTTTGACCGTGCCGTGGAGATTATCCGTGAACGTGGCAAACTGGTGGCCAGCAAGCGTGCCGACCGTGATGCCACCGAAGGATGCGTTCTGGCCCGGGTAAACGCAGACGGCAAATTCGGGGCCCTTGTGGTTCTGAATTGCGAGACTGATTTCGTGGCCAAGAATGAAAAGTTCATCGCCTTCACCAATCAGATCCTTGACGCCGCCCTGGCACAGCAGCCCGCCACCCTTGATGAACTGAAGAGTATCGTCCTTGACGGCCGTTCCATTGGGGACCAGGTGATCGAGCAGGTCGGCATCATCGGTGAGAAACTGGATCTCTCTTTCTACGGAAAGGTGAAAGCCGAAAGTGTGGTTCCTTACATTCACCCCGGGAACAAACTGGCGACCATCGTGGGTTTCAGCAAAGCCGGCGTGGACGCTCAGGTGGGTAAGGATGTGGCCATGCAGGTAGCTGCCATGAATCCCGTGGCTGTCAGCCGTGATGTCATCGCGCCGGAAGTCATTGCCAAAGAACTGGAGATCGCCAAGGAAAAATTCCGCCTCGAAGGGAAACCCGAAGCCATGCTTGACAAAATTGCCCAGGGAGCACTTCAGAAATGGTTCCAGGAGTCGGCTCTTTTAGAGCAGAGCTTTGTGAAAGAAAGCAAGATCTCGGTGAAACAGTACCTCGATCAGCACGACAAGAGCCTTACGGTGACCTCTTTTGAAAGATTCGCCCTCGATGCCTGATCCACAGGGTTGAAAAATATGCAAAAGGTTTCCTGATTCAGGAAACCTTTTTTTATTTTCACCCCTGAATGGAATGTGGTTCGGAAGAACCAGAACAGTCAATGATAAATAAGAGACTATGATCAGGTACAAACGGATTTTACTGAAGCTGAGCGGGGAGTCGCTGGCTGGGGCCCAATCTTACGGAATTGATGCCGCGAGGCTACAGGATTATGCTGAGGAGATCAGCCAGGTGGTGGCTTCAGGGGTTCAAACAGGCATCGTGATGGGTGGCGGGAATATCTTCCGTGGACTGAGCGGGGCCTCGAAGGGATTTGACCGGGTGAAGGGGGACCAGATGGGTATGCTGGCCACGGTGATCAACAGTCTGGCCCTGCAGTCGGCCCTTATCTCGGCCGGTTGCCCGGCCCGTGTCTTTACCTCCATCAGGATGGAACCCGCCGGTGAGTACTATGCCAAAGAAAAGGCCCTGGAAGCCCTGGCCAGGGGAGAGGTCGCCATAATTGCCGGGGGAACGGGAAATCCTTACTTTACCACCGACACGGCCAGCGCCCTCAGGGGAACCGAAATCGAAGCCGAGGTGCTGCTGAAAGGAACCCGCGTCGACGGCGTTTATAATGCCGATCCTGAGAAAGTCCCCGGTGCCGTCAGGTATGAGTCGCTCACCTTCGGAGAGGTATACCGCTTGGGACTGAAGGTGATGGACCTGACGGCCACCACTTTCTGCATGGAAAACCACCTTCCGGTCATCGTCTTTAACATGGACAGGAAGGGGAACCTCTTGCGGCTGATCAACGGGGAACAGGTGGGCACCCTGGTTCATGTCTGACATCTGCTCACTTTTTTGCCTGGATTTTTATTATTTCATTTTTTTTATATATTTGTCATCACTCTTAACAGTAGAAACTAAACTTGGTAATGCACGAAGAAGCACAGTTTGTATTGGATATCTGCAAGGAAAAGATGGACATGACCATCCAGCATCTTGAGAAGGAGCTGCTGCATATCCGTGCCGGGAAATCCAATCCTGCTATGGTCGACGCCGTTACTGTCGATTATTACGGCAGTCTGGTTCCCCTGAGCCAGGTCTCCAACATCAGTACCCCTGATCCGCGAACCATCGCCATTCAGCCCTGGGAGAAGAAAATGATCCCCGTCATTGAGAAGGCCATTATGGCGGCCAATCTGGGGTTTAATCCCGACAACAACGGGGAGGTCATACGTGTCAATATTCCGCCGTTGACCGAAGAACGGCGGAAAAACCTCGTAAAACAAGCCAACAAGGAGGGGGAAATTGCCCGTGTCAGTATCAGAACACACAGAAAGGACAGCAACGAAAGCCTCAAGAAACTCCTGAAAACAGGATTACCTGAGGATATGGAAAAAGATGCCGAACAAATTGTGCAGAAATTTACTGATGATTTTGTAAAAAAAATTGATACCTTAGTAGCTGCTAAGGAAAAGGATATTATGACAATCTAAATTGTTTCTAGTTTTCTGTTTTCTGAACATTGTTTAATTGTTTTCATGGCTTTGAGGCAGCACCAAATGGGGCTGCCTTTTTTCATGTCTGCACGCCTTACTCCACGGCCCTGAATAAAATGCAGAAATCATTTTCCCGCACTCTTGTGTAGGAGGCATCCAGGATTTCCCGGGCACAGGGGGGGATCTGGGGAGATGCTTTGTCGCCGGGGAGTATGATCAGAATGTAAGGTATGACTTCCAGGGTGCCGTCGTTCCTTTTCAGGGAGAAGGTTGCGGGGAGGTCAGGATGGATGTAATTGTCGCACAGATGCAGGGTATTGCTGGCATCGGAACGGTCAAGGAACCAGGTCTCATAGTAATCATGGTTCCACCTGACCGGGAACCAGCCTAATCCGGCTTCATAGTTCTCAAGCAAGGCCAGGGGATGATGGATTCCGGCGTATCCCGAAATGTGCATGTATATCCACTTATCGTTATAATTCAGGGGCAGGAGCAGAGCTCCCGGCTCAGCCTCCCTGGCTGTCTCTTCCACGAATGCCGCATTTTCAGCATACTCACCGAGGGTGTACGTGTACATTCGCGTGAAGGAAATATGGAGGACGATGACGACCATGGCGAGGGTATAATGGACCCAGCGGGGATAACGGAAAAGTGCCAGTGTGGTGATGAAGAAAAGGAAAAAGAGAAGGATAAGTCTTTCTGACAGCAGAATGGTATTGGGAAGGATAAAAAGCAATGCCAGGGATCCCAGGGAAAACAGGGCAAAGAGGGGTGCCGGGGAGAGCCTTAAAAGGATCGGCTCTTCGGGGGAGGTTCTTTTTTTGACCTTGTAATCACGGTAAAGGATGACCGCTGCGGTGATGGTCATGACCAGGAAGACGCCAAAGAGCAGATAGGTATAGCTTTTCCACGGAAACCCGTAGCGCAGGGCGAGCAGGGGTCTGATGGCTGTGACCCATTCCACCAGCAGGGAGAAGCTGTGTCTTTCGGGATGATCTTCCAGGGGGTCGGTGCCTGCCAGGAACATCACGGTCAATATTACTGCAGGGAGCGCTGCGACTCCTGCCCTGAGAAGATTCCTGGCAGCCCTTTTCCCTCCGGAGATTGTCAGTCCTCCGCGACCGCCAGAAAGCGCCAGCGGGCATGCCGACAGCAGAAAAATCAGGGCCAGGGTAACCAGAAAAATCATCAGGTGTGAAAAGTAAAGCACCAGAAAGAGGAGTGCCAGAAGCAGAAAATGGAGTTTCTTTTGGTTCCGAAGAATGGCGAGGTAAAACCAGAGGGTCAGAAACATAAAGAGTACCCCGAAGGAAAAATTGAAAAAGCCGAAATAGAAGTTCTGGTTGTGGACGAAAAGGATCATGGTCCAGGAGAGAATTCTGTTTTCGGGCCTGAGAAAGAGGACCAGCTTTCTGAAAATGAGGGGGGTAAAGAAGAGATAAAGGAAGATGACGGCTTTTTCGGTGAAGCTTCCCGGCAGGAAAGTACCGAAGAGGGTAAACAGGAAATGAGCGGTGGAGTTGGGGAGAGGGAACGGGTTGATGGTGAAGAGCCTTCCGATGGCGCCGTGTGGGTCAAAAAGCAGGGATTTGAGGACCAATCCTGAGTAGAGGTGGGCGGGGCCGTCGAGGGTGACAAAAAACCGGTGTGTCATCAGGGGAATGAGACCTGCCAGCAACAACAGCCAGAAAAGAAGCGATTCCGTTCTGTCGGAAAGAAAGCGGGGTTTTCTCTGATGGGACGATATGGATTTCAAAATCTTCAGCACCAAGGCGTTGTAGCGTTTTTGCCGTTTATGGTATGGGTTATTCAGTGACTTCCCTGACGGCAGATCGGAGGAAGTCGCGGGTATAATAATCGGGGTCGGTGATTTCCCCGTTCCAGACGACGATGTCGAGGTCGATGGTGCGGGGGCCGAAACGGGGGAGAGTACGGTCACGGCCTGTCAGGTCCTCGATTTTTTTAAGCAGCCGCACCAGTTCTTCCTGCGACAGGGGGGTTTTGATGCGGACGGCTCCGTTGACAAAATCGGGCTGGTCGGTCATCCCCACAGGGGCAGTGGTGACCAGCGCCGATACCTTTTCGACGGTCACCATTTCGTCCAGTAACCGCAGAGCCAGGGGGATGTTCTCCTCAGGACGGATGTTGGATCCAATGCCAATGATCGCCTGGTTCATAAGGGCTGGCTCTCCTCCATCTCCACGGATACCGAATCGGCAAACCGCAGGGCGTGGGGTTTGTCAACTTCCACCCGGGCCCTTTTGACCCTGGGGTCTTCCATGATCAGGTCCAGGACCCTGCGGGTGAGCACTTCCAGGAGCTTGAAATGCCCCTCCTGCACCAGGGCGATGATCTGCTTGGTGATTTTTTTGTAGTCGTAAATGCCGCCGGGTTCGTCCTTTTCCAAGGCATCTGCGGGAATGGTGACCTCCAATTCGATGTTAATGACCACATCCTGTCTGTTGACCATCTCTTCGGGGTTAAAACCGATGTAGGTGCGGATAAGAAGATTTTTAATCCTGATGAGTGCCATAATCCCGGGTTTACTGTGGTGCAATGAATTCCAAAGCTGTTCTCGCCCGTTCTGTGACGGGGACCAGCGATTTACAGGTGTTGTCCTCCGTCACAAAAGAGGAGTTCGCCTGTAAGATAATCATTTTTCAGGAGATAGTCGAGGGCGTCGAGGATGGGCTGTATGCCTCCCGGCCGTTTCATGGGGATGGCAGCGGCCAGGGTGCGGAGGTAATCCTCCCCTTTTCCGGCAGGCGCCAGGGTAAGTCCCGGGGCGATGGCGTTGGCCCTGATTGTTGGTCCATAGGCCGCCGCCGTCATCTTGGTGAGCTCCCACAGCGATTTCTTTGCCAGGGTATAGGCGGCATATGCCTCCCGGTTAGTGGTGATGCGCGTGTCGGTCATGTTGACAATCATCCCTTCCCCGCAGTGGCGGATAAACTCACGGGTGAGAATGAAGGGGGCCTTCAGATTCACCGTCATCTGAAAATCGAAAAAGGAAGTGTTGGTGTCGGCGATCTTTTTGGGGTCGAAAACCGAAGCATTGTTAATCAGCAGTGTGGGAGCTCCCATTTCCCGGACCACCACAGGCAGCAATTCTTCGGTTTCTCTGTTGCTGGTCAGGTTGGCCCTGAAGGCCCTGAAGTGCTGCTCCCCGAATTCTCGGGAAAGGCTGGCGACGAGCTCCTCGGCGGCACCTCCCGAAGTATTGTAATGAATGGCCACATCCCACCCCTGGCGGGCCAGATGCTCCGTCATGGCTTTCCCCAGCCGCTGTGCTCCCCCGGTAATCAGCGCAATCCTGGGGGCTCTTCTGTCATCACTGTTTTCCATGGAGTGTAAGGTCAGAATATCAGAATTTGAGAACATCAGAGAACCGAATCACCGGAGAAACAGAAGGCCGGAGCAGCGGAGACACGGAGAACAGGAGTGCCGGTATGTCCAAAGCTCAGAAAATCAGAGGTTTAGGAGGTCGATGGCCGGGGGTCTCCGGTGCAATGAGGGCTTTGGCTACTGGACCCTGAGCAGTTTGCTGAGGTATTTGCCGATGATGTCGAATTCGAGGTTGACCACGCTTCCCGGCCTGAAGGTGTGGAAGTTGGTCACTTCCCAGGTGTACGGGATGATGGCTACCTGGAAGGTGTTATCGCGTGAGTTGACCACGGTAAGGCTGACGCCATTCACCGTTACCGATCCTTTTTCAACGGTCATGTATCCCTGCCGGGCTTTTTCCTTGTCGAAATCATATTCGAAGGTATAGTACCAGCTGCCGTGGGCTTCTTCGACCAGAGTGCAGGTGGCCGTTTGGTCGACATGTCCCTGTACGATATGGCCGTCGAGTCTGCCGTTCATCATCATGCTGCGCTCCAGGTTCACCTTGTCGCCGGGTAGCAGCAATCCGAGGTTTGACTTCATCAGGGTCTCCCTGATGGCGGTCACCCGGTAGGTCAGCTCTTCCCTGTCAACGGCCACCACGGTCAGGCAAACCCCGTTATGGGAAAGGCTCTGGTCGACCTTTAGCTCATGGGCATGTGGCCAGGAGATGGTGAAATGAACATTATCCTGCTCTTTTTCAATGTTCCTGACCACGCCGGTCCCTTCTACGATTCCTGAAAACATATCCTTTCGTTTTAATTTTTCAATTCCCAGTCCGCTCCGTCCTTACGGTCTTTTACGATGATGCCGATGCGGGCCAGTTCGTTGCGGATAAAGTCGGAGGTGGTCCAGTCTTTGTTGTTTTTGGCGTTGCTTCTAAGCTGAAGGGTGAGTTCCACCAGTTCTTTGATAGTGCCGGAGTCTGCCGATGTTTCGTCTTCGGTTTTTAGTCCGAGGATGTCGAAGAGGTATACCCCAAAGAGCTCTTTCAGTTTTTCGAGGTCGGGGGTAGAAATGGTTTCCTTGCCATCATTGATCAGGTTGACCATTCGGGCACCTTCGAAGAGGTGGGCGATCAGGATGGGACTGTTGAGGTCGTCGTTGATGGCATTCTGGCAGTTATGGGCGAGGGTGTCCACGTCGACCGTTGAAGTGTCGGCGACGGGCAGTTTTCCGGTGAGGAGTGCGGCCTTCATCAGTCTTTCAAGACCTTTCCCGGCAGAGATCAGGGCTTCATTGGAGAAGTCGAGGGTACTCCGGTAGTGGGCCTGAAGGATAAAAAACCTCACCGTCATGGGAGAAAAGGCTGTGGTGAGCAGGGGGTGGTTTCCCGAGAAGAGTTCGTCGAGGGTGATGAAATTCCCCAGGGAGCGCGCCATTTTCTGGCCGTTGATGGTGATCATGTTGTTATGCATCCAGGTGCGTACCGAGGGGTGACCCAGGGCGGCCGTTGATTGGGCGATTTCGCATTCATGATGGGGAAATTGCAGGTCCATGCCTCCCCCGTGGATGTCGAATACCTCGCCCAGGTATTTGGTGCTCATGGCCGAGCACTCGAGGTGCCAGCCCGGAAATCCCAGGCTCCATTCCGAAGGCCACTGCATGATGTGCTCAGGGCTGGCCTTTTTCCAGAGGGCGAAATCAAAGGGGTTTCTTTTTTCCTGCTGTCCTTCGAGGCGCCGGGTATTGGCCTGCATATCTTCGAGGTTCCGGCCTGAGAGGATCCCATAGTGGTAATGACTGTTGTATTTCATCACGTCGAAATAGACCGACCCGTTGACCTCGTAGGCATACCCCTGGTCCATGATTTTGCGGATCATCATCTGTTGTTCGATGATATGTCCCGATGCCCGGGGTTCTATGGTGGGGGGCAGGGTATTGAGGTCCTCCATGTTACGGTGGAAGGTGTTCATGTATTTCTGGACCACTTCCATGGGTTCCAGTTGCTCGAGGCGTGCTTTTTTGGCGATTTTGTCCTCTCCTGTTTCCTCGGCTTCATCCTCGAGGTGCCCTACGTCGGTAATATTCCTGACATAGCGGACCTTATAGCCCTGGTGAAGCAGGGTACGGTAGAGGAGGTCAAAGGTGATGGCCGGGCGGGCATGCCCCAGGTGGGCATGGGAATATACCGTGGGGCCACAAACATACAACCCCGCCTTCCCTGGAATGAGGGGTTCGAAAACCTCTTTTTCCCTGCTCAATGAATTGTAAAGCGTCAGTGGCTGTTCCATATCTTCTCAGTCTATCTATTCTTAGATGTTGCCGTGAGCACGGCGGCTTGCTTATGCCTGCCTTTCATTCCCTGATTGGTGATCATCTGTGTTCTCCGTGTCAGGCTCTCCGGTTCCGGGTGAAACCTGGGTTTCGCTGACTGTCGTCTGCTTTTGGCCGGGATGGTCGTTGAAGAAATTCCGGTAGAAGATGAGCACCGAGAATATTCCGATGGTGATGGAGGAGTCGGCGATGTTAAAAACCGGCCTGAAAAAGAGAAACTCCTGTCCGCCCAGGAAAGGGACCCAGTCGGGATAGTCTCCCCTGATCAGCGGGAAATAGAACATATCGACCACCTTGCCGTGGAGAAAGGTTCCGTATCCTCCGCCGTCGGGAAGGAAGGCGGCTACCTGTCCGTAGCTGTGGTCGAAGAGTATGCCGTAAAACGCACTGTCGATGATGTTTCCGATGGCGCCGGCAAAAATAAGGGAGAGGCTGATAATGAAGCCAAGCGGAGTTGTCTGCTTCACCAGCCGGAAAAGATACCACCCTATGGCGGTCACCGCCAGAATGCGGAAAATACTCAGGATCATCTTGCCATATTCCCCGGCCAGTTCGAAACCAAAGGCCATCCCATTGTTTTCCACAAAGTGGATGATAAACCAATCTCCCAGGATATGGAATTCCTGTCCGAGCGACATATGGGTTTTTATCCAGAATTTGAGGACCTGGTCGGTGACGATGATCATGAAGACTATCATCAGCGACAGGTTCAGTTTTGACAACTTCATACTTCAGCGGCTAATTCCGGCATTCCGTCCGGGGTGGTGACCACTCCGTGGTTCCGGAGGGGAAGGAAAACCCGGGGAATGACAGGAGGTGGGGATTATTTCTGGTTATTCTTGGCGTCGATGCAGAGGGTGGCATGGGGCACTGCCCTGAGGCGATCAGCAGAAATGAGCTTTCCTGTTTCCCGGCAGATGCCATAGGTTTTATTCTCAATTCTCACCAATGCGGCCTGGAGATGCTGGATAAATTTCAGCTGCCGCTGGGCCAGCTTGCCGGCCTCCTCCTTGGAAAGGGTGGCGGCACCCTCTTCCAGGACCTTGAAGGTGGGCGAGGTATCCATCGTATCGTTCCCATCGTTATGGGTGATGGAATTCTTATACATTTCGTAATCCTTCTGGGCTTTCTCTATCTTCTTGAGGATGAGTTCCTTGAATTCCTGTAATTCGGCGTCGGAGTATCTGTTCTTTTCTGCCATGATAGTAATTATTAAAAAAATTCGACCGTGAAAATAATCTTCCCGATGCTGCTCCTAAATTAGAAAATATTCCCGGCATAACTCAGGTTATACAACATATCGGGTGTATATGGGCTATATATTTTTTTCGACTGAGATCCAAGTTTCCACGCCGTTATCAATCTCCACCAGGCGGGCGTTTCCGGGGTCGAGGACGGGCACCAGAGTGAGGCTGGTGGCCAGGGTCTGGGTGCTGATATACTCCTTGTGGAGGACGATGGCTTCATCAAGCAGGTCATGGCTTTTGATCTTCAGGGAGATCCTGTCGGTCACCTCAAAGCCGCTTTCTTTGCGGATGTTCTGGATCTTGTTGATGAATTCACGCGCGATGCCCTCCTGGCGAAGTTCAGGAGAGATATGAATATCGAGGGCGAGGGTCATATTTCCTTCGGTGGCGACCAGCCACCCGGGGATATCTTCCGTAGAGATTTCCACATCTTCGGGAATCAGGGTGACCTGTTGGTTTCCCACCGTCAGGGAGATGCTCCCCGACCGTTCCAGTTCCGTAATTTGGGTGCCGGTGAATTCCGAGAGCTGCTGGCCGATCTCCTTCATCATTTTTCCTGCCTTGGGGCCGAGGACCTTGAAGTTGGGCCTGATTTTCTTATGAATGATCCCTGAGGAGTCGCCCAGGAATTCCACCTCCCTGACGTTGACTTCGGTGAGGATGATATTTCTGACGGCTTCGAACTGTTCGCGGAAGTGGTCGTTCAAAACGGGGACCATGATTTTTGCCAGGGGCTGCCTGACCTTGATCTTTTCCTTACGTCGCAGGGCCAGTACCATGGATGAGGCTTTCTGGGCGATATCCATTTTTTCTTCGAGTTCCTTGTCGATCAGGGAAGAGTCGGCTTCAGGGAAATGGGCCAGGTGGACGCTTTGCCGGGGTTCTTTGCCGGAAATTCCGTTGAGGTCACCATAGAGCAGGTCGGCATAGAAAGGGGCGATGGGAGCCATCAGTTTGGCCACGTTGACCAGACAAGTGTACAGGGTCTGATAAGCGGAGATTTTATCGCGGTCATAATCGCCGCCCCAGTAACGTTTACGGCTGAGTCGCACGAACCAGTTGCTCAGGTTTTCACTGACAAAATCGGCGATGGCCCTGCCGGCACGCGTGGGTTCATAGTTCTCATAGCTGTCAGTAACCTCGGCAATGAGGGTGTTGAGCAGCGAGATGATCCAGCGGTCGAGTTCCGGACGCCCGGCAACGGGGACCTCTTCCTCCGCATACCTGAAGTGGTCGACATTGGCATAGAGGGCAAAGAAGTTGTAGGTATTGTAGAGGGTTCCGAAGAATTTCCGGCGGACCTCGTCTACCCCGGCGATGTCAAATTTGAGATTGTCCCAGGGCTGGGAATTGGTGATCAAATACCAGCGGAGGGGGTCGGACCCATATTCTTCGATGGTTTTAAAGGGATCCACGGCATTGCCCAGGCGTTTCGACATTTTATTGCCGTTTTTGTCGAGGACCAAGCCGTTAGAGATTATATTTTTAAAGGCGACCGAACCGCTGATCATGGTGGCGATGGCGTGGAGGGTGAAGAACCACCCGCGGGTCTGGTCCACTCCTTCGGCGATGAAATCGGCCGGGAAAGGGAGGTTTTTCACCCCATCGGGGAGGATCCCGTCGTGGCCAGGGATATCCCTCTCAAAGGGGAAGTGCCACTGGGCATAGGGCATGGCCCCTGAGTCGAACCACACGTCGATGAGGTCGGGTTCCCTAAACATCTTCTTTCCCGATGGCGAAACCAGAACGATATCGTCGACATAAGGTTTGTGAAGGTCGATTCTGTTGTAGTTTTCTTCGGTGAAGACCCCAGGCAGGAATCCCTCCCAGGGATTTTTCTCCATCACGCCGGCGGCGATGGAGCGGTTGATTTCGGTGACCAGTTCTTCGATGGAACCCAGGCATTTCTCTTCGCTGCCATCTTCGCTGCGCCATACCGGCAGGGGCGTTCCCCAGTAGCGTGAACGGCTCAGGTTCCAGTCGACCAGGTTTTCCAGCCAGTTGCCAAAACGGCCGGTTCCTGTTGACCGGGGCTTCCAGTTGATGGTGTTGTTCAGCTCTATCATCTGCTTCTTGACGGCCGTGGTGCGTATGAACCAGGCATCGAGGGGGTAGTAAAGCACCGGTTTGTCGGTACGCCAGCAGTGGGGATAGCTGTGGACATATTTTTCAATCCGGAAGGCCCTGTTTTCCTGTTTCAGCATAACGGCAATGTCGACGTCAACGGTGGGTGTGCTTTCCGTAGCCGCAGGGTCGTATTCGTTTTTGACGAACCGTCCGGCGAAGGGAGCATAATTCTCCTGGTTCACAAATTGTGATACGAAGGAGGCATCCATGGCGGCGATGGGGAAGAACCGTCCCTTACGGTCGACCAAAGGCTGGAGTTTTCCCTCGCTGTCGATCACCTGAAGGGGGGAGATGCCATGCTGGCGGGCCACCTTGTCGTCGTCGGCCCCGAAGGTGGGGGCGATGTGGACAATGCCGGTTCCGTCTTCGGTGGTGACAAAATCGCCGGTAATCACCCTGAAGGCTTTACCCTGAGGTTTCACCCATTCGATGAGTTGCTCATAACCCACGTCTTCGAGTTCTTTTCCGGAATATTCCCCCATGATGGTGAAGGGGATTTTCTTATTTCCCGGCTGGTAATCCTCCATGGGAATTTCAGCCCATGAGGGATCGAAGAATGCGGAGAGACGCTCTTTGGCGAGGATCAGGGAGAGAGGCATCCCTGAGTAGGGGTTGAAGGTGCGCACGCTGACATACCTGATCGACGGGCCCACGCACAGGGCGGTATTGGAGGGCAGGGTCCACGGGGTGGTGGTCCAGGCCAGGATGAAGAGGTCGCTGTCGCACCCGTGGAAGAGAAATTCCGAGGTCTCATTGCGGATGACCCTGAACTGGGCCACAGCCGTGGTGTCCTTGACATCGCGGTAACATCCGGGCTGGTTCAGCTCATGGGAGCTCAGACCCGTGCCTGCTGCCGGCGAGAAGGGCTGTATGGTGTACCCTTTATAGAGCAGGCCCTTGTCGTAGATTCTTTTCAGGAGGTGCCAGAGGGTTTCGATATACCGGTTGTCGTAAGTGATGTAGGGATCGTCCATGTTGACCCAGTAGCCCATTTGGCGTGTGAGCTCTTCCCATTCACGGGTGTAGCGCATCACCTCGGTACGGCAGGCTGTGTTGTAATCTTCCACGGAGATGCTCTTACCGATATCTTCCTTGGTGATATTGAGGGTTTTTTCGACACTCAGTTCGATGGGAAGCCCGTGGGTATCCCAGCCGGCTTTCCGGTAAACCCGGTATCCCTTCATGGTTTTGTAGCGGCAGAAGATATCCTTGATCGCCCTGGCCATCACGTGGTGGATGCCGGGCATTCCATTGGCCGACGGGGGGCCTTCATAAAAGACAAAAGTGGAATGCCCCTCGCGGGTATAAATACTCTTGTGGAAAGTGTCGTCTTCCTCCCAGCGGCGGCGAATCTCCTTGTTGATCTGGGAAAGGTCTAAATGCTTATATTCCTGAAATTTCAATGTCATCAGACTCTTGATTTACCTGCTTTTTAAAAAATGCACAAATATAGGCTTTTTATTCTTATCTGCTTAGTTCCTGAGGGGTTATTCCGTGCTGTTGCCCGGGGTGAAAAACAAAAGAGGCAGTCCCGTTTCCGGGGCAGCCTCTTCAGAGGTGGAAGGAGCGGGGATGGGCTATTCCACGCCGAATTTGTAGATGCATACCGAGGTGTACTCCTGTCCGGGTTCCAGCAGGGTGGTGGGGAACTGCGGTTTGTTGGGAGTGTCGGGGAAGTGCTGGGTTTCGAGGCAGAAGGCTCCGCGGTGGCCATAGACCATGCTGTTTTTCCCGGTATCGCGGCCAGTCAGGAAGTTGCCGCCATAAAACTGGATTCCTGGTTCGCTGGTGTAGACTTCGAGGGTGCGCCCGGAAGCCGGTTCCACCACGCGTGCCGCCAGGGTCAGTCCGTTTTCGGCAGGCTGAAGGACCCAGTTGTGGTCATACCCCATGCCATAGGCGAGCTGTTGGTTTTCTTCCTGAAGACGTGATCCTATGGCTGTGGGCTCCCTGAAATCGAAGGGCGTACCATCGACGGGAACGATCTCTCCGGTGGGGATCAGTCCTCTGTCAACAGGGGTATAGGAGGGGGCGTTGATTTGCAGGATATGGTCGTTGATGTCGCCATTGCCGGCACCCTTCAGGTTAAAATAGGAGTGGTTGGTGAGGTTCACATGGGTCGGCTTGTCGGTGGTCGCCCGATATTCGATTTTCAGCTCATTATCGCCGGTCAGCTCATAGGTGACATTTACCTGGAGATTCCCTGGGTATCCCTCTTCTCCATCGGGGGAGAGATAGCTGAGCAGCAAGGTGCTTTCATCATTCTGGATGGCATCCCATACGACGTTGTTGAACCCCTTGACTCCTCCGTGGAGGTGGTTGGCGCCATTATTGGCTGCCAGGGTGTAGACCGAGTCGCCGAGGGTGAAACGGGCTTCCCCGATTCTGTTGCCATAGCGCCCTACAAGCGTGCCATAGTAAATCTCGTTCGAGGTCAGATAACCGTCGAGGGTGGCATATCCCAGTACCACATCCTGGAAGGTTCCGTTTTTGTCAGGAACCCACAGGTCGACCACCCTGCCTCCGAAGTTGGTGATCTGCACCGTCATCCCCGTTTCGTTCCGGAGAGTGAAGAGTTCAACCTTTTTACCGTCGACTTCCCCTCCAAAGGCTGCGGGGTCAACTACAGGTAACTGCTCGGGGGCTTTGGCACAACCCATGGCCATCATCAGCAGCACCACCGGAATGAAATTTTTTGTCTTCATCTGTTTGATTTGTTTTAAAAGAATGATTTTTATGTCTGATTTCCTCAGGTTTCAGATCTGTTTTTTGTCACCGTAAACCTACCGGACCCTTGTTTTTGCCTTTTGGAAAAGCGTTAATGGGGGGTAACTCCTTTTTTGAGGATGATATTCCCGTATTTGGCAGTTTCTCCGGTCATGACCACCGCGAAGGCGTTGCGTGTTCTGTCGTAGAAGGTGAAACGGCTTATTTTGGCGATGGTGGTGGTTTCGGGGCAATGTTTTCTGAAGGCCGTGAGGTAGGATGCTTCCACGGCCGGGTCGGGCTGGTCGCCCTCGACGGGAGCCATCATCACCAGGGGGTCGGCCACGTAGCTGTCGATTTCGAAGAGAGGGAGGATGGCCTCGAGAAGGGGGGCAATGCCGAGGCCATCGGCCCTGAGAACCCTGTTATTATAGGATTCCCCCGGGAAGTGGGCGTCGGCAAGGACGATTTCATCGCCATGGCCCATACGGGCCAGGGTCTCCAGCAAGGCCGGACTAATCAGGGGTGAGATTCCTTTAAGCATAGGGGTGATTATTCGTTAAACCATTCATAGTCATACTTGAGTTCATAGTGCTGGCTCATGGAAACACCTCTTCCGTTGATGAAGACCACACTTCCTTCGAGGTTGCCCTGGTCGTCGTAGCTGTTTTCCACCCATACCACCTTATTCCCCTCTTCATCGTTCTCCTCCTGTCCCAGAGGATTCCCCTTTTCATCATAAAAATAGCGGGTGACCCTCTTATTTCCGGGGGACTCCACGGAAGAGGCAAGCAACACCCCACCATCATCATATTCGTAACGCGTCATTTCCATCAGATCGCCGTCGGCATCATAAAGGGCATCGGAAGTTTTTCTGCCTTCCTTGTCGTACCTGATCACCAACCTAAAATCCTCTCCGGTTTCTGTGCTGACCCGGCGGTGCTCGGAAACCAGGCCCCGGTCGTTATAGCCGTATTCATCCTTTTCGGTGATATCCCCCCCGGAATCGATGACCTCATGGGCCACCAACTGTTTTTCCTTCCAGGTAAATTTCTCCTGTTTATCGGTTACCCCTTCGTCGTCGACCGTCACTTTTTCTACCAGTCTCTCTTCCTGATCATACTGGCAGGTGGTGGTATCCACTGATCCGTCGATATAGCTCCTTATTTCACGGAGCAGCTTTCCGTGGTCATCCCTTTCGAAAGAGAGGGTCTCAGAGGGCTCATCCTCTTCTGCAAAATAAAACTCCTTTATAACCCTGCCTTCGGCATCAAACTCCCTGGCAATCTTTTCCTGAAGAATGCCTTCAGAAGAGAAACTGGCCTGACTCACGGTCCTTCCTTCCCTGTCAAATTCAGTTTCACTGTAAAGATAAGCCGGCATCACCATCTGACCCTGCCCAATTCCTACATTCACCAGGTTCGTCCGGTAAACGATGATCTTTTTCTTTTTCGCCATTAGCTTGGTTTTCTGTGTCGCCCAAAAATAAGAAAAAAAAGGAGAGCTCAACAGCTCCCCTTTTCAAATGTTAACCCCCAAACACACAATTGTCAGATCTATATCTGACGTGAAGTATGGCAAAGATAAAAATCTTTTTAATCGATAAGTCAGACTTAAATATTTTTTTTGCGATTTTTTCTGAAAGGGTGGAAAGCCCACCTGAATTGAAGAAATTCTAAAATGACAGGGGATATAAAGTGTCAGTTTCCCATATTGAGCTGGCTGTTGAGTTTGTCGTTTTTCTCCTGGTCGGTGAATTTGAGGGAGTAAACGATGGCCTCGATCTGCCTGATGAAGTTACGTTTGTTTTTGCTGGGAGCGTAGACATAGCCGTCGACAACGACCACTCTTTGGCGGTGGACGTCGAGTTCTGCGAGCATGATGAAGGGGCCTCCCATGAAATCATTCTGGACACGCCACAGTCCCCTGATATCGGCAGCGTAGTTGCCGTTATGGCTGGTGATGTTCAGAACCGGTTGGGCGGCTCTTTCGGTGGCCATGTAGCTGCCTTCCGTGGGACCCGGGACATTCACCCTGAGGATGCTGTCGCGTTTGTCGAGGAGGTATTGCAGGGTAAAGGTGGAGTCGGAGTTATAGGGAAAAGTGTAGACCAGGATGGCCTGGGAAATATCAGGGGTCTCATAGCGGATCCAGGTGAAGTCTTTCCCCTCGGCGGTGATGTTGAAACCCGCGGGGACTATCAGTTTGATCTTGTATTTATTTTCCAGGTTATTGTAGATGGCTTTTTCGTGCAGTTTGGTGTAATTAATGGAAAGGCGGTCCCGTTCTGCCTTTAAAAAGTAAGTGACGATCTTGTCGGAATTCTCCGTGAATAATTTCTCGAACTCTTCGTTGTTACGGGCGTTGATTTGTACGGTAGCCTGCGGATAGGCCCATATGTCGTTGGTAAAGGTGACCCCCGGGTTCTCGACGATGGGGGATATTTTAGTCTGGACGATATTGCGGGTGGTCAGAAAAATATCCTTGAAGGCTTCATGGGGGATAGAGACCAGGTCAAAGAGAGGTTCTTCCTGGGGCAGGGCAAGTTGGGGCTGTCCCAGGGTCTGGCGGATCAGGTTGCCGGGAACGTCATCCCAGGCCACCTTCGACATGACCACGATCATCTCTCCGGCCTTGCCGGTCACATTTCTGTGTGTCAGTTGTTTGTTCCCCGGTTTGCATGACGTCAGCGAAGCCAGAATGACCAGCATAAGGATTACGGTTCTTTTATACATAGCGGCATTTTAAGTTGGTTTTTCAACTGGCTTGTAACAAAAACCTTACCAATTTCCCTGAGAAAAGGGCGATTTGGAACTTAAAATTGTAATGGGGATCTCCGGGGTTGGCGCGGATCAGGAAGGGGAAACGCGGGTGACGGGAGAGGTGTCGTCAGAGTGGGCGATCATGTCAGCTATCCTTTCCCCGGTGACCGGGTGGACCAGTTTGGGGGCGATATCGCCCAGGGGAAGCAGCACGAAGAGGCGCCGGGCGATCATCGGATGGGGAAGGGTCAGCTCAGGAGTCTCCATGATTAAACGGTCGTAAAAGAGGATGTCAATGTCCATCTTCCGGGAGCGGTAACCTCCCGGCTTGCGGATTCTGCCGAAGTGATGCTCAATGGCATGGATTTCCCGCAGCACCTCTTCGGGAGTAAGGGAGGTGGTCACTTCCGCCACCTGGTTCCAGAACCAGGAGCGTGCCCTGAATCCCCAGGGTGGAGAGGTATACACCGGCGAGAGATTCTTCAGAAACCCGATCCGCTCCCCGATCAGGGCTGCCGTTTGAGTGAAAACCTCCGCTTTATTCCCCAGGTTTCCCCCAAGACATAGGAATAGTTGATGTTCATTCATTACTTTTGTGTAATTACAAACCAGCCGTAAAGACCTATTGGCAAAGAGAAAATATAAATGAAAGTAAAATAATGGTAAATTGATTGGTTATGAAAGATTTTTTTAAGTATACCCTGGCCACGGTAACGGGTATTTTGCTGACCACGCTTCTTCTGTTTCTCCTTCTGATGATGGTGGTGGGTGCGATGGTCTCTTCGGTTGAGAAGACGGTGGTGGTGGAGAACAACTCCATGCTGATGCTTAAGCTGGACCACCAAATTGTGGACAGGGCTCCCAACGATCCCTTTTCTCAGCTTGACATTCCCGGGTTTAGCCAGACCCGGAAGATGGGGCTCGACGATATCCTCTCGGCCATCAGCAAGGCCCGCAATGATGACCGGATTAAGTGCCTGTATCTTGATCTCTCGGTGGTCAATACCGGCATGGCGGCAGTGGAAGAGATCCGTGATGCCCTGGTGGCCTTCCGCGACAGCTCCTCCAAGCCCATTTATGCCTATGGTGACATGTACGACCAGAAAGCTTATTACCTGGCCACTGCTGCTGACAAGGTAGTCCTCAATCCCCGCGGGGCCATTGACTTCCGCGGTCTGGGGGGAGAGCTCTCCTTTTATAAAAATGCATTGGAAAAGCTGGGGGTTGAGGTGCAGGTGGTGCGCCACGGCAAGTTCAAGTCGGCGGTGGAACCCTACCTGCTCGAGGAGATGAGTCCCGAGAACCGTGAGCAGCGGCTGGTCTACCTGAACAGTATGTGGAACCACATGCTGGGGGGAATCTCCGAAAAGAGGGGTATTCCCGTGGAAAAACTGAATCAGCTGGCCGACCAGGTGATGACTTTCCGCATGGCCGGGGAGGCCCTGGCGGCAGGCTTGGTCGACACCCTGAAATACAAGGACCAGGTCCTCGACGATTTGCGGGCGATTACCGGGACTGCCGCAAAAAAGGGAATTCCCCTGGTGAATGTTGCCGACTATGCCAAGGCCCCGGCAGCCAAGGGAGCCAAAAAAGAAGTCTTCTCGCGTAATAAAATCGCCGTCATCTATGCCAGCGGCGAAATCGGAACGGCCATGGGCAGCGAAGGGATCAACGGGGAGAAGCTCTCGCGTGAAATCCGCAAGGTGAGACAGGACTCCAGCTATAAGGCGATTGTTTTGCGGATCGACTCTCCCGGGGGGAGTGCCTATGACTCCGAGGTGATATGGAGGGAAGTCAAACTGGCCGCCGAAGAGAAGGTCGTGGTGGCTTCCATGGGAAATGTGGCTGCCTCAGGAGGGTATTACATTGCCTGTGCTGCCGACAAGATTCTGGCTTCTCCCAATACCATTACCGGGTCCATCGGCATTTTCGGGCTGATTCCCAATGCCGGTGAGCTGCTCGAAGAAAAATTGGGGATCACCACCGATGTGGTCAAAACCAACGAACATGCCGATATGCCTTCCCTGACCCGGCCGATGAACGATTTCGAGAAAAGCCTAATGCAGAACTATATCGAAGAGGGGTATGCCCTTTTCGTATCACGTGTCGCCGATGGCCGCAAAATGGGTTTTGCCGCTGTGGACTCTATCGGTCAGGGACGGGTGTGGAGTGGCGAAAACGCCCTGCAGATCGGCCTTGTCGATGAACTCGGAGGCCTCGACCAGGCCATTGAGGATGCCGCGGAGATGGCCGGACTTGAGAATTACAGAACCGTGAAACTCCCCGAATTGAAGGATCCCTTCACCGAACTGCTCCAGGGAGGTACCGACAATGCCCGCACCTGGTTCCTCCGCCAGGAACTCGGCGACGCCTGGTCTCACTATGAGAATATCGCCCGGCTGAAAAATATGAAGGGCATCTATGCCCGCCTTCCCTATGACGAAATTATCAGGTAATCAGCAGATAATTAATATATTATACCTGCGTGGTTCGACCATGGAAAAGAACAGAATCCCCATTCTGTTCTTTTCTTTTTTAGTATTATAGACCAATAATTATTACTTTAGTCCCAAATTACAGGAGAATGCGGAAGCTGGCTTTATACCCCCTTTCGCTGGTTTACGGCTTTTTGATGACCGTCCGTAACTGGCTTTACGATTTCAAAATCCTCAAAAGTGTTGATTTTGATGCGCCGGTGATTTCCATAGGAAACATTACCGTGGGCGGGACGGGTAAGACACCCCATGCCGAATATCTGGTCAAGCTTCTCAAATCGCAATTCCGTGTAGCCACCCTCAGCCGGGGATACAAAAGGAAAACCAAGGGATTTCTAATGGTTCATACCGACTCTGAGGTCACAGATGTGGGAGATGAGCCCCTGCAGATCAAGAAGAAATATCCTTCGGTGACGGTGTCGGTATGCGAGGATCGGGTGACAGGGCTCGGGGAGCTTTTTTCACAGGAACTGCCTCCCGATGTGGTCCTGCTCGACGATGCCTTTCAGCATCGCAAGGTAAATCCGGGGCTTAACATCCTGCTGATCGATTACAACAAACCCCTGCGTGAAGACCATATCCTTCCTTACGGGAGGCTCAGGGAGAGTCCCAGCCAGATACGCAGGGCCAACATTATCATCATCACCAAGTGCCCCGGTGAAATCACCCCCATTACCCGCAGGATCATGGCCAAGGAGGTCTTCCAGTTCCCCTATCAGCAGCTCTTTTTTACCACCATGGTCTACGGCCAGCTCTATCCTTTCTTTCCGGAAGGTGCCCCCATGGATCTCTTCACAGACACTTCCCGGATGGGCATTTTACTGGTCACGGGCATCGCCTCTCCGGAATATGTCGTCGGTCATGTCAAAAAACTCTCCCCCCTGGTCGACACGGCGCTCTTCCCTGACCACCACTATTATTCCGAAAACGACATTCAACTGATTCTTCAGAAGTTTTACAGGCTCCAGGGGACCCGCAGAATTATCATCACCACTGAAAAAGATATGGTGCGGCTGACGCGTCATGACCTCTTTACCCAGGACGTGAAATCCTCGTTTTACATATTGCCCATCCAGGTGAAGTTCCTGGATCGTGAAGGAAAATTGTTTGACCAGAAAATAATAGAGTATGTTGGAGAAAATAAGATCAACCGCGAATTACATATCCGGAAAAATCGGAGTAAAGAGTGAAATAGGCATTATCCTGGGAACGGGACTGGGAGGTCTGGTCAAGGAGATAGAGATTCTGGAGACCATTCCCTATGCTGAAATTCCCCATTTCCCGGTCTCTACGGTCGACGGCCATGCCGGGAGGCTGATTTTCGGAAAGCTGGGAAGCAAGAGCGTGCTGGCCATGCAGGGGAGGTTCCACTATTATGAGGGGTATAACATGAAGGAGGTGACCTTTCCGGTGAGGGTGATGCATGAACTGGGCATTACCAACCTGTTTGTCTCCAATGCCAGTGGAGGCCTCAACCCCGACTACCGGGTGGGTGACATTATGGTGATCAGGGACCATATCAATTTTTTCCCTGAGCATCCGTTGCGGGGGAAAAATGAGGAGTCGCTGGGGCCCCGCTTCCCCGACATGAGCCGGGTGTATGATGAGCGGCTGCGCATGAATGCCAAGCAGATCGCTCTGGAGAATAACTTCGCCCTAAAGGAAGGGGTGTATGTGGGGGTGTCGGGGCCTACCTTTGAGACCCCTGCTGAATACCTGATGTTCCGGAAACTGGGAGGCGACGCCGTGGGCATGAGCACGGTGCCCGAGGTGATCGTGGCCCGCCATGCAGGAATGAAAATCTTCGGGATTTCCATTATCACCGACAGCGGGGTGCCCGGACAAATCGTGGAGATCTCCCATGAAGAGGTGCAACAGGTGGCCATGAAGGCAGAACCCAAGATGACGCTGATCATGAAAAATCTGATCGAAAGCCTTTAGGATGGACGTGCTTCTGATCTCCCTGGCACCGGTAGCAGCCATTGCAGGATATATCTGGTTCCGTGACAAATATGAAAGGGAACCGCTGGCGCTGTTGCTGCTCTCCCTGCTTGCCGGGGTGGTCATTGTCCTTCCTGTGATGGCTGTGGAATCCCTCCTCTCCCTGGTGGGGGAACCCCTTCCGGGGCTATGGCAGTCCGCCTGGTCGGCATTTGCCGTGGCTGGATTCACCGAGGAGTTGTTCAAATTCCTGGCCCTTTTCCTGCTGATATGGAAAAGGCCGGCCTTCAACGAAAAATACGATGGTATCGTATACGGAACCTTCGTTTCCCTGGGCTTTGCCGCGGTGGAAAATTTCCTTTACGTCATGCAGGACGGCTATGCCACCGGGCTCCTCAGGGCTTTCACCGCCGTACCTGCCCACGCCATCTTCGGCATCACCATGGGGTTCTATTTCGGAATGGCCAGGTTCCATCCCCTGGAGACCACAGGAATGATCATCAGGGCCCTTCTCATCCCCTGGCTTCTTCACAGCATTTATGACTTCATCCTCTTCACCGAAATCGAATGGCTATGGGGGGTCTTTTTGGGATTTGTCGTTTTTCTCTATTTTTCCGGCTGGAAAAAGATGAAGCATTTGTCGGACCAGAGTTATTTTAGAACAGATTTTGACCTTCTCAATAAAAAACTGAGTCGTGAAGATGAAAATTCCTGAATTCCGGGATGTTGTGGAGGCGCATGCCCGCATTACCCCCTTTATCCATCATACGCCGTTGTACTCATCAGAGAGCATCAACGCCATTGTTGGGGGGGAGTTATTTTTCAAGTGTGAGAATTTCCAGAAGGTAGGGGCCTTTAAATTCCGGGGGGCCTGTAATGCTGTTTTTTCTCTGTCGGAGGGAGAGGCCTCACGGGGTGTGGCCACCCATTCTTCGGGGAACCATGCGGCGGCCCTGGCGCTGGCGGCCCGGATGCGGGGTATTCCCGCCCATATCGTGATGCCCCGCACGGCCCCTGAGATCAAGAAGAAGGCGGTGGCCGGATACGGGGGAATCATCACCTGGTGTGAGCCTACTTTGGAAGCCCGGGAGTCGGCGCTGGCCGATGTGGTCCGCGAAACCGGTGCCGTGGTGGTCCACCCTTACGACAGTTTTCACGTGATTGCCGGCCAGGGAACCGCGGCCAGGGAGATGATCGAAGATGCCGGCAGTTTTGACGTGATCATGGCGCCCGTGGGGGGCGGAGGACTCCTCAGCGGTACCGCTCTGTCGGCAAAAGCCCTCTCCCCGGGATGCCGGGTGATCGCCGCAGAACCCGCAGGAGCCGACGACGCCTTCCGTTCTTTCCATGCCGGGAAGATCTTCCCCTCTCTCCACCCCCAAACCATTGCCGACGGACTCCTCACCTCCCTGGGAGAACGTAACTTCGCCATCATCATGGCCCGGGTCGACGACATCGTCACCGTGTCGGAGGAGAAAATCATCGAGGCCATGCGCCTGGTGTGGGAACGTATGAAAATCATCATCGAGCCCTCTTCTGCCGTTCCCCTGGGGGCCATCCTCGAAGGTAAGGTGGAGGTGGCAGGCCTCAAAACCGGCATCATCCTCTCGGGTGGTAACCTCGACCTGGAGAACCTGCCTTTCTGATCCATAGAGCTGCAAAAAAAA
>CAZMMX010000004.1:134765-140259 GCA_964567485.1 uncultured Prolixibacteraceae bacterium | reverse complement strand
GGTAGTGTTACATTTTGTGTGTCTCGCGACCTTGGTTTCTCAATAGTTGTATCCAGTTGGGTGTCGTCGGATATATGAGCGTCCGGCAGTGGCAACCTCGTATCGTGCTAAAAGGAGTGGCTTTGTCAGTTCAGTCGTTTCAAATATTTACGGTCGGCAGGATACCTAAAGTTGGGGGAGTCCCAGTTTTTCCCTGAAGAAGGCCATCCTGATGTCGTTCCATTTTTGGGGCACGCTATGGCCTTGGTCGGGAAAGACATACCATTTTTTCTCAGAAGTAACCTGGTTGTAAGCGGCGAAGTTGGTATGGGGCGGACAAACGTCGTCCTGTAATCCGGCGGCCATCAAGATGGGGCACCGGATCATGGGGGCCAGGTTTTTCACGTCAAAGAAAGAGAGCAGCGCATAAATTTCATCCCAGCTCTTTTCAGGATGTTCCTTCAGGTAACCGACAAAGGCACTGGCAGGCCAGGGGGCGATTTTAAAATAGTCGGGGTAATCGCTCAGGAAGGGGATGGTGGGTGCCGCAGCCTTGATGCGGTGGTCGAGCGCGCAGGCGGCCAGGGTGAACGCCCCTCCCTGACTGCCCCCTTCGGCTACGATTTTTTCAGGATCCACTTCCGGCCGGGAAATCACAAAGTCGATGGCCCGCACCAGGTCCATGAAAGCTCCCCGGTAATAGTAGTTCTCTTTGCTGTCCAGTCCATGCAGGATCCAGTCGCCATAGGTGTTGGTGGCTTTCTGGATGCCCTGCCCGCGTGTCGACAGCACAAATTCTGCAAAGTCGGGATTATCGTCCCCTCCGGGAAGCCAGGGATCCGACCCATATCCCATATAGCTGATGATCACCGGGTATTTCCCCGGAACCTTGGGCACCGCATAAAAACCTTCAATGGTGACATTCCCGAATGACTGCATCGTCACCTGGTACAGGTCGCGCACGCTGCCCGATTTTTCCTTCAGCAGGGTCATCCGGAAGTTGGGTTTCACCTGGTCGAGTTGGGCACGGGTGGTTTTCCAGAATGCTGCAAATCCGGGGAGGGTATCGACCGGACTGACGATCTTTTCGGGCTCGTAGCCGATGTTGAATTTCACTTCTTCCCCCTTGATGCCCTCTTTTTCAGCCCAGGCGGTACAGCGGTAAAAACCGGGTGCCGGAAGGTCGATGTCAAAGAGGGCCAGTCCGCTCTGGTCATGTTTGATTTTCAAAACCTTTGAAGTTTCGGCAACCGGCTGGTAGTCGTCGGTGGTCATTTTCAGTCCCACGGTAATTCTGACATTCTTTCCCAGTTGGTTTTCCGTGGCCAATCCGATGGTCGCTTTGGGTGCTCCCTCAAAGACCCAGTCCTCATCGGCAATACGCACCGTCAGGGGGAGCTGGTACACTTCCGACATGGGATGGATGGTCAGGGCTTCTGAAACGACGCCACCACCACCGCCACCGTCATATACGCGGATCGCGACGAGGTTTTTCTCTCCCGGTTTCACCAGTTCCGCGGGGACCACATACTGCCGTTTCACCCCATACTTGCTGACGTAGTCAGGAGGCAGGGAGCCCGTGGAGCCGATCAGGGTTCCGTTAAACCAGAGCTCATCGGCATCGTCGGCATTGGCATAGCTGATGACCAATCCGCCATTGTCGGCCACCGGTGTGCTGAAAGATGCCGGAATGTCGATGGTCTGCCGGTACCACCCGAAGCCGTCGTATCCCGGAAATCCCTGCTCTTCCCAGGTTTTGGTGACCGATATCCTGGCCCATGCCGCATCATCAAAGGAGGGCTGCGCCCACAGGGTGTCGTCACCCGGGGCAAAGGCCCACTGTTCGGGGACATTCAGGGGAGTAAGGTCAGGGGAGGTGCGATGACCGCACCCTGCCACAAGGACCAGAAGCAGCAGAGACAATAGCTTGTGCATACGTTCAATGTTTTGGTTTTAAAATAAATCCTTAGAAAATCCGGAGCGGAAAATTCAGCGGATAAAATTACCCATTTTTCAATTTGCCGATGGTCTTAATTATGGATAATATTACACTCTGGTTTAGAGCTGTAAAAATTGCCCATGGGAAAGATTTTGTTAACCGGCGCCACCGGATATATCGGAAAGCGGCTTCTTCCGGTTTTGCTGGAAAAGGGGTTTGAAGTGGTGTGCTGCGTGCGCGACCGGCAACGCTTTGATGTCTCGGCCTTTCCCTCAGAAAAACTGCACGTGGTGGAGGTCGACTTTCTTAAACCTGAAACCCTGGCCCGCATTCCGGAAGATATTGATGCGGCCTATTATCTTATTCATTCGATGTCGGCATCTACCGGTGATTTTCAGCAACTGGAAGCTGCCACGGCCCTGAATTTTAAAAACCGCATGCAGGAAACCCATGTGAAACAGGTTATTTACCTGAGTGGGATTGTGAACGAAGAAAAACTGTCGAAACATTTGAGCAGCCGGAAGCAGGTCGAAGAAATCCTGGCTACGGGCAGCACCCCTCTCACCACGCTGCGGGCCGGCATTATCGTGGGATCGGGCAGCGCCTCGTTCGAAATCATGCGCGATCTGGTGGAAAAACTGCCGGTGATGATCGCCCCCAAATGGCTCAACACCAAGTCACAACCCATTTCCATCGGCAACGTCATCGAGTTTCTCCTGGGCGTACTCCTGAATGAACAAACCTACCGGCAAAGCTTCGATATCGGAGGGACCGAAGTACTTACCTACAAGGAGATGCTGCTTCAATTTGCCGAAGTGAGGAAGCTGAAACGCTTCATCATTGCGGTGCCGGTCATGACTCCCCGGTTATCTTCCTACTGGCTTTATTTTGTGACTTCCACTTCTTACAAATTGGCCATCAATCTGGTAAACAGCATGAAAGTGGAGGTGGTGTGCCGGCCCAACAACCTGGCTGCGTTGCTCCATATCCACCTCATTTCATACAAAGAAGCGGTGAATCGCGCATTTGACCAGATTGCCCATCAGGAAGTCCTTTCCAGTTGGACCGATGCCTTCTCCTCGGGAGGCCTCGATAAAGGCTTGGCGCAACTGGTTGAAGTGCCCACCATGGGGTGTTACCAGGACCTACGGCAGCGCAAGGTAACCAATGGCAGCGAAACGATGAACCGGATTTGGGCCATTGGCGGGGAAAGCGGGTGGTATTTTGCCAATTCGCTCTGGGAAATCCGTGGTTTTCTGGATAAACTGGTGGGAGGCGTGGGTCTTCACCGGGGCCGGAAAAACCCGAAAGAAATTTCACCCGGCGAAACACTCGATTTCTGGCGCGTCATTTATGCCGACCGTGTCGAAAAACGGCTGCTGTTGTATGCCGAAATGAAACTTCCGGGAGAGGCCTGGCTGGAATTCAGGATAAAAGAGGACACCCTCTTTCAAACGGCCACTTTCCGCCCGCGCGGACTGCTGGGACGCCTGTACTGGTATGCCGTCATGCCTCTCCATGGTCTTGTATTCAGCGGGATGATCAGAAAACTGGCACATTAACTACTTAAAATAAATATCAAGATGAAGAAAGTACTCATTTTATTGACTGCAGCCATGCTGCTTTTGGTTACACTTCCTGCCGAAGGTGCGGGAAAGGGATTTACAAAGATTTTTAATGGGAAGAACCTGGATGGCTGGGTGATCCACGGTACCGAGAAGTGGTACGTAGAGAAGGGGTTGCTGGTGTGTGAAAGCGGTCCCGACAAGCAGTACGGCTATCTCTCCACGGAAAAGGATTATTACAATTTTGACCTGGAGGTGCAGTTCCGTCAGACGGCCGACGGCAACAGCGGGGTCTTTTTCCGCTCCACCTTTGAAGGGACAAAAGTATCGGGGTGGCAGGTGGAGGTGGCTCCCCCCAACCACGATACCGGCGGGGTTTATGAATCCTACGGCCGCGGATGGTTGGTGCAGATCCCCGATGAGCAGGAGAACATCCTGAAAATGGGGAAATGGAATACCCTGCGCATCAAGGTGGTCGACGGCAGGGTGCAGACCTGGCTCAACGGCAAACCCATGGTGGACCTCACCGATGCCAAAATCGCGGAAGGCAAAGGGGCCATCGCCCTTCAAATCCACGACGGGGGCGGCATCAAGGTCTACTGGAAAAACCTCCGGGTCAGGGAACTGTAATAGTCTTAAGTCTTAAGAACCTCAACTTTCACCTGCCCGGAGCGTCTGTGACGGCCCCTCATCCTCCACCTGCCGGAGCGCAGCGCAGGCCTCTGTTTCAGGTCAGAAGCGCCAGGTAATTTTGCCGCTGATCATCCGGGGCGGAGCGGGGATATAGGTGGGCACTCCGAAGAGGGTTCCCGTGTTGCCGGCGCTGGTCACATACTTTTCCTCCAACAGGTTGGTCCCCGATACCGAAAGGGTGACCCCCGGTTGGGTGAGGGTTACCCCGGCATTGGCATTAAGCGTGCTGTAAGCCGATTGGTCGAGTTCGGGCGTATTGGCATCTTCAAACCAGACGTGGCTCTGCCAGCTCCAGGAGGGCACGGCAAAGAGCCACACCCCCCTGAGTAGCGGGACGCGGATATCCACGCCGGCCGTGAAGCTGTGTTCCGGAGTAAGCCGGAAATGATTCCCGGCATACTCCTGGGCGTTGCCCTGGCTGTCGAGGCTGTCGAAACGGGCGTGGATATAGCCGTAATTCCCGAAGAGGGAGAGATTCCGGAGCAGGGCCATCCTTACTGAGGTCTCCATTCCGTAAGAGGTGGCCTTGCCGGCATCCCTGACCTGGTAGTTATTCTCCACCCAGGCGTTGGTCTGGAAATTACTGAAGAGCTGGTAAAAGGCGGTGGCGTCGAACCAGAAACGGCTGCCCAGGGCGCTCTTGAGGCCTGCGTCAAAACTGTGGAGGGTCTCCTCGTTCATGATTTCACTGGCCCCCAAGGAATTGAACTGAATGACCGGCGGTCTCCGCCCTTTGGTATATCCCGCAAAAAGGTTGCTGTTGGGGCCCAGGTCATATTTCAGTTTGGCCCGGTAGGTGAGGCCTGTCCAGCTCTCCTTCTCCTCTGTCTCATCGACCGGTTTAAAGAAGAGGTTGGGGTACATGCCCGTGAGCATCCCCAAAGTGGAGGGGGATCCGCCGTTCATCCTGCTCAGGTTGGAGAGGCGGAAGGTTTCGCGGGAGGCCCTGATGCCGGCGGTGAGGCTCAGCCGCCAGGTGAGTTTCCAGGTGGCGTCGGCAAAGAGGTCGATCGACCGGTTGGTGGCCTCCGTGATGTTCTCCTCTTCGTGTTGCGAGGGCAGGGGCATTCCCGCCAGAGGACCCAGCTGCGGATCGGCGGGAAGGGCGGCCATCGGAAAGCTCTCTCCCGTCGGAGTCACCAGGTACTGGGGCATTTGCAGGATCAGGTAGGCCATGTACTGCTCATTGGGGTTAAAGAAGTAGTTCTGGCGGGCATTCTCACGCCAGTAGCCGGCGCCCGCAAAACCGTTGATACGGCTGTTCAGGGAGAAGTTGTAGCGCAATTCCTGCGTGAACTGGCGCACTTCGATGGCTTCG
>CAZMMX010000004.1:110836-134665 GCA_964567485.1 uncultured Prolixibacteraceae bacterium | reverse complement strand
CAGGGAGAAGTTGTAGCGCAATTCCTGCGTGAACTGGCGCACTTCGATGGCTTCGGCCATGTTGATGGCCGGGGCTGCAGTTCCGTCGCCGTCCCATCGCGAGTCGGCATGGTTGGTGGTATAGGAGGTGACCGACGTGAGATAGTTGTTTTCGTTGCGGAAACGGCGAATCTCCAGGGAGGTACCCAGCAGGTCACGGTAGTTGTTCAGCTTTTCGCCCTGGTCGAGGGAAGCCTGGTTACTGAAAAGGTCGCTCACGCCGTTGGCATTGGGGAACTGCCGGCTCATGAAGGCTGTTCCGGGAAGGTCGTCCTGCTGGTAGTGGACCACCAGGTCGGCGGTGGTGTTCCAGAAGGGGAGGTAACGGAGCGAGAAACGGCCTCCCAGGCTGTTTTTGCCGTTGAGGGTTCCCCCGAAGGTGTTGGTGACATAGCCGTCACGGGTGGTGTAAAACCCCGCCCCGCGGGCAAAGAGCTTCTCCTTCAGGAGGGTGCCCCCTACGGCGCCCCGGAAGTCTTTCATATGATATTCGCCATACCCTGCCGAGAGAAAACCGTCACTGCGGGGTCCTGCCTTGCGGGTGATGAAATGGATGGCCCCGGCCTGGGAGCCCCTGCCGAAGAGGGTCCCCTGGGGGCCCCGGAGTACCTCGACACTCTCCATGTCGTAGAGTTCCGCAGAAGCCATAGAGGGCCGGCTGACGGGCACGTTGTTGAAATAGACCGAGACCCGCGGCTGGGCGGTGAGACTCACCTCGTCGGAGGTAAGCCCCCTGATGACATAGTTGGGACGGTGGGGCGTCTGCTCCCTGATCTGCAGTCCGGGTACAAATGCAGCCATCTGCGTCAGATCCCTGATGTCGTTGCTGGCCAGGAAGGTGCTCCCCAAAGCGGTGATGCTTCCGGAGATGTCGGGGAGGTTCTGCTCCCGCTGCTGCGAGGTGACCGTCACCGGATCCAGCGCCACATTCTCCCTGTCGAGGGTGAAGTTGACATCGTTAACCCCCTCCTGGAGGTAGTAATCGATGATTTTGGTTTTGTAACCCACGAAGGAGGCCTGGAAGGAGACCACTCCGGTAGTCACCCCCCTGAGGTAATATTCGCCCTCCTCATTGGTGTTGACGCCGCGCATACTCCCCCTGATCACCACCGAAGCCCCGGCCAGGGGCTCCCTCTGGGCATTGAACACCCTGCCGCTGACCAGCACCTCGGGCAACCCTTCACGGATGGTCTCGGTATGGCGGTATTTTTTCCTGACCTTGTCGCGCGTTTTCTGCTGCGCCCCGGAAGTGAAGGCAAGGGTCAATACCAGCAGCAATAGAACAATTCTCTTCATTCTTTCAAGTTGTGAGATGTGTTTGTCGGCTGAAATAACGAAAAATAGACTGAATTGTTTTCCGGGGAAAGATCAGGCTGGGAAAAGTGTGATGGAATGGGATGGTCAGGTTCTGGATGAGCCCCTGGCTCCGGGTTTGAAATGGTCGATTTGGAAATGATAAACTTTCAGAATGATCTCCTGAACCACATGGTGTTACATTTTATATTTTTAAAAATAGATGGGTTATATCAACCATTTTTCCATTTGAGATTTTATAAAACCGCTGATTCGTTTTCGGAGAATCCAAACCTCCAAGTTCTTCCCTGTAAGGTCCTAATTTGAGATAGTCGAAGTCGTTCAGTGAGGTTGATTCAGGAAGGTTTTGTTTTCCGGAATACCATGCGATTTTCATCGGCTGTTTAATTGATTCTCGTAAGTATTCGGCCAACCGTACGACTTCGTCAGGTTCGGAATCTCCCCCCATGAAACAAATACAAGTCACCGCATTTTGATATTTTTCAACGATGGATTCAAGGGTTTCAGGGCTCAATACTGTGCCTACATCTTCCATAAGATAAGGGCTGTGGCATCCTTTGCAACGATTGGGGCAGTTGGATATGTTAATTGCCAACGTTACTTCATTCGGGACTTCTTGAAATACAATGCTATAGTTGGTGTACTTTAGCATAATGGCGTTTTGCTTCTTCTTGTTGTCTTGGTTGAGAGAAATTGCTGATACGTTTCATGTAACCGATAATACGGGTCAGGTAGTCTAAATTAGAACCCATGCATGAAGGACATTGAGCTAATTTGCGTTTATCAATATAGCCGCAGTCATTGCAGACTGTATTGGGAATATTGAAGGTAAAATAGTTACAGCCCTCCCTGGTTGCCACACGTAATAGCTGGGCATACTGTTCTTTGCTTAAATGTTCTTCTAAATTCAGATGCAAAGCTGAACCGCCGGTCAGATGCTCTATGTATTTTCGGCCATGCAGACGAAACTTGTCAACAACGTTCAAGGTATCGTCTTCTACAATGTAGAAATAGCTGTTATAGCAATCACGTTTGACCGCATATCCATCCCGTCTGTCCCATTTGGCATGTTTTACCCCCACATTTTCGGCAGGGATCATTTCGCAGTTAAACATCACATCCTGAGATCGGTATTTTTTGTTATATCGCTCAATTAAGCCGAGGACTTGTTGTACAAATTCGCTATAGTCAGGATTATCGTTGATCCTGATTCCCAGAAACTCCGCAGCTTCTACCAGTCCGTTAACACCAATTGTCAAATATTGACGGCCCATATTGATATATCCGGCATCAAACAAAGGGAGCATCCCTTTGGATTGCATATATTTCAGGTTCTCGTTATAGGACAACTGAACCTTATGAACTAAATCAACGATTTCTTCAAGGTGACATTGATAAGGTATTCCCTGGCGAACAGCATATTGTATACAGCGGTTCAGATTAATGGTTAGCACACTTTTAGACCCGGTAGAAACTCCGCCTGCCCCTAAGGTGTAACTGAATCCATTGTCAGTTATTTCATTGCGTAACCGGCAACAACTGCTTAACGAATCGGCATTGTCGCTCATGTAGGTAAAAAAAGAATGTCCGGCGGCATACATTTCTGCAGTAAACGCTCCGTACTCCCCGTCTTTCGGTTCTCCGTTTTCGGTTAACAGAGCCATCGTTTCCACAGGAAATGTCAGAATAGACCGTGTACGTTCCTGATTGAACCATCGCATAAAGCGTTTTTGTAACCAACTTAGCGACTCCCAATGAGGGGCGCTCCCGTCGGGAAAAACAAAATTTCCAAATAAACTCTCAAAATAATAGTTGTCATAATAGGAGATGTTCCAGAAAACGGCTTGGAAATTTCTTGCTCCTGTAGGTTGATTGATCGAATATACAATTTGTTCAAAGTGATCGGTAATCACTTTGTCCAGAGTCCGTTTTTTCTTAGATAAATCCACTATTTCATCTGCATGATCATAATAATCTTTTCCATATTCTATAGCTATGAAATAGTTCATATACATCAGAAACTCGGGAGTTGCGCAGGCCCCGCTCAACATGCTTGACACCATAAAAACCATGTTGATAAATCCCCCGCAAAATGAACGGAGGTTAGTTGGTGGTTTCGAATTGCCGCCAATGGAAGTCGTCCCCCCTATTAGCCAGGGATACATGGTGATGCTGGCACAATAATTCGCCAAACTGGTTTCATCGTTCTTATAAATAAAATGATGGTTCAGGAGTTCAATATATTTATCAGAAACTTCATTCCCATACATTTCTTTAAGGCGGTCGGTCAGCATCCTTCTGTTAAGCCGGATAAAACCGGATTTCGGCAATTCCCCGATAAGCGTTGCCATGTTCTTATTCTCGACATTGGCGTTGGCATCGAACTTGCTTCCTGTGGCAGCATTGGAAGCATCGCAATATTCCATCAGAAATTTGAGCTTTTCCGTCACCTCACGATCTTCCGCATGTTTCTGCCTGTATAGCATGTAGGATTTTGCCACCGCGAAGTATTTCTCAGCCATCAGAGCGACCTCTACCTGATTCTGCACCTCTTCTACACTAATACCGTCAGAAATCTTTACTCTGCACAGTATGTTGCTGATAATTTCCTGGGTGGCGAAACTGCCGACTGACAGAAACGCCTTTGATAGGGCATTCCTGATTTTTTCAATGGAAAAAATTTCTTTTTTCCCGTCTCGCTTGATGATGAACAATTCCATAATTCAACCTGTTAAAAAATCCACGTTAAACAGGAGATAACAGGAAAGGATACGAGAAGAATGGGTAGTGATTCAGATGTGTGAGTAAAACCCGTTTCTGTGTTGCCTTTCACCCGAAAGCTCCAAATATGCAACATCGGGCAGGTCTTCTGACTTGTTTCGGGTAGTGCGCCTTCCCATCCATTGACAGTGGCATACGGATGCACTCCTTTTCCTTGAAACTTACAGCTACGGGGATAGTTCCTGACTTTCACAGGATTCCCTTTTAATCTCTGTTGCCACTAAAGGCAACTATGAGAACCAGATGTTGGGGCAAACATATACCTTTTTGTTGATGTGATCCTGGTTTTTGAGATCTAATTATTAAGATGTTATTAACACCATCATGTTTCTTGTAATTGCCTGATATTTAATGTATAAAAAAGGATATCTTGCAGAGCATCATTGTGTATGTCATTCCCCCCGGCAGCCGTGCCCCCCCGGCAGCCGTGCCCCCCCGGCAGCCGTGACTCCCCGTCGGGACCGATTATCACAGATATACAAAGAATGGCGCCTGCTCCCAGCGCATACCACAAACGCATTTTCATACCTAAATAACGAAGTAATACCTCATCGGTTCTTCACGCCCATGGAACTCGCATGGAGCCAAATAACATGCCCTTTTGTGTTTGAAGCACCATGTTCGTTTCCTATAGGGATGTTCTTATGGCTAACTGACAGAAATGTAGAGCTTTATATAAATTAGATGAATTAGAGGGGACCTGTCTCTCCCGGAAGAAAAAAAGAGGCCGTTCCGCGTCCGGAACAGCCTCTTGTCTTCAGGAAGCACCGAATTGATTGACGTTGATTTTTCTGTAAAGGTTGCGTACTTCCTACTTCTTAAAAACGGAATCCATTTCGGAATATTGTGTTGTTCTTCGTGGGAGGGGGTATCTCTCCGGCGAAATCCTCCAGTCCAGGGGAAGAAGTAAAGAGACCCGTCTGGTGTGGAATTCAGAATTTTCCGCAAAGGGAGAGGACCAGGCTGGTGCCGGGGGCCACAATGCCCGAGGAGTAGGGGCGGTACCTGCGGTTGGTCAGGTTTTCGATTCCGGCCGAGATTTTCAGGGCCGGATGGATCTCCCGGGCGGCATGCAGGTCGAGGGTCATCCAGGCGGGAGAATGGGGATTTCCGGAGGTGTCGGAGAGGTAAAGCCAGGGTTTGTCCCTCTCATCGGGAGCCAGCCTTGAGTAAGGGATTTTCCCGTTGTAACGGCAGGTCAGGGTGGCAAACCATTGATTTTTTCCGTAACGGAGGTCAGATTGGCCATATAGCGGGGGAACATGTCTGACGGGGAATCCCTCAGCGTCTTCTCCCGTAATCAGGGTCAGGGTGTGGTGGCTGCGCAGGGTGGGGGAGAGCCGGACTTCCGCCTTCCAGGAGGTGCCGGCGATGCGGGCCGATTCCACGTTGACCAGGGCTTCCACACGGCTCATGACCCCGCTGTAGAGGATGGAATCCTGGCCCCGGAGGAGAAAAGGCCGCCGTACCATGGCCCCGGTAAGGGAAGTGACAAAGACAGTGGCCTCAATCCGGGCTATTTCACCGGCCTTCCATAGGATGCCCGCCTCCAGGTTGCGGGCATACTCCGGTTTCAATGCGGGATTGGGAACGACCACGTTCCCGGGGGCCGAGTCGAAAGTTTTGGCCATGTCGTCGATATTGGGGGCCCTGAACCCCGTGGAGGCCAGCACCCTGAAGTGCCACCCGGCGGAAGGATGCCAGACGACCCCCAGACTTCCGTTAAGGGCGCTGTTTGTTTGACGGAAGCGCGGTTCCGGAAATTCATTGAAACCTGCCGTGAACTCCCCTTCGGCATGGGTGAGGGTGGCCCTGATTCCCCCTTCCAGGGAAATGGCCGGGGAGAGATCGAGGTGACTGCTGAGATAGGCCGCCATATTGCCGTAACCGGAGCGGGCCGGATAGCGCGGGGCGGCGGCCTGCTGCTCTCCCGTCAGAAGTTGGGTGGTCCACCCCCTGGAAACCACCTCATTATATGCACCTTCCAGGCCATAGCTCACCCTGAGGTAGCGGCTCAGCGCCTTGTGAAAATCAGCGGTCAGGGTGAAAATGGTCAGTTTCTCCTTCCGGTGGGAAAGGAGGGGATCGTCGATATTGCGGTCGTGGCGGCTTTCTGAATAACGTTGAAAAGCCGGAATGATGTGCACCCGGTCAAAGAGAGCAGTATTGCCGGTGTAGTCGATATCGGCGTTCACCAGGGTCCACTCCTGCGGACCATAATACCAATCCCCGTAACGGAGCCTGTTGCGGCGGGTCAGGATTAGCCGGTCATACCGGGGTACATCGGATGTTCCCGAATAATGACCTCCCAGGTTGACCTCGAGGCGGGAGGAGGGTTTCCACCGCACTTTGGCCATCAGGTTGGCCTGGTGATACGCGGTAGGCCGTTGGATCCGCGGATCACCGTTGGCCACCACGGAATCCCTGCCGGTAAAGAGCGTGGGGACCACATATTCGCGGCGCAGGTAATCCTCGGGGCCGTGGCTGCCCATTTTAAGGTCGCCGAATCGCGACCAGGTGCCCCCCAGGAGAATACCCCACTGGCGGTTCCCGGCACCCCAGCGAAGATGCAGGGAAGTACCCCGGTCTGCCGAAAAGGCACGCATACGGTAGGTTCCTTGTGAAATCCAGTCCCCGGAGGTGCTCAGCCTCGGCTTGTGGGTGTAAAAAGCGAACACTCCCCCCAAAGCATCGCTGCCATAGGCCACACTGCCCGGACCGGGTACTATTTCTGTGTTTTCCAACATGTTGGCATCGACTGAAACGATATTCTGGAGATTCCCCGAACGGTAGATGGCATTGTTCATCCTCACTCCGTCGAAAACGAGCAGCAGCCTGTTGGCCGAAAATCCCCTCATCATGGGACTGCCGCCTCCCTGCTGGCTCTTCTGGATGTAAACTTCCCCGCTGAGACCTGCCAAATCGGCAGTTGTGGGGGGATGGACCTTCTCCAGTAGTGAGGCCGGCAGGCTTTCTGCCTTATGGGGAACCAACGTGCGACCCTGCACACTCCGTGAAACCGAAACCACCACCTCCTCCACCGCAAGCGGCGATTCCTCCATTCTTACGTGAAATTTCATCCCTGGTAGCCGCTGCTTCTCCACTCTCAGGGAGAGGTAGGAGGGATGGGTGAACAGCAGTTTCCCCTCTTCCGGGAAATGGGAGAGCGAGGCTTTCCCACGACTGTCGCTCTGGGTCACTGCCCCCGCTGAAGTGATGACGACTCCCTCGAGGGGCCTGCCCGTCAGCATATCTGTGATGGTGACTTCCTGCGACAAACTGCCCAGGGATGAGAAAAGCAGAAAAACAATAAAAAGAATCCGGTTCACGCTGTACTTCTGGAATTGGAACTCCAAAACTACGTTTTTTAAGGAAGCAGGAACGCATAAAACGAGAAGAGTTTTATCATAATGATAACGGTCCGGTGCCGGGGCATAAAAAAATCCCGGGGCCTCTGCCCCGGGATCCAACTAAACCTAACTAAACCAAACTTATGAAAAAACAGCACTGGGCTGATGAAGTCTTCTATTACTTAAACGAATATTTCAGAAAATTGTTTTCATGGCTTTGATATTTTTTCTTCAACCCGTTTACTTTTCTTTTGAGTTAAGTACAATATCTGTGCCAAAATGGGATGAAAAGGGTGCCCCATGCAAAAAGCGGAAGGTTTTGGCTTCAAGGGAAACGGAATTTTTAGTAGGGAGCAGAATGAAGTCCGACGCCGGATTGAAAGGAAGCGAACGATCAGAATCAGCGGCCTGAAGGTGTGTCATTTGGGATGAGAAATTTTGAATATATTTGTGCCCTTATTCGTAAATGCCATGACCGGGTTGCAGTAAGGCAGCCGGAGTTACAGAATCCCCTGAAGAGGGGTGTTTCGCAACGGAAAAGGAAGGGACTAGAAGGTACCATAGCAATTAAATGTTGAAGACAGATGAATTATATCCGGAATTTCTGCATAATCGCGCACATTGACCATGGGAAGAGCACATTGGCCGACAGGTTGCTGCAGATCACCAATACCGTATCGGATCGGGATATGCATGACCAGGTGCTGGACAGCATGGATCTGGAACAGGAGCGCGGGATCACCATCAAGAGCCATGCCATTCAGATGGATTATGTGCTGGATGGGCAGGAGTATAAGCTCAACCTGATCGACACTCCCGGGCATGTCGATTTTTCCTATGAGGTGTCGCGCTCCATTGCGGCCTGCGAAGGGGCGTTGCTGATCATTGACGCCACCCAGGGAATTCAGGCGCAGACCATTTCCAACCTATACCTCGCTCTGGAGAATGATCTGGAAATCATTCCGGTGATGAACAAGATGGACATGGAGAGTGCCATGCCCGAAAGGGTGGCGGAACAGATCATCGACCTGATCGGGTGTGACCACGACGATATCATCGAAGCCAGCGGCAAGACAGGCCTGGGCGTGGAGAAGATCCTCCACCGCATCGTAGAACGGGTACCTCCCCCCAAGGGAGATCCCCAGGCCCCGCTGCAGGCGCTGATCTTCGACTCGGTTTTCAACACCTTCAGGGGCGTCATCGCCTACTTCAAGATCGTTAACGGGGAAATCCGCAAAGGGGATCTCGTGAAATTCGTGGCTACGAAAAAGGAGTATTATGCCGACGAGGTGGGTATCCTGAGGCTGGGCATGGAACCCCGCGAGGTGGTCAGCGCCGGCGATGTGGGGTATATCATCTCAGGCATCAAGGCTGCCAAGGAGGTTAAAGTGGGCGATACCATCACCCACGTAAAGCGTCCCTGTGATATGGCCATCGACGGTTTTGAGGAGGTGAAACCCATGGTGTTTGCCGGGGTTTATCCCATTGATTCAGAAGATTATGAAGACTTGCGCGGGGCTATGGAGAAGCTGCAGCTCAACGACGCCTCCCTGACTTATGAGCCTGAATCATCAGTAGCCCTGGGCTTCGGTTTCCGCTGTGGCTTCCTGGGGTTGCTCCACATGGAAATCATTCAGGAACGGCTCGAAAGGGAGTTCGACATGAACGTGATTACCACGGTTCCCAACGTCTCCTATAAGCTGCTGCTCACCAACGGCGAAGCCCTCAGGGTATACAACCCCTCGGGAATGCCGGCGGCTACCATGATCGACACCATTGAAGAACCATATATTCGGGCCAATATCATCACCGCCTCTGAATATGTGGGAGCCATCATGACCCTCTGTCTGGAAAAGCGGGGTACCCTGATCAACCAGAGTTATCTCACTTCGGAACGGGTGGAACTGATCTTCGATATGCCCCTGGGAGAGATCGTCTTTGATTTTTACGACAAGCTCAAGAGCATTTCGCGGGGATATGCCTCCTTTGACTACCATGTCCAGGATTACCGTCCGGCACGGCTGATCCGCCTCGACATTCTGCTCAATGGCGAAATGGTCGACGCCCTCTCCACGTTGATTCACTTCGATAATGCCTATAACTTCGGACGGAGGATGTGTGAGAAACTGCGGGAACTCATTCCCCGCCAGCAGTTTGACGTGGCCATCCAGGCCGCCATCGGCGCCAAGATTATCGCCCGTGAAACCGTCAAGGCCGTCCGCAAGGACGTGACCGCCAAGTGTTACGGGGGCGACATCACCCGAAAACGGAAACTCCTCGAAAAACAGAAAAAGGGAAAAAAACGGATGAAACAGATCGGAAGCGTGGAAGTGCCCCAGAAAGCCTTCCTGGCGGTCCTGAAACTGGATTAATAAAAAAGGGTGCCTCATTTCGTGAAGCACCCTTTTTTTATTCATCACGGCAGCCCGGCAGCCTCCGCGGTCGTCACATAATTAGCTTATACCCTTTCCCGTGAACGTTGATAATTTCCACGGTGGGTTCTTCCTTGAGGTGCTTCCGCAATTTGGTAATGTAAACATCCATGCTGCGGGCATTGAAGTAGTTGTCGTCAATCCAGATCGACTTCAGGGCGAAATTCCTCTCCAGTACCTTGTTGGCATTCTGGCATAGTAACTTGAGAAGTTCCGCCTCCTTGGTGGTGAGTTTGACCACTTCATCCTCATTGCTCAGGGTCTGCTTGCGGGCGTCAAAAGTGAACCTGCCCAGCTTGTAGATCTGTTGTCCGGTATTCTGGGATTCCGGGACCGTGCGCCTGAGGATCGCCTCAATCCTGAAAAGCAGCTCTTCCATGCTGAAAGGCTTCGTGATATAGTCGTCGGCTCCCAGCTTGAACCCCTCAATGACATCATCCTTGAGGTTCTTGGCCGTCAAAAATATAATGGGTATCTCGGCCGAAATCATCCTGATCTCCCTGGCCAGGGTGAATCCGTCCTTTTTGGGCATCATTATGTCGAGAATGCAAATATCGAAGTGCTCCTTGTTAAATCCCCTGAAAGCTGCTTCACCATCGGGGAATAGAGTGGTGTCATATCCCTTGGCGATCAGGTATTCCCTGAGCAGTAACCCCAGGTTCTCATCGTCTTCGGCCAGCAGCAATTTAACTTTCTGTTCCATGTTTTTTCTTATTATTGAGTGGGAAATAAATACTGAATTTAGTGCCTTTGTTTACCGCACTTTCAACAAAAATTTTGCCGTTATGGGCGTCGACAATTTTCTTGACATAACTTAAGCCAAGACCGAATCCCTTCACGTTATGTACATTCCCGGTGGGGACCCTGAAAAACCTCTCAAAGATCTGTTCCTGGTGTTCGCGGGGAATTCCTATTCCTTTATCGGCTACCGAGAGGATCACATGCTCCTTGTTCGTTTCGGTAGTGACGGTAATGTCGGGAATCTCATTGCTGTATTTGAAGGCGTTGTCAAGAAGGTTGAAAACCACGTTGGTGATGTGGACTTCATCGCCTTCGATCTTATCACTGGTAGCCTTTAATTCGGTGATCAACACGCCGTTTTTGTTTTTCACACGGAGTTCAAAGCTGGAGATCACCGTCTTCACCAGTTCATTGAGCCCAAACTCTTTGAAGCGGAGTTTCAGCCGTCCCTCATTGAAAACCGCCATCTGAAGTACCTTTTCCACCTGGTAACTCAGCCGCTTGCTCTCCTGGTTGATCACACTCGAGATGTGGGCAATGGTCTTGGGCGTGGTGGAAATCGTTTCGTCCTGGAGCATCTGGCTGGCCAGCGAGATGGTGGAAATGGGAGTTTTCAGCTCATGGGTCATGTTGTTGATAAAGTCGTTCTTGATTTGCGACAACTTTTTCTGCTTGAAGATAATATATATGGTATAGGCAAAAATGGCGATCAGCAGGCTGGTCAGTATAAAGGTGGGAATGACCATGATGCCCGTGGCCTTCAGCAGATACCCCGAACGCTTGGGAAAATAAATCACCAGGTAATTGGGAATCTCATAGATGTCGTTGGGGAAGAGAACATGGGTGTACTCTTTCTTTCTTTTGATGTTTTTATAGTCGGGACTTTCGCTGATGGTTTTTTCCTGACCGGTGGGGAAGGTCTTGATGGCATAACGGTAATCGAGGTTGATGCCCTGGTATTGCAAGTCTTCACTGAGGGTCCTGGTCAGAAACCCGGCATCGATTCTTTCCTCGATAGGACGGCTGCGGAAAAAGAGACGTTGCAGAAGCTGGAAATTCTCACTGAGTCTCTGTTCCAGGAGCCTTTGTTGCTGGAGGTTATAGTCGTGGAGTTTGTCAAAAGCCGAGGGGAAATCACCAGGGCGGCCTCGCGTGGTATTCCGCAGTGAGATGATGGTGTCGGTGAACTGATATTCGACCTGGGGATGCATGGTGCGGGTAGTCCGGGAATAACTGAAGGAGAGGCTGACGTTGGCTTCCTGGAGCCCCCGGGGAAGAAGGTTGCCGAAAGAGGGAAGCGAGAGAATGGCAGAATCGCGCTGGCGGGCCCGTGATAACTCCTCTTCCAGCAGAATGACCCGCTCATGCTCCTCCATCTTGAGAACCACCTGCGAGAGAATCTGCCTCACCGTCTGGTCAAACTGCTCCTCCCTGATCCGCGCCGACTTCTGGATGCTGTTGATCTGCACCAGGATCAGACCGGTCATGACCAGCGCCATGATGACAATCAGCGTAACCAGCTTCCTTTTGCTCATGCCACAAAGATAATTTTAAGAACCCTGACGCAGAGATTCTTAACATTATTTAACAGCGACAATTCCCCGTAGTTCATGTCTTATAAGAGTTTCGGAGAAGCGATTCGGCCACTTGCTCAATTACCCGTGGGTAGTGGAGGTATTCCAGACCATGGATGCGCTCGGCCAGGGTATCAGAGGTGTCGGTAGGTTCTACCCTGCACCGGGCTTGAAAAATCACCTTCCCCGCGTCGTATTCCTCATCGACATAGTGGATGGTGATCCCTGAGAAGGCTTCACCATTGCTGAGAACCGCCTCATGTACATGCCTTCCGTACATGTTCTTACCCCCGTATGCCGGCAACAGGGCAGGATGGATATTGATGACGGTGAATTTCCGGACCAGCGAAGGGGGCACCAACCATAGAAATCCGGCCAATACCACCAGGGAAATCTCTTTTTTTTCCAAATAATCTTCGATCAGGGAGGTGTGGTAAAACTCGTTCCGGTTGAAAAGCAGGGTTTCCACACCCGCTTCCCGGGCCCTCACCAAGGCATACGCCGCCGGGTGGTTACTGAGAAGTGCCGCTACTTTAATCTTCTGGTTATCTGCAAAGTACTCGATAATCCGTTGCGCATTGGTCCCCGATCCGGAGGCGAAAACGGCGATCTGCATGGGTCTCATGTTAAGAAGGTATTAGCTGGAATATTTGACTAAATTGTTCAAATTTAGGGCCTTATACGTTAAATAGTATTTCTTACCTTTCATTTTTTTTGGACATTTTCTTTGAATTATAGTTTGTAAATTTATTACTTTGCACCGAATTTTAAACAACCATTTTTAATAACTTAAAATTTGAGCTATGTCTGATATTGCAGCAAAAGTGAGAGCAATCATCGTTGACAAATTAGGTGTCGATGAAAGCGAAGTAACCAACGAAGCTTCGTTCACGAATGATCTGGGGGCTGACTCCCTGGATACCGTTGAGCTGATTATGGAATTTGAGAAGGAGTTTGATCTTGCCATTCCTGACGATCAGGCCGAGAAAATTTCAACCGTTGGTGAAGCCATCTCGCACATCGAAGAAGGTATCAAGAACAAATAATTCCGGAAAGTCATTTTATGGAGTTGAAGAGGGTAGTAGTTACAGGTCTTGGGGCTATAACACCTTTAGGCAATTCGGTTGATCTTTTCTGGGAAAATCTGAAGAACGGCGTAAGTGGTTGCGGGCCTATCACCAAGTTTGATGCCCAGTTTCACAAAACGAAGTTTGCCTGTGAGGTCAGGGATTTTGATCCTTCCGATTATAATATAGACCGCAAGGAAGCACGTAAGCACGATCTGTTCACGCAGTATGCCTTTGCTTCCACAATGCGGGCTATGGAAGATACGGGAGTCGATTTGGAGAAACTGGACCGTAACAGGGCTGGCATCATCTGGGGATCGGGGATCGGGGGGTTACAGACCTTCTTTGAGGAGGTACAGGCCTACAAACCCGAAAGGCCCCAGTTTACGCCGTTTTTCATTCCCAAAATGATTGCCAACATTGCCGGAGGACTCCTCTCGATCAGGTATGGATTCAGGGGACCCAACTACACGACGGTATCTGCTTGTGCTTCAGCTTCTCATGCTATTATCGAGGCTTTTAACAAGATCAGGCTCGGACAGGTGGACTTTATGATCACCGGGGGTTCCGAAGCCGGGGTTAATGAGGCTGCCATAGCCGGGTTTAATTCGATGCGGGCGATTTCCACCCGTAACGATGACCCGGCCACGGCTTCCCGTCCCTTTGACAAGGATCGTGACGGCTTCGTCATGGGCGAAGGCGCCGGAACCCTGATCCTCGAGGAGTATGGCCATGCCCTTCGCCGGGGCGCCAGAATCTATGCCGAAGTGATCGGTAGTGGAATGTCGGCCGACGCTTACCACATGACCGCACCTGACCCTGAGGGTACCGGTGCCCGTCTGGTCATGAAATGGGCCCTCGAAGATGCCGGAATTAAGGTCACCGATGTTGACTATATCAACGTTCACGGAACGTCCACACCCCTGGGTGATATTGCCGAACCCAAAGCCATCCTGGGGGTCTTCGGGGAACATGCCTACGAGCTGAGTATCAGCTCCACCAAATCGATGACCGGTCACCTCCTGGGTGCTGCCGGCGCTGTCGAAGCCATTGCTTCCATTCTGGCTCTTCGCGATGGAATCGTCCCCCCTACCATCAACCACTTTACTGATGACCCGGAAATCGACAACCGCCTCGATTTCACCTTTAAAAAGGCCAAAAAAAGGGACATCCGAATCGCCATTAGCAATACTTTCGGATTCGGCGGTCACAATGCCACCATTGCCCTGAAAAAATTCGAGTAGCCGTGCTGAAAAAAATAGTGCAGAGAATAAAACTCTTTTCTTCACCCAGAAAAGAGTTTTATTTGTTTCTGAAAGATCTGATCGGTTTTTATCCCCACACCCTGGCTTTTTACGATACAGCCTTCACCCACCGTTCCACCTCAAGGCTCAATGCCCAGGGATTGGCCGTGAATAATGAACGGCTCGAATATCTGGGCGATGCCATTCTGGGGGCCGTCATCGCCGATTTCCTCTACAACCGTTTCCCGAAAGAGGATGAGGGCTTCCTGACTAAAATGCGTTCTAAGTTGGTGAACCGGGCTATCCTGACCTCCCTGACCCATGAGATGGGGCTCAACCGCTTTATCGACGCCAATACCAACAACCCTGCCGAGAAAAGCCACATCTATGGTGACGCCCTGGAAGCCCTGATCGGGGCCATCTACCTCGATAAAGGATACCAGGCTGCCAAGTATTTCGTCACTAAACGCATTCTTTCAGGGTATGTCGACCTCCATGAATTGGAACAACTAGACCTGAACTTCAAAAGCAAGCTGATTGAGTGGAGCCAGAAAAGTAAAAGAGACGTAAAATTCAACACAGCGGAAGAGTATCCCGATAACGGCAGGCAACCCCGGTTTGTATCCACGGTTGAAAGCGACGGCAAAGTCGTAGGCCGTGGTACCGGTCCCTCCAAAAAGGAAGCTCAGCAGAATGCCGCCCGCGAAGCCCTTAAAAAACTTCAGGTTCCCCTCTCCTTGGAACGCCCTGCCTGAGAATCCCGTAGCATGAACGATATTCCGGTCTTTGCTCTGGGGTTCCTGGCCCAAACCCTCTTTTTCGGACGCACTTTCCTCCAATGGTTCAAGTCGGAAAGCGTGGGGGAAGTCATGTCGCCCGGAATATACTGGAAAATAAGCCTGGCTGCTTCCCTGCTCATGATCTTCTATGGGATCCTCCGCAATGACTTCGCCATTATCCTGGGGCAGGCCATTGTCTATTTCATCTATGTCAGAAACCTGCAACTTAAAAAGATTTGGGGCAGATGGCCGTTTATTCTGCGCTTGCTGATCATTGCAGCACCCTTTGGTGTGACCTTCTGGCTCCTGACCGGAAGCCCCCACAGCTTCCGCACTATCCTGGGAAACAGCGCAGTGCCACCATGGTTACTGGTCACAGGGGTGGCCGGACAGCTGATTTTCACCTTCCGGTTTGTGGTCCAGTGGCTCCATTCCGAAAGGGAGAAGGAATCGCTACTTCCCTCAAGTTTCTGGATCATCAGCACCGCAGGGGCGCTGATCATCTTCGTTTATGCCATTTTCAGGCGCGACCCGGTGCTCTTTCTTTCCAGCAGCCTGGGGTTATTCATTTATGTCAGGAATATCCTGATCCACTCGGGGGGTAAAAGCCTCATTCAACTGATCGACAGCCAGATCATCAGGGATTTGTCGCAGAAGATCAGCCGCTGGATCCGTTAGACGCTCCCCCGCAGTTCCTGGCGATTGGGTAATCTGCCAGTGCCCCTTTCTCCCGGAAGGCCATCCCTAATTTCCGGTGCGTGCTTCCGGAATCAGGACCGCTCAGGATTATAAGTGGCCGTTCCAGTTGATTTTGTAAAGCAATGCGGTCAGGGAGTCTTTGTTATTGGTGAATTCGGGCTTGAATTTCGCCTTTACGGGTTCCCCGGGAGGAACGTCGAGCTTCAGGGGATCGATGGGAGTCCCGTTTTTGTAAACCCGGAAGTCGAGATGAGGACCCGTCGACAACCCTGTAGAGCCCACATATCCGATCACTTCACCCTGCCTGACCCTGGATCCGGGAGCGATACCTTTGGCAAATCCCGAAAGGTGCAGGTACAGGGTGGTGTATACCGTGTTGTGTTTGATTTTTATGGTATTGCCGCCACCTCCCTTATAGCCTCTTTCTATGACTGTTCCTTCGCCGATGCTCACAACCGGCGTCCCTCTGGGGGCCGCATAGTCCACCCCGTAGTGGGGGCGTCTGATCTTCAGCACAGGGTGAAGACGGCTTCCCGAAAAGTGGGAGCTGATCCGCGTAAACTTCAATGGTGCCTTCAGAAAGGCTTTTCTGAGGTTCTCACCCCGGTCATCGAAATAGTCAACCCCTTCATCCTGCGAAAACCGGAAGGCGTAATAGCTTTTTTCCATATGTTCGAACTCTGCGGCATAGATGGGGCCTACTCCAATGGATACCGTGTCCACGAATTGCTCCTCATACAGCAACCGGAACCTGTCCCCCTTCTGAATGCCGAAAAAGTCAATGGTCCAGGCGTAGATCTCACTCATTTCCACAGCCAGCACGGGGTTCAGATTGTTGGAAGTCATCGTGTTCCACAGGCTTGATTCGATCCTTCCGCTGGCCGCCCGCTGTTCGACATGCACCTTTTTTCTTCCCAGAGAAATGGAGAGAGAGTCGGAAAGATCAAAAATCACATACTCGATCCTGTTGTTTTCGTAGACCAGGTATCGGGCCTCGCGGGTAGAGTCGGGACTCTGGAAAAGGAAGAAGTGCTGGCCAGTCCTGATCTTCCTGACGTCGAAGATCCCCTCGCAGTTTTGGGCAAGCTGGTCGATCGTGGACATGTTCAACCCGAAACCTGTCAGGATGTCGCCCAGGTTCTGGTTGGGTTTGACCACCCCCTCCACGATGTGGAAGGAATCGACGGGGAAGCCGAAACGCATCTCTGGGATCACGGCTTCCGAAACGGGTTCCAGGGGTTTTTTAGGGGTGAGCAAAATGTAAGCGGCGGTGGCTACTGTAAGAAGCACGACACCGGTGATCAGGAATTTACCTGTTTTCTTCCAATCCATGTTATAGTTTTAATTGATCGAATCCCTGCCCATATACTCCCATGACACTTCCCATGGAAATGAACGCATTGGGATCGATTTCCTTGATTTTTCTAAAGATAGCCCCGGTCTCCCTTTTTCTGACCACAGAAATGACCACTTTCACATTCTCCTTGGTATACCAGCCCACGCCGTCAATCACGGTGACCCCGCGATATCTCTGCTGGTTGATAAAGTCGGCAATCTCTTCATATTTCCGTGAGAAGATCAGCATCTGCGCCGACCGGTTGGCTCCACTGAGCACCGCGTCAAGGGAATAGGAGGTGACCGCCATGGCCACATATCCGTATACCAGCTTGTCTACCGACTTCAGCACCAGATAGGAGGAGGCGATGATCAACACGTCGCAGTATAGGATGACCCTGCCGGGACTGATATTTTTGTATTTGTTGACGATGGCGGCGATGATATCGGTACCCCCGGTAGATCCCCCGCGGGCGAAGACGATTCCCAGTCCCACGCCGGCAAGGCCTCCCCCCAGCACCGAAGAGAGAAAGATATCGTCAATCAGGGGTTCCTTCATGAGTTCCTGGGTGACGGTAAGGGCCACGGTGATGACCGCCATGCTGTATATGGTTTTGATGCCGAAACCCGAGCCCAGTACTTTCAATGCAATGGCCACCAGCACAATGTTGACCAGGAAATAGGTCACCCCAATCGGAAATCCCGAGGCAAAATAGATCACGGCCCCGATGCCGCTCACCCCGCCTCCCGTGATATGGGCAGGAAGGATGAAAAGGGTCCACGATACCGCATAGAGCAGCAACCCCATGGTGATGATGAGGTAGTCCTCAATGAGCGCGATCCTCTTTTTGAACAACTCCTTCATAGGACAGGTTTTCAGGCAATGACGACATTGATGATTTTCCCGGGCACCACGATGATTTTTCGCAGGCTTTTACCCTCGAGGTAGTGGCCGGTTTTCGGGTGATCCACCACGGCTTTTTCGACTTCCGCCACCGTCATGTTCAGCGGAAGTTCCATTTTGAAACGCAGTTTCCCGTTAAAGGAGACCGGGTAGTCGAAACTCTCTTCCACCAGAAGGCTTTCATCGGCCTCAGGCCAGCTTTCATAGGCCAGGGTTTGACCATGGCCCAGCTGCGACCATAACTCCTCTCCCATGTGGGGGGCAAAGGGGGAGAGCAGTTTAACATAGGTTTCGGCAGAACTGCGGGCGATACTCCCTCTTTTCATGGCCGTGTTGTTGAAGACCATCAGGGCTGAAATGGCGGTATTGAATTTAAGTCCTTCCACATCGGAGGTGACCTTGAGGATGGCTTGGTGCAGGGCTTTGAGCATTTCCGGCTCTTCCTCCCCCTCCCTGATGTTGGCAGGCTCCGAGAAGAAACGATACACCCGGTTCAGAAAGTTGAAAACCCCCTTGACTCCCTTCTCGGCCCAGGGTTTCCGCTCATCGAGGGGGCCCATAAACATTTCGTAGAGGCGCAGGGCATCGGCACCATACTGCCTGACCACATCGTCGGGGTTAATCACATTTTTAAGGGATTTTGACATTTTGGCCACGATCTGGTAGAGGGTTTCCCCGGTTTCGGTGTGGCGGTAACCTCCGTCGTGTTCCTCCACCAGGTCAGAGCTGACCTTGGCGCCAGTAGCGGTTTCATAGGCAAAGGCCAGGATCATTCCCTGGTTGAAGAGCCGGGCAAAGGGTTCATCGGTAGAGACGATGCCCAGGTCAAAGAGCACCTTGTGCCAGAAACGGCTGTATAGGAGGTGAAGGACGGCATGTTCGGCGCCGCCAACGTAGAGGTCGACGGGCATCCAGTATTTTTCAAGCTTCGGGTCGAAGATATTCTTCTTATTGCGGGGATCGATAAAACGGAGATAGTACCAGCACGAACCGGCCCACTGGGGCATCGTATTGGTTTCCCTGCGACCTCTGCGCCCATCTTTCCCCATGACCGACAGCCACTCCCTGGCATTGGCCAGCGGCGATTCCCCCCCTTCTCCGGGTTCATATTTCTCCATCTCGGGCAGAACCACGGGAAGCTCCTCATCGAGGGTCACCTCCCCATCTTCCCAGTGAATCACCGGAAAGGGTTCCCCCCAGTAGCGCTGCCTGCTGAAGAGCCAGTCCCTGATTTTGTAATTGACGGTGGCCTTGCCGATACCCCGGGTTTCGAGCCACCGGGTGATGGCGGCGATGCCCTGTTCCTTGTTCAGTCCGTTGATGTCGATTTCCCTGCTGGGATTGGCGGAATGGATGTAAAGGCCGTCGCCTGTCCAGCAGGCGTTACCTGCCAGCACCTCTTCGCGGGTGGTGGCGGGGGCTTCCGCAGGGTCAAGGATGCATTTCACGGGAATCCCGAATTTCTTGGCGAACTCAAAGTCCCGGGTGTCGTGGGCGGGAACGGCCATGATGGCCCCGGTACCATAGCCCATCAGCACATAGTCGGCAATCCATACCGGAATGGCCTCTCCGGTGACCGGATTTTCGGCCATGCTGCCGGTGAAAACCCCGCTCTTTTCCTTGGCCAGCTCGGTGCGGTCAAGATCCGACTTGAGGGAGGCCGCCCGGGAATACTCCCGGGCAAGGAGACGGTTCTCAGGGGTTACCAGCTGATCGACAAGGGGATGCTCAGGGGAGATGACCATATAGGTAGCCCCGAACAGGGTGTCGGGACGGGTGGTGTACACCTTCAGGGAGATCTCCTGTCCAATGATGGGAAACTCCACTTCGGCACCCTGCGATTTGCCGATCCAGTTACGCTGCATATCCTTCACCCCCTCAGGCCAGTCAAGGCCATCGAGACCTGACAACAGCCTCTCAGCATAGTGGGGAATGCGGAGCAGCCACTGCTTGAGGTTTTTGCGGATCACGGGGTGACCGCATTTTTCATGCGACCCGTCGGTGAGCACTTCCTCATTGGCGCAAACGGTACGGCAGGAACCACACCACCACACCTGGGCATGGTCATAATAGGCCAGCCGACGGTCATCGGTATATTTTCTGACTGCCTCCTTCCCCCGGGCGATCACCTCCTGAGGAACGGGAAGTTCACTCACAGGCCTTCCCTTGCCGCTCTCCTGATCGTACCAGGTGTTGAAGAGCTGCAGGAATATCCATTGTGTCCATTTGAAGTATTCCGGGTCGGTGGTGTTGATTTCCCGGTCCCAGTCATAACTGAGCCCCAGGGCCTTGATCTGCCGCCGGAAGTTGTCGCAGTTTTTCCGGGTGGTCAGCGCCGGGTGGGTTCCCGTTTGAATGGCATATTGCTCTGCAGGGAGCCCGAAGGCATCCCACCCCATCGGATGTAGTACGTTGAAACCCCTCATCCGCTTGTACCTGCTGAGAATATCAGTGGCCGTGTATCCCTCAGGATGGCCTACATGCAACCCCGCCCCTGAAGGATAGGGAAACATATCCAAAATGTAGTACTTGGGCTTCGAAAAATCATCCTCCGTACGGAAGGTTTTCTTCTCCTCCCACATCGCCTGCCACTTCTTCTCGATATCACCGAAATTGTATTCCATGCTGCAGCTCAGTTTGTTTGAAAAACGAAGTCGCAAAGTTAAAAAAAAAGAGGCTGCTCCTTACACGGGAACAGCCTCTATCCTGATTATCCGATGAGCCGGAATCAGTATGTCACCACGGGAGGCAGGGTTTTTGCCTGCTCTATGAAATTGGTGACCTGCTTAAGGGCGGGCACGGCACGGGTGATTTTCTTCTCTGCCTGAACCTCCACCAGTTTCTGGTACAAGTTCTCGGCATTGCGATTTTTCAGTTCCTTAACGGTGTCTACACCGGCAGCTTCCAGAAGTTCTGAAAACTGGGGCCCCACGCCCTTGATCCTGAACAGGTCGGCTTTGTTGACCCAGTTCAATACCTTGCTCTCGTCGATTCCTGCGGCGTCGGCAAGGGCCTTGCGGCCACCACGGGTGGACCCTTTTTCCAGAAGGCTTTCAACAGTCAAAACACCGGCTTTCCCCAGCTTCTCAGCGAACACCGGACCGATCCCTTCAATTTCCTTAATTTTTTTTGCCATAATGGTTTCGTTTAAATGAGTGTTAATCAGGTATATGAGTTATTTCTACCCGGTAGAAATTGTCAATTCCCAAGTTAATAAAAATAGTTGAACAACTTAATAAGCGGTTTTGTTTTCTCTCTTTTTCCACTGCAGGAAGACCTTGCGGGCTTCCTTGTCGGGGAGGTAAAGGACAGGGATTTTCCTCTCCTTTTCAGGAAGAGCCATTTCATGGTAAATGAAGGCGTCGTCAAAGCCGGCGTCGGCGGCGTCGTAGCGGGTGGTTCCGTAGATGAGCCTGTCGGGGCGGGCCCAGTATATGGCCCCCAGGCACATGGGACAGGGTTCGCAACTGCTGTAGATTTCACATCCCGTGAGCTGGAAGGTCTCCAGTTTGGCGCAGGCATCCCTGATCGCCATGATTTCGGCATGGGCGGTGGGGTCGTTAATGCTGGTCACCCGGTTATACCCCTCCCCCACAATAATACCCTCCTTCACCACCACGGCACCAAAAGGCCCTCCCAACCCATGGTCCACGGCATAGGCTGCCAATTCGGCTGCACGCTTCATGAAACGACCTGAAGCTTCCTCTTTTTCCATCATTCGTTTAATTTCTCTGTAAAAATAATAAATTAGTTATTTTTGTGTCAAAGGAAACCAAAAAGCAGCGATCATGGAAGTCAAGGAAAAATTCGTGGAAGCCATAAGTGGGAGTTATACCTTCAAGGGAGAGTCAATTCTGATAGGATCTGCGATTCTGGGGGAAGACCAGGAGACCGGATGCCAGGTCACGGTGCCCCTGAAAACCCTGAACAGGCATGGCCTCATTGCCGGAGCCACCGGAACCGGCAAGACCAAGTCGCTGCAGCTGATTGCCGAAGGGTTGTCGGATGCCGGAGTTCCCGTGTTGCTGATGGATGTCAAGGGGGACCTCAGCGGAATTGCCGCCCCGGGAAGCACAAATGCCGTGGTCGAGAAGAGATCACGGCTGATAGGCCTCGACTGGCAACCCCGGGGGTACACCTCGGAACTGATGACCATCAGTGACGAACCGGGAGTGAAAATGAAAGCTACCGTCTCGGAATTCGGTCCGGTACTCCTGGGTAAAATACTCGATCTCAATGAAAACCAGACAGGCATCCTCTCCATGGTCTTCAAATACTGCGACGACAAAGGGCTGCCGCTTCTCGACATCGAGGACCTGAAAACCGTGCTGAAATATGTCCAGGAAGACGGCAAGGCAGAATTCCAGAAGGAATACGGCTTTTTCCAGACCACCTCGGCCGGGACCATCATGCGCAGCCTGACCGGCCTGGAACAGCAGGGAGCCGCCCGTTTCTTCGGAGAACCCTCGTTTGACATCGTCGACCTGATGCGCCGTGATGACCAGGGCCGGGGAATGGTCAACATATTGAGGGTGACCGATATCCAGAGCAATACGGCGATGTTCAGCACCTTCATGCTCTGCCTGCTGGCTGAGATATTCCAAAAAATGCCGGAAAAAGGAGACCTGGCCAAACCTGAACTGGTGATCTTCTTCGATGAGGCCCACCTGATCTTCCGCAATGCCACCAAAACCCTGCTTGACCAGTTCGAAATGACCATCAAGTTGATCCGTTCCAAGGGGGTGGGTATCATCCTGGTGACGCAGTCACCCGATGACGTCCCCGCCGAAGTCCTGGGCCAACTGGGCCTGAAGGTTCAACACGCCCTGAGGGCTTTCACGGCCAAAGACCGCAAAGCCATCAAACTGGCCGCTGAAAACTATCCTCTGAGCGACTTTTATGTGGCCAATGAGTTGATTACCAAAATGGGAACCGGCGAAGCCATGGTCACGGCCCTTAATGAAAAGGGAATGCCCACGGAACTGGTGCATACCCTGATGCGCCCTCCTTTTTCACGGATGGACATCCTCTCGGAAGGGGAGATCAGCGACCTCGTCGACCGTTCGGCGCTGGTGACAAAGTACAACCGCAATATAGACCGTGAGAGTGCCCACGAAATCCTGCTCGAAAGGATGGAAGAACAGGACGCCCGCGAACTGAGGGAAAAAAGCCGGACTGGCAGAACCCCCGCACGCGGCCGCACCACCCGCCAGGTCTCCACCTTCGAAAAAATCATGAAGAGCTCTGTTACCCGTACCGTGGCCCGCGAGGTCACCCGGGGCCTCCTGGGGGTACTCGGTCTGAAAAGACGCTGAATTCCGGTAAGCGCATTCCCCAACCTTCTGCTATAATCGGGTAGTGGTGCCTGATAAGCGTATATTTCACTGTGATGGACTTCCATTCACACAAATCCGGGTCATTCACGTATATACTGACTAATCATGTAAGTACTGACTAATCATGTAAGTACTGACTAGTCATGTAAGTACTGACTAGTCATGTAAGTACTGACTAGTCATGTAAGTACTGACTAATCGTGTAAGTACTGACTAATCATGTAAGTATTGACT